>JBGGMJ010000092.1:0-68588 GCA_041288095.1 Myxococcota bacterium
CTCGTACATGCCTCGCTGAGATGGAGCTTTCTGCGCGCAACCTCCGCGAGATGCGCGATGACGTGGACACATTCGCCATGCTCCCGCGCGGCGCAAGCCTTCAGGGACACCAAGAGCTCGTCGGCCGCTAAAGTGGACAAGTCGTTCATGACTCATCCTAACACGGGAATTTTTTCCCCTTTGCAGCCCCGTGGTGCCCCGCAAACGGCCGCGGATGCGAAAATCACGGAAGCCGCCGCAGAAACGCAACAGCGCGCACGCGAACGCGCGCCAAGGCCATTCCAGAGCACGCCGGAAGCGCTAAGGCGCCGACACCGAAAAGCGACGTCAATACCAAAGTGAAGCCATTGTCGTTTTTCCACATGCCCGCGTACGCAAAATACGCGTTAACGCGCATTTCTTCATTGTCCGCTATAGCGGCGCAGCCCCTTGCGAAGCACAACCCTCCGGCCCCACGCAGCAAGCAGGCGCCAAGGCAAACGCCCGCCCCCGGGTCTCCTCCACCCCCTGGGAGCAGATCCACCGATGCCCCAAACAGCAGACGCTAAAACGGCTCGCAAGTGACCACAAAACAAGCCGAAGAGCTCACGACCACAGCGCTACGGCGCCGGCCGCCGCCGCCGCACGATCCGATTGTTCTCCGTGTCGGCGATGTACATATCCTCGCCAACCGCGACCATGTTGACCGGTGTGTTCAGCGTGTCGATGCCGATGCCGCCGTTGTTCGCGAGGTTCACGGTGAACGACGGCTGGCCGAGGACATAGTCCGCCGGAGCGTTGTTGGTCGCCGGTACGCCGCGCCACACCAGCACGCGGTTCCCGGTCGTGACGTAGAACAAGCCGTCGGCGTAGTGCAGGCCCAGGACGTTACCGGTGGTCGTTGGTCCCGCCGGCTGCGCCACCGCCAGGGCCATCGACGCCTGACCGAGCACGACATCCGCGGGCGCCGCGTTGGTCGTTGGGATGCTGTTCCAGATGAGCACGCGGTGGTTGCCGGTGTCGGCGACGGCGATGCCGTTCGGGGTGAAGCAGACATCGCGCGACGAGCGCAGCGACGAGGCAGAGAGACCGCCCGTGTTCGAGGTGACGACATCCATGCTGGGTTGGCCCAGGACAACGTCGGCTGCGTCGTTGGCGTCGGTCGGAATGGTGTTCCACAAGAGGATGCGGTTGTAGCTCGTGTCCGCTACGGCGAAGCGCGTGCCATCGCTGTCGAGGTTCGTCGGCTGGCGGAACGTCGAGCCATCGACCACCGCGCTGGGCGCAATGGCGTCGAGCGTTGGCTGGCCGAGCGCCCGCGCCGGCGGCACGTTGGCCGTAGGCACGCCGTCCCACACGAGGATGCGGTGGTGGTCGCGGTCGATGACGTGGAGATTCCCGCCGATGACGCGAGCCGCTGTCGGGAACAGGAGGCTCTCGCCGTCCGTTTGGTCCTCGTGCGGGTCGTAAGTGACGAGGTCGGGCTGGCCGAGCACGAAGTCGGCGGGGGTGCCGGGGGCGCTGGAAAGCGCATTCCAACCGAGCACGCGGTGATAGATGAAGTCGACGACGAGGACCTGCTCGCCGTTCACCACCACGTCCATCGGTAGGCCCAAGGCCAGACCGTTCACCCCAGAAGCGGGCGTACGCTTCGAGCCGCTGTTCAAGCCCGGCTGACCGATGACCGCGATAGCGGCTCGTGAGGCCACGGGGTCGAAGAGGCTCGTCGCATAAACCAAAACGCGGTGCGCCAGCGCGTCGGCGAGGTAGACCTCGTTGCCGCCCACCGCCAAGGCGCGTGGTGAAGCCAGGGTCGTGGCGCTGTACAGCGGTACCAAGCCGCCGACGTGAATCGAGCCACCGAAGACGATGTTCGCCGCTTGGTTGTTCGCCGTGATGGGCACGTTGAACACCAAGGCGCGGCTGCCGGCCGAATCGAAGACCACCGTGTTGGTGCCCGCGAAGCCGAAGCCATCGGGTGTTTCGAGCGAGGAGGCGGTCTGCGATGGCGGAAGCGTCCCGGTGATGAAGTTTGCCTGGCCGAGCACGAAGCTCGGTGGCACCGCGGCGCCCGGCACCGTGTTCCACACGAGCACGCGATTGTTGCCGGAGTCGGCGATGAATAGCCGTGTGCCGTCGCTCGCGACCGCCGCCGGCACGAACATGCCGTTGGCATTGACCGAGGTCCCGGCGTTGGCCGCGCCGCTCGTCAGGTTCGGCTGGCCGAGGGCGAAGCTCGCCGCGACACCGTTCACCGTCGGCACGTTGTTCCACACCATGACGCGGTTCTGCGCGGTATCGGCCACGAAGAGCGCGCTGCCGACGAGGGCGACGCCGCGAGGGCCATTCATCCCCGTCGCGGTGATGCCGCGACCGCCGCTCGTCGAGAAATCAGGCTGACCGACGACCACGGAAGCCGCCTCGAAGTTGGTGGTCGGAAGGGGCTGCCAGATCAAGACGCGCGAGTTGGACGTGTCCGCGACAGCGAGCGTGTCGCTGTTGCAGGCGATGCCGTCGGGGAAGCTGAGCCCGCGCGCATCGACCCCCGCGTAGTTGGAGGCGCGAGTCGTGAAGGTCGGCTGGCCGAGCACCAGTGACGGACGGCCGCGCGCCGGGAAGCTGTCCCAGACGAGGACGCGGTGGTGGAACTGGTCCGCCACGAAGAGCCTGCCGCCGCAGATCGCGAGGTCGCTCGGCAGCTCCAACCCGTCCTCGAGGTTCGCGTTGACCAGCCCCGACGCTTGCCCCAGGAGCACCACGGCCGTGTCGTCGTCCGTGGGTCCGCTATCGCCGTCACCCTGGTCGTTATCCCCGTCGCCGTCGAAGTCTCCCGGCGTATCGTCGAGCAGCGCCGACCGGGCGCAAGCGCCGACCGCCAAGGCCGCGACCAGCGGCACGAAGCGCATCAAGTGCCGCGCACCAGCAGCGAGATCAGCTCTTCGACGACGCTGAGCGCCCATTCGAGATAGGCCAACATGCGCGTGACCAGCGGCTCCATCGCGATGAAGATCATGATGATGCCGGCCATGGCCTTGACCGGCATCGAAAGGAAGTAGGCGTTGAGCTGCGGCGCCACGCGGTTGAGGATGCCGAACACCAGGTCGGTGATGAAGGTCGCGGCGATGACCGGCGTCGCGATGAGAACGCCGATGAACAGCATCTCGCCGGTGACGCGCATGATGAGATCGAAGAACGGCCAGAGCGCGCCGCCGTAGTCCAGGTGTACGTCGAGCGGGATGACTTCGAAGGAGTGAGCGTAGGCCTGCAGGAAGATGCGGTGGCCCCCCATCGCCATGAAGACGACCAGCATGAGCTGGAAGAAAAGGTCACCGATGGGGGTGGCGCGCTCGCCGGAGAGCGGCACCATGACCTCGGCCATCGAGGTGCCACGCACGGTATCGATGACGCGGCCGGCGACCGACAGCGTATCGAAGCTCGAGGCCATGAAGCCGATGGTGAAGCCGATGAAGACTTCCTTCATCATCAAGAAGAAGAACGGAATGGGCGTGACCGGCACGGCCCCGGTCATCGTCGCCCGCGCCAGCGGCCACACCAAGATGGTGACCATCACACCGATGCCCATCTTGATTTCGGGCGGGATGTTCTTGCCGCCGAGCCACGGCGTCTGCGTGACCATCGTCAGGGTGCGCGTCGCCATCAACGCCGCGATGAGCATCTCCTGCTGATAGTTGAGCGCAATGCCGAGGCGCTGGAGCAGGGCTTCCATGGGGCGTCAGCGGCCTCGCTCGATCAATAAACGACGTTCGGAAAATTCTCGAAGCACATCTGCGTGAACTTCAGCAGCGCCGAGCCGAGCCACGGGCCGAAGGCGGCGAGCGACGCGAAGATGATGATCATCTTCGGTACGAACGTGAGCGTCGCCTCTTGGATCTGCGTCACCGCTTGGAACAGCGAGATGATGAGACCGACGATCATCGACAAGATGATCGGCGGACCGCAGACCACGATGACCATGAGCAACGCTTCGTTGGTCACGCGGATGACGAAGTTGATGACTTGCTGATCCATGGGCTTTTTCCTCGCGTGAAGCTTACGAGTAACCGAGCACCAGTCCGCGCGTGATCAGGTACCAACCGTCCACCAAAACGAACAATAATATCTTGAACGGCAGGGAGATGGTGGTGGGCGAAAGCATCTGCATGCCGAGCGCCATCAGGATGTTCGAGACGACCATGTCGATGACCAGGAACGGCACGAAGAGAATGAAGCCGATCTGGAACGATTCCTTGAGCTCGCTGATGACGAACGCCGGCACGATGACGGTGAAATCCTCGTCCGTGAGCGACGCGCGGTCGCGCGGCTCGCGCATGCGCCAGGCGAGCTTGAAGAACATGTCTCGGTCCTTGAGGTGCGCGTGCTTGATGAGGAAGCGGCGCATCGGGTGCTGCGCGTCGCGCGCTCCCGCGATGATCTGATCGACGGTGAACGACATGATGTCGTTCTTACCGCCGCTCGCCCGCATGTTGTCCTTGGTGGCGTTGTACATTTCGAGACCCACCGGCGTCATGATGTACACGGTGAGGATGATGGCGAGGCCGGTGATGACCTGCGTCGGTGGGATCTGTTGCGTGCCGATTGCCTGACGCACGATCGAGAGAACGACCGCGATCTTCACGAACGAGGTCACCATGATCAGAACGAACGGCACCATCGCCAAGGCCGCCAAAGCGGTCATCAAGACGAGTGGCTTGTTGGTGATCTCGTCCTTACCGAGGAGCTCGTCGAGGCGCTGCGCCTGAGCGTTGGCGGTCACGAGCAAGGCGAACGAAGCGGCGGCGAGGGCCGGCCAGAAACGCTTGATGCGCTTCCACGAGCGCTCGAGCGCTTGTCGCACGAAGCCTGCATTTGGTTCAGGTTTCGCCATGGTCGTCCTCGCTCGGTTTTTTGGGGGAAATGGCTTCGAGCACGGCGCGAAATCCGGCAGGGCCGCCGCGCGTGGTGTCGCTGGGTGGTTGTGAGGCGCCGAGCTTCTGCAGCACGTTGATGCCGCCTTCGGTGACGCCGAGGAGCATGCGGTCGGGGCCGACATCGATGACCAGGAGACTGTTCTTCTGATCGACGAGAATGCGCTCGATGATGCGCACGATGCGGCCGTCGCGCGGGCCCATGGCACCGGGGAGCAGACGGGCGGCCCCGAACTTGAAGACGACCCAGATGATGGCGATGACGATGCTGAGGGCGAACATCGTCTTGACGAGCTGCCCGACGAGCGAGGGAGTGTCGGGAGGCTCGCCGTTGTCCTGTCGCGCGCGGTCGTACGCCGAAGGCGGCGGCTCCTCGGCTGCCGTCAATCGGTGATCGGCCATCGGTGATCGGCTATCGATCAACGGCTTATCGACCGCCTCCTTCTCCGTCAGCGGACTTCCCGGCGGGCGCTCCTGCGCTCCCGCGTCCGCGACAGCGGACACAAGCAGCACCGCGAGCAGCACGCCGCGTGACATCAGGTGCCGGTCACTTGCAGCAAGCGCACACCCAGCTCGCCATCGACCTCGATGAGCTCGCCACGCGCGAACACCTTGCCGTTGACCACGAGGTCGACGGGATCATTCGGCCCTCGCGGCAGCCGCAATATCTGACCTTGCCGCAAGCGAATCACCTGGGCGGTGTTCATGCGAATGCGCCCGAGCTCGACGACTACCGGCGCGGGAACGTCCCGCAACAGGCCTTCGGTCTCTGGGAGGTTGTCTTCGCCCTGATTTTCGCCACTGTCCGCCATTTGGCTCTCCGCTGGTTCTTCCTGCACGACGATGTCCGCCACCACGAGACGCGAGCGGTCGCCGTCGGATTCGATTTGCGCTTTCAGTCCACCGTTCTTGCCGAGGCCGACCTTGACGAAAGCCATGCCCTTCAGGCCCTGCGGGCTCAACGCGAGCTGATGATTCTCGAGGATGACGATGTCGCCCACTTCGAGGTCGGCGATGTCGTCCGGTCCGAGATCGAGCTGCGCTACCTCGACACGGCCGGTGACGTCGCGCTCTCCTAAAGCCGCGAACACCGTGCGCATGTGTTGGTGCTCGGCTTGTGGCCCGCCCGACTGCGCGACGAGCTGCTGGAAGTGCGAGGTGATCAGCGAGTCGGGGATCAGCACCCGCAGATAACCGACCTTCTTGCCAATCGAGAGCGAGAGGGCGAGGGCATGGTAGCCCGGCTCGGTGTCGATGATCGCCTGTAGCTCTTCGAGGCGCGAGGCGAAGCGATCGAGGGTTAGAGCCAGCTCCTTGCCGGTCTCCCAGCCGTCATGCACGAAGCCCATGGCCTTGAGCACGACGAAGGAGAGGACACCCTCTTCGATCTCGGTGAGCGGGCGCTGGATGCGGCCCACCTCGCCGTTACCGCCCAGCAGCCGGTCGATGCACAACGTCGCGATCGAGGGGTCGAGGTCGGCGAGGATCTTGTGCTCGGTCGCGCCGCAGCCGACGACCAAGAGGCAGCCCACCGCCGGCAAGATGGAGCCGAGGTTGGCCCGGGCTATCGCCGAGGTCTGCTGCACCGAGACCTGGCAGGGCGCTTTGAGGTGCGTCTCGAGCACCGCGCCGAGGTCCGCGAGGAACGTGCGCCCGAGCGGCCGGCGAGAGAAGTATGCCGACAGGCTCTGCATGACCGCGATCTGGTCGTGCGTGTAGCGCGGTAAGTTCGTGAAAAGAAAAGGTCGAACTTGCGGCATGGTACCCGCTGGCGACGCTAACACCCACACCCGCCAGCTTCAAGCGATCTAGAGGTCCAACTGAACCCCGATCTCGACGACGTTTTTGGAGGGGATCTTGAAGTGCTGGTCCGCGGTGACGGCGTTCCGCGATAGGAGACCGTAAACCCGCTCGGGAAACGAGCTCATCAGACCAGCCTCCCCGGCGATGACCGACTCCCGGCCGAGGAAGTAGGTGAGCTCCTTCGGGTCACCAGGGACCCCGAGCTCCTGGGTCGCGCGTGCCACCATCTCCGGGACGTTCGGCTGCTCCATGAACCCGAAACGGGCCACGACGCGGTAGAAGCCGTGCCCCAGGTCCCTGGCGGTCATGCGTTGCTCTGGGTCGACGATCGGAACCTGTTCGCTTTGAACGGTGAAGAGAATGACGTGCTCGTGCAGCGTCTGGGAGCGCTCGACGAAGTGAACGAGGACCGGAGGCACCGTGCGCAGACTCGAGGCCATGAACACCGCGGTGCCGGGCACCCGCGCCAGACACTTGTCGGCGAGCTCGGGAATGACCTCGTCGTAAGAGGCGAGCTTGGCCTCGTAATGGTCACGGATGATGGCGCGGCCCTTACTCCAGATGAGCATCGCCGCCACGAAGAGCAGCCCGATGAAGAGCGGCACCCAGCCGCCGTGTCGGATCTTCGCGACGTTCGCCAAGAGGAAAGGGATGTCGAACGAGAGGAAGAGCACGAGGATGGCGATGGCCGCGGTCGCCGGCCAATTCCAGCTGCGGCGCATCACCATGTAGTAGACGATCGAGGTGAGCGTCATGGTGCCGGTGACCGCGATGCCGTAGGCGCCGGCCAGGGCCTCCGAGGCTTGGAACTCGGTGACCAAGAGGACGCAGGCCACCGCCAAGAGCAGGTTGATCTGTGGAACGTAGACCTGCCGCTCCATCTCGGCCGCGGTGTGGCGGATCGTCATGCGCGGCAGGTAGCCGAGCTGGATGGCCTGGCGGGTGAGCGAAAAGGCGCCCGAGATCAGCGCTTGCGAAGCGATGACGGTCGCGAGGCTCGAGAGAGCAACCAGCCCCCAGGTGAGTGGCCCGGTCGGCACCAGCGCGAAGAACGGGTTGCCGATGCGCGTCGGATCCTTGAGCAGCATCGCGCCCTGTCCGAAATAGCAGAGCACCAACGCCGGCATCACGTAGCTGAGCCACGCGATGCGAATCGGTTTCGCGCCGAAGTGCCCCATGTCGGCATAGAGCGCCTCGCCGCCGGTCACGCAGAGCACCACCGGACCGAGCACGAAGAACGAGCGCGGACCGTGATGTGCGAAAAAGCGGACAGCGTGATGCGGCGACAAGGCAGTGAGCACCTCGAGATCGTCGCTGATGTGCATGGCGCCGAGCACCGCGATGACGCCGAACCAGACGATCATCACGGGCCCGAACACGCGGCCCACGACGTGGGTGCCGCGGCGCTGCACCAGAAAGAGCGCGATCAGAATGGCGCAGGTGATTGGCACCACGAGATGCGCGAGATGCGGCGCGACCACCGTCACGCCCTCGACCGCGGAGAGCACCGAGAACGCGGGCGTGATCGCGCCGTCCCCGTAGAGCAACGCGGCTCCGACCACGACCAGAAACGCGATCGGCGACATGCGGCGGGCGCGGTTCTCGCGGTAGCGCTGCGGCAGGATGGCGAGCAACGCGAAGATGCCGCCCTCGCCACGGTTGTCGGCGCGCATGATGAAGATCAGGTACTTGATGGTGACGACGACGGTCAGCGACCAGAAGATGAGCGAGAGGACGCCGAGCACGTCCTCGCGTGACACCAGACTGCCGCGCAGGCTCTCACGCAGCGTGTAGAGCGGGCTCGTACCGATGTCGCCGAAGACGACGCCGAGGGCGCCCAACGTGAGACTTGCGGTACTGGCGCGACGCACGCGGCGACAATAGTCACTAAAAATGGGGACACACACCATTTTTCGCCGAGGCGGCGAGAGGTGTGCAGTCGAAAAATGGAGTATGTCCCTTAGAACGCCGAGACGCGGAAGCTCTCGAGCGACATGCCGGCCGAGTCGAAGGCCCGCGCCAGATCACCTTCACTCGCCTTGAACAAGCGGCGGATGTTGGCGTCGCTCGACACAACGGTGGCGCTGATCTTGCGGCCGTTGGCGCTCACCTTGACGCTCGAGCCACCGAGCACATCGTCGCGCAGGTCGATCTGGAACTCGGTGAGACCCTTCGGGTCGACCTTCACGCCGCAGGCTTTGACGAGCGAAGCGATGAGCGCTTGCGGGATCTTCACGGTGCCGCCGGCGCTCTGCACCTCGGACGTCGCGGCAACCTGCTGCTGCTGCATCGGCATGCCCATCTGGCCGCCGCCCATCTGTCCGCTATCGCCTTCACTGCCACCGCCGCCCTGACGCTCCTCGTCTTCACGCGCGACGGCCGCGATATGGTCGTTGTACTTCTCGACCCTCTTGTCGCTGTCCTTCTGCGACTGCACCTGACGCTCGTGCTCGGCGCCGCGCGTGTCTTGCAGCTCCGTCTGGCGACCCTTCCCCTCCGCGCGGGTCTGCTCCTGCGACGAGGCGCTCTGCTTCAAGAGCTCGGCCTGGAGGTTACGCGATTGGATGCCGCTCTTGGCGAGGAGGTTCGATTGAGCCTGACCGCGTCGCGCCGAGTTTTGCTGCTGGCGCGCGTTGTTGTTCATGGTCTGCTGCTGCTTGACGACCTTGATGGCGGATTGCGTCTTGGCGTTGACGACGCGCGAGAAGTCCTCGCTCGACTTCTCGTTTTTGGTGCGCATGTCCTTTTCGAGGCGCTTCTGGTCCTCGTAACGTTGCGCGGCGCGTTCTTCTTCGACCCGACTCATCCCAACCCCTTACGGTGCTTCTCCGGCCAACTGCGACAGGGCATCGCCAGTAATACGATACACCGTCCACTCGTCCATGGGTTTGGCCCCCAGGGCTTTGTAGAAACCAATGGCGGGCTCATTCCAGTCCAGGACCGACCATTCGAAGCGCCCGCAGCCCCTTTCTAGGGCTATTCGGGCCAGATGGGCCAAGAGAGCTCGGCCATAACCTTTGCCGCGGTGCGTCGGACGGACGAACAGGTCTTCGAGGTAGATGCCGCGCCGGCCGAGCCAGGTCGAGTAGTTGTGGAAGAAGAGGGCGAAGCCGACCGCCTCGGTGTTCTCCCAGGCGATGAGCACCTCGGCTTGCGGCGACGGTCCAAAGAGCGTCTGCGTGAGCGACTGCTCGGTCGCTTTCACTTGATCGGCCGCGCGCTCGTAGGTCGCGAGCTCCTTGATGAGCCCCAGGATGATCCCGACTTCACCCACGCGCGCGGGGATGATTCGGAAGTCACCGGGAAGCGGCCGGCGTCCCGAGTCGCTGCTCACTTATCGCGTCCCAAGTAGATGGTCTGGGCGATCTCGTCCATGACGGCCTCCTCGCGCGCTTCCTGCTCCTTCTTGACCTCGGCGGCCCACTTCTCCTTGTGCTTCTCGAGCGCCTTGAGGTCCTGAGTGGCGAGCACGACCTGCTTGCGGGCGTCGTCGACCTCGTCCTTCTTCTGGGCGACGACCTGCTTCTGCCCCTCGATGGCGTTCTCTTGGGCCTCTTCCTGTTCTTTCAGGCGCTCGATGTAGACGTTGGCGCCGACGACGTCTTGGGCGGCCATCATGCCCTTCATCGACTTCTCGGCGTACTCGCGCATCTTGGCCTCGCGCTTGGCGATCATGCGTTCGAGCTCGTCTTCCATTTCCTTCTGGCGCTTCTGCTCGGCGGCGAGCTCGGCCAGCTTCACACCCAGGAAACGCTCGGCCTCTTCCTTGCGCCGCTCGCGAAGGGTGACAAGGGCCTGAAGGCGATAGTCGGGTTTTACAGCCATGCCGAGGCACCAGTCTTACATAGGCGGCGGGCGCTGGCTATCGCTTACGAAGGGCCTGTAGCGCCTCTTCGAATGCCTCGCGACTGACCTCACGCGTGCCGTCACGCGGAGCCGTAATCCGAGCGAGATAGCTCATGTCGCGGACGAAAGAGGCGGTCTTCGCATCGTAGGCGAGCACGTCGAGCCCGCCATCGGCGGTGACGACCGCCTGAACCGGTCGATCCCCGACGAGAAAAAAGCCCGCCAAGCTTGCTGCTCCACTCGCGGACGAGAGGCGACGCGGTGAGGCTATGAGCTCGCGGCCGAGGAGCTCAACCGACCGTTTGTGCGTAGCCGTCAGACTCACGCTTCGGCGCATGAAGCCGGAGATCTCGCGTTCGTACTTGCGCAACAGGCGCTGCGGATCGTCGACCCCCGATGCCCCGAGCGCGCGGACGTTGCTGATGCGCTCCGCGACTTTCACCGCGAACGCGAGCTGACCCAAGCCATCGACGTCGCCCGTCCCCGATCGGTAGCGCGCGAGCTCATCGACGGCGGTCGCGATCGCGGTTCCGAAGCGCTGCTCGACGTCGTTGCGGCCGCAGGTTCTCTCATCGAGGACGTCGTGAAGGTAGGCCACGATCTGATGCTCCGGCCCGGTGAATCCGAGCTCGCGCATCGTTTTGGCGACATCGTCGAGGTGTCGCGCGTGAGGCCACGTGCCGTAGGTTCGCGCGCCGTGCGCCTGCAGCGCGAAGAGGCGCGCCGCGTCGGGTGTCGCGGCGGAGCCCGTGCGCGCCGCCTCTGTCCTCTTGATGTCGATCGGCATCAGGGGGCCCTCACGTTGTATTGGCCTAGCGTGTCCGCCATGCGACGACGGTAGAGCTCGTTGAGCTGGACGAAGGCGGGATTCAGACTGCCGTCCGCGTTGCGCATCGGTGGGTACTTGCTGGGGTTCGCGAGCGCGTCAGCATAGAGAGCCTGCGTCTGTTGGCGCAACGCCGCGATGGCATCGGCCTCCGCGGCCCTAAGCGGTCGGTTCGTTCGCACGGCCTCCCGCTCGATGTGCGAAATGGCTTCGTAGTACGAATGCTCGATCTTGCCGGCATTGAAGATGCCGCGCTGGTGCAGTTGCAGCTCGAAGATTTGACCGCCCTCGCCACGGATCTGCAGCTTCACGTCCCGGTACCCAGACAGCTGCGGTCTGCTGAAGCGGTCGATCTGCTCGACGATGCGATCCCCGTAGCGTGCCCGGATCGTTGCGAGCGCCGCGCGCACCTGGGCTTCGGTTTCGTAGACGAGGCTGCCGCGATTCAGATCCCTGAGCGCATTCGCGTCGAGGTTCGTCTCGCCGACTGTCTTCTTCCAGGCGCGTGCCTCTCCCTTCACGCCTGGGGAGATGTGCGTGCCATTGGTGAGACGCGCGACGTCCGCGAGCTCTGCTTGCACACCGGGGTCCAAGGCTCTCGCCTCGCGCATGCGGGCGCCCAGCTCGGCGCGCGCCCGGCCAATGGGTCGGTTGTAGGTCCAACCCTCCGGCCTCGCTGGAGCGACACCCATGCGCGCGGTGTTTCCCAACCAGAAGCCCATCTGAGCGATCATCGCTAGCCGCTCTTGCGGACCGAGCTGGTTCCAGTGCGTCGCGAGACGCACACCGCTATCGCCGACCACCGCCGCATCGGCGCCAATCGCGGCGCGCTGCAGGTGCGGCGCGACCCGCGATGCCGTCGACAACACGCCGACCGTGGCCTGAGCGGTCGAGCGCACGGTCACTCCGAGCGCCGCGCCGCCGAGCATGCTCGCCCCGATGGTCAAGTAATGGAGGCGCGCCTCCGAGTTGGCGAACGGATCGATGCTTTCGCCGTGACGAGCACGGTCGTAGAGCTGGCTCCCGGAGCGCCCCGCGAAGTAGAGCGAGGCACCACCGGCGACCACCGGTGCCGCAAGGCCGCCGGAGCCTACGAGCATGACGCCTGCCGCGGCGGTTCCTAGCACCGCGACCGCCACATCCGCGTGGTCCTGCACGTGGTCCCACGTGCTGTTCTTGATCTCCGTTGGCGCGTAGGTCGAGTCAGCCATGCGCCCTGTTTCGGGGAAGAGCAGCGTGCCACGCGGCAGCTTGTTGTTGTCGCGATAGTCCGCGATGTCGTTGTAGACGCGGCCCTGGTGATCGACGAACCGGCTCGCTCCGGCGCTTGTCTCGACGCGAAACAGCGGCAGCCGCTGCAACCCGAGCGTTGGATTGCTATAGAATACCGGCAGCGTCGACACCCTCGCCGGCTCGCCACCGACCTCGCGGATGGCTCTCGCGACCGGCTCGATGGCGCGTTCGGCCGGGCCCCCGAAGAGAGGGTCCCTGCTCATGTCGAACTGCCTCGCCCCCTCGAGATCTCTCGGCCCCTGCGTCGGAGGGATCCCCATGGCAACGCCGATCTCGTTGCTCAAGCCGACGCCGGTCAGGGGCTGCGTCGTATCACCGCGCAGCACACGGTAAGGCGCGAGATCCGCGGCAACCGCGTCACGGAACGTCGCGGGGTCCGACGTCAAGAAGCGGTGCGTTCTCGCCAAGCCGTCCGCCGGCCGAATGCTGAGGTTCGCTACAGCGGACACTGGCGCGCCGGCACCGGTCAGCGCGGCACCGTCGACTGTCGCGACGACCTGATCGGCGCGTAGTGGCGGGTCGGCCGGCAGCTCACGCAGCAAGCCACCGAGGGTCGGGTCATTCGCGGGCCCCGCCAATCGGCCAAGGAGCTGTGCCTGCAACTCGCGAGGCATGCGCGCGATGGTGCTGCTCATGACGGCGGCGTTACCGCGGGACATGACCAAGCGCAGCGCTTCCTGTGGGTCGCTGGGGAGATTCACCCCGGGGTCGACGTGCTGGCGAAAGGCGGCGGCCAATCTGGGATCGGATGCGAATGCTGCCTGCAGCGCCCCTCCGTCGCGCATCTGCCGCTGCAACCCGTGCCAGTCGGCGGTGAAGTGTCGAACCCGATCTCCCTCCACCATCCGCACCACGAGCGGGTTGACCTGGGTTTGCCCAGGCGCGAACCCCGACCTCATTGTCCCGTCGCGCATGACCATCAGATCGAACGTGGCACCCGGGTGTCTCCTCGCGAGCTCCCGCACCAAGGCGCCGTCGAGCGCGCTGCCGTCCCCGACGCGTGGCATCCCGGCGGCCGTCCGCGCGAGCTAGTCCAGCGCTGGTCGGTGATCCGCGACGTAACGATCGAGCACCCGCGGATCACCGGGGACGCCGATGCGTCGCAGCTCGCTCTGCCAACCAGCGCTCAGCGCCGCGGGGACGTTTGCCGGCAACTCCGTGCGAACCACCTCGGCGGGGAGCCGTGCCCAAACCGCGGCGCTCCGGGCCACTTCCACGTGGACCCGTTCGAGACGGCTTCGAACGTCGCCTGGCTCCGGTGGCGTGACGCCCGTCGAGCGGTCCTGAACAGGTACGACCGGCCTGCGATCGACCTCACCAGACCTCGGTACCGCGCTCGGAGCTTTCGCCGGGGAGTCCGCTTGCGCGGTCACTACCCGACCATCGACCTGCACCGCGGGCAACGCTCCCGCTGATGCTGTCAGGGCTCCGGTCCCCAATCGTACTCCGTTCGGCCTCGATGCCGAAGCGCGCTGGGGCGCGCCCTAGCAGCTTATCCTGAGTGTACTTCTCCCGCGGCATCGCGCGCATCTGTTGAATTGACGGCCTCGCCCGACAGACGGTCATCGATCGGCGATACGGTGAGCCGCGGGGATCGGCCAGGGGATGGTCGGCAAACGATTAATTTCTCCGCAAATACGGTATGTTATACGGTTTTACGGGTGCGCTCGCCTGCTGACACGGCTGCGCTCCCGAAGACGCAACGCGCGTGGGTGAACAACCGAACTTCATGGCTCACTCAAGAGCGGAGAGAGCCATGAACGCAGTCCACCACGTATCCCAACCGGTCAGCGGCATCGCGGCCAGCTTGCCTGACATCGGTGCCGCGCTGCGGGCCACGGGTGTCCTCGAGCTGTCAGGCAAGAACGCGAAGTTCGCGAGCGCCAAGTGGCTGTCGGCGCCGGTGAGCGTGATCAAGTCGCTGAGCCCAGTCGACCTGGTGATTTGCAGGGCAAAAGGCTGCAAGACCCTCGGCGATCTCATGGCTCTGCGCGTCGCCTGGGTGCCGTATTTCAGCGAGTCGCCCGGTCTCAAGCTCTTGTGCGCCCAGAACGCCCTGCGCCCGGTGCTCATGACCTACGGCGCGCAGAAGGCTTAGCCGCGGATAATTCGTTGGTAGCGCGCCTCGAGCCTGGCGACCACGCGATCGAAAGCGCCTGCGCCGAACCTCTCGTCATAGACGGCCTGCAGCCGCGGGCGGAGCTCGCTGGGCGTGCGCTCCATCGCCCCTACGAGCTCCTGCGGGTCGGCGGCGCGCAGGGAGATGGCGTGCAACATGTCGATGATGTCGTAAGGACCTTCGCGAGCTTCGTGCAGCAAACGCGCTCGCCAAGGGAGGTCGCGGTCGAGCGCTCCCTCCTGTGCGCTCGTGCGCATGGTAAATGCACGAGAGATTGCGGTCTCGTGCGAGATGCCGTGCAGCGAGAGGAAGAGATCAGCGAAGGTCTGGCGTTGGTCTGGCGGCACGCGGCGCAAGATCGCCGAGACCGCGGGGCCGCGCTCGTCGCCGTTACTTAGCAAGGTGCGCTGAAGGTCCTCGGCGATCGTGCCGAGATCGCGATCGGCGCTGGTGGCCATCGCGGCGTCGAGGCGTGGATCGCTCGCGCGCAACCGCGCGATGACCTCGTTGCTGCTCGCGTCGCGCAGCTGGTCGTGGCTCACTCGCCGCCCCTCGCCATAGTAGCGCTGAACGACGCGCAGCATCTCATCGGCGTCGAGCTCGCCCGCGAGGTAGAGCCGCGCTGTCGTGGCGAGGTACCCCTCGAGCCTGCCCTCGGTGAGCGCGCTGATGCGGACGGCCCACTCCTCTGGGTTGCCGCCTTCGCCCTGCGCGGCCCGGTGTGTGCGGCCATTGATCTCGGCGAGCATGTCGGGCCCGCCCAACGCTTGAGCGTACAGATCTCGAATCTCAGCGAAGCGTTCCCCATCGACCGCGTTCTCGAGGGCCGCGAAGAGGTACGGCAGGTCGGAGCGCGAGCGCGGTGTCGAGGCGCGCCAGACCGCGAAGGCGAGGTCGGCGTCGCGTGGCTTACCTTGTGGCTGGCTTGCGTCTTCGCGCTCGACGAGGCGGATGTGCGCTTCGAAGGCGGTCAGCTCGCGCGGCGGCTGGATGCGACTGAGCTCGCTCGTCAGGCGAGGCGGGAACTCCTCGGCATACCGTACGCGATAGGAGGCGGCGAGCGCCTGTTGCTCGCGACGGTTGAGCTGGTTGAACTGGGCAAGTAGCCGGTCTCGGCGCTCGACACCTCCGAGGTTCTTCACCGCCATGAAGATCTGATCGCCGAGCGAGAAGCGGCTGTCGGGATTGCTGCGCAAGGCGCGGAAGAGCCGGCGCTCGGCGTCCGCGGAGCCGCCGGCCAGTCTGCCAAAGCGTCCCTGTAGCATGTCCTCGAAAGCCCGCTCCGGCGTCATGGCGGCATGGCGCTGTTGCCCGGGCTGCGCCCGCTCTGGTGGCCCTCGCAAGATGCCTTCGCCGATCAGACGCTCGAGTCGCGCCTGATCGCCTTTCGACAGGCCATAGAACACCGATCGCAGGACATCGGGTCCGCCGCCGCGGCCGAACACGAACTCGGTAACCCGGTTCGCGAGAGCGTTCAGATCCGGGTTCTGTCGGAAGGCGGCAGGCGTCGACGACGGTTCGACCCGTCGCGGATCAGGACGCGGTTCGGTCTGCGCCGTCGGCCTCGCGAGCTCGAGCTGCGCCGGGACCGAACGATCGGCGTGCATGACCTCGCCGAGGGCGCGCCCCTGATTGGCGCTGAGCGCGGTGGCTTCGACGATCAGCGCCCGCACCTCGGCGTGTTGGGTCTCCGCCAAGATCCTCTGGACCTGCGCCGGCGTCGCCCCGCGCAAGAGCTCGCGGAGGTCGTCGAGCTTCTGCTTTCGATGATCGGCGCCACGCCGGGTAGCGGCACTCAACGCCTTGTCGACGTCGGTTCCGGAGACACCCTCGAGGCCGCCGCCGGGGACGAGGCGGCGGTTGGGTACCTTCTTCGGTTCCTCTTTGGTCTCGACCGTCTCGGTGGCCTGCGTTGGCTGCGCGGGCCCGCTGGTCTGCCCCGCCGGCCCGTTGATCACGGCAGGGATTGGTCCTTGGCCAACTCGATCCAGCGACATCTATTCGATTCTAACCGGCCGGGAGCGAACTGTGGAGCCTAGTCCGCCCGGCACCGCGTCAGCATTGCGGAACTAGATATCTCCGAAGAGATCGATGAGCTTTTGAACCGTGGCGTCGAAATCGTCCTTCTCCTCGGTACCCTGGCGCAGGAACGCCTCGACTTCCTCGATCTTGTCGATGGCGTAGTCGGTCTTCGGGTCGGTGCCGTACTGGTAAGCGCCGAGCAAGATGAGGTCGCGTTGCTTTTCGTAGGTGGCGAGCACTTCGCGGAGCTTGGCGGCCGCCTTCTTGTGCTCGGGCGCCGCGATACCGGACATGACGCGGGAGAGGGAGACGGGCACGTCGATGGCGGGCCAGTGGTTTCGCGCGCCGAGGGCGCGGTTCAAGATGATGTGACCGTCGAGAATACCGCGGACTTCGTCGGCGATGGGCTCATCCATGTCGCCCGCTTGCACGAGGATCGTATAGAGCGCGGTGATCGAGCCGTTCTCGCTGTTACCAGTGCGCTCCATGAGTCGCGGGATCTGCGCGAACACGGACGGCGGATAACCTTGGCGCGCCGGTGGCTCACCGATGGCGAGACCAATCTCACGCTGGGCACGAGCGAAGCGGGTCGACGAGTCCATCATGAAGAGGACGCGCTTACCCTGATCGCGGAACCACTCCGCGATGGCGGTGGCGACGAACGCGCACTTCAAGCGAACGAGTGACGGTTGGTTCGAGGTCGCGACCACGGTGATGGATTTGCGAATGCCCTCTTCACCGAGCGACTCCTCGATGAAGTCACGGACTTCGCGACCACGCTCGCCGACCAGGCAGGTGACGACGATCTCGGCTTCGCAATTGCGCGCGATCTGTCCCATGAGGGTCGACTTACCGACACCGGAGCCGGCGAAGACACCAATACGTTGGCCGAGGCCGACGGTCAGCATGCCGTCGATGGCGCGCACACCCATCGCGATGTGCTCGGTTACCCGCTTGCGCTTCATCGCGTGCGGCGCGTCGCGGTCGACCGACCAGTCTTGCAGGCCGGGGATGTCCTCGAGCGGTGGACCGTCGTCGATGGGCCGGCCGAGGCCGTCGAGGATGCGCCCCTGGAGACCCCAGCCGCAGCGAATGCTGAAGGGTTTGCCGGTGGGCAGGACCTCGGAGTCGGGACCCAAGCCCTGGGCGTCGCCGAGCGGCATGAGCATGCAGGCTTCGTCGCGGAAACCGACGACTTCGCAGACGACACGCTCGCGGCCGGTCTCGATGTAACACATTTCGCCGAGACGAACGCCGGGGACCACGGCCTTGATGACCAGGCCCGCGACCTCGGTGACGCGACCGCGGACGTGGATGGTCTCGGTCTCTTCGACCGCTTTGATGTAGCGGCTGAGATCGATGACCGGCGCTGACTTGTTCTTGCTCTCCACGCGCGCCTCGTTGTCTGCTTTCGCGGACGTCAGTAAGTGCTCTTCAGGACTCGTTCGAAGACCGCGAGCTGGGTTTCGAGCTGTGCGTCGATGGTACCGGCGTCGGTCTCGATGATGACGCCGTGCCGGGGTACGTCGGGATCCTCGCGGATGCCGATCTCCTTGGCGCGGCTCAAGACGTCGAGCAGGTCGGCCTTCTTGTCGCGAATGAACTGGAGGTCCGCCGGGTTCACGCGCAGGAAGATCTCGCGGCGCAGGCGCGCCTTCTCGGCGAGCGCCGCTTTGACGATGTCGACGATGGCATCGGGATGGAACTCGAGCTCCTTGCCGATGATCTTGCGGGCAATGGCAACGGCGAGGTCGCGTAGCTGCGGCTCCGCTTGGGCTTCGATCTGATCGAGACGCACGCTGTGGCTCGCGACCATCTCGGTCAGCTCGGCGGCGCCGACGTCGCGGCCCTCCTGGTAACCAAGTTGGTAGGCGCGCGCCTTGATCTCCTCGGACTCGACCTCGGCGGCCTTGCGCAAGTCGTCGGCCTCGGCGAGTGCGCGATCGCGGATCTGCTGGGCCTCGCTGCGGGCCTCGAAGACATCACGATCGATGACCGCGCCGCGACGATTGGCGCTATCGGGAGCCGCTGGGGGGCGCTCCCGGGGCTCTGGGAACCCGGTTTCTGGTGAGATATCGCCGAATTCCGCGTTGCCGCGCTTGATGACCTTACCCATACGGTGGGCAATTGTGCCACGCCCGTCGCCATTTGTGAAAGACGTGTGGTCGCGGCATGCACTTTCCTCGCTATTTGGCTCTCGGGCGACCGTTTCGCTGGGGTTCGGGGGCGGTCGGCGGGGCGGAGAACCATGGTTCGCCCAGTGGGATGGTCTCAAGTGGCGGGTCGATGCTCGGCACCGCCGTGTCGCGCCTTGGGTCTGTCATCGCGGACGCTTGAGCGGCCCCGACCGCGGTGTCCCGGCCCAGGACGCCGAACGCGTAGGCACAGACCAGGGCAAGCACGATCGCGGCCATGGCGAGGACCTTGAGCTGGTTCGCCAGTCCCTTGTGGCGGTGTCGCGGTTTGTAAGGCTTTCCAGCTCCGACGAGGACCAGCCGATCGACCACCGTCGCCGGGAATGGCGTGACTTCGACCGTCGGGACCAACGCGTCGACGACCGTATCCACCACCACGGTATCGTGAGGCCACGACCCCATGTCCTACATAACCTACACGCGTACCCACTGGCTGACAGCGTGTCAGTCCAGCAGTTTGGGCGCGTAGGGTCGCAGGCTTGGGCCTGCCATGGCCACTCGAAGATCGGCGGCACAAACCGGGCCCTCGAGCGTCCGGCCACGATTGCCGAAGCTGCTGGTCACGTCCCGGCGCACATGGGGGAGGGCGGCTTCCGGGCCCTCGAAGGCGAGAACGCCGTAACCCTCCGGATCATCGATATCCAGGAGGACCTCGACCGTGCCGGCGAAGGTGGTCAGTGCGTAACGAATCATGACGTCAGCCACCCCAGCACGAGGCAGAAATGCTCGACGTCATGCGCGCAAAGCCGCGCGGCCGAGTAGGTCGATGCGAAGTGCTGAAAACCGACCGACATCATCTCGGTGCTGCCGCTTGGGATGATCTTCCCAGCGTAGCCCGTGATGAATCCGCCATCGACAGCCATGGCGTCGTCCTGGATGCCCAGCGTGCGCAAGCTCACCCGCGCTTTTCCGGCGCCGCGCCGATCGCGTAGCTCGGTGCAGGCGGCGCGCAGCTCGGGGTCCGAGTGCTCGGCCAGGTGACCCAGCTCGTGGAAGACGTCTTCACCGGGATTGACGGCTCCGGGGGACTTCAAGAGGGCGACGAGGTTGATGGTGCCTGTCTTGACGATGGCCTCGGAGGTATCCCCGGTTGCATCGAGACGGTCCAAGCAAGCGATGCCCCGCCCGTCAGTCAGCCAAAGCGCCCGCCGCAGGTAGTAATGAAGACCGCTGTAGCTGGAGACCGCGGCGTCCGTCATATGGACCGTGTCCGCTAAAACAGAGTATGCTGTTTGCTCGTCGGAGTTGTAAGGGAACGCCGCGGCGAAGAGCTTGTCCATTTCCTTCATCGCGACGCCCATCGCGGCGCCTGTTGCGACGCTGGTCTCGGCGCTCGGCGGTTTTTCCTGGCGGCGCGCGAGCTCCAAGCGTCGCAGCTCGTTCGTCGCCGCGAGCAGCTCCGGCGTGAGCAACTTTTGGCCAGCCTTGATGAGGTCGTTGGCGTTTCGCCGGATGCGCGCCGCCGCCAGCGCGACGGAACCATCGGGACCCGCGACTCCGTTATCACGGAGCGCATCGGCGAGCACTTTGTGGCCGTCGCGCTCGAGCGCGGCCAGGGTTTGTGCGTCGACTCGCGGCGTTGGCTGCCGCAACGCGGCACGCAGGTTGCCGAGCGGCGTTCCGAGGCGCGCGTCGTTCAGTCGGTTCGCGGCGGCTGCGTACGCGCGCGCCTGAACGAGGCTCGCCGCGCCGTAGACGACTGGGTCTTCGCTGGTCGAGCCGACGCGGCGCAAGGCTCGCGCGAGAGCACCGGTGATGTCGAGACGACCGTTGGCGATCGCGGAATCCATGTTGGCCCGGAGTGGCGCGCTCATGTCCGCCAACGCGATCGCCCCCGCCACGCGGCTGAGCGGTATCTCGGCGAGCTCCGGCATCTTGTCCGCATTGACGCCGCGGGTGATGAGCTCGAGGTCGCGCAGACCGCGCTGCGCGGCGAGTTGCTCGGCGAACCTAGGCGACTTCGCCAGCGCTTCGATGTTGTCCACCGTCCGCGGGGAACTGATGTTATCGAGGGCACACTCGAGACATCTCTCGATGGCCCTGGTGTCCGGGTCGTGCATGCGCACTTCGGCGGCCCTGCCAGCGCGCAGGAGCCAGACCGTGGTCGAGAGGTGCTTGAAGTTCTCCGCGAAGACTTCGAGCCCGATACCGTTGGAGAGCGGCGCGGCGGGCGGCTTCTTCGCACGCGCGCCCGTGATCCAGTCACGCTGCTCTTCACTGAGCTGGTACGGCATTTCGAACAGCCCCGTGCCGCCGAACAGCCCCCGCGGGGCTCGACGCGACGTCGCGGCGGGCGTGCCGGTCGCCATCTTCTGGGGCTCAGAGAGCTCGTGCACCGAAGCGAAGCCGCCGGCGCGCATGCCTTGGGTCGCGACATCGTGGGGTCTGGTCGACGACGGCGCGTCCGCGAACATCGCGGCGACGCGGCTGAACTGGCGGCGTTGGACCAGGTCAACGACGCGCCCGAGCGCCAGGTCGTTGGCCGGTACGCCCCGCGTCTTTGCGATGTCGACGAGCTGCTTGGCGCGGGCATCGTCGGTGCCGCGGGTCTCAGCCCAGATGGTGCGCAGGATGAGGTTAGTGACCAGGGTCAAGCACCTCGAGTGCTAGCATTTTGGCGCCGCGTTTGTCTAAGCCGGGTACCGCCAGTGTGGCGCTCGGCTCAGGCGGCGTCGTTGGTGACCGGGCTGTGAAAGAGCATCTGCATGTCGCGCCAGCGGGGCTCGATGGCGCCCTGCTTGGAGAGCTCACGAATGCGCATCAAGACCGAGTCCTGAAGGCGCTGCAGCATCTCCGGCGAGAGCTCTTCGATTTCGCCAGCCTTTTCCATGTAGGTGAAGAAGAGCTGACCGGCATCGCGTGGCAAACGCTGGCGGAAACCTTCGCGGAACGCGTCGTCCTCGATGAGCGACGCCTTGGCCATGCGCCACAGACCCGCCTTCTGGAAGAACTCTTCGCTATCCGTGAAGTTGACGACGACCCGCGACAGGAAGCGCTGCGCGTTCTTGATGTCGGGGACGTCGATGAGCGAGGCGCTGCGCACCGCCAGGATGAGCTCCTCGGCTTTGTCGCGCGGCAAGCGGCGGCAGAGCTCGGCGAGCGCCATCTTGCCGACGGCGACGAAGGCTTGACCGAGCTCGATGAGCCCGAGATCGCGCATCAAGCGGAAGAGGTCGGTCTTCTCGAGCTGCACGACGTCGCGGTAGGCGAAGCCCTTCGGCGACGGCTCGGGCATCTCGTGGAAGCGCGACTCGAAGATCTGGCGCACCGCTTCGACCAGCTCCTGCGGCACTGCTTTGATCTCGTTCTTTGGCGGTAGCTTTTTGCGGATGCCGGGCGGCAAGCGCTTGAGCACCGAGCGCACGGTCGGTGGCGGCAAGGTGATGAGCACACAGGCAACGACTCGGGCGCTCTCGCCACGCAAGCCGTGCAAGATCCACGACGGGTCGACCTTCTCGACGCCGCGTAGTCCGCGAAAAGCGATGAGCTGCTTGAGCTGCTGCACCATGAACGGCACGCGCTTCTCCGACGGCAGCGCCAGGAGTGCGTCGGCCTTCTGCTGGACGCGCGCACGCTGCTCCGTCGGCAGGTGTCGGAACACCGCGGCCTCTTCGCTGCCCGCCATCAACGTGGTGAGCAGGAGCATCGTCTCGCGCGAATCGAGCGGCTCGAAGAATGGATGCATCGCCCCGCCTTAAACCTTGCCTGGAAGGGCTACGCCGCGTTCGAAGGCGCACCCTCGTTCGGCTTGCGGCGCGCTTTGGCGATCTCGTTCTGGAGGCGCAAGAGACGGCCGCGCACGGTGCGCAGGCGAATCTGCGAGAAGACGATGCCGATGCATAACACCAGGATGATGCCGCAGACGCCGACGATCATCATGTTCAACTGGCGCTTGGGCACATTGCCGAGTGGGCCGCTGCCACTGCCACCGAGGTCGATCTTGCCGCTGGGAACGGCCGGGGTCAGCACGACGTAGACCTGCTCTGGCTCGAGCTTCTCGACACCTTTGGCGACGAGAGTCGCGATCTGGCGCTCACCCAAGGGCGAGCGACCCTGGCCGTCGGGTAGATATTTCACGGCGACCGAAGCCGTCGGCACCGCCTTGGCCTCGCCGGTGGTGCTGAGCGCCGTCGTTTCAGGGATGACGATCTGCACGCGTGCGTCGAGCATGCCGTGCACGAGCTTGAGCTGGGCTTCAATCTCGCCCTCGAGGGCGGCGAGCGCCTTGGCGCGCTCTTCGGAAGCGGACGGGATGAGGCCACTTCCGGAGAACACCTCGGTGTAACCGGCGTCGCGGCGTCGCGGCAGCTCGTTTTCGTTCAAGACGCGATAGGCATCGAGGCGCGCGCTCGAGGGCACGGTCACGGAATAGACGACGTTGCGGCCTTCTTGGTTGCGGGTCTTGTCGGCGTTGATGCCGTTGTTGGACAGCGCCTCGATGATCTGGTTGGCCTCACGCTCGTTGAGGTCTTGAACCACGGTCTCGACACCGCAGGCAGTCGCGAAAGCGGACAGAATAACGAGGGGGAGAAGACGAGCCAATCGCACCGTTTTGCCGCTCCTCGTGCCGCGCGCTGGCGCAGCAACGACCACGTGACGCTAGCCCAGGTTACCGTAAAAAACAAACGGCTGGCCGACGAGTTACCGTGGGCCAGCCGTTTTTCGACTCTGGTGCGAGGTCGTTAGACCTGCGTGTTCATCGTCTGCTTGATGCCGCTCGTCGCCTTCTCGATCACCTTCGAGGTGAGCTCGAGCTCTTGCGAGAAGCGGTAGACGCCGGCTTGCATGGCGAGGAGCTCCGGCGGGCTGAACTGCCGACCCGAGAGCGCCATCTTCATGATGCCGTTCATCTTGTCTTGCCCACCGATCATGTCGTTCAGCATGTCGGCCCATTTGCTGCGCTCAGCATTGGCGACTGCGTTGACTTTGACCGAGGGAAGATTGGCGTTGATCTTGGCTTGAGCGAGAACGTTCTTGGCGCTGTGCGTGCCTTGGACGTGATGGGCGTCGCCCGCTTTGTTGGCGTGATTCACGCCATGGGCGTCCATCGTTTCTTTGAAATTCGTTCCGCCTGTGCCGTGCTGCTTGTCTAACTTCTGAAGGTCTTGCTGCGCTTTCTGCAGCTCCTTCATCATCTCACTTGCTGCGTGACCGATGCCGGTACCCGTATCCATGCCGACCTCCGTCTATATATCGAAGCGTGCGTTCTACGCTTTTCAGCGCTGTTCGCCCGCGGGAAACCTGTACGCGTGTGCAGGACACACTACACCCAGGTCTTTGGATATTATCGGACAGGAGCAGCGCTGGTTGTTATTTTTCCGCGCCATTACGACATGACTCGGTGCGCTGTATCGACGATAGCCCAATGGTATCGACTACTTGAGGCGCCGCGGCAGGTTTTCTAACGCGAATCGACCGGTGCCGCCGTCGGCGAATTTTCGAGTAAATCTCGCGTTTTCGGCTCATCCGCCGGTGCCCTTTTCGCCCTCGTCTCGCTTCCGATCGGTCGCGTCCTCATCGGCGGCTTTCTCGATGGCCTTCGCCGACCAGCCCCCGCCAAGGGCCTGCACCAGGGCGACGGTGCCGGTGAGCTGGTTCTCGAGCACGGTGAGGGCGCTCTGCTCGTTGGTGAGCGCGGTTTGCTGCGCCGTGATCACCGCCGTGTAGTCGACGGTGCCGGCCTTGTAGCGGTTGGTCTGGATGCGCTCAGCCTCACGCGCCGCGTCGACGGCGCGTTGCTGGAACTGCGATTGCTCGACGAAGAGGTGCAAGCCGACGAGTTGGTCTTCGACCTGCTGCATCGCGGTGAGCGCGGTCTGGCGATAAGCAGCTACCGTTTGCTCGTATTGCTCGCGCGCGACCGTGACCTGCCCGGAGCGCCGGCCCCAGTCCCAGACCGTGCCCGCGAGGGTCGGTCCAATCGACCAGAAGAGACTCGCCGTATCGAAGAGTGACCCGAGCACGGATGACTGGTAACCCAACGACCCCGTGAGCGAGATGGTGGGAAAGTACGCCGCTATAGCGACACCGATCTGAGCATTGGCGGCGGCCATGCGGCGCTCGGCGGCGGCGACGTCCGGACGGCGCTCGAGCAACACCGACGGCAAGGTGATGGGGACTTCGGGGAGACTGCGCGGCATGTCCGCTATGGCGATCGAGATCTCGGACGGCGGCTTGCCCACCAGCACCGCGATGGCGTGCTCGAGACGCGCGCGCTGCACTTTGATGCCGATGGATTGGGCGTGCGCGCTCTCGAGCTGCGTTTGCGCGAGCGACACGTCCGCTTTGGTGGCGATACCCGCGTCGTACTGATTCTTGGCGATAGTGT
This sequence comes from Myxococcota bacterium, assembly GCA_041288095.1. GTDB lineage: Bacteria > Myxococcota > XYA12-FULL-58-9 > XYA12-FULL-58-9 > JALHOP01 > JALHOP01. The sequence goes on from JBGGMJ010000092.1 coordinate 25,337, forward strand.
ACGCGCGTCCATAAGCTTCGGCTGCGACCTCGAAGAGCCGCCGCTGCTCGTCGCGTGAGCGCAGCTGAAAGTAGGCGGTTGCGAGCTGCGACTGCGCCGAGAGCTTCGCGGAGGCAATGTCGGCGGCCGACGCTTGGGCTTCCGCCGCGTTGCTCTCGATGGTCCGCCGGATGCGGCCCCAGACGTCGAGCTCCCAGGTGATCCCGGTCGAGGCGTTGTAGATGGTGCGCGGACCGCCACCCGTGGTGCCGCCACCGACCGTGGCGCCGCCGACGTTGGTGCCTACCGCGCCGCTCGTTCGCCGTACGCCGCCGTTCACATTGAGGGCCGGCAAGATGCCGGCTTTCGCGCTCTGCAACACTCCTCGCGCTTCACGATAGGCCGCTTCGGCTTGCTTCAAGTTCTGGTTCGACACCTCGACCTGTCGCATGAGCTCGTCGAGCGTCGCATCGGCGAACACCGCCCACCAATCGCCGCGGTCGGCGTCGTCCGCGGGCTCGACGACCTTCCAACCTTCGATCTCCTTGTAGCTCGGTGGTTCCGCCGCCTTCGGCTTGTCGTAATCGGGGCCGACCTTGCAGGCCGCGATAGCGAACAGTGAGATGAGCGCGATGCGTTTCATGCAGTCCTCGCGACGCGCTTCTCAGCGCGCTTGAGTCGCCATTTGTCGAGAGCCAGATAGACGATTGGCGTGGTGTAGAGCGTCAGCGCTTGGCTGAAGATCAAGCCGCCGACGATGGCGACGCCCAGTGGTTGTCGCAGCTAGGCGCCGTCACCACTGCGCAGGGCCAGCGGCAGCGCTCCCAGCAAGGCCGCGAGCGTCGTCATCATGATCGGCCGAAAACGCAGCAGGCAGGCTTCGCGGATCGCATCGTGCGGCGACAGCCCGCGATTGCGCTCGGCGTCGAGCGCGAAGTCCACCATCATGATGGCGTTCTTCTTGACGATGCCGATGAGCAAGATGATGCCGATGAGCGCCATCAGGTTGAGATCCATACCGACCATGAGCAACGCGATGAGGGCGCCGACTCCCGCCGAGGGCAGCGTCGACAAGATGGTAATCGGGTGCACGTAGCTCTCGTAGAGCACGCCCAAGACGATGTAGACCGCGAGCAGGGCGCACAGAATGAGGATGGGCTGGTTCGAGAGAGAGTCGGCGAACGCTTTCGCGGACCCCAAGAATCCACCTTGGATGGTCGACGGTACGCTGATCTCCGCCATCTTGGCGCGAATACGGGTGAGCGCGTCGCCGAGCGACGTGCCTGGCAGCAAGTTGAACGAGATGCTGGTGGCGACGAACAACCCTTGGTGATTGACCGACAACGGCGTGTTGCTGAAGGTGCGCTCGGCAATCGCGGACAGCGGGATCATCGTGGCGCTGCTCGTGCTCACCGCCGACCCGGTCGACGCCGAGTTGCGGCTCACGCTCGCGACCTGGTTGGTGGCGCGGTTGCGCGCCGACTCGTCGATGGTCGCCGAGGTGTTCGTCGACACGAAGGTACCGGGCAGCGCATTGGTGCCGACCGAGCCACGGACCGCGCCGCCGCTGCTCGCGATGTAGATCTCGTCGAGCGCCTGCGGCGTGTCGCGGTACTTCTGCGCCACCTCCATCACCACGTGGTACTGATTGAGGGTGTTGTAGATCGTCGACACCTGGCGCTGGCCGAAAGCGTCGTAGAGGTTGTTGTCGACCTGCTGCACGGTGAGCCCGTAGCGTGACGCGGTATCGCGGTCGATGTTGAGGCGCAGCTCGAGACCGCGGTCTTGGTTGTCGGACTCGACGTCGGCGAGCCCATCGATCGTGCGCAGGGCGCGCACGATCTGTGGTGTCCACTCGCGGAGCTCCGCGAGGTTGTCGCCTTGCAAGGTGAATTGATAGAGGCCCGTGCCCGGGCGGCCGCCCATGCGGAACTCTTGCGCCGGTTGCAGAAAGAGCTGTGCACCCGCGACGTTCGCGAGCTTGCCGCGCAAACGACCGATGACCTGGTCGGCGGACATCTTGCGCTCCGCGAGCGGTCTCAGATTGGCGAACGTGAAGCCGCCGCCCGTGCCTTGCGCGAAGCCGACGACGCCGTCGATGGCGGGATCCTCCATCATGATACGTTGGGCTTCCGCGAACTTCTCGCGCAGCGCTTGGAACGAGATGCTCTGATCGGTGCGCAAATTGCCGAGGATGCGCCCGGTGTCCTGCTGGGGAAAAAATCCCTTGGGGATGACTCCATAGAGGTAGACGTTGATCGCCACCGTCGCGACCAACGAGAGGCCGACGAGCTTCGGATGCGTCAACGCCCAGCCGAGAGTGCGCTGATAGAAGCGCGCCATCGGTCCGAAGATGCGCTCGCCGATGCGGAAGGGAACACTGCTGTCTCCGCCATGGCGAAGCACGTAGGCGCACATCATCGGTGTCGTCGATAGCGACACCACGAGCGACACCAGCACCGCGACCGACAAGACCACCGCGAACTCACGGAACAGTCGCCCGATGATGCCGCCCATCATGAGGATCGGCGTGAACACCGCGATGAGCGAGATGCTCATCGACATGACCGTGAAGCCGACCTCGGAGGCGCCCTGCAGCGCCGCTTGCATGCGCGACATGCCGGCTTCCATGTGGCGCGAGACGTTCTCGAGTACCACCACCGCGTCATCGACGACGAACCCGGTGGCGACGGTGAGGGCCATGAGCGAGAGGTTGTTCAGACTGTAGTCGCACAGGTACATGACGCCGAAGGTAGCGACGAGCGACACCGGCACGACGACGGCGGGGATGAGCGCCGAGCGCGGGTCTCGCAAGAACAACAGCACCACGCCAATCACCAGGATTACCGCGATGACGAGCGTGATCTCGACTTCGTGCAGCGAAGCGCGAATCGTCGCCGTGCGGTCGCTGACCGCCAGTAGCGTCATGTCGCTGGGAATGGCGGCTTGCAGCTCGGGCACGAGCGCACGCACGCGATCGACGGTCCCGATGATGTTGGCGCCGGGCTGGCGCGAGATGACGATGACGACGGCGCGTTGGCCGTTGTAGAGGCCGATGTTGCGCGTGTCTTCGACCGAATCGATGACCTCGGCGACGTCCGCGAGCGCGACCGCCGCGCCGTTGCGATACGCGATGACGACGTCGTGGTAGTCCGCCGCCGTGCGTGCCTGATCATTCAGATAGATTTGATAGCTCTTGCCGTCGGCCTCGATCGCACCCTTAGGGGTGTTCGCGTTGGCGGACGAGAGAGCCGCGCGCACGTCTTCGAGTCCGATGCCGTACTTGAAGAGCGCGGTTGGGTTGAGCTCGACGCGCACCGCCGGCAGCGAGCTACCGCCGACGCGGACGTCGCCCACGCCTTCGACCTGCGACAACTTCTGGCCGATGATGGTCGAGCCGGCGTCGTAGAGCTGACCTTGGCTGCGCGTCTGCGAGGTCAGCGCCAGCACCAGGATGGGTGCATCGGCGGGGTTCACCTTGCGGTACGTCGGATTGCTGCGCAGGGCCGCGGGTAGATCGGCGCGAGCCGCGTTGATGGCCGCTTGCACGTCGCGCGCGGCGCCGTCGATGGAGCGCGACAAGCCGAATTGGAGCGTGATGTTGGTCGAGCCGACGGTGCTGGACGAGGTCATCTCGGTGACGTCGGCGATGCGGCCCAGGTAGCGCTCGAGCGGAGTCGCGACGCTCGCCGACACCGTCTCGGGGCTGGCGCCGGGGAGCTGCGCCCAGACGTTGATGGTCGGAAAATCCACCTGCGGCAGCGGCGATACCGGCAGCAGGAAGAACGCGACGATGCCGGCGAGCAGCAGACCGATGGTGAGCAGCGTCGTCGCCACGGGGCGCTTGATGAAGAGCGCCGACGGGTTCACGCGGGCTCTCCCAGTTGGGTGTCCGTCGCGGCGGGCGACGACTTCCAGCGACGCGCCAAGCGATCGAAGTACAGATAGATCACCGGCGTCGTGAACAGCGTGAGCACCTGTGACACCAAGAGCCCACCGACGATGGTGAGGCCGAGTGGATTGCGGAGCTCACTGCCCATGCCCTGACCGAGCATGAGCGGGAGGGCGCCGAAGAGCGCCGCGAAGGTGGTCATCATGATCGGACGGAAGCGCAACAGCGCCGCCTCGCGAATGGCCTCGTGCGGCGACCTGCCGTGCTCGCGCTCCGCTTCCAGCGCGAAGTCGATCATCATGATCGCGTTCTTCTTGACGATGCCGATGAGCAGCACGATGCCGATGATGGCGATGACGCCGAGGTCCTTGCCGGCGAGCAAGAGCGCGAGCAACGCGCCGATGCCCGCGGACGGCAGCGTCGACAAGATGGTCACCGGATGGATGAAGCTTTCGTAGAGGACGCCGAGGATGATGTACATGGTGACGATCGCCGCGATCACCAAGATGAGCTCGTTCGCCAAAGCGGCCTGAAAGGCGAGCGCCGCGCCTTGGAACCGCGACACCACGCTCGCGGGCAGGCCGATCTCCGCCTCGACCTTGCGAATGGCATCGACGGCGGCGCCGAGCGAGACACCGGGCGCCAGGTTGAACGAGATGGTGGCCGCCGGGAACTGCGCGAGATGCGAGATTTGCAGCGCCACCGGGCGTTCTTCGACGCTCGCGATAGCGGACAACGGCACCTGACCCCCGGTCGCGGCGGGCAAATACAAGTTGTCGAGCGCGTTGACGGAGCGTTGAAACTCGGGAGCCGCTTCGAGAATGACGCGGTACTGGTTCGACTGCGAATAGATGGTGCTGACGATGCGCTGGCCGAACGAGTCGTAGAGCGCGTTGCCGACGGTGGCTGGGCTTATGCCGAAGCGCGACGCGGTCGGGCGGTCGATTGTGATGTAGAGCGAACGGCCGCCGTTGGAGAGGTCACTCGCGACGTCGGCGAGCTGCGGCAGGTCGCGGAGCTTCTCGACGAGCCTTGGCGTCCAGACGTTGAGCTCGGTGAGCGACGCGTCTTGCAACGTGAGCTGGTACTGCGTGCGCGAGATGCGCGAATCGATCGTCAGATCCTGCACGGGTTGCAGATAGAGCGAGATGCCAGGGATATCGCGGGCCCGGTCGGTGATGCGACGAACGATCTCCGCGGCCGTGGCGTCACGCTTACCGTGCTCCTTGAGCGAGATCTGCACGCGGCCCGTGTTGATGGTGGCATTGGTTCCGTCGATGCCCACGAAGGACGATAGGTTCTCGACGTCGGGATCCTCGAGAATGACGTCCGCCAAAGCGTGCTGGCGCTCGGCCATGGCGGCGAAGCCGATGGACTCGTCGGCTTCGGTGACGCCCTGAATGAGCCCAGTGTCCTGGACCGGGAAGAAGCCCTTGGGCACGACGAGACAGAGCAGGGCCGTAAGCGCCACCGTCCCGACCGCGACGAGCAGGGTCATCCGTTGGCGCTCGAGCACCCAGTCGAGGGCCACCGCGTACTGCTCGACGACCCAATCGAACCAGATCTGGATGCGCTTCTTCTTGGCGCCGTGACCATGGCTCTTCAAGAGCCGCGCGCACAGCATCGGCACCAGCGACAACGACACCACGGCCGAGATGAGAATGGTGACCGCGAGCGTGATCGCGAACTCGCGAAACAAGCGGCCGACGACGTCACCCATGAAGAGGAGAGGGATGAGCACGGCGATGAGCGACACCGTGAGCGAGATGATGGTGAAGCCGATCTGGCCGGCGCCCTTGAGCGCGGCTTCGAGCGGTGACTCGCCCTCCTCGAGGTAGCGGGCGATGTTCTCGATCATGACGATGGCGTCGTCGACCACGAAGCCGGTGGCGATGGTGAGCGCCATCAGCGATAGGTTATTGAGGCTGAAGCCGCAGGCGTACATCACAGCGAAGGTCCCGACGATCGACAGCGGCACCGACAAGCTCGGGATCAAGGTGGCGCGCAGGTCACCCAGGAACAGGTAGATGACCAAGACCACGAGCGCGATCGACACGAGCAGCTCGAGTTGCACATCGTCGACCGAGGCGCGGATGGTCGTCGTACGGTCGGTGAGCACGTCGATGTCGATGCCCGCGGGCAGGTTGCTCCGCAATTGCGGCAGCAGCTCCTTGATGGCGTCGACCGTTTGGATGACGTTCGCGCCCGGCTGACGCTGAATGTTGAGAACGATGCCCGGCGTCTTGTCGACCCAGGCAATCAGCTTCACGTTCTCGGCGTCTTGGGCGATCTCCGCCACGTCGGAGAGGCGGACGGGCGCGCCGTTGCGGTAGGCGATGACCAGGTCGCCGTAGGCCGCGGCGTTGGGCAGCTGATCGTTGGCGTTGATGGTGTAAGAGCGCAGCGGACCGTCGAGCGTGCCCTTCGGCGAGTTGACGTTGGCGTTGGCGATGGTGGTCCGCAGGTCGTCGATGGCGAGCCCGTAGCCGGCGAGGGCTCTGACGTTGGCGCGGATGCGCACGGCGGGGCGCTGCCCTCCGCCCATGCGGACGATGCCGACGCCGGGGAGCTGTGAGATCTTCTGAGCGAGCCGGGTCTCGACGATGTCCTGCACCTGGGGGAGCGGCAGTGTCTTCGAGGTGGCGACCAAGGAGAGGATGGGCGCGTCGGCGGGATTCACCTTGGCGTAGACCGGCGGCGCCGGCAGATCGCTCGGCAACAGGTTACCCGCGGCGTTGATGGCCGCCTGCACCTCTTGCTCGGCGACGTCGAGCGCCATGTCCAGATTGAACTGCAGCGTGAGCACCGAGGCGCCCGCCGAGCTCGTGCTCGCCATCTGCGTCAAGCCGGGGATCTGGCCGAATGTACGCTCGAGCGGAGCGGTCACCGACGAGGTCATGACCTCCGCGGAAGCACCGGGATAGAAGGTGCTGATCTGGATGGTGGGATAGTCGACCTGCGGTAGCGCCGAGATGGGGAGCTGGCGGTACGCGACGATGCCCACCAGCATGATCGCGACCATGAAGAGCGTCGTCGCGACCGGCCGGAGGATGAATGGCCGGGAGGGGATCATTGGACCGGGCTTATGGCCTTCGGTGAGCGACGATCAGCGGTCGCGTTCCGGTCATCGGCGTTCGGCTCTCGGCCGTCGGCGCTCGGCGTTCGGCCATCGATCTTCGGCGCTTCCGATTTCGGCGCGTCCGATGTCATCACCTTGGCCCCGTCACGCAGACGATCGGTCCCCTCGACGGCGACCTGCTCGCCACCGTCGAGACCCTGCAAAACGGCGATGCGGCCTTCGAACGCCGGTCCGAGCTTCACCGGCCGCGTCTTCGCCGTATCGCCTTCGATGACGTACACGAACGTGCCGTCGGCGCCCCGCTGCACTCCCGCGGTCGGCATGATGACGGCGTTGCTCAGGGTGTCGACCACGATGCGGACGTTCACGAACTGGTTCGGTGTGAGCGTCTCGTCGGCGTTCTCGAACATGGCGCGCATCTTCACGGTGCCGGTGGTGGTGTCGATCACGTTGTCGATCGTGGAGAGGGTGCCCTCTGCGAGCGCGACGTCTCCGCTCCGATCGTAGACGGTCACTTTGAGCTGGGCGCCCGAGCGGAACCGCTTGGAGACCGCCGCGAGCTCGCCTTCGGGGACCGGGAAGACGACGGAGATCGGATGCAGCTGCGTGATGACGACGATGCCGGCGGCATCACCGGCCGCGACGTAGTTGCCGACGTCGACCTTGCGCAAACCGACACGACCATCGACCGGCGCCGTGATGCGGGCGAACGACACGTTCACCCGCGCCGCGGCGATCTGACCCTGGTCTGACTTGAGCGTCGCCTGCGCCTGGCGGACCGTCGCGCGCTGGGTGTCGAGCTGCTGCCGCGAGACCGAGTCTTCTTCGATGAGCTTCTCGTAGCGGCTGAGATCCATCTCGGCGTTTTTGAGCGCTGCTTCATCGCGAGCGAGCGCACCCTCTGCTTGGTCGAGAGCGGCCTGATATGCCCGCGGATCGATCTGCGCGAGCAGGTCGCCCTTCTTGACGTCCTGGCCTTCGCGGAAGCCGATCTGGGTGATCTGACCGGCCACCTGACTGCGGACGGTGACGGTAGCGAGCGAGGTCACGGTGCCCAGCGCGTCGAGCATGATGGGCAGGTCACCCCGTTCGGCGATCGCCGTGCGTACGGGAGTGGGACCTTGGGGCGGCTTCTTGCCGCGCCCTTCGGCTGCGGACTGGATGCGGCGGACGATGAGGACGACCGCGAGGACGGCCACGAGGACCGGTATGGCAATGCGTAGATACTTCTTCATCAACGCGCCAATAGGCAGGTTTTGGCGCAGTTGAACCATGGTTCTGGGGGTCTCGGATTACAAGGGGGAACAGCGTTAATAACAATGAAGCCAAGGGTTTCGCGCGTCTGCGACATCGCGGCGCACAGATGGCATTGCCCTCGTGGCATCGGAAAATAGGCGGACCGTGGCGCGCGCGATCCCGATAACCGGGCTCCACCAGAGGTTTATCGTGATCAAGCGCATCGAACCCATCGCTGCTGTCCAACCAGTCCAGGCCGCGGGCGCGACCCCGACCTACAGCACCGCCACCAATCCGCCGAGCATCCGCTTCAACATCCACCCGCATACGCTGACGCTCACCGGCGAACAGATCGAGGCCGCCGCCGCCAAGCCCGCCGGTACCGTGACCGTCTTCGCGGTCGGCGGGAATCACCCGCACAACCTGAACCTCACCACCGAGGAAGCGCAGGCGCTCGTGCGTGACGGCAAGGTGCAGTCGAAGGCTGACGGCGGCCACACGCACATCGTCAATTTCCAACGACAGGCGAGCGGCGATGTCACCGCCCTGATCGAGCCGGCGGCACCCGCGGCTCCCGGTTCACTTCGTCGCGCGATCGCTTCGCAGGCGACGTCCGGCTTCCCCCAGGGCGGCATCACCATCAAGGACCCGCTGCACTACTTCGTGCGCTCGTCGGTCGATGGCCAGTACATGGGCCGCGGCTTCAAGGCCGGAGAACAGCGCGCGATGGTGGTCACGGACACCGCCACGGGCTCGACCTTCACTTTCGACTTCGGCGCCTACGACCCGTCGTTCGCCAAGACGTTCCTGTACTTCCAGGGCTTCGACGAGAACAAAAAGGAGATGTGCTTCGTCGTGCCGATGAGCTTTTTCAAGGAGCAGGCGGCGTCGCTCTTGCCGACCGCTAACGCGGTCACGGGCCCGGTGCACAAGACCTTCACGCTCGAGTGGTTCGCAAAGCACGCGCCCAACAAGCTCACGCGCATCCCGGGGGTCTTGGTCTATCAGGACCTGCCGCTCCATGGCCGCTTCGCCGTGCAGTGCACGGGTCAGGTTTGGGATGAGGCAGTGAAGCCGCCGACCGACCTCGAATACATTCCGAAGGCGGGGAGCTTCGCCGACACCGACGAGATCTGGCTGACGCCGCTTTACACGCCGACGACGCCCATCAAGATCCCGTCACCGCTGGTCGGCAACGTGCAGCTCAATGACCAAGGCGACCGGGTGGTCGCGCAGCGCATCGTCGGCTCGGGCGCCGAGGCCAAGTGCGAGTTCGTGGTCTACGAAGTTCGCGGCGAAGTAGCGCCCGGCGGTACTCCGAGCTTGCACGAGGTCTACAAGCTCGCCGCCCAAGCGGACAAGGCCGACATGCTCGGCCACAACCTCCTCACCTTCGAGCGCCGCGCTGGCGCCGAGCGCTCCGAGGTCGTGCTGCACGACATCCGCAAGGGCAAGGACATCATCCTCGCGTCCGCGAAACCGGACTGCGTCTACAAGTTCCCGCACTTCGTGGCCGAGCCCAACGGCGGCGGCATCGAAGTCCGCTTCGTCGAGCAGCAATGGACGAAGGACGCCGCGGGCAACTACACGGGTGCGACGAACGTCTTCAAGAGCGTCCGCATCGTCAACTGACGTTTCGGAGTCCGGCAGCGCGCTCCGCGCTGCCTATGATCCGAGCGAGTCTTCGAGCAGCCTATGCAGCTTGTCGATGACGCGGGCGTGCAGTCGACTCGTCCATGACTTCGACAAGCCGAGCTTCTCGCCGACTTCCTGCAGCGACATCTCTTTGTAGTAGTACATCTCGAGGAGCTGACGTTCCTGCTCCGAGAGCTTCTTGATGGTCTCGCGAACGAGGGACCGCGCTTGCTCGAGGCCGAGATTTTCCTCGGCGCCGGGCGAACCGTCGTCCTTGATCTGCAGACCTTCGGTGCCGTCGATCGTCGTGATGTAGACCGCCGCGAGGCCTTGAACCGCCGACGCGAGGTCTTGGACGGCGTGCTCGAAGGGGTTCGCCGGTGCTTCGGTGCCCGACTCTTGCGCCGCCGCGACCTGCGACAAGTACTCGTTGGCGCGCTCTTCGAAGCGGGCGCGCGCGTACTCGCTGCGGCTCATCCAGCCCATGCCGCGGAGGCCGTCGTAGATGGCGCCGCGGATGCGGTAGTACGCGAACGTCATGAAGTTCGCGCCGAACTGCGGGTCGTAGCGGTCGGCCGCTTCGAGCAGACCGATCATGCCGTATTCGACGAGATCCTCGAAGTCGATCTCCTTGGCGACCGTCTTCTTGATCTTGCCCGCGATGGAGCGGACGTACGGCATGTACTTTTCGATCAGGACCTGACGAGGCAGGGCCTTGGGATCGTCGCTCGGCGACGCTCCGCCCTTCTCGATGGTTTTGTCGGCAGCCTTGTCCGCGACCTTACCGCTGGTTGCCTCGGTGCCGGCGCGCATGGTCTCGCTCGCGTCACCCTTGGTGGCTGCCGCTCCGGCCGCCGCAGCGGACGCGGGAACTTTGCCGGCTGGCTTCTTTGCTTTCGCCCCAGACTCGCTCATTCGAACTCAGGCTCCCAGGACAGGCTTATGGCTCGTGGGACATTACACCCCACACGCCTGCAAGGCGAGCGCCGTCGACGCTCTCCTTGTGACACGGGTACGTTTGACCGCTTTAACGTTGGACCGGCGATCGTAGGGTCCAGTCGGTGACTTCATCGACGAGCTGAGCCAAGACCGGCACCCCGTCGAGCTGCGACGCAATGGCGTCGTAGAGGGTTTCGAGCTCGCGCTCGTCCGCCTGGTCGAAGATCTTTCCGAACTTCTTCCCGCGGATGATGCACTGGGCGAACATACGGGCCCGTGCTTTGCGGTCGGCGCTCGGATTCTTGCGCAGCAAGATGGCGAATTGCTCGGCGACCTGGGCGAGCTGCTGGTTCGTGAACTGGATGGGCCCGACGTTCGGCCTGTTCTTCGTAGCGATGCCGGCAAGACCTTGCGCGATGTTGGCCTTGACGAAGCTGTCCATCACCTTCTCGGCGCCGGCTCCCTTGGCGGAAGTCTCCGTGGTCTTGGCGTCGGTCTTCTCGGCGCGATCGGCTTGTCCAGGCTGCGTATTGCCGACCTGAGGGCGGCCATCACCAATCTTCGTCATAAGTTCTCCGGAAAAGTCAGGAGTCGCAGGCTGCGTTTGTCGGAACGCTTCGCACTGCGGTCATGGGGCCGTATGGCTTGTCTTGTCAACGTGGTCCACGCGAATAGCGCGGAATGCTAGCACCAACAGGTCAACCGAAGATACCGAGCTCGTGCGCTTCTTTCAGGTACTTCGCGAACTGACCCGCGGGCCCTTCGGGCTCGAGAGCGATTGCCTTGTCGACCGCTTGAACGGCGTCCTTCGGCTTCTTGAGGAAGAAGAGCGCCTCGCCGATCGAGGCGTGTGCCGCGGCGGAGCCCGGATTGAGCTCGGCGGCCTTCTGATGCGCTTTGAGCGCCGGCGTGAAGCGGCCCATCGAGAAGTAGAGGTTGCCGAGCGCGAGGTGCGGGACCTCGCTGTGCGGGATGAGCGCCGAGACCCCCGCGAAGACCTCTTCGGCTTCCTTGTTCTTCCCGAGCTCCATGTAGAGGTAGCCGGCCTCGAGGAGCAGGGTTACGTCGCGTTGGGGGACCGGAATAATGCCCTGGATGATGAGATCTTCAGCCATGTGACGTCGTTATACTCCCTGGTCGGCTTGGCGTGGCAAGGTACATAAACGAGTTTGGGGGGTGTGGGTTGCGGGGCCACGAGGTCGCAAAAAAAACGGGGCCCCAATGGAGCCCCGTTTTGACGAACGATGAGAAGTCGCGAGTGGCGGGCGCGGCCGGAGCCGCGCGCTCTATTAACGAACGTTGTTGATAGAGTTCTTCGCCGTATCGTGCTTCGTCTTCATGATGTTCGACAGCGTCGTGAACTGACGGTTGTCGGCTTGCATGTTCTGCTGCAGGCCCAAGTACTGCAGGTTGAAGCTCTGGTTGAGCTCCTGCATGCGCTTGGTCTCTTGGAGCAGAATGGCTGACGAGTCACCCGAGGCTGCGAGACCGTCGAGCGCCGTGTTGCCGGTGGCATAGCCGCCGGTGCCGGCCATTGCACCACCGCCGGTGACCAGACCGCCGCCGCTCGACATGGTGCCGACGCTGGCGCCGCTGATGCCCGTGGCCCCTTGGCCGGTGGCGTGCGACTTGAGGGTACCTACACCCGAGATGGCCGCGGAGAGAACCGCGCCGCCGGGGATGTACGGAGCCGCCAACTGTCCGGCGTTGAGCACCGCATTGGTGGTGCGCGAAAGGCCGGTGGACAGGACGCTGCCGAAGTCCGTCTTAGGAGCCTGACGGGCACGGCTCTGGTCGATATCGACCCGAAGTCCTGACTGTTGTGGCTGGTCAATCTTGGAATCCATCGCCGACTTCTCCTCTCAAAACTGCTGCTAGGCTACTCGCTAGCACGAGTCGATTATTGGTAGCGCCGCGCGTGCTAACTACTCGCTGCGCTTTCGTTCGTCTTTGCTGCCTAACCTTATCGATGGGGCCGGATTCGGGTTGTGAAAATGACGTGCCAAGCGTCAGTTCGAATGTACGCAACAAAATTTAGTGTAGGCGTAGCGGGCACTTACGAACACGCGTGAGCACGGTCGCGCTGTCAGCCTGTCGCGTAACATGTTGATTTTACTTCGTTCCTTGGGTTTCTAGCTCAGCCTTTGTCTGGAACAAATACTCCATCAGATCGGCGGCGCGCTCGACCGCGATCATGGCTTTTTTGACTGCCGCCTTGTCCTTCTGGGCCTTCTTGTCCTCGTCGAAGGTCGCCAGACCGTCGAGGATGTCGGTCAGCTTGGCGTTGATGGTGTCGTGGGTCTCGTTCTCGAGGATGCGCTCGATGCGCGCAAACCCCAGCGAGCGCTCTTCTTCGGGCTCGGCCTTCTGTGGACCTCGGCGTTGCACCGTTGGCTTGCGCGTGTCGGCGATCTTGAAGGACTGAAGATTCCCGCCTTTGTTGGCCATAAACGCTCCAAGCTCTGCTGTCAGTTCACGCAGCTCGCGCTGCCGTCGTCTTCTGGAGATGTACCATCGCAGAGCTCACGTAGGTTGGTACAGCTATCCGCGTCCAAATCGAGAATTTCCGCTATCGTCGTCTGGTCGCGGCAGTCCGCGGCTACCTCGGTGGTGCCGGCGTCGGTGGCGATGAGCGAGCGTGCGAAGCAAAGGGCGCTGGCGAGCGGCCCCTTGGGGCCGTTGAGCAGGTCACGCAGATCCGCCACGTCGTCGTCGGTGTCGACGTACATCCCGGTGATGTCGTCGTCGCTGAAGGTGACCGAGACGGTGCCTTCGCTGTCCCTGAGTCGCTGCGGCGTCAGGTCGGCCTGGGTAATGGCGTAGCGCACGGGTAGGGCGCGGCCGTCGCCTGGTACGGCAAAGCGGAGCACCAGGAAGCGGGTGATGCCCGTGGGGATGTCGCCGCACGTTCCGCTGGCGCGGCCGGCGCTATCGACGGTCAAGTTGCAGGGCGCGAGGTTGCCGCTGATGAACAGGGTCGCTGCTAGCCCCGCCGGCACCGTGGAGCCGCAGGTGAGGTCCGATGCCTGGGGCATGACGAGCTGTACCTCGACGTCGTCCCCACCGCAGGCGCATGTTGCCGCTATCGCGGACAAGAGGAAGGCGCGCCTGATCATCGGGACTCCAGCCCTTGAGAGCTGATCTCGAAAGCAATGCGGTCGGGATAGTCGCGCCCGCCACCGCTGGTCGCCAAGACGATGATGCCGACGGTGGCGAGGAGCGCCGCGCCGCCGGCGGCGTACCAGACCCAACGTTTGCAGTAGAACGGTTGGTCGCTCTCACCAGCCTCGCAGCGCGCGAGAAAACCCTGCTGCGTATGCTGGGCCGTCACCATGGGCGCCTCTTCGGGGGCGGTGCCGTGCTCCTCGACGACGACCGGGCTCACCATGGCGTCCGGCAGGGGACACTCGGGCGCGCGCTTGACCGCTCGAGCGAACAGCGGCGCGTCTGGACTGCCTACCCGCGAAGGTCCGTTGCCGTTCTCGTCGAACACCTCGACGAAATACTCGAGCGCGCCCGTCAGCTCGTTCTTCGCGATGGTGGCGCGCCAGAGCTCGCCGTCGCGGGTGAAGTTGACGTGCTTCCAGGTCTTGTCGCTCGCCAGGTGGTAGACGAGCTTGGGCTCATAGAGCTCCGATTGATCGGCGAAGCGCGCCACGACTGTGAATGGCCGATCTTTCTGGAAGGCCTCGCAGGGCTTGAAGCCGATCACCGGCGGCGCCGTATCGGCGTTTTGTTCGGCCCGAGCCCTCGCGGGCAGGACGGCGGTCAAAGAGGCGAGCACGAGCGCGGCCGCGCGACGCATGCGAGCGAAGCTCATCGGGTTCGCCGCAGCGTCACATGTAGTCTTCGTCCTTCCTTCGGGTTTGCGAGGTCGCAGGTGACCATGCCTTCCACGGCGCGCACCGTCTGCGGTGACCGGCCCGAGGTGGCGTTGTTGCAAGTCACGATGGCCCAGGGGTCGGGCTCGAGCGTGAAGCTCATCACGTCGTCGAGCACGGCATAGCGGACAGTGAGCGCGAACGGATCGGCGGCGACGTCGCCGCCGGAGCCGAGCACGAAATCGCCGCCGTTGTCGGCGACGCGCACGCTCTGACCTCTGCCTCCCCGGACCAACTTGAGTGAGGGCTCGGTGACGATCTGCACGCTCCCGAGGCCCGAGCTCCCCGACTTGCCGTGCGTATCGCCGGTGCCTTTTGCGTCCTTCTTGTCGGACTTTTCGCGGGACGGGCTGCCGACCGCCGGAGCGTTGCGGCCCGACTTGATGACCATCTCGTCGATGCGCGGCCGCATGGGTTCCGCGGCCTTGGCCTTCTCGATGAGGCGGCGCACGGCGGGATCGTTGACGTCGACATCGGCGCGCGGGAGGCCCAAGATTCGCCGCGTTTCTTCCATGGCGACGGCGTGACGATGGGCGATGGTGGCCCGCGTGATCCATACCGAGCCGGCGACAGTGACGACCACGATCATCGCCAGGGCGACGAAAAACGGCAGGCGTGATTGCACCATGAGCCCAGCCTCTTCGGCCAGGGTGCGTCCGCTATTGCGACGCTCACGCGCGATGGTGCTGCCGTTCGTGTCCATGGGATCGAGCGAGGACGCTCGCGACGCCGCGTTGACGTCGGCGGCCTCATCGGGTGTGAGCTGGCGCGTGTGGCGGTCGCGCGGCACCCCGCGCTGTTGCCCTCTCTCCTTGCTGAGCTGGTACTCGGTTTGGGTGTTCTCGAGAGCGCTCGCGATGATGCGCCGCTCGCTGGCGATCTGATCCTCGAAGATGTCGCCCATATAGGCGGCGAGCGGTGTCGGCGGCTGCTCGAGGTCCCCGCTGCGCAGCAGGGCATGAAGGTCGTCGGCGAGCTCGCTACAGTCGCTATAGCGGTCACTCAGCTTCTTTGCGAGAGCCTTGGCGATGATCGGATCGAAGGGGGCGAGCTTGCGGCTGTGTTGCGATACCGGCGGTGGCTCGAGGCGCTGGATGGCGTCCATCGAGAGCACGGCATTCGACTTCACGAAGGGATTGCTGCCGGTGAGCGTCTCGTAGAGGCAGATACCGACCGAGAAGATGTCGCTGCGCTTGTCGAGCGGTTGGGCGGCGCTCTGCTCCGGCGACATGTAGACGAACTTGCCCTTGATGGTGCCGGTTTCGGTGCGCTCCCCCGAAGAACCGCTCTTGGCGATGCCGAAGTCGATGAGCTTCAGGTCTCCGCTATAGGAGATCAGCAGATTCGCCGGGTTGACGTCGCGGTGGATGATCGACAACTCGGTGCCCGAGAGGCCGGTGGCGTTGTGCGCGAACGAGAGACCCGAGCACAGGTCCGCTATCACGGTAGCGGCATGGGCCGCCGGCACCGACTCACCCAGCTTGCGGGCACGATCGATGACCTCGCGCAGCGGCTTACCCGCGACGTACTCCATGGCGAGGTAGTAGGACTGCTCGATCTCGCCCATCTCGTAGATCTGCACGATGTGCGGATGCGAGAGCTGCGCGGCGATGCGCGCCTCGGCGAAGAACATGTTGACGAACTGATCGTTCGCCGTGTGGTGCGGCAGGATCCGTTTGATGACCAGCAGCTTCTTGAAGCCAACGGGGCCACGAAGCTTCGCAAGGAAGATCTCTCCCATGCCGCCCATCGCGAGCCGCTTGATCAGGAAGTACTTCCCGTATGTGGTGCCTTCGCCGCCGATCATTTCGGACCACGCCGCCCTACGAGGATCGCTCGCAACGGGTGCCGGGGAAGTCTAGAAGTGGCTGAATATGTGGTCAAGCAAAGCTGCGACCTTGCTCCACAAACTGCTCCACAAAGATTGGGGTCAGGACCCGGCGACGTCGAAGTTGGCGCCCGAGGCGATCCCGCGCCCGGCCACCCAGGCCGCGGCCGGCATCATTCTTTTGCCCGGCAACTGCACTTCCTCGAGCAGCAAGCCCTCGTGACCACATGCGACCACAACGCCGTTCTTGTCGGCTCGCAGGACCGCGCCGGCCGCGCCGGCGGCTTCGACCCGTCGCGCCTTTCCTATGGCAACCGGTTGACCCCCGAGCATGACCCGCGCGCCGGGCCAGGGAGTCATGGCTCGTACCTGTCGCTCGAGCTCCACCGCCGGATGCCTTAAGTCGAGCAGGCCGTCGCTCTTGGCGAGCGGCGGGGCATGGGTGACCCCGGTGGCCGCCTGCGGTGTCGCCGTTAGCTTGCCGTCGAGGATCCTGGACAGTGTCTGTAATAGCGTACGCGCGCCGAGCTCCGCGAGCTTCGGAGTGAGCGAGGCGGTGGTGTCGTCCGCTGTAATCGACAAGCGAGCCTCGGCGTACACCGGTCCGGTGTCGAGGCCCTCCTCCATCCGCATGATGCCGACCCCGGTCTCGGCGTCACCTTTCCAGATCGCGTAGGCGATGGGTGCCGCGCCGCGCCACCGCGGCAGGAGCGAGGCGTGCACGTTGATGCAGCCGTGCTTGGGGACCGCGAGCAGCGTCGGCGTGAGAATGCGACCATAAGCGGCCACGACGGCGACGTCGGGAGCGAAGCTCGCGAAGGTGGCGGCGGTCTCGGGCACCTTCATCTTTGCCGGCTGAAAGACCGTGATGCCGTGCTCGAGCGCGAGCTGCTTCACTGGTGATGGCGTGAGGACTTGTCCGCGTCCGACAGGTCGATCGGGCTGGGTGATGACGCCGACGACCTCGTGCTCAGCCGAGTCGATGAGCGCGCGCAACGACGGCACGGCGAACTCGGGAGTGCCCATGAAGACGACGCGGGCCATGGCCTAAAGGTTCTGCGCCGCCTCGACGCCGTCATCGGTCTCTTCGCTCTTCAAGCGCACCATCTTCCGCTTGATGACGTCGCGCTTCAGCTTGGAGAGGTAGTCGACGAACATCTTGCCGTTCAAGTGATCGATCTCGTGTTGCAAGCAGACGGCGAAGAGGCCGTGCGCGTCGAGCTCGAAAGGCTTGCCGTCTTTGTCGAAGGCTTTCACGAGCACGTGCTCGCGGCGCTTGACGTCTTCGGTGATGCCGGGGACCGAGAGGCAGCCCTCGTTCCAGGTGATGTCACCGTCGGCGCTCACGATCTCCGGGTTGATGACGGCGAGTGGACCCTTGTAGCCCCAGGAAGCGAGCTCGGCGCCGACTTCGGGATCTGTCTCACCGTCCTTGCGTGGATCGAGGTCGATGACGATGACCCGTTGCGCGACGGCGATCTGCGTGGCGGCGAGACCGATGCCCCGCGCCTTGTACATGGTGTCGAACATGTCGGCCACGAGGGTGCGCAGGCCGTCGTCGAAGTTGGTGACTGGCTTGGCCACTTCGGCGAGCGCCGGATCGGGCCAAACGACGATCTTGCGGACGGTCATGCGGCGATATTGACCATGCGTTTTCGGGGTTGGCAAGCCACGTGCGGGTGCCTCATCGGCCTGTGCGTCGCATGATGCGCTGGAGCTCGCGCTTGGTGTCGCGGTCCTTGATGTCGCGCCGCCGATCGATGTCGGTCTTGCTCTTGCCGATACCGATCTCGACCTTCACGCGACCGTCCTTGAAATACATCGACAGCGGAATGGCGTTTTCGCCCTTCTCGCGGATGCGAACGTCGAGGCGCTCGATCTCGTGGGCATGCAGCAGCAGCTTTCGCATCCGCGTCGGCTCGTGGTTGAAGATGTTGCCAGCGCTATATTCGGGGATGTGCGCGTTCGAGAGGAACGCTTCGCTATTGCGGATGAGCACGTAGGCGTCGTTGAGCATGACGCGGCCTTCGCGGCACGACTTGACTTCGGTGCCGGTGAGCACCATGCCGGCTTCGAGTTTGTCGCTGAAGGCGTAGTTGTGGAGCGCGCGTCGGTTGTCGGCGATCAACTTCTTGCCAACCGCTCCGTCTTGCTTTTTCTTGCTCATGTTCTCGCGGAGGATTCCGAATGCTGCGTGCTACTTTGTTCACTGCTGCCGCTGTCGCCTTGATCGCCTGTAACGATTCCAATGCGCCCGGGAAGGTCACCGGCAAAGACGTCCGGGATTCGTTCGGCGAGGCAGCCCGTACCACCAACGCGTACGTTAGCCAAACCCGCGCCGACGTGGTTGCCAAGGGGAAGACCGAGATCGCCAAGGCCGATGCCGAGCTCGCGGTCCTGCGCGCCAAGGCCAACGGGGCGGCCGCGGATGCCAAGGCGGGCATCGACGCGTCCATCACCAAGCTCGAAAAGGAGCGCGCCGAGGCGGCGTCCAAGCTGGACGAGCTGCAGAACGCCACCGGAGACGCCTGGAAGGACATGACCGCGGGCCTCGACCGGGCGCTCGACGAGCTCGGTGAAGCCGGCAAAGACGCCAAGAACCGCTTCGACTGAGCGGCCCTCGGTTGTCGACCTCCGGCCCCGATGATATCGACCCTCCATGTCCCGTCTCGTTAGCGGCTTTCTCGCGCTAGCCATTGCCATCCTTGCCGCGCCGGCCAACGCCTATCTGTTGCCGGCCAGCTTCCTCATCCGCCAGATGGCCGAGCGCCGGGCCAAGGCCGAGGTCCGCGACTGCGTCGTGCAACTGACCGCTGAAGTGGACGGCCGCGACGATCAGGTCGACGAGCGCATTTACGTGAAGAACCCCGAGCGCCTGCGGCTCGAGCGTGACCTCGGTGAGACCAACTACGTCGTGGTCGAGCGTGAAGGGAAGCGGGCGGAGGGCGACACCACCGCGGTCAAGGCGACGAGAAATCCCTCGACGGAGCTCCTCGCCACCTTGCTGATGCCGAAGGGCCGCGAGCCCGAGGACATGGCGGCGCGCACCATCTCGGTGTTGCAGGGTCTCGGCATCGAGACCAAGCAGGTCGCCATCACCATCTACGGCAAAGACGCGCGCGAGACGGCGTACGTAATCGGCGCCAAGCCGCAAGAGACCGACAAGCCCCAGCTCTGGGTCGACAGCACGACGTTCTTGCCGGTGCGCCTCATCAGCTACGTCGACGAGGGCGGCAAGAAGGTGCGCTACGAGTCGCGCTTCTTCGACTACACCACCGGCGTCGGCGACTTCTTCCCGCGCATCATCGAGAACTACCGCGCCGGCAAGCTCGTGCGCCGCGCCGAGGTCGCCGACATCAAGGTGAACCAAGACCTACCGGATACGCTCTTCCAAGTGCCCGCGGGCTGACGGTGCCCGCCGCGCTCTTCGACCTCGACGGTACGCTGGTCGACAACATGGTGTTCCATGCGCGGGCATGGATGCAGCTCTGCGAGCGCCACGGGATCCCCGCGCGCGTCGAGCAATTCGAGCGCGAGTTCGCGGGGAAGAAAAACGGTGAGATCATCGAGACGCTGCTCGGGCCGGGCATCGAGCCGGCGCGGGCGCGTGCTTTAGCGGACGAGAAAGAAGCCGTGTACAGGCGCATCTACGAGCCGCATGTCGCCTGGGTCCCCGGGGCGCACCACCTGATCATGCGCCTGCGGGCGGCAGGCACACCGGTCGCCGTCGCCACCGCGGCACCACGCCAGAATCGTGAAATGGTGCTCGGCTCGTTGCGGGCGCTCGGACTCTTCGATGCCATCGTCGGCGGCGAGCAGGTCGCCAACGGCAAGCCGGCCCCCGACATCTTCTTGGAAGCGGCGAAAAAGCTCGGCGTACCGCCGGCGGGCTGCGTGGTCTTCGAGGATGCGGTGAACGGCGTCCTCGCCGGCAAGAGCGCGGAGATGTTCACCGTCGGCATTTGCACGAGCGAGCTCGCGTCCGCTTTAGCGGCTATTGGCGCCGATGAGACGGCGCGGGATTTCACGGGGCTCACCGCGTCGGTACTGGCGCGGCTCGGCCTCGGCTGACGGTTCTGTCGGAGGGGGCGTTTAGAATCAGATGGTGCGAGCACGCGTCGTCTTGAACGAACCGGTGGGACTGCTCGATTACGGCATCCCGGCCGCGGTCGCCCACGCGGTGACGCCGGGCGTCGCGGTGCGTGTACCCCTCGGGAAACGGCGCACCAGCGCCTACGTCGTCGATCTCGTCGATACGCCGCTCGCCGCCGACATCACCATCAAAGACCTCGAGGGCATCGACGCCGAGCGTCCGGCGTTGCCGGCGAAGCTCCTCGAGCTCGTGGTCTTCGCCGCCCACTACTACGACGTGTCTCCGGGTGACGTGCTCGATGCCGCGTTGCCGGCTCTGGCACGAGCGGGCTCGGCGCGCTTCAAGATTACCGATCGGGGTCTCACGCATCGCGCTGACACATCGGCCAAAGAGGTCGATGTGGCGCTGCTCGATGTCGCCGCCAAGTTCCCCAAGGGCTTCACGGTCGCCGCGCTGGAGCGTGAGCTCGCTTGGCCGCGCCGCACCGCGACTTCGCGCCTGAAGCGGCACGTGACCGCGGGTTGGCTCGCCTACGCCGCGAAGAAGAAGGGCGGCCCTCGCGAAGTCATCGGCTACAAGCGCATCGAAGCAGCCGCGGAGCTCATCGAGGCCCTGAAGCCCAAGGCGCGAGCGCTGTTCGAGGCGATGCCGTTGGGTGAACCAGTCAGCGCCGCCTGGCTGGGGAAGATCGACGAGCGCGCCTACGACCGCGTGAAGAAGCTCGAGAAGGCGGGCCTGATCGTCCGCGAACGCCTCGAGCAGCGCCTCACCCCGTTCGCTTCGGCGGACGGATCGGAAGAGGTCGCGCACACCGGCGCCTCGGCGGTGCCGCCACCTTCGACGCCCGAACAAGCCGCCGCCATCGCCGCCATCGAAGAGTCACTCGGCGAGCGTGCATACTCGACGTTCTTGCTCAACGGGGTCACCGGCAGCGGTAAGACCGAGGTCTACCTGCGTGTCATCGACAAGGTCCTGGCGCGCGGGCAGACGGCGCTGGTCCTCGTGCCGGAGATCGCTCTTACGCCGCAGCTCGGCGCGCGTTTTCGTGCTCGCTTTGGCGGACAAGTGGCGACCTTCCATTCGGGCCTCACCGTGGCCGAGCGCCGCGACGAATGGGAGCGGGTGGTTCGCGGCGAAGCACGCATCGGCCTTGGGGCGCGCTCGGCGTTGTTCCTACCACTCACCGATGTGGGCATCATCATCGTCGACGAGGAGCACGAGACCTCGTTCAAGCAAGACGAAACTCCACGCTACAACGCGCGCGACCTCGCGGTGTTTCGCGGCCGCCAAGAGAACGCCGTGGTCGTCTTGGGCTCGGCGACGCCGTCACTCGAGTCCCGCGGCAATGTCGTGCAAGGGCGCTACCGCGAGCTGATGATGCGGACCCGGGTCCTCGAACGACCCATGCCCGAGGTGAAACAGGTCGACTTGACCAAGGGCGAGCGGGTCGGCGACGGCATCTTCACGGCGCCCCTGGCCGCGGCCATCGAGCGCGGGCTCGCGGCGGACGAGCAGACGATTCTCTTCTTGAACCGGCGCGGTTTTGCCTCGGTCATCTACTGCGGCGATTGCGGGCACACGTACAAGTGCGAGTCTTGCGACGTGTCACTCACCTTGCACCGGCGGCGCGGTCAATTGGCCTGCCACTATTGCGGACACGAAGAAGAGGCGCCGGACGACTGCACGGCGTGCAAGGGGCACAACTTGCAGCAGCACGGTCTCGGCACCGAGCGCGTCGAGGCGGAGCTGCGTATGCTGCTCGGGCCCATCCCGGTGGCTCGGCTCGATCGTGACACCGTCCGCCGGCGTTCGGATCTGACACGCGAGCTCACGCGCTTCGCGTGCGGCGAGGCAAAGGTGCTCATCGGCACGCAAATGGTCGCCAAGGGCCACGACTTTCCCGGCGTTACCTTGGTCGGCGTGGTGAGCGCGGACGCCGGCCTATCGTTCCCGGACTTTCGCGCGGCCGAGCGCACCTTCCAGTTGCTCACCCAGGTGGCGGGGCGGGCCGGGCGTGGCGACAAGCCGGGCATCGTCATGGTGCAGACCTACGACCCGGAGCACTACGCCATCAAAGCGGCGGCCAAACACGACTACGAGACCTTCGCGCGCCACGAGCTCTCCCTGCGCGAAGAGCTCGGCTATCCGCCGTATACGCACCTCGTCCTGTCGCGTTACGAGTGCGAAAACGAGCGCCTGGCGCACGAAGCGGCCAAAACCGACGCCGAGCGCATGCGCGACCTCGCGGCTGCCCGGCAGGCAGACAAGGTGCAAGTCCTGGGGCCGGCGGTGGCGCCGCTGGCGCGTTTGCAGGGCCGGCACCGGGTTCAGGTGCTGCTCAAGGGCAAAGATAGGGCGAGCTTGCGCGACGTCATGCGCGCCATGCGGCGCTCGCACCCCCACGAGGTGCGCCAGGTTGTTGATGTCGATCCATTCAGCATGCTGTAATCGCCGCGCCAAGGCCTGAACCCCGAAAGCTCTTATGGGCGCGTCCACCATCCTCGTTCTCGACGACGGGCAACACTCGCTCGAGGGCCTTACGGGTGCGCTCGACGAGGCCGGCTATGCGCCTGTTTCGATCACCGAGAGTGACGATCCCATCGACCAGTTCGAAGCCCTGACGCCGGAGCTCGTCTTCCTGAGCCTCAAGTCGGAGGGGGCGCTCGAAATTTGCGAAGCCATTCGTCTTACTGGCCATGGCGCCATCGTCCCGATCATCTTCGTCGGCAACGGTCACGCGAAGGTACGCTCCGCTTCCGAGGCGCTGGCTTTCGGGGGCGACTATCACTTCGGCGAGCCGCTCGAGCTCGGGAAGATTCTCGCCAAGGTGCAAACCTACGTGGGCGCGCCGCCGGCCGTGCACGAGGAGATCACCCGCGTCGACATCGCGCCGGTCGTCGATCTGGCGCGTCTCGCCGGTGGCACCGCGAATGTCGACGTGCGGACGCCGGCATCGGCGTCGGCCCTCGCGAGCGCGTCGGACGACTTGCTGGCCCAGATCGAAGCCGAAAGCCGCGCCGAGGCGGAGCGGCAAACGCGCGAACAGGCCAGGCGACGAGCCGACGATGAAGCGGAGCGCTTCTTGGCCGAAGAGGCGCAGCGCCAGGCTGACGAAGACCTCGCGCAATTGACCGCTGAAGCCGACGAACACCGAGCGGCGGAGGAGAAGCGTCGGAGCGACGAGGTGCGACGCCAGGCGGACTACGCCGCGCAGCTGCGCGCCGAGCGCGAGGAGCAGGAAGCGCGTCGCAAGGCGGACGAGGAGGCCGAGCGATTCGCCGAGGCAGAGGAGCGCCGCCTCGAAGCCCGACGTGCCGAGGAGGCCGCGACCGAGAAACGACGTGCGGAGGAAGCCGCGGCCGAGAAACGGCGGGCCGAGGAAGAGTCACGCCGCCGGGCAGTGGCGGAAGCAGAGCGCATCGCGGAGGAAGCGCGTCGCGAAGCCGAAGAGGATACGCGTCGCCGCGCCGAGGAACAGGCCAAGCGCCTGGCCGAAGAGGCTCGGCGAGAGGCCGAGGAGCAGGCACGGGCCGAGGCCGAGGAACGCTCGCGTCGCGAGGCGGAAGCGCGGAAAGCCGAGGAGCGTCGCCGAGAAGAAGAAGAGCGCGAGCGTCGCGAAGTGGAGGCGCGTGAGCGCCGTGAGGCGGAGGAGCGCGCCCGTCGCGAGCAAGAGGAACGCGAACGGCGGGAAGCCGAAGAGCGGGCGCGTCGCGAAGCGGAAGAACGCGAACGTCGCGATGCCGAGGAACGGGCGCGTCGCGAGCAAGAGGAGCGCGAACGTCGCGAGACCGAAGAACGCGAGCGCCGCGAACGCGAAGAGCGCGAGCGCCGCGAGGCCGAGGAGCAGGCGCGCCGCGAAGAAGAGGAACAGGCCCGCCGCGAAGCCGAGCTGAAGGCGCGTCGTGAGCTCGAAGAGCGCATGCGCCGCGAGGCGGAAGAGCAGGCGCGTCGTGAAGCCGAAGAGCGCGAGCGTCGTGAAGCCGAGGAACGTGAGCGCCGCGAGGCCGAGGAGCAGGCGCGCCGTGAGGCCGAGGAAAGGGCTCGCCGCGAGGCCGAGGAAGCGGCCCGGCGGGAAGAGGAGCGCCTCCGTGCCGAAGAGGCCGCACGACTCGAAGAAGAGCGCCGCGAGGCCGAACGTCTCCGTGCCGAAGAGGCGCGCCGGCAAGCCGAGGAAGAAGCGCGTCGTCAGGCCGAGGAAGAACGCCGCCGAGTCGAAGAAGAAGCGCGTCGTCAAGCCGAGGAAGCTCGCCGCCTAGAGGAAGAAGCCCGCCGCCGTGCCGAGGCCGAAGCGGAAGCCCTTCGGCTCGCCGAGGAGGAAATCCGCCAACAACGGGCCGCCGAGGAAGCGCGTCGCAAGGCCGAGGAAGAAGCCAAACGTCGCCTCGAAGAAGAGCGCCGCCGCGTCGAAGCCGAGGCCAAACGTCGCGCCGACGAGGCCGAAGCCGAAGCCCGGCGCCTCGCCGAGGAAGCTCGTCGCAAGCTCGAAGAAGAGCTGGCGCGGGCCGAGGCCGAGCGACGAGCCGCGGAAGAGGCGAACGAGCGAGCAGCCGAAGAGCTACGGCGTCGCTCGGAAGAGGCCGCTCGTCGCAAGTTCGCTCCGGCGACGGTCGGGTCACGCGCCGAGTCGCCGCTCGCGGAATCGACGCGCACGGACAGTGGGCGTCTCGAAGCGCCACGCGAGGATCGCCGCTCCGAGGTCATTCGCGGCGAGACCGGGCTCACCATCGCCGCCACGCTCACGCCTTTGTCGGGCAACAAGAGCGTGGAGCTCCAACGTCCGTCCGCGATCGAAGACACGGAACCGCGACAGCCGACCCCGCACGTACCTGCCGAGACGCCACCGCTGGCCGAGTCGAGAACGAGCTCATTGGTGGCGGCGATGGCCGGCACCCCGGCACGCTCTCGGCCTCATCTACGCGCCTTCACACCCGAAGACGGTGCCTTCAACGCTAGCGCCGACATGGCCGACTTGCTCGCCGAGGCCTTCCGCCAGCAGGTCACCGGCCGCATCGACTTCATCTCCGGTACGCGCCAGAAGTCCGTCGTCTTCGAGCGCGGGCAGCCGGTCGACGCCTACTCGAGCCAGGTCTATGACCGGATGGAAGAGTACCTGGCGCGCGAGGGCCGCATCACCAAGGCGCAGTACCAAGAAGTCCGCGTCAAAGGTCTGCGCGGTCCGCGTCGCATCGGCGCCTTCCTGGTCAACGAAGGGTACCTGCGGCCGGACGAGCTGTTCACCGCGGTGCGCGGCCACCTCGAGGAGCTCGTCTTCTCGCTCTTCGAATGGGACGAGGCACGCTACACATACGTCGCCGAGCACGTCGACGACGACGACCGCGTCACCCTCGAGAAGGACGCGCGCGCCCTCGTCGCCGAGGGCATCCGCCGCAAGTATCTCTTGCCCCGTGCGGTGCAAAAGCTGGGCAGTCCGAGCTCGCTCCTGACGCGCACGGACCCCGAAGGTCGCATCGACGCGGACGCGCTCGGTCTCACGCCAGAGGAGCGCCAGATCGCGCGCTTGGTCGACGGCAACCGCAACATCGACGACATCGTCTTCTCTAGCGGACTCGGTGCTCTGCGCGTTTACCACGTGCTCGCGGCCCTGTGCGCCACGGGCTACGTGGAGGTCGCTGTCCGAGGCATCGAAGGTCTGAACCTGAACGGCGCCACGGATCTCGACGGCATCGACCGCCAGCGCATCCTCGAGCGCGTCGAGCAAGTGCGTCAGGCGGACTACTTCCAGATCTTGGGCGTCGCGCGCGGCGCCACCACATACGAAGTCGAAGCGGCGTTCGAGCGCATCACCCGCGAGCTCGCGCCCCCGCGCCTCTCGCCTGCGATCCGCGGCGCTCTCAAGAACGAGATCGACGAGATCGAGCGTGTCCTCGAAGACGCACGCGACGTGCTGCGCGACCAGCGCATGCGCGAGTCGTACGCCCGCAACCTGCCGCGGCTGTAGCGGCGGGGGTCAGCGTGCGTATCGCCTTCACCGGGTCGCATCGTTGCGGCAAGTCCACGCTCATCGCCAAGGTCGCCGAGGACCTGGACGGCTACGAGGTAGTGGATGAGCCGTATATCCACCTCGAGGAAGAAGGGCACGACTTTGCCCACCCGCCGTCGCTCGAGGACTTCCTCGCGCAGCTCGAGTGCTCCTTGAAGCTCGTGGACGACGCCGGTGCCGACCTCTTGTTCGATCGCTGCCCGATCGACTTCGTCGGCTACTTGCTCGCGCACGTCGAAGCCGATGCCTTCGACCTCGATGTTTGGATCGATCGCATCCGCGCCGCCCTCCGACGCCTCGATCTCATGGTCTTCGTGCCGATCGAAGATCCCGACCGCATCAAGGTCTCGCGCAGCGAGGATCTCGATCTCCGCGCCGACGTCGACGCGAAGCTCAAGGAGCTCATCCTCGACGACCGCCTAGACATAGGTGTGGAGGTGCTGGTCGTCGAAGGCAAACGCAGCGCCCGCTTGGCGCAAGTGCTCGCACGCGTGCGGCGGGGCTAGCCCGCGCGGAACAAACCGAGCTGCGCCGTACCGTCGAGGCGTGGACCTTGTGATTGCACGGGTTCGACCGTGACCGGAGCGCCGGTCATCAGCGAGAGCTGGGTGCCAGGCGACGCGGTGGCGAGGAGCTGCGCCACGACCGGGGTGCCTTTCGCGGGGAAGTTGCCCTGCAAGGCGGCGCGCACGATCTCGATGGTGTCGGGCGCGAAGTTGCCGCGGCAGATCCACTGCAAGTAGCTCGGGTCGTTCTCGACGAGCATGCGCAACGATTTGCCCTTGTTCTTGCCGAAGCTGATGGTCGCCTCGTCGTCGACCCAAACGATCTTGCCCTGACCGTCGAGCCAGTCGGGTGGGCGGCAGACCGCGTGGAGACCCTCGACCTCGGCGGGAAGGTCGCTATAGCGGTTTACTTGAGCGAGGAGGACATCGGCGGCGGCGAGTGCATCGGCTTCGGCTGCATGGGCCGCGGTCAGCTCGCGGTTGCAATAGAAGCGCAGCGCGGCGGAGAGATCGCGCGGCTCGCGCATGGTGAAGATGCGGAACGAATCGATGACCTTGGTGTCGGCGGCGGGGAAGGTACGGCCCGCGCGCCCGAACTCGTTGGCGAGCAGCGGCAGATCGAAGTGCTCGATGTTGAAACCGGTCAGATCACAGCCGCTGAAGAACGCGTGCAGGTCGGCCGCGGCTTGCTCGAAGCGGGGCGCGTTGGCGACGTCGGCATCGGTGATGCCGTGCACCGCGGTGGCCTGTGGCGCGATCGGCCGCGCCGGGTTCAACCTCTGGGTGCGCACCTCGCGCCTACCGTCGGTGTGGAGCTTCACGCAGCAGATCTCGACGATGCGGTCGCTCGCAATGTCGAGCCCGGTGGTCTCCAGGTCGAAGGAAACGATGGGGCGTGTCAGCCGCAAACGCGGCGTCGTCGGGGGCTCACCGGCCATGTTGGGATAGTAGCGCGCGGGTCTGTCAGTTTGGCTTTCGCGCGCCCTCTCGTGGTACTAGCGCGCCCATGAATCTACGTGCGGCGATCGCGCCGATGGCGTTTCTCCTGGTTTTTTCGGGCTTTTCCGATGCCAGGGCGGCAGGCGTCTTCGCCTTCGAGGGGCTGCCGGGGCTCGCGGAGACCCAACATCTGGAAGCCGTCCTGCTGATCGAGGACCTGCGCGAGCTACGCGCCAAGATGGAGCTCCAGCGCAATCTCGTCGCGCGTACCGCCTTCGGTCGCGACTACCTGAAGGCAGAGCACCAGCGCGCCATGCTCGGCGTCGATATGTACGGCGAGATCGATCGCCTGCTCGCGCTCGCCGCGCCCAAGGGCGCCAAGGTACCCGTCGTCGCCGCCGTCCTCTCCGAGGGCGAGGGTGTGATGCACGGCCAGCTCGCCATCAAGGTCGAGGACGGGGCGATCGAGCGTTTCGCGAAAGCACCGAACGAGAGCGCCATCACCTTCACCAACGACAACGGCGCCCTCAAGGTCACGATGTATGGCGCTACCCTGCCCGCCAAAGTGGACGGTGGTTGGTTGCGCATCGGCTCGACGGACGCCGCCCTGGCGCTGGCCGGGACGAAGACACTGACCGCTTTGCCGGACGCCATCACGCGCTGGACAAAGGACTCGCACGTCGTCCTCGCCGTCCTCGGCGGCGGCGTCGTCAGCGCGGGTTTGAACAAGGCTTTCGCGGACAACCCGATGGCGCAGAACCTGGTGAGCGAGGCCAGGGCGATCGCGATGACCGTCCGCATTGACGACGATCTCTCACAAGTCGCGCGCGTCGTTTTCGACTCCGAAGCGGTGAAGCAGATGGCGCCGATGATCAAGGGTCAGGCGAAGACCACGAGCGCCGCCGCGACCTGGGACGCCGAAGCGCTGACCGCCGTTTCGATCGCCGTGCCTCCCATGCTGCTCACGGGGGCGCTGACGATCGCACAGATGCAGATGCCCGAGATCGCCGACCCTTCGGTGCAAGAGGTCATCAAGGCGGCGCAAGCCGTGGATGGTCGCTTGAGCCTAGCGACCTTCGGTGCCCCCGGTGACTGGGCCATCGCCGCCGACTTCATCGATGCGGCGGCCGCGCAGACCTTCGTGAACAGCGGCGCCAACGCGCTCAAGACGGTGCTCGATCGTTACGCCGTCGAGCCCGGTCTCATGCGGGTCGAAGGCAAAAGCGGCTCCGAGGTCGTGAAGCTCCGCCCCGACGTCACTCTCCCGGACACGACGGTCGCGGCGCTCGGCAACAGCGTCGTCGCCGCGCGCCAGCGGGTGCGCATCGAGCGCCTGTCGGATCTGCGCAACGCGAAGAAGGGCAAGTCGCTCCTCGATGGTCCGCTCACCCCGGCGATACGCGAGGTGCTGGCACGGCCAAGCATTCTGCAGGCGTACGTCGTCACGGGGTATGACGGCACGACGCTCGAGTGGTTCTACTGGCCCGCGAAGATGGCCGAAGTGACGCTCAAGCAAATGCGTGATCTCATTCCCAAGGACGCGCTCGACCCCAACCTTTATGGCGCTGCTTTCGCGAACCCAGCGTCGATGACCATGAGCCGCTTGCCGCTGACGCTCGCGGTCGCGGGCTTTGGCTTGGCCTCGGTCTACGACTACGCGGTCGCGCTCGACGTCGACGACAGCGCGGTGGTCCTCCAACTCGCGGGGTCGCAGCTATGAAGCGCTCACTCACCATCGTCATCACGGCTATGCTGGCAGCCTGCGGCGGCAAGAAGCCCGGCGCCGCCTCATCGCCGCCGCGTCCCGCCGAGAGCAAGCAGTACTACGAAGCGCTCGATGCCCGTTATAACGGAGACAGCCGCGCCTACTACGACGGCCTGCTCGAGCTCGCTCACGATGACCCCGACAGCCGCGCCGGTCGCAAGGCACGCGCCATCTTGCAGGCCGACGACGGTCTGTTGATGTTGGCCGTGCTCGGCTCGGTCGCCGGTGCCGCGATACCCAACTTCACGCGCTACCAGAACAAGGCGAAGGAAGCCGAAGCGCGGACGGCCCTGCAAATGGTCTACACCGCGCAGAGCGCGTACTTCGCCGAGAAGAAGCGCTACTGCCGCACCTTCAAGGAGTGCGGCTACGAGCCCCTGCCCGATCAGAAGTACATCCTCTTCATGACGCCGAAAGAGATGGCGCTGGCGCCCGGCAGCGACGATCTGATGCGCACCATCGTGGCGACCGAAGCGCGCGAGGCACTGCTCACCGCCAACGTGAAGCCGCGCGTGGAGAAGAAGAAGTTCCTGGTGGCCGCCGTCGCCAATCTCGACGGTGACGACATCATGGATGTCTGGACCATCGACGAGACGGGTAACCTCGTTCACGTCGTGAGCGACCTCGAGTGACGTCGATGGCTGGGGAGGCGCGTAACAAACTCCCCAACGGCGCGCGTGTGGCGCTGCGCTTCGGCTTGAAGGTGGCGCTCACCGTCGGCGCCTTCTACCTGCTGTTGACGCACAAGGTGGACGCGGGCGACGGCACGCGCATTACCATCGCCGCCGCGGTGCACGAGCATCTGCGTGAGCTCGATCCCGCGCGCTTCTGGCCGTTGATCCTGGTCGCGGCGTCCGTCAAAGCGGTCGGCGTTTTCGCGTCGATGGTGCGCTGGCAGCTATTGCTCGTTGGTCAGGGCATCCGCTTCAATTTCATGCACACGGTGGGCACCTTCCTCATCGGACGTTTTCTCGGCACCTTCCTGCCGTCGACCATCGGCCTCGATGGTTACAAGCTCTATGATGCCGCCAAGCACAGTGGCCGCGCCGTTCCCGCTGCCGCGGCGACCGCCGTCGAGAAGGTCATGGGCCTCGCGGGGATCTTCCTCACGTTCCTGATCACCGTGCCCTTCGGTTACCGTGTCCTCGGTGAGCACGCCGGCCTCGCGGTCGCGGTCACGGTGCCGCTCGCGGCAGGCGTCGTCGCGGCGGCGTTCGCTTTGCTCTTCCAGCCGACCTGGGCACCGCGTCTCGCCAAGCTCGCGTTCTTCGGCAACGCGAAGATCACCGGCTTCGTCGAAAAGCTGACTGCGTCCGCCATGGCATACAAAGGAAAGGGCCGTCTGCTCGCCGCGGTAGCCGCGCTGTCGTTCGTGGTGCATTTCACCACGGCCGCCCTCTATTTCTTCACCGCCTTGGCAATCGGGGCCGAGGGCGCGAGCTTCGGGGCCGTGAGCTTCGCTTCGAGCATCCAGATCGTCGCTACGGTACTCACGCCCTTCACGATCGCCGGCGAAGGTGTGCGCGAGATCGTCCAGGCACTCCTCCTGGCCAAGCACATCGGAGCCACGCAATCGGTGCTTTCGGCCGCTCTGGGCTTCTGGGCCGCCGAGGCTTTGACGCTTTCAGGCGCCTTTTTTTGGTGGGCCCGCCGCGGGGATTATCGACCGAAAGCGGTGCAAGTGAGCTAAACTCGGGCTCACATGCTGCATCTGCTCAAGCGCCATCCAATCGCCACGCGGGCGCATTTCGACTTCACCCTGGCGCTGACCTTCGCCTTGCCGGCGGACACCCTCACGCCGAGCCTCTACCCGGGGCTGACGCTCGACGCTTGGAACGGCCTCGGCTTCGTCTGCATCGCCATGGTGCAAACGCGCGCTATGCGCCCGGCCTTCTTGCCCGAGTGGCTCTCGGGCAGCTTCATGCTCACTGGCTACCGCATCTTCGTCCGCTATAAGACACAAGACGGCAGGACGCTGCGCGGGCTGCAGGTGCTGCGCTCGGACACCGACCGCCCGGCGATGGTGATGCTCGGCAACCTCTTCACCCACTATCGCTACGAGCACGCCACCATCGGGGTGCAGCGGGAGCAAGCGACGCTACGCGTGCAGGCGACGACGCCGGGGCAGGGCGCCGATCTCGATGTGGTGATCGACACCAGCGCTCCCGATGATGTGTTGCCCAGCGGCTCACCGTTTCCCGATGCGCGCACGGCGCGCCGCTTCGCCGGCCCGATGCCGTACACGTTTTCATACGAGCCCGAGACGCGCTCGATCGTTCGCATCGAGGGTCGCCGCCGCGGCTGGAAGCCGAGGATGGTCGCGGCGCGTGTCGAGCACACGAGCTTCTTCGCGCGGCGAGGTCTTCCCGAGCCGACACTCGCCAGCGCCTTCATGGTCGAGGATGTGCCGTACCACTGGAGTCGCGGTGTGCTCGAGCGGGTGCGCGCCGCGTGAAGCCGCCACCAAGACAACGCGCCGGCCGTGGACGCTATGACGGGCTGACCAACGTCTTCCTCTTCAACTGGCCGAGCTTCGCCATCTCCGGCGCTCTCGCGTTTGCTTTGGTGTTCGCCTCGCGCTTCGTCGACTTCAAGGTGCGCGCGCTCATGCTCGGCACCGGCATGCTCATCTTCGCCGGCATCTTCAGCGTCGTCGTCATCACCCACTGGATCTACGACCGTTCGAATCTCTATAGCTGGGACTGGTTGCTCATGCATGTGCCGGTTCCGCCAAAGCGGATCCTGAACATCCATGCCGGCTACGACGAGAGCGCCGACGCCTTGGCTCGCCTGTTTCCCCAGGCGGAGATCATCAACTGCGACATCTTCGACCCGACCTACGCGACCTCGCCCTCGATCGTTCGCGCGCGCGAGCGCAACCGACGGCGCGACACCTTGAAAGGCACCACCGACAAGCTGCCCATCGACGACGCCTGGGCTGACCTCGTGGTGGGGTTCCTCGCCCTCCACGAGGTACGCGACGCCAAGAAGCGCAAGCAACTCTTCGGCGAGCTGCGCCGCGTGACCACGACGAACGCGCGCATGATTATCGTCGAGCACCTGCGCGACGCCGCGAACTTCGTCGTCTACGGCCCCGGCGCCTTCCACTTCTTGCCGCGCCAAGCTTGGCTCGATTCCACCGAGGGCAGCTTCAGCATGGGCACGGAACAAACCATCACGCCGTTCGTCCACGTGCTCGAGTTCAAGCGGATATGAGCGGGCTCGAGCTGGCGCTGCGCATCACCGGCGCCAGCCATCTGTTGCTCGCTATCGCGCACATCCCGATCTCGCGTCATCTCGGCTGGAAGGCTGACATCGAGACCGCAAGCCTTCTGACCCGGCAAATCTTCTGGGTGCACTGCTTCTTCATCTGCCTGGTGCTCACGATGATGGGGGCGCTGGGGGTCTACGACCCGCAAACGCTCATCGCGCGCAGTCAGCTCGGCCTCTACGTGACCGGCGGCATCACGCTCTTCTGGGCCATTCGCCTGGTGTGCCAGTGGTTCGTCTACGACAGTGCGCTATGGCGTGGGAAACGCTTCGAGACCGCGATGCACGTGCTCTTCTCGGCGGTCTGGGTGCTCTACGTAGTGGTCTACGGCGCCGCGTTTCGCGGCCAAATCTAACGCCGACGGCGGGGGAGCTTGATCGGCTCGGTGTCTGGCAAGTAGCCGGGCAGCGTTGCGTAGAACGCCATCGACTTCTCGAGGTCGTCGATGCGTACGTGGTCGTTGATCGGTCCGCTATAGCTTTCTTCAGACGGACCGAAGCCGATGGTCGGCACCTTGGCCATGCCCATCGTGTAGACGCCGGCGGTCGACATGGTCCAGTTGCCGATGGCGGGCGCCTTCTTGAAGACGCTCTTGTAGGCATTACCGGCGCTGACGACGAGTGGATGATCGTCGTCCAAGCACCAGGTCGGGAAGTACTTCTCCATGGGCAGGCGCAGGCCGCGATAGCTCGGCTGGTCGTAGCCGACGATTTCGATTTTGGCGCGGGTGCCCTTGGTGAGCTCTTTGATCTGCGACAGCACCTTCTTGCGCTGCTCGGTCGATGTCAGGCGGCGATCGATGGTGATGCGCACCGACTCTGGCAGCATGTTCGGGCCGTTGTAGTCGCAATCGATGTGCGTGACCGCGATCGTGGCCTTGCCCAAGTACTTGTCGACGGGGAGCTGGGCGTTGAGCGCCTGCACACCCTCGATGATCTTGGTCATCCCGTAGATGGCATTGAAGCCCTTCTCGGGATTCGAGGCGTGTACGGGTTGGCCGCGTAAGGTGACCTGAATCTCGGCGCGCCCGCGGTGTCCGCGGTTGATGCGCATGCCGGTCGGCATCGAGAGCACGACGAAGTGCGGGTAGGTCTTCTCGACGTCGAAGATCGCCTTGTAGGCGAGGCCTTCGCATTCCTCGGCCTGAATGGAGCCAACGATGTAGACGGTCGCGTCGGCGGCGAGGTCGAGCTCTTGGATGATGGCGCCCGCGAACACGATCGCGGCGAGACCACCCTTGTTGTTGGCGGCGCCGTGGCCGAAGACTTTGCCGGCCTTCATGTCCCCGGTGTAGGGGTCGAAGCGCCACGAGCTGCGGTCACCGATGCCGGGTGTGTCGAGGTGGGCGTCGAAGACGATCTTGGTGCGGCCGTCGCCAATCTTGCCGACAACATTGCCAAAACGGTCGACTTCAGCGCTTGGGTAGCCCAAGCGAAGCATTTCACGCCGAACCAACGCGGCAATCGCCTCCTCGCTCCGACTAGGAGAGGGGATGGCGATGAGCTCACGCAAAAACTCGGCACTGCGATTGCGATGTCGCTTGGCGGCAGCGACGATGCGCTCGCGCATCTCGTCCATGAATGCTCCGCCGAAACTTTCGTATGGAAAAGGGCGCCAAGCAAATAATATTTGCAGTCGAAACGTTATGTTGGGCGATCCGAGGGGGCCCGAACCATGCGCTTCTTGGTGCTTGTCGTGCTCGGTTTTTGGGGCGCCGAGGCCCACGCCGGGGCTCTGCGCGAGGGCGATCTGCTCTTCCAGACCTCACGATCGTCCCAGTCCAAGGCGATCGCCGTCGCCACCAAAAGCAAATTCACGCATGTGGGCATCTTCACCCTCCGGGAGGGGAAGGCGTACGTCCTCGAGGCCGTGCAGCCGGTGAAGCTGACCCCGCTAGACGAGTGGCAGCGGCGGGGCCTGAAGGGAAAGGTGACGGTGCGCCGCCTCGCCGACACCGGGCCCCTGACCACCGAAGTCCTGGGCAAGATGCGCGAGGTCGCCCAAGGCTTCATCGGTCACGACTACGACACGGCCTTTGGCTGGGACGACGACAAGCTCTACTGCAGCGAGCTCGTCTACAAAGTCTACGACCGCGGCGCCGGCATCCAGCTCGGCAGTCTGCAAAAACTGCGCGACTTCGACCTCAAGAGCTCCGAAGTGAAAAAGAAGCTCCGTGAACGCTACGGCGAACAGGTGCCTCTCGACATGGAAGTGATCTCGCCGCAGGCCATCTTCGACGACCCACGGCTCGTCACCATCGAAGACGGCTAGGGCGCCGCGTACTGATAGATCGTCAGAGTTGGATTCGCGATGGAGCCGGTGTCCAAGCGGCACCAGTCGGTGACGTTGATCGTCCAGGTCCCGTTCGCGGGCTTGCCTCCGAAGACGGTGTCGAGCTGCAGCTCACTGGTGCCGGTGCGGTTGTTCATCGGATAGAAGTCGCCGCCGTTCACCGCGACGGTCGCCAACGGTGTTGCGAGATTTCCCGCGTGCCAGTTGGCGAACCGGAAAACACCGCCTGTGAGGTCTTGCTGATGACCGGCGTTGTTCGACGCGTCGGTTCCCCCGGGTCTGTTGACGATCGTCGCTTCGGTTGCGTCAGGGTGAACCAGCTTGAGCAGCATGTCGCCCGGCCACGTGTGCGAAAGGCTCACGTCGAGGCGAGCTTGCGCGACCGTGACAGCCGCGGTGACCGGAATGTCGACGACCAACGCGCTACCCGGGGCCTCGCCGCAGGTGTCGCTCGGGCCGTCCGGTATAACGGACGTACCCGCGACGCTGAACTGAGCGCCGCAGTCGACGATGAAGTTGACCGGGCCAGCCGCCGGGGTGGTGCCGCTACCGTTGAGCACGTGGCAGAAGCGTCCATTCGAGTCGGTGACGATGACGCTGTACGGGCTGTTGGGCAGCGCCGGCGGCAGGCTGAACGCGGTGCCCGTGAGCGATGCCGTCAGCGGCGCGGTGCCGTTACCGAAGCCGTCCTGCACCACGATACCGGTCGCATCGCCGTAGAGCATGCCCAGCATGTCGTTGCCGTCGGTACAGTTGATGTCGGCGTTGCTGATCGAGCCGGCACCGAACACGCCCGAGGGGGCCGTGCACGACTTGCCGCTGGGGTAGGTGACGATGTCGATCGCATAGGCGTCGCCGTCGATAAAGCCTACGCCCGTGGTGTACGTCGTCGCAGTGCCGGGTACCGCGAGGTTCTGCATCGGTACGCCATTGCGGCGGATGCGCAACACCATGCCGTCGACGCCGGCCAAGCCGTTGACCGCGCCGCCCAAGGTGAAGCCACCGTTGACGCAGTCGACGCCGACCACCGCGGCAGCGCCGCCGATGGTGCCGGTGCCGTTGCTCACGGTGCACACGCGCAAGGGAGTCGGCGGTGTGAGGATGCCGACGGTGTAATCCTCGCCGCTCAAGACGGTCCCGACGAAGGTCGCGACGCCGTCGGCATTGATGTCGAGTGTCTCGCTTGCGTCCTTCTCGACCACGAGCCCACTGGCTCCGTTCAGGTGCGCATCGACGGTGACTGCATAGCTGTTGACCGTGCAGCTCACGGCGATGTCGTCGATGAGGCCGCCCATCACCGTACGGGTCGCCGTCGCCGCGTCGCCCGCGAAGACACAGGTCTGCCAAGGCGCTTGCGGTTGATCGAGCACACTGACGGTCGCTACCGAACCGCTGAGGATGGGATCCACGAAGAAGTAGTCGAGCGGGGGGACCGCGACCGTCTGCTCCGCCGGACTCGATCCGTCGTTCCACACCAAGCGCAGCTGCAAGCCGGTGCCCGTAAGCCCACTGACGCTGCCGCCGATCGGGTAGGAGTTGGTGGTGCACGTCACCGCGACGTCGGTGACGCTCGCCGCCGCGATGGCGCCGGTGCCGTTGGCGACGGCGCAGGTTTGCCAAGGCTCGATTGGTGAGCTCATCGCGCTGATGTCGTACGGGGCGGCGTCCGCGTAGGTCTTGAGGAAGGCGAAGGAGCCGTTGCCGCTGATATCGACGGTGGCGCCGTTGTCGTCACTCAGCACCAGGCCGCTGCCGACCAGGCCCGTCACCGTACCGCTGACGGTGTATCCGCCATCGCAGACGACGAGCACGGAGCTGACGTCGTTCGAGACCACTTGGCCGGTGCCGCCGACGACGAGACAAGTCTGCGCGGCGGGCTGGGTGCCCACCGAGACCTCGTAGTTGTCGCCGGGCGCGATCGGCGCGGCGAAGGCGTGGACACCGTCCGCTTCGACGGAGACCGTCTCGGTACCCGTGGTGCTGTCGTTCTCGAGCGTGAGGCCGGCGCCGGTGAGACCGACGACCGTCACCGAGAGCAGGTATGCGGGACCGCAATTGACGGCCACCGTGGCGGCGGCGTTGGCGATGACTCCACTGCCGGAGGTGACGAGGCAGACTTCGGTGGGAGACAACGGGTAGCCCGTCACGCCCACTCCGTAGGCAACGCCGCTCGCGACCTGGGTCGGGAAGGTGAAGGCGACGTCGGCGCCGGGCGTCACCGACGCCGATACCGGCAGGCTGTCGGCGCCGTTGTGGAGCACCAAGCCGGTGCCATGGAGACCGTGAACCACGCCATTCACCGCGTAGGTGTTGGTAACGCAGTCGATAGCGACGTTGCTCACGTCGTCATCGGCGATCGTGGCATCGCCGTTGGCGATGGTGCAGGTCTGCCAAGGGTTCGAAGGCTGCGTCACCACGGTGACGGTGTAGTGCGTGCCGGGTCGTAGCGGCGACGGAAACGAGAACATCCCGTTGGCGGTGATCGCTTGGTCGTGCGCGCCGTTGTAGGCGATCACGAGGCCGGTGCCGGCGAGCCCGTTTACGGTGCCGGCGAGCGTCGGGTCGTTGCCGCAGTTGACCGCGATGCTCGTGACGTTGCCGCGCACCACCGTGCCTTCACCACCGGTGATCACGCAGGTTTGCGTAGCGGGTTGAGTCGCGATGGTCACATCGAACGCCGCGCCGTTGCGTAAGCGCGTCGGGAAGACGAAGTCGCCGTCCTCGGTCACGGAGAGGGTTTCCTCTCCGTTGTGCAGCACGATAGCGCCGGACAGACCGGTGACCGTACCGCCGATGCTGAAGACTGCTACGTTGCTGGGAGAAGACGAGTGACACGCCGCCAGCGTCGCGAGTGCGAGCAAGCCAAGCTTCGTCACCCGCGGCAACGGGACGCGGGGGGATTCCATTGGCCGGGTAAGGTGCCAGCCCCCACGCTGTAAGAGCAAACAATTCACGCGGCGTGGCTCTACTTATCGGGGACGAAACGCAACGGGTACGTCAGCGTCAGCCCCGCGTTGTAGCGCGGCGGTGGGAAGTGCAGATCGTAGGCGCGCTTGACGACGCAGCCGCTCAACGTGGCGGATCCTGTCTCGTTGCTCGTCACCACGACGTTGTCGACGCCGCCGCCGGCGTTGACGTCGATGCTCAAGCCCAAGGTGCCCGCGAGGCTCGGCTTCTGCTTGCGCTCCTTGTCGTAGCAGGCGCGGAAATCCTGGGACGCGCTGCCGAAGGTCGCGTCGATCTGTGCTTGCGACAGCCAGCCGATGAACTTCTCGCCCTGCGGTGGTGTGAAGCGCATGGGATGGTTGAGCGTCACCGGCTTGCCCTTGTAGGGCTCTGGAAAACGTAGCGAGCGCACCTGAATCGCTGCGCAGGTGTCGAACTCAGCCTCGAGACCTTGGAGCGTCTTGACTTCCTTCACTTCGCCCTTGTCCGCGATAACGACCTGCAAGACGAGCTCGCCCATGAGATTCGGATTGCGCTTGAGCGCGAGGTCGTAGCAATTGCTCTTGATGCGTTCGGCAGCCTGCTTCATCACCGGATCGGTTTGCGCCGGTGTGAGGCCGACCTTGCCTTCCATGGGATCGGGCTCGAGCACGAGCAGCACGAGCACCTGGTAGTAAGGCTCCTTCGCGGGCACGAGGTACGCGCCGATGCCTGCTTTGGCGGGCAGATCGAAGTCGATCTTGATCTGCTTGACGATGGCCACGGGGTCGTTGCCGGCGGCGTATTGGTAGCGGTAGCCGCGTGGCGCGAGCTTTTGCTGCTTGAGGTCCGTCTCGATCTGCTGCGCCGCGGCCTGCTGTGTCGCCGCGAGCTGCGCGTAACGGCGCGCGAAGTTGCGCAGGCCGTCGTCCGCGGTGAAGGTCGGCTTCTTCGCATCGGTGCCGCGTCCGACGTTGAGCTGCTCTAGAACTTTCGCTTCGAACGCCGCTGTTTTGAAGACATTTCCGCCGCCGGCGTCGAGGCCCTTGGGAGCCACCGGGGGCGCCGCGATGACGGCCAGGCACAAGAAAGCGTGAGTCATGACGGAGTTTTAGCGTCATCTGCCGCGCAACGCGAACCCGGGCGTCGCGATACTCCGAAAGAGGTACGACGCATGCTGTCAAAACTGTGGCTCCACGCGCTGCTCCTGGGAAACGGAGCCATGTGGTCGAATCCGAGGCTCACCGCGCAGCAGGCGCTCGGACAGATCAAGATGCAGCAAGCCGCGGAGAACGAGCCCGGCGAGCGCATCGAGGCCGAGCCACCCCTCGTGACTATTCCACGGCAAGCTCCGCCCGCCATCAGCGGCGAGGCTCTGAGCCGCGGTCAGCTCCTCGGCGAGATCGAAGAGAAGACCAAGCGCGTGCGCGCGTTCCTCACCGAGCGTGGCTACGACGCCATCGTGCTCACACAGGTGCGCAACTTCTCCTGGATGACGGCCGGCATCGCGGACAATCAGATCGTCCTCGGCAGTGAAAAGGGAGCGTCGTCGCTCGTCATCACGAAGGATGGTCGTCGCTTCATCGTCGCTAGTGTGAGCGAGCTGCCGCGCTTGGCGGCCGAGAGCTTGTCGGGCCTGGGTTACGAGCCCAAGGGCCTCGCTTGGACGGACACCGATCTCGGTGGCGTCGTGAAGAAGCTCGTCGCCAGCGAGCGCGTCTTGAGTGACACCCTCATCCCCGGCCTCGATACGGCTGACATCGTCGGACTGCGCTCGCCGCTCACCGACACCGAAGTGGTGAAGCTCCGCTGGCTCGCCAAGCACACCGCTGAAGCGGTCGTCGAGGTCATCGAGGGGTTATCGCCCGGCGTCAGCGAACGCAGCATCGAGGCGCGCGCCTCCGACGCTCTCCTCCGGCGCAACATCCGCCCCACCGTGCTCATGGTCGGCACCGACGAGCGCATCCAGAATTACCGTCACACGCCGCCGACCGATTTCGCGACCCTCGACACCGATGTCATGATCACCACATGCGCCAAGCGCTGGGGTCTCACGGTCGCCATGACCCGCCTCGTGCACTTCGGAGACGCTACAGCGGACATGCAGCGCAAGCTCACCGCTGCCGCGCGGGTCAGCGCCACTCTGCAGGCGCGCTTGAAGCCCGGCAAGACCGCGGGCGAGCTCTTCGCCGTCATGACTCAGACCTACGCCGAAGCGGGTTTCCCCGACGAGTGGCGACACCATCACCAAGGCGGCGCTATCGGCTATTCGGAGCGCGAGTGGTTCGCGTTGCCGCAGGGCCCGCAGCGCGTCACCGAGCGTCAAGCGTTCGTGTGGAATCCGACCGTGCAAGGGACCAAGGTCGAGGACACCGTGCTCGTCACCAAGAATGGTGTCGAGAATCTGACCCTCACCGAGGGTTGGCCCACGGTCACGACCATGGTGGACGGCAAGGCGATTCGCTCGCCGGCGATTCTCATCAAGGCCTCGGCGACCGCGCGTCGTTAGCGCTTGCAGTCCGGGAGCTTTCCCGGCGATGCAGGCACGACGTCGTGACTTCGCTGCGTATTCTTCACCTCGTCAGCTATCCGCTCTACAGCGGCCCGATGCCCCATGTGCTCGGGCTCGCCAAGGCGCAGCGCACCGCTGGCAACGACGTTTGGATCGCCTACGACACCAAGCGCGGTAATTTCGACGGCTTCGAGGAAGAGGCGCAGCCGTACATCGAGGCCTCGGGGTTTGCGACCGTGCCGATGGAGCTGTCCGCCAAGTCGGCCCCGTTCGCGATGTGGCGTGACGCGAAGACGCTCGCGACCGTGGTGAAGGACCGCCGCATCGACGTGGTGCACGCGCACATGTCGCATGATCACGTGATCATGGCGATGGCGCTGCGCGACGAGAGCATGAAACGGATCGTCCGTGCGCGCACCGTGCATGCGGCGCGTTCGCTCGAGAATCGTTTCGGCCAGCGCATGCTGCTCACCCGCGCCGACGCCTGGATCGTCCGCTCGCAGGCGCACTCGCGGGACATCTTGAATCGCTTCCGGCTCGACGCGTCGCGTGTGCACGTGGTTCCGGGCAGCGTCGATGCGACGGTCTTCGCGCCGCGTCCGCACGACATCCGTTTGGCGTTCCGGCGCCGCTTCGATCTGCCCGAGGACGCATTGCTCATCGTGCACGTGGCGCTGATCGCGCCGGGCCGTGGTCAAGAAGAGCTGGTGCGCGCGCTGGCGCAAATGGGCGACGCGCCCGTGCACGCCATGTTCGTGGGACGCGGCGAGTCGGAGCATGCGGTGCGCGAGCTCGCGCGCGGCCTCGGCATCGCGCACCGGGTGCACTTCGCCGGGTACGTAGCCCTACCAGAGCTCGTCGATGTGTACGCTTCGGCGGATCTTGCTTTCGTGGCGCGCCCGGGCAACGACGCCGCTTCGCGCGCGGCTCTCGAGGCGATGGCCTGCGAGAAGCCGGTGCTGGCGTTGCGCGAGGGCGCGCTCGCCGAGACGGTGACCGACCGCGTCGGCTTTCCGGTCAGCACCGTCACGCCGGAGCTGATCACCCGTGCCTTGCGTAACGTGCTCGACGATCGCGGCGACGCTCTCGTTCGTGGCCGCTCGGCCCGCGAGCTGGTTCTGCGGGACCGCACCTTCGCGCGTGAGGTGACGCTGACGCGCAACGCCTACGTGAGCGCCGGTGCGTTGCCCGCCAATGCGCGCTTGGAACCGCCCGAAGCCTTGTGAGGCGCTCAATGCGGCGAGACGATCATGCCCGCGAGATAGCGCGCGAGGTAATTGGGTGTTTCTTCGGGGGACTGCGTTGGCACGAATGCAGGCTTCTCTAACGCAACTTGGGCGCCCGTCATCGCGGTCCAGAGGGCATCGAAGCGCTCCATCCGCTGAGCGAGGGCCGCCGCCACCGGCATCGCGTAGTAGCCACGCGCGGCAATCAGCGCCGCGGCGCCCGCCCGCACGAGCCCAGTCACGCTCTTACCTTTTTCGAGGGCCTCGCGGGCTCGCGTGGCCGAGACGCCGTTCAGCGCTTCAGCGAGACGCACGCGCTTGACGTTGGGCGTATCGGTGACGGTCGTCATGACCCCGGCCCGCTCGAACACCAGCCAGCGGCGATGGGCGCGCGCCTCGGGTGGCAGCGCCATGAAGCTGTCCTCACCGATGACGCACGACCAATCATAGCGCGCGTCTTTCTCGAGCTGCGCGAAGAGCGCGTTCTTACCTCGAGGGGGCTCGATAACGACTTCGACCCGGCCGGCGATCTCGGGATGCATGCCGGCGAGCAATAGCTCGCGCCGTTGCGCCGCCGAGCACTTGAAGACCTTCGGGCTCTTGGCGTTGTTCACCGCGACGATGAGCCGATTGACGCCGTGGTCGCAGACAGCGCTGCGCATGATCGCGTGGTGCGCCTCCGTCGGCGGGTCGAAGGTCCCGGTGTACATTGCCGCGCGTGCTACCACCGGCGGTTTATCGGGGGCCGACCACGCTTGTTCGGTTCATCGGACGTG
This sequence comes from Myxococcota bacterium, assembly GCA_041288095.1. Classification (GTDB taxonomy): domain Bacteria; phylum Myxococcota; class XYA12-FULL-58-9; order XYA12-FULL-58-9; family JALHOP01; genus JALHOP01. The sequence continues at coordinate 68,112 of JBGGMJ010000092.1, forward strand.
TCATCACGGCGTGGACGAGATAGTGCGGGTTTGGTGAAGGAGTCGCGACGCCGCCGACACAGCGTGCCGAGTGCCCGCGAGCGCCAGGACGTCGCCGGCCCGCAGCTTCTCGCCTGCCGTCGGAATGAGAACGCTCTCGGTGCCGCGCGCGATGGCGAGCACCGAGGCGCCGGTGCGTCCGCGCAGGTCGAGCTCGGCGAGCGTCTTGCCGATGACGATGCTCTCGGCCGCGAGCTTCAACGGCACCGGCGCGCCGAGGCCGGGCATCAGATGTTGGATCCGCGCCAATGCATCGTCCGTGCTGCTCGGCGCGGCTTTCCCTTGAGCCGCCAACGCCTCGACGATGAGCTGGGCGCCCGCTTTCACGTGGCCCTGGAGGTTCGTGGCGCTGCGCCAGAACGCGAGCCCAAGAACGGCGACGACCAGCGCCAAGATGAGCGCCTCGAGCCAGGCGGGGAAAAACGGTTGCGTCATGGC
>JBGGMJ010000093.1:0-9476 GCA_041288095.1 Myxococcota bacterium
CCACGGTCCTGCCAACAACGGACATCGCGCCCATACCGAGCGGCATGGAGCTGCTCTACAGCGACCGCGTTCCGATTCTCCCGAACGGCGAGCCCGTGATCGCCATCGGCATCACCAGCGGCAAGAACACCGTCGCCGTGCGCGGACGCGGCGCCATGACCATCGACTTCTATGAAGGCGACGTCTTCAAGCGGGCGACCGCGACGGCGGGCACCGAGGTCACCGTCTTGGTGAAGCGCGCCAAGGCCGCCAAGCGCAGCTTCAACGTCGATCTCGGCGGCGTCCCCTACGGCTCGCGCCGCGAGCTCGACGCCGCTGTCGCCAAATGGAAAGCGCGCGACGTCGGCGACATCCACGTCATCGAGGAAGGCACCGCGCTCGGGCTCGCCGGCCGCATCATCGACAACCGTGAGTGGCGCCTCTGGCTGCCCACGGGCTCACGCCAGGATGCCCAAGCTCTCGCGCAAACCATCGTGCAGCGCTTCGCCGAACGCCCCACCGTGCAGGCGCGACTTGCGGAGCACCCCTGGGCCGAGCTCGATGTGCGCATCAACGGCGTGCCGCTGGGCCGCGCCGTCAGCTTCGTCCGCTTCATTCCCGGGGACGGCGAGAGCGGCATCGAGGTCGCCGGTGTCGACTACGCGAAGGGCTACTCGTGGGCCGGCCGCGAAGATCGGGTCTACGCCGGCGAGGTCTATGCCGTGGTCGATCCAGACGGCAATCTCGCCGCGGTCAACGTCCTCGGGGCCGAGAGCGTCCTCACCGGCGTCGTGCCGGCGGAAATGTTCGCGAGCGCGCCCCTCGAGGCCTTGAAGAGCCAGTCGGTCGCCGCTCGCAACCAGCTCTTCGCGAAGCTCGGACGCCGCCACCACGACGATCCCTTCCACCTTTGCAGCGAGCAGCACTGTCAGGTGTACGCCGGTCTCATGAAGCGTGACCCGCGAGCCACCGCGGCCGTCGAGGCCACCCGTGGCGAGGTGCTCTTCCGCGACGGTAAGCTCGTCGACACCGTCTACTCATCGACCTGTGGCGGCCACACCGAGGACAACGACGTGGTCTGGGGGAACTCGCCCGACCCTGCCCTACGCGGCCGACCCGACTTCGACTCGGACGCTGGGTCGGTGCTCGCGCGTTTCATGCGCGGCATCCGCGATGGCGATCTGCTCCTGTGGCTGGGCGTGAAGGACGCCACCTATTGCGCCCGCGCCACCCAGGCTCGCGCCGACCGCTTCCGCTGGGAGCGCAGCTTCGACGGCGCCGACGTGCAACGCTTGGTCGCCGCCAACTATCCGAGCGTCGGCCAGGTCCGCGACCTCGAGATTCAAGGGCGCGGACCCGGCGGCCGTGTCACCGCCCTCGGCATCGTCGGCGATAGTGGACAAGCGACCGTGACCTTCGAGCTGCCGGTGCGCAAGCTCTTCGACAACTTGAGCTCGGGGGCTTTCGCGCTCGATGTCATGCACGACCAGGCCGGGCACGTGGCGCGCGCCACCTTCCGCGGAGCCGGCTGGGGGCATGGTGTCGGCTTGTGTCAGATGGGCGCCATCGGCCGAGCCGAGGCTGGGCAAGCTTACAGCCGCATCTTGAGCCACTACTATAACGGAGCGGAGTCGTTGCAAGTGTACGGCGTGCGGCTGGTGGCGTCGGCACACGACAGCACATCTCATAACCCGCGTTGAGGGGGCTCGCAGCGTCGGCGGGTTATGAGCTGTGCTGTCGCCTTCGGCGGGTGTGGGAAAGGCAGTATCGAGCATGACGATGCGCAAGCGGGTCATCCGCGAGCAATTCGCGCGACTGGCCCTCGAGCACGACGAAGCGCTGGACCTCGCGCGCGGCGCGGTGCTCATCGCCGCCGAGGATGACGACGGTGTCGACGTCGACGCTGTGCTCGAAAACCTCGCCCGCATCGGAGCAGCCGCCGCCGAACGCCTGGGCAACGCGAAGCGCGCCGATCACACCATGCTCGTTTTGGCGGACTATCTACACCGCGATATCGGACTGAGTGGCAACAAGAATAGTTACTACGACCCGAAGAATAGTTTTCTCCATGAAGTATTGGCGAGGAAGAAAGGCATCCCGATCAGTTTGGCGGTGATTTACATCACCGTCGGACGCGCCGCCGGACTGGACCTCGTCGGCGTCGCCTTCCCGGCGCATTTCCTCATCGGCGTCTACTCGGGTGGCATCGACCGCTCGCGCCTGCCTGACTGGTTCGTCGACCCGTTCGAGCCCATGCGACTCATGAGCGTCGAGGATTGCAGGACACTCTTCAAGAGCCTGGGCGGCACCGACGCGGCCTTCCGTGCCGAGCACCTGGCCACCGCGACGCACCGTCAGATCCTCGCGCGCATGCTCACCAACTTGAAGATGATCTACGCGCGCACCGGCGAGACCGAAAAGTCCATCGCCGCCATCGACCGCATCTTGCTGCTCAACCCCAACGCAAGAGCCGAGTTTCGCGACCGCGGCGCCCTGCACATGCAGCTCGATCTCTACAGCTTGGCACTCGACGACTTCACTCGTTACCTGGCCGAAGAGCCGGCACCCGAGGAGCGCGCCACCATCGAGCAAGCCATCACCGAGCTCAAGAGCCGCATTGCCATGCTGCATTAGCCGCGCGTAGTGTGCCGGCCGTGACCACGCCACTGTTCATCGGCATCGCGGGCGGTACGGGCTCGGGCAAGAGCACCGTCGCCGCCAACATCGCGGCGGCGCTCCCGGAGAGCGCCGTTTCGGTCATCGATCACGACGCCTACTACAAAGATCTGCCCGACATGCCCTTCGAGGAGCGGCAGCTGGTCAACTACGACCACCCCGACTCCCTCGACAACGCCCTGCTGGCCGCACACCTGCGCGCCCTCAAGCGCGGTGACACCGTCGACGTGCCGCAATACGACTTCGTCACCTACTCACGACGCACCGAGAGCCGCCGCGTCACGCCGACGCCGGTCATCATCGTCGAGGGCATCCTCACCTTCGTCGAGCGCGAGGTGCGTGAGGCGCTCGACGTGAAGATCTTCGTCGACACCGACGCTGACATCCGCGTCTTCCGGCGCATCCGCCGCGACATGGAGAAGCGCGGGCGCACCTTCCAGCAGGTGCGCGAGCACTACTACACGACGGTCCGGCCGATGCACTTGCAGTTCGTCGAGCCATCGAAGCGATGGGCCGATCTCATCATCCCGGAGGGCGGCAACAACCGCGTCGCTCTCGACTTGATCATCGGTAGGCTGCGAAGCGTCGTGCCCGCCTAGGCGTCGATGACGCGTCGCGCCTGACACGTTAGCAGAGATTCACGCACCGGCCCCCGTGCGCGGCCGATAACAGCCACAACAAAGTCAACGAAACGCTGACCTGCATCGTTTTCGAGGAGATCTGTCATGAGCACGATCAACATTGGGCCCGCCGCGGCCGCAGCCGTCCTTATCGCCACCGCCAACAACAAGCCGAAGAGCCCGAGCCAGACGATCTACGACGGCCTGCTGGCCGAGATGGTGCTCACCGTCAAAGAGGGCGTCGCCAACGCCGGTGGTCGCGGCGTCGAAAACGCCAGCACGGTCGCGGTCCCGGTCGCGCAGGACAAGTTTTCGGCTCTCAAGTTCAAACCGCAGTACGGCTTCGCGGACGCGGCGAACAGCCCGACCGTGCGCAAAGATCTCACCAACGACCTCAAGCGCCTCGGCATCAACGTCGAGAGCATCCAGGTCAACGCCGACGGCGGCCTCAACGTCAGCGCCTACCAGAAGCACAATCTGGTCACCGGCGCGGTGGCTGCCTTCGCGGGCTTGCGCGGCGCCTGGCTCGGCTAGACCGCTTCGAGATTGCTCTCTTCGATGATCTCGGTGGCGACGTGCGTCCCCTTGCCGGCGAACAGGTACGGTAAGCCGAAGGCGCACGTGATGCCCACGGTGATCGGATAGACGACGAGGCCATACGCCGCGGCGCCGGTCTCGCCGATGCCGAAGATCGACAGACCGGCGAGCAAGGCCGCGTGGAAGGTCCCCAGAAAACCGGGACCGGCCGGGATCATGATGCCGACCACGATGATGGACACGAGCATGAAGCCGGCGGCGATGGGCACGTCCCAGCCGAAGGCGCGCATCATCCAGTAGAGACCGAGCCCGTTGATGACCCAGTAGATGACCGTCCAGCCGATGACCGCGGCGAGGGCGCGCGCGTTGGGTAGCGAGCGCAGGCCGTCGATGAACGACGACAGCAACTGCACGACGCGGGCGGTGAGCTTCTCGGAGATTGGATTGCCGATGCGCTCGATGACGCGAGGCACCCAGCCATGCGTGAGCAACGCGGTGATGATGACCAGGGCGGCGCCGCCGAAGAACGCGAAAGCGACGAAGCCGCTCGTCTTCACCGCGGTCGGGATGGTGTAGCGCGAATCGAGATAGAAGGTCGTGGCGAAGAAGAGCAGCACGACGAGCAAGCCGTCGACGACGCGCTCGACGACGATGGAGCCGAGCCCGCTGGTCATCGAGACGCCGGCTTCTTTCTTGAGCATGTACGGCCGGGCGAACTCACCGAGACGCAGCGGCAACGCCAGGATGAGCATGAAGCCGACGCTGCTGATGCGAAAGAGAGCGCGCTTCGAGATCCGCGCGAACGGACGGATGAGGATGTCCCAGCGATAGATGCGGCATACCTGGATGGCGGCTGTCGCTATAGCGAACGCCACGGTATAGCGGTGGTCCGCCTTCTTGACCTGTTCCATCATCAAGTTGAAGTCGACGTGCCGGAACACGAAGTAGAGACAGACGACGCTGACGCCAAGGCTCAGAGCGAAGCGTAGGATGTTCTTGGCCGTCCAGGTCTTCTGGGGTGCGGCCTTGGGCGCGCTCGCGCGCTTTTGCTCGATTTGGGTCATGGGCAGCTACGACGTCGTCATCGGCTCCAAAGCCGTCGCGGTCACATCCTTCAAGATTGCGTTCGGATTTTCGTGTGTTGCGCGCCTGAGCGCCCCTTCGCCATAGGTGTCGCGGACAGCGGCGAGCGCCGGGCCGAGCCATTCCAAGGCTTGCTTGGGGCGGTGGATATCGCTTGCGAGCACATGAACCAAGCCCTTCTCGACCATCTTTTCGGCCCGGCCGCGCGCTCGATCGCCATACACGTCCACGAAGCTGCCCAGCTCGACTTGCATGCGCACGCCGCGCTCCACCAGGCGCTCGACGGTATCGACGTCGAGGTAGCTGTAGCGCTCGGGATGGGCCAGGAGCAGCCGATAGCCCTTGGTTTGCAGCCGGAACAGGAGCTGCTCGGGCTGCGGGATGCGTTCCCAGGGCAGCTCGACGAGGAGCCAGCGACTTTCGCCGCCGATGCAGGTCGCGCCCTTGGGTAGCCGGTCGAAGAGGATGGGCCCGACGCAGTGCTCGGCGTTCGCCACGAGGGTGAGCGGAATGCTCGCTTCGGCGAGGGCCCGCGTGAGCATTTGGCGCGTGGTTTCGTTGAGGTCGGTCGACACGTCGCCGCCCACGCCGCCCCCAGTGTGCGGAGACGGCGCGATTTGCTCGTAGCCGAGCGCCACCATGGCCCGGGCGATGTCGAGCGCCGCCCCTACGTCCGGGGCGCCGTCGTCGATGCCAGGCAGGATGTGGCAGTGCAGATCGAGCATTTGGCGAAGCTAAGTATGCTCTCGGTTCGACGCTTGTAAGGCGGCGCATATGCACAGAAACGAGATTGACGAGCCAGACCGCAGGTTCCTATACCCGCGCCCATGTCGATCGTCCTCGGAGCCGCCCCCCTCACCCTCGAGTCAGTCGCCCAAGTCGCCGAAGGCGGCAAAGTCGCCCTCTCATCCGCGGCGCGCGAGCGCATGCAGGCCTCACGCGCCGTCGTCGAGCGCAAAGCCGCCGGCAGCGCCCCGGTATACGGCGTGACCACCGGCTTCGGCGCTCTCGCCGAGATCAAGGTGCCCCCGGACCAGCTCCGCGCCCTGCAGCGTAATCTGATTCTCTCGCACGCCGCCGGCGTCGGTCGTCCGCTATCGCGAGCGGAGACCCGGGCCATGATGCTCCTGCGCGCGCAGGTGCTGTCCGAGGGCTATAGCGGCGTTCGCGTGCTGGTGGCCGAGCTGCTCCTCGAGCTGTTGAACCGCGGCGTGCATCCAGTCATCCCCGAGAAGGGTTCCGTGGGCGCCTCCGGAGATTTGGCGCCACTCGCGCACCTCACGCTCGCTATGATCGGTGAAGGTGACGTCGAGCTCGAGGGTCGCATCATGCCGGCGCCCGAAGCGTTACAACAGGTCGGCTTGAAGCCCGTCGTCCTCGAGGCCAAGGAGGGTCTGTCGCTGGTGAACGGCACGCAGTGCATGGCGGCGCTGGGCGCGCTCGCCATCCTCACCGCCGAGCGTTCGTGCAAGGTCGCCGACATCGCCGGCGCCATGACCTTGGAAGGCCTCGCTGGGCTCGCCAGTGCCTTCGACCCGCGCGTCCAAGCAGCGCGTCCGCACCCGGGCCAGGCTCTCTGCGCCGAGAACCTCCGCCGCCTGACCCGTGGCAGCAACATGCTCTCCGCGAGCCAGGCCAAGAAAACGCAGGACTGCTACTCGTTGCGCTGCATGCCCCAGGTGCACGGCGCCACCCGCGATACGCTGACGTTCGCGCGCCAGGTTTTCGAGCGCGAGATCAACAGCGCCACCGACAACCCACTGGTCTTCGCGGCCGAGGACGAGATCATCTCGGGTGGCAACTTCCACGGCCAGCCGCTGGCGCTCACCCTGGACTTTGTCGCTATAGCGGTCGCCGAGCTCGCCAATATCAGCGAGCGGCGCGTCGAGCAGCTCGTCAATCCTTCGCTCTCGGGTCTGCCGCCGTTCCTCGTTCCCGAGAGCGGCATTCACTCGGGCTACATGATCGCCCAGGTGACGGCCGCGTCGCTGGTCAACGAGAACAAGGTGCTCGCGACCCCGGCGTCGGTCGACTCGATCCCCGGTAGCGCCTCGCGCGAGGATCACGTGTCGATGGGCATGACCTCGGCCCGTAAGCTGCGCGAGATCGTCGGCAACACGCGGGTCGTGCTGGCTGTCGAGATGTTGTGCGCCGCTCAGGCCATGGACTTCCGCGCGCCGCTCACCGCCGGGCCGGGCACCACCGCCGCGCACAAGGCACTACGCGCCGTCATCCCGCACCTGGATGCCGACCGCTTGATGGCGCGCGACCTCGAGGCGGTGCTCGCCGTCGAACAACGCGGCGACATCTTGCGGGCCGCCGAGGCGGCCGTGGAGCGCCTGAACTAGGCCACGCAGGCCCGTGAGACGCGCGCAGCGGCGTAGCGCGCCGACATGACGTATCATCGGGGAATGCGCCCGTTGCGTCGGACATACGCCTTGCTGCTGCTCGGCATGGCAGCCTGTGGCGCGAGTGACGAGCTCGGCCCGGAGCCACAGCGCAGCCGGCGCATCGCCTACATCAGCCGCGTCGAAGGCACGCCGCCCATCGAGACCATCTTCACCCCCTATTACGAGAACGACCTGCTGATCGCGGTGCACCGCGGCGACCCATTCAACGACCGCGACTCTCTTTCACTCCGCTATGACGGAGCAGGTCGTCTGATTCAGCTGAGCGACGGCAAGAACACCACGCGCTACGGATGGCGCGACGGCCATCCGACGCAGCTCATCATGAACGGCGCGCGCTTCGACTACGGCTACGAGGATGAGCTGCTGGCGACCGCGAGCTACAACGGCGAGGAGCTCGGCCGCTATCTCTACGCCAACCGCAAGCTGGTGATGCTGGACGTGAAGGCCGGCACGGACGTCGAGTTCTCCTACGATGAGCGCGAACAGCTCACCAGCGTCACCGGTAGGCCGACCACGGAGTACGCGCACATCGGCGGGCAAGTATCGACGGTCCAGATGAGCGCGGAGCGCTGGGCCATCACCCACGAGGACGGTCTCATCAAGACGATCAGCCGCAGCGGCGTCCGCACACCGGTAGCTGTCACTTTTTTCTATGACGAGGGCGAGGTCATCGGCATCCACCCGGTGCCGCCTATCCCCCAGGCGGCGATGTTCGGCCTCGACGGCAAGGCGCTGCCGACGGTGGATCTATTGTCGGTCGACCTGACGGGGAATGCGTTCTCGGCGTTCGGCGCTTACTAGCGCTTGATGCCGAGCATCTTCGCCAAGCGCTTGTGCATACCTTCAGCGTCCCCGCGGACGTCGTCGATGAGCTGCGTGCCTTCGCCAGCGACGTCGATCGTCTTGCCCATGGCCTTACCCTGGGCGGCACGCGCGAGCGCCAGGGTGCGGTTGTTCACGTCCTTGGCGGCTCGACGTTTCGCCATGCGGGCGAGCGCGGCCTTGCGAGCCTGGACCATGGCGTTGAGCATGGCGAGGCGGGCCTCGATCATCTCCTTGGTGACGTTCGGGTTGCGCACGATGGCGCCCTGGCGCGTCAGCATGCTCGCGAGGTCGTAGGCCATGCCGGGCTCGAGGCCCATGAGATCGACCGCCGAGCGGATGATCGTCGGGTCTGGGTTCTCGATGCCGTATGCGGGTGGGATGACGATCTTGCGAAGGTCGGTGGCGCCCTCGGAGCCGCGCAGAGCCGCGGCGCCGCGCGTGCGCAGGTTCACCTGATTAACGCCCGAGACGTCGCGGTTGAAGTACTCCGCTTTGTAGGCCGGTACGACACCGGGACCGGGGGTGCCGATGGTGGTGTTGCCGGCATCCGCGAGCTTCGCCTCGAGCTTGGCTCTGATGCTGTCGCCGACGTTGCCGAGCTCGCGGCCACCTGGGACCTTGCCGCCGTACTTGCCCTGCTGGCTCTTGTTGCCGGTGCCGCTGCCCTCCTCGGCGATGATCTGCGGCACCGGGGGTTTGTAAAGAAGGTCGCGACCCGACATGGCCTGGGAATGTTAGCACGGGGTGGTTGTGGTGGGCTATAACGCCCCGCCATGGCTGCCAAAACGGAGATCCCAGGCTCTAAACCGCTTCAGAGAGCCGATGTACGCGCCGCTGCCGGCCGCATGATCATCTGTGGTTTCGAGGGCACGAGCGTCACCGCCGAGCTCCGCGAAATCCTGCGCGAGGTCGCGCCGCTCGGGCTCATTCTGTTTGCGCGAAACATCGAGTCCGTCGAGCACGTGACGGAGCTGGTCCGCGAGCTCAAGATGCTGCGCAAGGACGACCCGCTCCTCATCAGCATCGACCAGGAAGGCGGCCGCGTGCAGCGCGTTCGCAAGCCGGCGACAGAGTGGCCCGCCATGCGCAAGCTGGGCGCCATCGACGACGTCGAGCTCACCCACAGGGTCGGCCTCGCTCTTGGTCGTGAAGTACGCGCCATGAACTTCGACATCGACTACACGCCGGTGCTCGACGTCGATACCAACCCCAAGAATCCGGTCATCGGCGACCGCTCGTTCGGCGCGACCGCCGGAGCGGTCATCAAGCACGCCACCGCTCTCTTGAAGGGTCTGAACGCCGCGGGGGTCGGCGGCTGCGGCAAGCACTTCCCCGGCCACGGCGA
>JBGGMJ010000094.1:0-8452 GCA_041288095.1 Myxococcota bacterium
GGCTTTTTCGTTTGAGCTACTTACCGTCCGCCGACGGGAGCTGCTCGAGCGTGCTGGTCATATCGCGCGCGATGGCTTCGCTATTGGCGCCGTGGAAGCGGCGTACACCACGGGTCAAGCCCGCGGCACCGGCGGCAACCATGAGCTCGAGCGCGACCGTCGCTCCCACGCCGAGCTCCGAGTAACCAAGCATCGTTAGACTCATCGTCAGAGCCGCGGCTCCGAGCACCATCACAGTACCAGCGCGACGACCGACACTCTCGATCGCCAGGCGCTCGGTGCCCTCCGCGATAGCGGCAAAGCGCGCAAAGTCGTTCGGCGAGAGCGCGGCGCGCGCGTGGGCTCCGAAGATCCGCGCCGGTACGCCCGCGTTGGTGTAGACCGAGGTGTCGACGCGCTTGGCGAGCGTAGCCGCGAGAGCCGGGTCGAGCTTCTCTATCGTGGCGAGCGGCGGTGCGACGCCTTCGATATCGATGGCGTTGACCTTGAAAGCGTGTGAGTCGGCCACCATCGTCGTCATGGATTGGATCATCGCCGGGGGGCCCACCGCGGTGCCCACAAGGACCCTGACGGCAAAGCAGGTCCTCGCAAACAGGCGTCGCTCTTGCGCTTTGTGATCCCTGTCACTGTCACCCTGTCGGGCCGATTGGCGTCCGGGCTCACGAACGGCGGTGTACGTTCGCTGTGGGGACAGGAGTGGCGGCGTGGTGAATGAAACGACAATCGTCGACGCGCTCAAGCATGGTCACCTCGACCTCGCGCAGATCGGTGGTTTCACCGACGGCGAGCTCGCCGGAGCGAAAGAAGCCGCGCGCGTCTATCTCGAGCGCGGCGAACCGGCGAAAGCTCTGGGGATAGCGAGCCTCCTGGTCGCGCTGAAGCCGCACGACGCGGCAACGTACCGCATCGCCGGGGTTGCCGCCTTGCAGCTCGAGCAACCGCTGCTCGCCCAATCACTGTTCGAGATGGCGTCGGCGCGCGACCCGGCCAACGTGCTCACGCAGCTCTGTCTCGCCGAAGCCAAGATGGCGAATGGCGCTCTCGCGGAGGCACTGACCCTGTTCGCCGCGGCGATTCCACGCGTCGGTCCCGAGCTTGCGGCGCACGGCCGCCGCGCCCGCGAGCTCGTAGCGCGCATCGAAGCATCCCTCCAGTCGATGAACCCCACAGCGAACAAGAGGTCCGCATGAGCACGGTGAGCCAACTCGCGCGCAACGAGCGGCCACGGTCGCTCGAAGAGGTCGAAGCCCAGGAGCGGGCTCGCCAGAGCGGCGCGTCGTCGTCCAGCGCCGCTCCCGCGACCACCGGCACGGTCCGCTTGAGCGGCGTCGAGCCGACGACCGACCGTGTCGAGCGTCCGGTCACCGCGCTCGCGGCTGCGACGACGACGAGCACACACATCTCGAGCGAGGCGGCCCGCTGGAATGCTCACACCGCGGCGGCCGCCAACAGCTTCGCGGCGAACACCGACGCGGCCTTGAACGGCAGCCGCTCGCTCTCGAGCGAAGATCTGTCCGCCGCGTTCATGCGACTCAACGTCCTCGACCCGACCGACAGCGTCGCGACGCAGATGAGCCTCATCTCCGCTCAAGCGGAGCTCGCTCGCCTGGCGATTCAGCAAGCGCGCGCGGCGATGCAGACGGCGCAGCGGGATCGAGCCAAGTCCGCTGGCCGGGACCTGCTCGCCAAGTCGCTGCTCGCCGTCGACCCCGGCCTCGTGAAGGTCCAAGAGACCTTGGTGAAGAAGGGGTGGATGTCCGAGAAGTACGTCGCCTTCCACATCAAGCTCGCGCGCGACCAGGAAGCGCAGGCGAAGGGCGACGCGGCCGCCGGCAAGGAAGCAAGCGCTGCCGCTCAGGCGCAGCTCGACGCGGGGATCGCGATGCTCAAGGACTGCACCAAGCGCATGCAAGCCCTGCTGGCTAGGCAGGCTGAAGACGCGAGGAACGACAATCGCATGGACGGCGCAAGTATAGACGGGGTGCCGATGCCGCGGCTGCAGGCCGCGGTGTCTCAAGCGATGGGCCGGATCTACGCGCAGCTCGGCGCCGTTCAGGCGCAAGAAGGCGCTCTCGGCGTGCTGACGAACGTCGAAGACATCGCGCGCGCCGAATTTTCCCGAGCCCTCGAGGCTGCCGGCATGCACGACTCCGACGGTCTGACTGATTTCCTGGTGGCCAACGTCGTGCTCGACGTTTCGTCGGCGTACCTCGACGGCGAGACCGGTATCGCGACGGGCCGCGCGCTCGCGGAGGTTGCCCACGCGCACGGCGCCAACACCGGCGGCTCTTCGGGTTTCGCCGGCGCCGGTGGCGACATCGCGGCGCTCTCGAGTGACGAGGCCGGCGAGCTACTCGAACGACACCTGACCAATATCAGCGTCTGAGCTAGGCGAGTCGGATCACTGGGAGCTGCGCTCGCTTGATCAACCCCAGCCTCGGCGGGATGGGCGCGTCGATGAGGTCGCGAAGGTCGTGGCGACCGATGCCCGTGGTGATCGCCTGCCGCAGCTCGTGCATGCGATCGACGCGGTAGCGGGCGGCTTCCTCCGCGCGTGCTGGATCGCGGGTGAGCAGGCCGTCGAGGCGGTTCTCGAGGCGCCGCTCGGCATCGAACCGCTGATAGGCGATGTACTCCGTGGGGCGGTAGCCGTAGACCGCTTGGTCGATCTCGCCTGGGCGCAGAGCGGTACGCAACAAGGCGTGGATGCTGTCGCGGCTGTAAGCGTCACGCAGGCGCTGGGTACGGCCGCTATCGCGGATGGCGATGGCCTCTTCGTCGGCGTGGAGGCCGTGGGTCTTGCGCACGGTTCGCCAGTCGGTCGTGCCGGTCTCGGTCATTTCCACGAGCAAGTGGTCGTGCCAGTCCTGCGCCGCGGCAACCGCGCGTGGGCCCACGACTTGCGGATCGGGCCCCTCGGCGAAGATCGAGCCTTGTTTCGACGCGATCCCGTACGGGCACGCACCGCTATCGCAGGCACGCACCCCCGCGCAGCCGAGACCCATCGCCATCCACGTGCGCGCGCCGAGAGTGCCGTCGGCACCCAGGGCCATCGCTTCGACGGCGTCGTTGGGCAGCATGATCTCGCCGGCCACTGTGAGGAACACCTGGTCGCGAACCCCGAGGTGCTTCAAGATGGTGTCGACGGCGATGAGGCCTTCGCGCGCGGTGAGGGACGAATCGCCCGCGGCCCCAGTGGGGGGCGCGTTGCCGCTGCCGGGGCTGATGTGCTTGCCGGCGCCGTCGATCTGAATGTGGTCGGGCAGGGCGCCGCACGCCTCGAGGTACTGCAAGAACTCGCGCATGTTCTCGACGTCGCCGACGCCGAACTTGAGCGACACCGGCTTGCCGGTCAGCAGCTTCGTGGCGATGACCAATGTCGCGATGTCTTCGTAGCTGTCGATCTCGGGGTTCAGTGCCGGTGACTTGAACTTCTGACCGGGGCTCACCTCGCGAATCGCGGCGGCGATGCGATCCATCTTCTTCATGTCGACCTTGGAGCCACGCTTCGCTGCTTGTTTGAGTTTGAACTCGACCATCGCGACGCTGGCATGCATGCCGATGTGCTGGAGCTTCGCGAAGTCGATACCGCCTTCGGCGTCGCGGATGCCGTTGAAGGCCGAGCCGAATTGCGCGGTGATCTGCGCTTGCTTCACCGCATCCGGGCCGATGGTCGCGAACAACGCATCACGTTCGGCCATGAGCCTGCGGATGAGCTCGTCGACGCGTGCATGATCCATGCTGTCCGCTTTGAGCTCGCCGGTGGCGAGGCCGTGGTTGATGACGAGGCTGCGCAGGCCCTCGTGGTCACCGGTGAGCAACGCCAGGTGCGCGTCGGGACCGCCCTCGCCGGTGTTCAGCAGGTAGTGAACGCCTTTTTCGGCCAAGGCCGCGTTGGCGAAGACGAGCGCTAAAACGGAGCGTGCGCTGAGCTGCGGAAAGCTCATGCCGGAAGTCCCGACCATCAGGCTCATCTTGGCTTTACGGATGGGCACGACCTCGCCGGTGGTGAGCAGCATGTCGTGGCCTATCGTCGCGGTCTGGTCAGCGAGGCCGGTCTGCAGCACTGAGCGTGTCGGGAGCAGCTTCGAGAGAACGAGCGGGGCTTGGTCTTGCGCGTGACCGTAGGCGCCGGCGAACGAGCCCGTCTCGTGCAGCAGCTCCAGGGCGCGAAACTTGCGGGCGTATTCGGCGGGCACGCTGCCCATGTACGCGTTCGCGAAGGCGCCGACGTGCCTTGCGCCATGGCGACCCAACTGCAATCCCGGGTGGAGGACGTGGCGAGCGATGCCGCTCTTCGTGTCGGCCTCGACGCGCGCGATGATGCGTTTTACCAGCGGGGCCGTGGGTGCTTCGGTCAGGTTGGCGCGGAGGCTGACGACGTCGGGGGTCCCGCGAGCAGGCTTGACGCCGTCTTCGGCGAAGCGCGCGATGGCTCCGTCGACGATGTGCTCGGCGGGTGTCGCGATGAACGTGTCGGGTCGAGGCGCCGGCGGCGCGGCCTTTTCGACGACACCTTCAATGACATCGTTCGCGGCGACGAGCGGCGCCGTATCGGTGATGCGCAACTGCTCCGCACCGGTCTGTCCAGTCGACGGCACCATGCAGACTCACCAGGATCGGATGTTCCGTTCTCAGTATCGTCAGCAATCGGCCAATGTTGCGCCGACAGCCTGTCTGTTGCCCGGTGTTTTGGCCCGTGAGAGCGTCGTGGGCATGAAAAAACTCCTTGCTGTTGCCCTGGTTGCGATGTCGATGGCGGCTTGTGTGAAATCCGCTCCGGCCGTGGATGCCGAGGAGCTTTCCTGCAAGGCCTCGGGCCATGCCTGTAGCGACAAGGAAGACTGCTGCAGTCGCATGTGTCTCAAGTCGGGCAAGTGCGGCTAGGCACGCCGCGGCTTATATTGCGGAGATGAGCGACCGGCTCTTTCTCTATGTCCGCGATTGGTGCTGGTATTGCACCAAGGTCCGGCAGGCGATGAAAAAGCTTCGCGTCGACATTCCGGTGCGGGACACGGGGGAGGCGCACCACCGCGACAGCCTCCTGCGGGGCGGCGGCAAGACGCAGGTGCCGTGTTTGCGCATCGAGCATGCGGACGGCAAGGTCGAGTGGATGTACGAGTCCGACGACATCATCCGCTACTTGGAAGCTCGCGCAGCACTTTGAGTGACTGCGGTAGGGCCGAGAACACGCGGCCCACGTTCCAGGTGCGCTCGTAGGCGGCGGGTCCAACGACGATGGTGCGTTGTCCGCTGCCCTGGATGACGTGCGCCGGCCGGCCTTCACCCCAGATCCAGCACTCGTGGGGAACGCCTCGGGGATCGGACACATCGTGCGCCAGCGCGCGATGGTCGTAGAGGTTCCAGGTGCCGCCCACGAAGCCGTCCGGCGGCGCCGGCCCGTGACCTTCGATGAAGGCCAGGAGGGCGGGGCTCGGGGCCGTGCCGGGAACGCCGAGCGGCACCAAGGCGGCGGCGAGCAAAGCATGCAGATCGAAATTCGAGACGACACCCTCGAGCTCGACTTCGAAGGAGCGGCGGGTGCCCGGCACATGCACCGTCCAGCGCTGGCCCAGCTCGGCATCGAGCAGCACCGGCAGGAAGTGGGCGTCCGAGCGCGACATCGTGACCGCGGCTTCGCGCAGCACCTTGTCCGCTTGAGCACGCACGAGCTCGGGACGGCAGCGGCTCAGCGACGCGATTGCCGGCAGCACCCATTGCTCGAGGTAAACGAGGGCACAACCGCCGGATCGATCGAGGGGGAGGAGCTCGCGGAACCGCTCTCCGGAGATGCAGCGGTCGTCGACCTGGATCAGCGTCTCGTCGTCCGGATCGTCACCGTCGTCGCTTGGTGGCGGCAGCTCTTCGAGGCAGCGGTCAGCGAACCGCCTGGCCGAGAGCAGAACGCTGGGTAGGTGAGCACGGAGGATGCGCGCCAGCGGATCCGCCGGAGCGCCGCGCTCGACCAGGGTGCCGGCGGCGATTGCGACCTGAGAGGCGCCATCGGCGTCGTCGACCGCGGAGTGCTTCAAGCGCTCGATCAGGACCGCGCAAGCTTCGGCCAGGACCTCGGGCGTGACATCGGCGGCGCCCGCCAGTCGTTCGCCGCAGTCACGCACTTCCGCGGCCGACCAGTCGACACCGTCGACAGCGCTACAGAGGTCGTGTGCGGCTTCGACGAGCGCGTGCATCGCGCCTAAGCTTCTAGCCCGCGCAGCCTGAAGAGACAAACGACGAGGATCGCGCAACCCAAGAACGCGAGGGTGGCGCCCAGGACGCCGGCGACGAACCAGGGCATCACCAGACGGCGGCCGCGGTCGCCAAGCTGGTCGTGATAGCGGACTGGAGACCACCACCACTTGGGGGCTTCGATGCCCGAGGCCGCGAGCCCCCGGTGCATGGCGACGTGGTAGCCGACGCCTGCCGGCAGACCCAACGCCATGCCGGCGATGATCGTCGCTACTCCGACCCAGATGAGCGTCAGCACCGGCACCGCCGCCGCGGCCACGACCACGCCGACGAAGATGCCGACGACCGCGAACGCTATGCCGATCTCGAGCACTACTTCACGAAATCGTCGTGCGAATGTTCCGTTTGGCGAGCCACGCGGCGGCGCGCTCGCGCTGATCTCCCTGCAGCAAGATGTCGTCGCCGTCGACGACACCGCCACAGCCCAGCGCCTGCTTGGCTTCCTTGAGCCATTTGTTGAGCTCGGTGCCGCTGAGCTCGAGACGCTCGAGGCGGGTCATCTCCTTGCCGCCGTGTCCCTTGCGCTCGTAGCGTACGACGACGGATTTGCTTGGCCGCTTGGTGGCCGCTGGTGCCTTGACCTTGGTGTCCGGCAAAGCGGACGCCTGCGGCAAGCTGTCGCGCTGGCCGGCAAGCCTCGCGAAGGGCGAATTGAACGGGGCGACGGGCTCCTTGGCCGCTTCTTCGTGGCGCTTACCCATGGCCCGACTTCAAATCACGAAGGCGGCGGGGTGCGCTAGCTCAGGTGAGCTGCAGTGGCGCCGTGTTGTTCGTCGGGAAGCCGAACGAATTCATCGGCAAGCCGGCCAGTCGCGCGACCGCCGCCAAGAGGTCGCCGGTGCCGGGCGCGCTGAAGTCGCCGCCGTAGTTGATGGTCGATTCGACGAGCGTGCCGTCGCGTGTCTGACCGCCGATGAAAAAACCACCACGAGCGCGCGGAGGAACTCCGGCGGTGCGGATCCAACGACCGCGCCGGATGCCTCCACCCCCACCGACGAGGATGTGCGTTTTGCGGCGGGTATCATGCTCGCCGTTGCTGACCTCGCCGGTGAGGACGATGACGGTGTTGTCGAGCAACGTGCGGCCGTCGACGTCTTCGATAGCGGAGAGCTGGTTCGCGAGCTGTACGATCTTCTGCACGTAACCGTGGCACCAGCCTTCGAAGGCCAAGCGGTTGTCCAAGCTCATGTGCGTCGTCGGATTGTAGTGAGCGACATTGTGATGGAAGTCCGAGACCCAGATGTTGCCTTCCTGGGGCGTTCCATCTTCGTTGACCCAGCTCCAGGTCGGCAGGCCTTCGCCGAAGCCGAGCACCGCGACGCGATGCGTGTCGGCGCGAAACGCAAGGGTGATGAGCTCGAAGTACTGGTCGATGTTGTCGAGAAACGGCAGACCCGTGCCCGGCCGCGGAGGAATGTCCCCCGGCGTGAGCTCGACCGGGACGTTGGCGTTCAGGCGGTCGCCGAGGTTGTTCAAGGCATCGAGGTAACCTTCGAGCTTGAGGCGCTCGGTTCCGCTCACCTTGGCGAGCAAGCGGTTGGTGTCGCGTCCGAGAAAGTCGAAGAACGCATCGCGCATGGCGCGTCGGCCCGGCGGGATGGGGCTCACGGACGCCTGAATGGGCGCGATGATGCCGTCGTACGCGGCGCGCGGCGTCGTGTAGTGCGAGAGTAAGCGACTGTTTTCGTCGAAGCACGTCGGGTTGTGCTGGAAGCCCCACGAGGCGTAACCAGCCGAGACCCGCAGCACGTTCTTCTCGTGGTAGGCGCCGATGACGTGATCGAGCGATGGGCCCATCGGCTCGGGAAACACCGCCCCAAGCTGCGCCGACGACCCTTCTCCCCAGGGCACGGCCGCGGTGAAGATGTCGGAGTACGAGACGTCGTGGGCGTTGCCCCATAAGGTACCGCGGACCCCGTCCACGAAAACGCACTGGTTCTTGATGGCCTCGAAGCCGTGCAGCGGGCGCGGAATCGTGAAGTCGAATTCGGTGCCCGCGAAGTCTTGGCCGAAAGTCGGGTCATAGCCCCAACCATGGGTGAGCGGGACCAAGAGGACGCGCACCGGCGCCACGGTGGTTTGGCCGCGGGCCACCGGCGAGTTGAAGAACATGCTGGCGACGCCCGCGCCCGCGGTGAGGCCCTTCAAGAAATGGCGGCGGTCGATGGGCTTCATGGGGTGCTCCTCGGTAGCTCGCGCTGGA
>JBGGMJ010000095.1:0-31337 GCA_041288095.1 Myxococcota bacterium
CTCGCGAGCAAGCGCACCAAGGTCATCGTGCCCGTTCACTACGCCGGAATCGCTTGCGAGATGGACGCCATCAACGCTGTTGCCAAGACGACTGGCGCAAAGGTGCTCGAAGACAACGCCCACGGTCTGTTTGGCGCCTACAAGGGCAAGCCACTCGGCAGCCTCGGCGCCATGGCGACGCAGAGCTTCCACGAGAGCAAGAACATCACCTGCGGCGAGGGCGGGGCGTTGGCGTTCAACGACACCTCCTACCTAGCCCGCGCCGAGATCATTCGTGAGAAGGGCACCAACCGTAGCGCCTTCTTCCGCGGCGAGGTCGACAAGTACACGTGGGTCGACGTCGGCTCGAGCTTCGTCATCTCCGATCTGCTCGCCGCGTATCTCACGGCGCAGCTCGAAGGCGCAGCGACCGCGCAAGCACACCGCAAGCAAGCATTCGATCGCTACATGAGCGAGCTCGCCGGCATCGCGGCCAAGCACGGCGTCAAGCTGCCGACCGTTCCAGCGGACTGCCAGCCCGCGTACCATCTCTTCTTCATGCAGATGCCGACGGCGCAGCATCGCGACGCGCTCATCAAGTACCTGCGCGAGCGCAAGATCTGGAGCGTCTTCCATTACGTGCCGTTGCACCTCTCGCCAGAGGGGCAGAAGCTCGGGGGCAAGGCCGGCAGCTGTCCGGTCGTCGAGAGCGCCGCGGACCGGCTCATTCGTCTACCGTTCCACAGCACGCTCGCGACAGACGACCAGACCCGCGTGATCCAGGTCGTCGCCGACTATTGCGCCGCGAATCTCTAGTAGCCGCCCGAGTCGTATACGGGCGCGTTACGCGCCTCGAGATCATCGAGGTACTTCTGCACCCGCCCATGCGCGTCCGCGAGTGACGCGTCGGCTTGTCTCGCGGCATCCTCCGCGGACGTCGCGGACTTCTCCGCTATTGCGGCGCTGCGCTGCGCCTTGGTCGCGGCGTCGACTGCTTGCTGCGCCGCCTTGTTGATCGAGGTGAGATAGGGGCTGCTCTTGCCAAGGGCGGCAAAGCGGGCCGCGAGCTCCGTGGCTGCGGCGAGCGCGGCAGCGGCCTTGGTTGCGCTGCTGGCTGAAAGGCGCTGCGCCTCGTTCGCGTGTTGGCGCGACTCGGCGCCCCCCGTGGCGGCGGTGTCGCGAAATGCACTTACCTGCGCCACGACGGGATCCGCGGCTTCGGTGCCGCCGGAATCGAGTGCGTTGGTGACGAAGGCGAGCTTGCTGTTGGCGTTCTTCGAGGCGCCGGTGCTTGTCCTCTGCGCCGCCGCGGCCGCCGACGACTCGCCTTGCGCACCAACGATCTCTGCCTGGGCGCCGGCGATGAGCTTGACGACCCCGGCAACTTCGCCCGGGTCGGTTGCCCCCGACAGCGTCGTGCGTACGGCGTTGGCCGAGGCCTCCGCCGCCGTCGCGGCCTTACCAGCCCCGGCGGTGAGCCTTGCCGCCTGGTCGACGAGAGTCGTTGGCGACATCAGCGCGTTGCGTGACAACCCCTGAGTCGCGAGCCCGGCCAGTGCTGCCTGGGCGCCGTCCAGCGCGGTCTGGGCGCGCGCGGTCGCTGCCCTGGCCCCAGATACCGCCTGGTCTGCAAGCGCTTGCTGCGCTGCCGCCTTGCCCCAGGCCTCTTGTGCCTTGGCCATTGCTTCGTCGGCTTCGGCGCTGCGCCCCTTTGCCGCGTGGGCCATGGCCTTGCCAACCGACTCCTGGGCCTCCTTGAGAAACGCGGCGGCTGCCTTGTTGGCGCGCTCGGCGGCCGCTTTCTGTGCGGCGGCTTCATTGGAAGCAGTCTGAACTGCTGCCGCGAGATCGGATACCTCGGCGAACGCCGCCGAAGGCCCGCCGGGCGGTGTGAGTGCTCCCGGCTCTTGTGTTGAGGCGCCTGGCAGGACCTGGACGGGAGTCGTGTCCCCGCGCGTTGTCGTGCGGGGCGCGCCACCCGTGACAGAGGTGATGCCACGCTCGGGAGCGAGGCCAACGGCATGCTCGGTAAAAGTGCGGGCCGGGGTGCTCGGTGCCGACGAGGCCGCGCCCGCCGTGGGGGATGTTGCAGTCGATATCCCCCGTCGTGTCCCTGTCGCGTCCATCGGCATGCTCCCTACTGTGGCTGAAGCATAGCGCTAAATCGTACCACGTGGTTGGAGGTGTGCCCTGACCCGGTGTCGGCCTTGTCTAGGGTCCGGCCGTGCACGAAGATGCCTTGCTGTGACCCTCGGCACAGCGTTCCTTTGGACACTCGCTTGGGTCGTGACGTGGTCCGCCATGGACCTCGGGATGGCCGGCTGGATTCTGGCGCACGAGTTGCCGCCGTCGGTGATGACGCGGAAGAACGATGGTGGCCACAGCCGGTCGTTGACCATCTCGTTTCTCGCTCGACTCGCCGGGTTCACTGTCGCGCTCGCATTGGTGCTGGCGAGCTTGCTCGTGCTTTTCGAGGTTCGCTGGCTGGGCACGTTCTTCGCCCTGCTCAGCGGTTACGTGTTCGTCTACAACGCCGTTCAGAATCCGCAGATCTTCGATGAGTACGCTTCGTTGCGCGAGGCGGTGCGCTGGTGCACGCGCTGGCTGGGACCTGGCGTCGCGCAGGTGCTCGGGTTTGCGACCTTGCTCCTTCTCAACGCGGAGCTCGTGACTGCCACGTCGCACCACGCGGCGCGGATCATCGCCGCGGTACTCGTCGACGTCGCCCTCGTTTACTACCTCGTCGCCGTGCAGACGTACTCCGTGCCACGCCGGCGTCGGCGAAAGCGGAGCGCCCAACACGGATCCGCCGACGACCGGCTCAACCTGATCTTGATCGGTGTCGACTCACTTCGGCGCGACGTCTTGGAGAGCTATCTCGCAAAGCACCCCAATGGCGCGCTCGCCAAGCTCCTCGCGGAGAGCACGTGGTTCGAGCACACGGTTGCGCCCATCGGTCGAACCTTTCCGGCGCTCGTGTCCATCTTCGCGGCGACGAATCCGATCGAGCACGGAGTTCGTGATGCACTGTCGTCAGCGATCCTCGAGGGCGACAAGATCCTCACCGGGTCACCGACGTGGCGACTGCGGCACGAGCACGGTTACCAAACCCACGTCGCCATCGACGACTCCAAGTTTGCATACTTCCGCGGCGGCGAAACCTTCGACTCCAATCGCGCGCCAAGACCCGGCATTGGCACGCATCTGCTTCCGATCTTGTTTCGCAATAAGATCTTCTTTGCGCTGCTCAACAACCGCGTGGGCTATGCCTTGTTTCCCGAGATCAAGAACAACGCGGCGTTCTTCTTCGCTTACAAGCTCGGCTACTTCACGGACGAGGCACGCGACGATCTGGCGCGCCTAGAGGCCGGAGCCAAGCCTTTCTTCGCGACGTTCCATTCGTGTGGGCTGCATTGGCCAGGGAGCGCCGCGTACCCGTACTACCCTCGCGATGCACACCCGCCGAAGGACAGCCTCGCGTTCGGATACATGTCCGGGTGGATGCGTGTCGTCGACGCCGCGCTGCGCACCCCCGACAAGACGCGGGTGGCCTACAATCGACGACTGTACGAGCTCGGCGCCGCGATGGTCATCGAGCGTTTCGTCGAACCCCTTCTCGAGGACCTCGAAGCGTACGGTCTGCTCGAGCGGTCAATGGTGGTCTTCTACTCGGATCACGCCGAGGCCCTGGGCACGAGCGCCCCGTTGCCGGTGCGCAAGGTGCCGACGCACGGGACGAGCCTGCTGTGGGACGACGACTCGGTGGAGGAGACGGTGCTCGCGATCCGTCTACCCACGAATCGCCGCGAGCGACTCCCCGATCCGCGACGCGGTGACCAGGCTGGCACCATCGATATTTTGCCGACGTTTCTCGACGCGGCGGGGCTCGCGCGAGGCAACGTCGACGGACGCTCGCTTCTCGAACGAGGCACGGAGTCGACGCGACTCTACATCAGCGAGACCGCGTTGTGGCTGCGCGAGGCCTTCAGGGATCAGCTGATGACGAAGGTCTGGAAGCCTTCAGCGCTCTACCGACTCGAGCCCAGGACCGGCGAGCTCTACCTTGCCCCGGAGTCCGCCCGTCAGCTCGTGAGCACGAAGCAACGCGCCATTTACCAAGAAGGGCATCGACTCACTCTCTATCCCACGCTGTACGGCTACCGCATCGCCGTCGAGCGCTTGTCGGGGGCAGCGGAGAGAGACGTCGATCGACACGCGCTGCTGGATCAGTTGCTGGCGCGTTTTGCGGCCGACGCTCGTCAGGGTTTGCTTCCGAATTTTCTGGGGCTCGACGTCGCGTCCGGCTGTCTGAATTGGATCGAGCTGAGAAAGGCACCCACGTCGTCGCTGCTTCGCCTCCAGCGAGCGATAGAGCTTGCGTATCGCTACCACCACATCGATCACGCGCTCGCGGAGCTCGCGACCCTAGCGCTCGACAAACAAGAAGACGCTGCTTTGCGCATCAGCGCCTTCGATCATTTGCTCGTCGTGCTCGAGCTCACGTCACGCAGCGACGCGAACCTGCACGCGGTGATCAAGGGATACGAGCTGCCGCGGCTGGTCGAGTATATCGACCCCCATGAACGCGCGCGTTTGCTTCGCCTGCGGCGTCAATTCCTCAACGCCGTCGCCGGCACACCCAACGCCATCCCTGTGCGCGAGATCGGCGCCGGGCATGCGTCTGTCGAGAAAGATCTTTTCGACACCTACCAGCAGTTCGCAGCCATGGCGCGGGGCGGGGACGGCAAGACCGCCAACGCCCAGCGACTGCGCAACCAGCTCAGGAACCACCGGCATTTCGCGCTCGTCGAGCTCAGTCTCTCGTTGCTCGACGAGGCCGAACGACTGAGCTTCGATGTCACCGCGGGGGAGCTCACCATCGACCACCTGCGCGGTCTCGCGCAGCTCACCAACTGGCACCGCGAGCGCGGCTTGGTGGACGAGCCTGGTGAGGCCTTGGCGCGGGGGCTCCTCGTGGCGCGACACCACGGTCGCACCGACCTCGTCGTGGAGCTCGCGAGCGACGCCTTCGCGCGGCCGATGCTACCCCTTCGTGTGAGTCTCACGCAGCTCTTCCCGGCGCTCGACGCTATCGCCGAGGAGCGCGGCGTCGAGAGCAACGCGAGGTTCAAGCTGCTCCTCGCCGACACTGGCAGCGACCCTGATGCGGGGCTCGACTCTGTCCGGCTCCGCGAGCAGGAGATCCTAGCGACCATCCGAGCAGCAGCCTAGCGTCGCGCTTGCGTGCTCAGGTCCCGCGGAACCAACGAACGGTCGAAGCCAAGCCGTCTGCCAGCGAAGCAGTCGCCGTCCAGGCTAGCTCGCGCTTGGCGCGGGTCGCATCGAGGACGCTGCGCTTCTGCTCGCCCAGTTTCGCTGGGCCATGACGAATCTCGCCCTCGTACCCCGCGGCCTCGGCGATGTGCTTGGCCAGCGTGATCACGCTCGTCTCGACGCCGGTGCCGATGTTGTACGCACCCCGCGCATGGGGGTTCGCCAAAGCGAGCAGGTTGGCGCGCGCGACGTCGTCGACGAAGACGTAGTCCCGCGTTTGCTCACCGTCACCATGGATCATTGGCGACTCACCGCTGAGCATCTTCTGCGCGAAAATCGCCACCACCCCAGCTTCGCCGTGCGGATCTTGGCGCGGGCCGTAGACGTTTGCGTAGCGGAGCGCGACGCAACGCATGCCGAAGGTCCGCTGGAAGTATCCGAGATAGACCTCGCCGCAGAGCTTGCTGACGCCGTACGGCGACTCTGACTTCGTCACGTGCGTTTCGTCGGCGGGGTAGGTCTCCTGCTCGCCGTAGATAGCGCCGCCGGTCGACGCCAAGATGAAAGCACCGCAACCCGCGCGGGAGGCGCTCGAGGCGATGCGAACCGTGCCGCTGACGTTGACGATGGAATCGTGCACGGGGTCGGCAACGCTATGGCGGACATCGATCTGCGCCGCGTGATGGAAGACCGCTTCGGGGCGATATTCGCTGATGACCTGCTCGGCCTCGGGTGAGGTGATGGCGAGCCGCGCCAGCTCGGCCTTGGCGTTCACGTTCTCCGGCTTGCCCCGCGAGAGATCGTCGATGACCAGGACCTCGTGTCCCGCCTTGATGAGGGCGTCCGCGACATGAGAGCCAATGAACCCGGCGCCGCCGGTGACGATCGTGCGCATATCGGGTGAGGCATGTAGCCCACAAACCCACCTATGAAAAGGTCGCGGCCTCAACATGCCGCCCCCGAACGACTTTCTGGCTCCGGACTCCGACTTCGACTACCCTCGCTCCCACAATGCGGACCCTGCGCGCACCTTCGGCTTGCTTCGCGTTTCTTTGCGTAATCACGGCCACCTCGACGGCCCTGGCTCAGGACTCAACCGAGCCAACCATCGACGTGAACATCTTCCAGCCCAGTCCCGGCGCGACGAGCTTCATCACCGCCGAGTCGGGTGACGTGAACAGTCCGATGGGCTTGTCCGTCGGCTTGAACCTCAACTACGCGCGCAAGCCGCTGGCCATCCGCATCATCCGCAGCGACGACACGCGCGAGGATGTCGGCGCGGTCATCAACACCCGCTTCGACGCCAACTTGATGGCGGCGTTCGGTCTGTTCACCTGGGGCCACCTCGGCGCCGATATCGGCGTCGTCATTCCGTTCACCTATCAAGGCGGCTTCGAGGCTGATGCCATCAGCGGCGCCGGCATCAGCAACGACGCGTTTCCAGCGAGCGCCGGTGAAATCGAGAAGATGACCCTGGGCGACATTCGCCTGCTCCCGAAGCTTCGCGTCCTCAATATGTCGGGTGGCCGCTTCCAGGTCGCGGTCTTCGCCAACATCACGCTGCCCACCGGTAACGCCGACTTCGCCCGCGAGAACAGCGCGGTCTACTCGCCCGCCATTGCCATCAGCGGCAAGGGCCGTCTGGTTCGCGGCGGTATCAACTTCGGTCGCCGCTTCCGCGACGAGACCATCTTCTCCACCCTACGCGTCGACGACGAGTGGTTCGCCAAGGCGGCCTTGGCCTTGAACATCGGCGCAGCCGTCGGGGTCGCGACTCCCATCGAGATCGTCGGCGAAGTCTTCGCGCACACTCCGGTCGAAGACCCGTTCTACGGCAGTGCGACCGGCGTCGCGCGTGACTTCGAGAAGTCACGCACCACGGCCGAAGGCGACCTCGGCCTGCGTATCAACATCTTCGATCGCTTTTTGCTCGCGTTCGGCGGCGGCGGTGGTCTCGTCCGCGGCTACGGCGCACCCTCGCCGCGCCTCTACGCAACCTTGATGTACTACACCGGCCAGTTCGGCATGGTGGACAACGACAAAGACGGCGTGCCGGACAACGTCGACGACTGCGACGACAAGCCCGAGGACAAAGACAACTTCGAAGACAGCGACGG
The DNA here is from genome assembly GCA_041288095.1 of Myxococcota bacterium. Lineage (GTDB taxonomy): Bacteria > Myxococcota > XYA12-FULL-58-9 > XYA12-FULL-58-9 > JALHOP01 > JALHOP01. The sequence goes on from JBGGMJ010000095.1 coordinate 7,371, forward strand.
CTGCCCCGAGGTCGACAACGACAAGGACACGGTCCTCGACGAAGACGATCAGTGCCCGAACGACGCCGAAGACAAAGACGGCTTCCGTGACGAAGACGGCTGCCCCGAGCCCGACAACGACAACGACACCCTGCTCGACGCGGTGGACAAGTGCCCGACCGATCCAGAAGACAAGGACGGCGTCGCCGATGACGACGGCTGCCCGGATCTCGACAACGACAACGACGGCGTCCTCGACATCGAAGACAAGTGCCCGATGGAGGCGGAAGACAAGGACGGCTACCTCGACTTCGACGGCTGCCCCGAGGCGGACAACGACGGCGACGGCATGGCCGACCTGAACGACCTCTGCCCGAACAACGCCGAGGACAAAGACGGCGTCGCCGACGACGACGGTTGCCCCGAGGACAACGACCGCGACGGCATCCCGGACGATCAGGACAAGTGCCCGAACGAGGCCGAGATCTACAACGCCATCCAAGACGAGGACGGCTGCCCCGAGAAGCTCGCTCGCTCGCTGGTCAACGTGACCGACGAGAAGATCGAGATCAAGGAGAGCATCCAGTTCGCGAGTGGTAGCGCCAAGATCTCGAAGAAGTCCTTCTTGCTGCTCGACCAAGTCGCGGCGGTTCTGCGCAACTACAAGAACATCAAGAAGGTTCGCGTCGAGGGCCACACCGACAACACCGGCGGTCGCAAGGCGAACACCGCTCTGTCCAGCCAGCGCGCGGCGAGCGTCAAAGCCTACCTCGTAAGCAAGGGCGTCGATTCGAGCCGGCTGACCTCGGAAGGCTACGGCCCCGACAAGCCGATCGCCTCGAACGCCACGGCGAAGGGTCGCGAGATCAACCGCCGCGTCGCCTTCATCATCACGGAGCTCAAGCCGATCGGTAAGGACGTCACCGAAGACCAGCCGAAGCCGCCGGCACCACCGGCCGGGAGCGATGCGGGCTTCGAGATCGAGCTGCCGGGTACGACGGCGCCTGGCCCCGCGAAGGCGCCGGAGCCGGTGAAGCCTGACTCCAAGAAGAAGGAACCGCCGAAGTCGGATGCTCCGGTGGAGTTGCAGTTCTAGAGCTGAGGCGGAGCTAACACTCCGCCTCTTTATCGCGCGCGTGAGGGATGAGGCGCACGCCATGCTTGGGCCGCAACGTCATCGAGCACGTGAGTGCCAAGGCGTGGTCTGGCGCGGTGGTGAAACTACGCCGCTGCAGAATGGTGGCGAGCACCAGTAGCGACTCCATGAGCGCGAAGTGACTACCGATGCAGATCCGGGGGCCGCCCCCGAAGGGGAGATACGCGTAGCGCGGAAGCTTGTCGCGCAGCTCTGGTGTCCAGCGCTCGGGCTTGAAGGCCTCGGGCTCTTCGAACCAACGCGGGTCGCGATGAACGAGCCACACTAACGTCCAAACCTCATCGCCTTTGCGGACAAGGTGCCCGCCGAGCGTGTACGGCTCACGGGCCTCGCGTGCCATGCCCCAGGCTGGTGGATAGAGCCGCAAGGATTCGCTCAGCACGGCGTCGAGGTAGGAGAGCCTGCCCATGTCGGCCGCGGTAGGGCGCCTGCTTCCCAGGACCGCGTCGAGCTCGGCGTGCACCCGCGTCTGGACCTCGGGATGCGTCGCCAAAAGCATCAGCGTGTACGCTAAAGCGAGTGCAGTCGTCTCGTGACCGGCGACGAAGGCGGTGACGGCCTCGTCGCGTAGCTGCACGTCGGTGAGCCCGGCGCCTTCGTCGTCGCGAGCCCGCAAGAGCAGCGACAACAGGTCGGTGGCATCTTCAGTTAGCGCGGCGCGACGCGCGGCGATGATCTGCATGAGGGTGCCATCGATGGTTTTGACGGCGCGACGCATGCGCAAGTGCGCGGGGATCGGGAGCCACTTCGGGATCAACCGTTTCATCGAGCGTGAATAGTGCAGGAAGTAGTCCATGGCGCTGTGCAGGGCGACGCTCACCTGCTCGGCGCCTGGCGGCAGACTCGCCCCGAAGAGCGTGCGCGTCACGATCTGTAGCGTGAGCTGCATGAAGTCTTGGTGCACGTCGCGCGGCACATCGAGTGTGAGCTCGTCGATAAAGCGCGCCGCGTCGTCGACCATGTCGTCCGCGTAAGCGGAGATAGCGCGCTTGGTCAGCGGTGGTGACGCAAGCTTGCGCACGCGTTTCCAATGCTCCCCCTCGCTGGTGAGCAGCCCATCGCCCAGCAAATAGCGCAGGTCGCGAACGAGCGCGCTCTTTGTGAAGACGTGATGGTCGCGCAACAACAGCTGTTCGAGGATCTCGGGGTCCGTGACCAGATAGGCGGTCCGGAAAGGTAGCGAGATGCGCACCACGTCGCCGTGCTCTTTTTGGACGTGCCCCAAGAGGGTGAGCGGGTCGCGTTGCAGCTCGCCTAGGTCACGAAAGCGGATGCGTACCCCAGGGGCAGTCCCCGCTGTTGAAGGAGAGAGCATGGCGGCGTCCTCGCACGGCCCCGCCGTGGTCGCAACACAGCCCATATCGGCGGGGCGCCTCCGACTACGCCCTAGTGCTGCGTCCGCAACCGCTGCCGCCGATCGAACAGCGTATCCCCCGGCCCATGCGTGCCATCGACTCGGTGCTTCATGCTGCGCCCGGTCTTCTTCGGTTCCACCCGCACCGGCGGATTCGGCGGGCCCTCGGCGAGCTCGATCAAATTGTCGCGCTGCGCGACATCGGCCGCGCGCGAGCGATGCCCCTCGATGGCTAGCTTCACCCGCGCGATCTCCTCGGAGATGAACGTGCTCGGCCCAGCGCGCGTCACCCACGCGATGAGGTCGCCGATCGGCCCCAGCGGCATGCGGTAGTCGACCGCGAGCGCGACCTCGGTTGCTCTGCCCTCGTCGACGCTCTGGAAGACCACTTGCCCGACGTGCGGCACGTCCGAGGGGAGGGCGGTACGCCAACCGATGCGGCGCTCCGGATCCTCGACCGTGATCTCCGAGTTCCACATGAGCGTGACGCCGAACGGTCCACGCACGACCCAACGCGCGTGATGCGGATTGCGCACCTCGATGGTGTCCGCGGCGCGGGTGGCCTTCTTGAAGTTGTGGAAGTCGCGCCAGAACGCGTAAACCTCCGCCGGCGGTTTCTCGATGCGGAAGGTGCGCTGGAAGTGCGTGGTCTTGCCGAAGGTGCCGGTGACTTTGTTGCCGACGGCGAGAAACAAACCCGCCAGGCGGTTTGCGAGAGAATCGGGCTTCATCGTGGATCTCCGTTACTTTGCCCTAGGCTAGTAACGGCCAACGATTTGGGAAGGCGCAATCGCTAGGGCAAGAACTTCGACACGTTCTTGAGCTTCTCCGGCAAGTACTTCTCGATCACGAAATTGAGGCCGTGCTTCGACAGCGCTTGTTGCTCGGCGCGCACGCCCATCTTCATGAGCTGCTCCATCGCCTTGGCCCAGCTCTTGTGCTCGGTGAAGAACGGGTCGTTCTTCAAGGCATCCTTGGCGCGCTTGATGTCGACCTCGCCCAAGACGTGCGTCGCATCCTTCAGATCCCAGTCGATGATGTCTTGTGGCGTGAGCCCCAGGTAGCGCGCGTTCGGCACGCAGAAGAATTTGTTGATGTGCGCCGCGTTACCCGAGCCGACCTTGAGGGTGCGGTAGATGTTCGAGATTCCGTAGGGGTCGCAGTCTGTAAAAGCGTACACCGGCAATTTCAGATCATCCGAGAGGCGGCGAATGAAGCGGCGGCAAGCGCGTGAGGGTACGCCACCCAACGACACGAGAATACATCCCGCCTTGCGCCAGTAGTTGTGCGACTGCAGGCGCTGGAACATACCGTGCGTTTCGATCGCCATGATGAACTTGGCGTTGCTGCGGAACTCCAGGTGCTCGACCCACGAGGGGACCGAGTAGGCCCCCGAGCCGAAGTTCGTGCAGTCGATCTCGATGCGGCGACCCGTCTCGAGGTCGCGGTCGACGACGACGAGCTCACCCGCGACCGCGCCACCGTGCTCCTGCGGCACGAAGCGCATCTCTTCACGCGATACGCCGTGCATCGAGAACATCGCCTCGATGTCGTCCATGACCGTGTCCGACTCGGGCTGCTCGTCGAACTTCGCTTCCTGCCAGTTCTTCGACTGGTAGTAGGCGTCTCGCTTGGTGGCGAAGTCGTTGCTCTGGATCAGCTCTTTCGAGAGCGACATCATGCGCAGGGTTTGCGCGAACGTCTTCACGGTGTTGACCGACAAGCTGCGTGTCTTCACGCTGCGGCCGATTTTGAAGAAGCCTTCCTTCTGGTTGTAATTGACGTTGGCCAGCGAGCGCACCGGCATCGCCAGGTCAGGCTTCTGTTCCTTCAGAATCGTCTTGTAGATGTCGGTCGCGACGTCATCGATCGCCTTGTTGGTGATCTTGTCCTTGCGAGCCTGATCTTCGCCGCGGGCCCGGCTGGTTGTCGACCCTTCGCTCTTCTTGGTCTTCTTCGCCATGGTGGGTCTCCGTTAGAGCTTTCGCGAACGCTCGAGAATGCCCGTGAGCTTCTCGATGGTCACTTCTTTTTGCGGATTGGATAGGCCGAGGATCTGCTGCAGAGCCTCGCCGATGTGCGGGATGTACTTCTGGATGTAGTTCGCCTTCTTGAGCTCGTCAGCGGCGCGGCGCTTGCGACGGATGTGGCGTGACAAGCGGCGACCGCATTCCTGCAGCGCCGACTTGAGCTCGTTGATGATCTCGTCGTAGTGCGCCACCGCTTCCTTGGCCTCGCTCGTGAACGGCACCCAGACCGAAGCGATGTGCACCATGACCAACAACGGCCCGGTCGGCAGCGCGCCGCGTGATTGCTCGACGTCGTAGCCCTTCCAGTTGGTGCGCAACACCGACTGGGTCATGGCGCAGGCGCCCTGCTGGTAGAGCAGGGGCACGCGATTCGCGAAGCGCACGACTTGCGCCAGCTCATCGGCAGGCAGCTCGCCGCCCCAGGCGATCGCCGCTTCCACCTGGAAGGGATTGCCGCGGTAAACCTTGGGCGGGCGTGTGCACGCGGTCATGAAGGTCGGTTGGCCGAAGATGTTGATCACGCCGGCGCGAATGGCGTCGGCTGCCGCTTCGTCCGCTCCGACGGTCAGGCTGAACTTCGCGAGCTCGGCATCGTCTTCGTCGTCGTCCGGCTTCACCTCGGTGACCGACGACAACGCCTCCTGGATCTTCTGCTCGGCGGCATCGGCGGCCGCCGCGGCGGCATCTTCGCTGCCGGCAGCGAGCGCTGCCTCGTCTTCGGCCTTCTTGCGCTGCCGCGTTTCCTCGGCGGCGAAGTGTTGCTGCACGAGCAACGCCTTCAGGCCCTCGATGAGCGACTCTTCGCCAATGGGCGCCAAGCAGTTGGTTGGCGGCGCCATGATCTTGGTCTCGGAGATCGCCTTGTAGATAGCCTCCGACTCCGCCTGCGTCACATCACGCGGCTTCTTGCGCGATGATACCTTGGCCTTACCGAGGATCTCTTGCGAGACGCTGCTGGTGACGCGCGAGAACTCCGACTGCAACAGGCCGGCGATGGTGCCTTCGGTCGAGCCCTGGAACAGGCGCATGAGGTGACCGAGCTCGACGCCGTACGGGTGCGGCTTGATCTCCTTGGCCTCGGGCGGCAGCTCTTCGGTGACCCGCGGATAGACGAGCGGCGGCTTACCGGGGCGCCAGTACTCGAGCCGCAAGTGCGGGTTCGCGAAGGCCACCTGCTGGATGAACTCGTCGATGCCCTTCTTGCCGCCTTTGTAGGAGGCTTCCATCTCGATTGCGACTTCGGTGCCGTGATCCTTGTTGTCCCACTCGAACTCGTCCTCGTGGACGATCACCGGCTTGTTGGCGTTGGTGTCGATGCGCAGGTGGTAGTGGTAGGCGGGCTTCCCTCGCCCTGTCTTCGAGGTGACGACGACGGGCTTACCGGTGGTCAGCTGGCCGTACATGCCGGCGGCGCTGATGCCGATGCCTTGCTGGCCGCGCGACTGGCGCAAGCGGTGGAACTTCGAGCCGTACAACAGCTTGCCGAAGACCTTGGGGACCTGGGCTTTGACGATGCCGGGGCCGTTGTCCTCGACGTGCATCTTGTAGCGGGTCTCGCTCTGCTGCTCGATGACCACCTTGATGTCGGGGAGGATGCCGGCCTCTTCGCAAGCGTCGAGGGAGTTGTCGACGGCCTCTTTGATCGAGGTGAGCAAGGCGCGCGCGGCGTTGTCGAAGCCGAGCAAGTGGCGATTCTTCGTGAAGAACTCGCTGATCGAGATCTCACGCTGCATCTCGCCCATTTTCTCGGCGGAGACGCGGGCGCGCTGGGTCTTCTTGGGCGCTTCTTCGGCGGGCGGCGCGGCCTTCTTGCCCTTGCGCGCCTCGAGGACGGCGGCTTCCGCTTCGGCGGTCAGGTCCACCTCGGGGGCGGCGGCAGGGGCGCGCTTGCCTTTGGCGGCGGTGGCTCCGAAGTCGAGGCTCTGCTGAGCGGCCGCTGCCTTCTTAGAAGACTTGGGCGCGGCTTTTGCCTTGGGGGCGGGGCGACGGGCGGCGGCTTTCTTGGCCAAGGTGCGGGACCTCCAAAAAGTCGGCTAACGGGCCGATTAGCTGTACCGGCGGATCCCGTCAACACATTGCTGTACGCACGTTCAGATTTCGGATCGCGGGAAGATCGTGGTTTGCGCCACTCAAGCCGTGCCCAAACAGACCTTCGCCAACTTCATCGCCCCCGAAACGCTCGTCGATATCGTGCGCAACACGGCGCCATTTCTCTACGACCGCGACGTCCTGGAGATCACGCCGACCTATTCCGACGAGCGCTTGCGCTTCACCTTGGAGGAGACGCCGTACTGGCGCATTGTCCGCAATAGCGGTGATATCAAGAGCACGCCGAAGCCAAACGAGCAGGAATGGGTGCGATACTTCGAGCTTTGCGTCGGCGCGCACTTCTCCACGGTCGCGACCTTCGTGCCGTCGGACGTCGACACCAAGATTCGCAATCACCTCTGGTTCGATCGCAAGCTGTCGCGCGACGGGCTGACGGCGATGAAGAACATCGCGCTCGCCACCGATCATTGGGACGTACGCGCGGTCACGCAGAGCTGGGTACCCGACAAGGACGGCCGCTCGCTTTCGGGCCATGACGGCGAGAAGCTGTCGATCCTCACCGCCGGCATGCAGGCGCTCACGAACGCCGGCGATACCCAGGGCTCGGACGAGCTCGAAGCGTGCGCGTTCCGCCAAGTGGAGCGCGAGTCCGAGGCCTTTCTGACCCTCGTCGACACCAAGGGGCGCGAGCGCGATCTGCTCATGCTCGCCGCCGTCATCACGCACAACGCCGGCGACATCGATCAAGGTTTCTCCGTCGGCCATCCGCACCCGGCGCGGGAGAAAATCGGCCGCCTGGCTCACGAGCGCTCGGAGCGCTTCGGCGGTGCCTACGCTATCGCGGCCAAGCTCTACCGCGACCTGCTGGCCGCCGAAGGACACCGCAATTATCACCTGCGCGCCATGCGTGAGCTGCGCGCCGATCCCGATCTCATGAAGCCGCCGAGCCCCTATCTGGACCCATGGGGCGACCGCCTCGCCCGGCGCCAGGGCTGGAACAGCCGCGACAAGGCCCTCGTGCTTCAGGGCTTGATGGAGGCCTGCGCCCGCGTGCGCGGACAGGTCGCATACTACCGCGCCATCGCCGGCATGAACGCGGCGGTCAGCGGCGGTGTCGAGCAGCTCGCCAAGGAGCTCAGCGTCAACGCGCGCAAGACCCTCAAAGAGCCCCAGTTCCAACGCGCGCTGCAAACGAGTAGAGAGCAGTTCGAAGGTGACCTGGCGCGACGGGCTAGGGCGGCGTTACCAAGCCGCGCCAACGTGTGAGAACCCATGGGACGTGAAGCACGCTGTCGTGTCCGTTTTGGCGGTACGAACCAGGTCGTCGACGTCTATCTCGAATCCACCCACCTCGAGCTCCGCACCGATCCGCCGCGGAAGCTGCCCCTCGCCGGCATGAAGATCGCGAGCATCGAAGGCGGCTGGCTCACCCTCGCGACCAGCACCGGCCCGATGGCCCTCGAGCTCGGGGATCAAGCCGCCAAGTGGGGACGCTCGATCGCCAATCCCAAGACCCGCATGGACAAGCTCGGCATCACCAAGGGCGCCCGCGTCTGCCTCGTCGGCTTCGAGGACCCAGCCTTCGAGGAAGAGCTCGGTACCCGCGGTACCAGCGTTACGCGCAAGCCCAAGGGCCAAGAGACCATCATGTTCTTCACGGCCTACACGCCGCGCGATCTCGGCCACCTCGCGGAATTGCGCGAACAGCTCCACGATGACGGGGCGCTCTGGCTGATTCGCGAGAAGGGCAAGGACACCTTGGTCACCGAAGCGGCTTCGCGCGAAGCGGCCATCGCCGCGGGGCTCGTCGACGTCAAAGTGGTGAGCTTCGACGAGACGCGGAGCGCCGAGAAGTACGTGATTCCGCTGGCGCAACGGACCCCAAAGCCCTCCCGATAACCCCCGCGATGCAAATCGCGCCCGCACCCTGGGGGAGCCTCGCCCAAATTGGCGGCACCCTCCGCGACCTCGACGACGTTCGCGGCGATCGCGACGGCGTTTGGAGCCGGGCGGATAGCCATGCGCCGAGCGCGCGCTTCTACGAAAACCCCCTCGTCAATCGCATCGCGCGCTTCTTCGACGTTGGCTTGTCGAGCGGCGCGGCCATCGCCAAGCTCGAGGCGATGGTCGCTGGCGCCCGCGCGGCATTCGGCGGTGCCCTCACGACCCTCTCGCCCGCGGAGCTCGGATCCTTCCAGCTCTTCGAGGCACAGAAGGCCATTCAGCTCGCGCGCCTCGACCGCTCCCCGAGCGAGCTGCGCGACTTCTTCGTCGATGCCGCCGGCAAGGTCGAAGGCGGCCCTGACATTCCCGCGCGCCGTGTCTTCTGCCAGCACCTCACGCCACGCGGCACGCCGTCAGGAAAGGTGATCGTCTACTCGCCGTACTTTCAGGGCACGGGCCGGAGCGCTTACGAGCAGGCGCGGGTGCTGGCGGACAAGGGCCATCACGTCGTGCTGATGGACCACCAATGGGTCGGCCACACCATCGGTGACAAGCGCGGCGGCTACGACTCCGGCCACGGGCTTGCCCGCGACGTCGCGGCGGTGTGCGCGAAAGCGGCCGAGCTGGGGGAGGTGATGCTCCTCGGTAGCAGCATGGGTGGCGCGGCGGCTCTCATGGCCAAGCACTTGAACGATACCGGCAAGATGAAGCTCGAAGGCCGGCAAATGCCGGTCGGCGTCGACGCGGTGTTACAGGCACCGTACCTCGGAACGACCAAATCCCTCTTGAACGCGACCCTCAGGCTCGCGAGCCGCATCCCGTTCATCAAGAATCTGCCGCTCCCGGCGATGGGCATCCCCAGATTCGTCTTCGGGACCGTGCCGACCCTCAAGACCTCGCAAGACGCCGTGCTCGAGAACGCGCACGCGTGCTTGTCCGCGATCACGGGCGCCGACGACCACGTGGGTGCCGCTACCGCCGAGATGAAGGCGGCGGGCAAGGTGCTCGGGCGGATCGTCGTCATCCACGGCCGACAGGATCCGTTGGCGAGCTTCCAGGCCAGTAAAGCCTTGGTCTCAGCGCTAGGTGAAAGCGCGCGTCTGGTCACGCTCGATACCAAGCAGCACGTCTTCGAGCACGACTCGCAGTTTCAGTCGCTGGCCATCGATGCGCTCCACGAGCTTGCTCGGCGCTAACCCCTGATCGCAGCGTCGCGGCCGAGCTCGCGCCACAGCTCCTTCACGACCCGTCGGGTTCGTGCCAGGCGTCCGCTATTGTCGATGACCCAGGTCGCCTTCTTGCTCTTGGTGTCGAGTGGCATCTGCGAGGCGACGCGAGCCTTGGCGTCGGCCTCGGTGATCTTGGCGCGTTCCATCAGCCGCGCGACTTGCAGGTCACGTGGCACCCAGACGACGATGACGCCGTCCATGCCCTTCTCGAGGCCGTTCTCGTAGAGCAGCGGTACGTCATAGAAGACGGTGGTGACGCCTTCGGCCGCCAAGGCATCGACGCGCTCTTTGAAGGCCGCGGCGACGGCCGGGTGGGTGAGGGCGTTGAGCTGCCGGCGCTGGCCTTCGTCGTTGAAGACGATCTTGCCGAGCGCCGCGCGGTCGAGGGTGCCGTCCGCCGCGACCACTCCCGGAAAGCGCTTGCCGATGGCGGTCGCGAGGGCGCTTGGCGCTCCTCCCACGGGTGCGACCAACTCGTGATAGATCGCGTCCGCGTCGAGGACGTGGGCCCCGAGGTCGGTGAGCATCGCGTGCACCGTCGATTTGCCGCTGGCGATGCCGCCGGTAAGCCCGATAATCCGCATTGCCTTGACAATACGACGGTTCGCAGGGTTTACGCACCCGCCGTGTCAGGCGAAGCACACAAGCGCGCGCAGCGGGTTGGCCAGCTCGTTCAAAAAGAGCTCGCGCAGATGCTCGTCAACGAGCTCAAGGACCCGCGCATCGGCTTCGCGACGGTCACCGAAGTCCGCATGACCGACGACCTCAAGATCGCCCGTGTCTACGTGTCGGTCTACGGTGACGACAAGGTGCGTGAGGACACGCTGCTCGGTTTACGCGCCGCCGCCGGCTTCATGCGCCGCGAGATCGCCAATCGCCTCGACCTGCGCAGCGCCCCGACCCTGAGCTTCCAGACCGATGCGACGCTCGAAAAAGCCTCGCGCATCGACGCGCTTCTGTCCGCCGCGGCGGACGGCAAGATCGACCTTCCCGATCACATCGACCTGGCCCCGGTGCCGGTGCAGTCGCTCCGCAGTGAAAAGCCCGCGGCTCGTCCAAGCCGCAACCCCGCCCGCAAGAAAGGCGCCGGCAAGCGTCGGTCCCGTTAAGAGAGCTCCCACCATGGACGGCATCCTCATCATCGATAAGCCGGTCGGCCCGACGTCGCACGACATCGTCAGCAGCGTCCGCAAGATCCTCAAAGAGAAGAAGGTCGGTCACACCGGCACGCTCGATCCCGCGGCCACCGGCGTGCTGCCGCTGGTGCTCGGCAAGGCGACGAAGCTCGCGCGCTACCTCACCGGCGGCGACAAGCGCTACCTCGCGACGTTCAAGCTCGGACAGACGACCGACACGCTCGACGCCGAAGGTACGGTGACCTCCGAGAAGCCGGTCAACGTCACCGAAGCGCAGGTGCGGGAGGCCGTCGCCAAGTTCGTCGGCGCCATCGAGCAGACGCCGCCCATGTATTCGGCGAAGAAGATCGAAGGGCAGCGGCTCTACGAGCTCGCCCGCCAAGGTGTGACCATCGAGCGCGAGGCCAAGCGCGTCACCATCCACAGCTGCGACGTCCTCGACGTGAAGCTCCCCGAAGTCACCGTCGACGTTTTATGCTCCGCCGGCACCTACGTGCGCGTGCTCGCGGCCGACATCGGTGAGCTGCTCGGTTGCGGCGCTCACCTGACCATGCTGCGACGGACCGCCGCCGGCGCCTTCAAGATCGACGACGCGGTCTCGCTCGAAGCCCTGGCGGACGACCCCGCCATGGCGAAGACGCGCCTCCTGCCGCTATCGCGGGCACTTTCGGACTTACCGACCATCGCGTTGCCCATCGGCGTCGTGAAGATGGTTACCAGCGGCTATCAACTCTGTGTCGCCGACCTGCGCGCGCTCGATACCCCGAGCTTCGCCGAGGGCGCGACGGTCGCTCTGGTCAGCGACGGCGGAGATCTCGTCGCGGTCGCCGAAGCCCTGGTCGCGAGCTCGGAGTTGGCGAGCTCCCGTCGGGATCGTCGAGCCCTGAAGACGGAGCGGGTGATCGCGGCTCAGTAAGCTGCGCCGGCAACCTGCGGATCTTGCGGTAGGCCGTCTTGAACATCGGCCGGAACCAGTAAAGCACGAGCGCCAAGCACAGCCAGCCGGCCAGGTCACCGATGCGGCTGTAGATGGTGCGTCCTTGCAGAGCCGCGACGTCGTGCATGGTGTTCGCTCGAGCGAACACCGGCGTCTCGTCGAGGATGCGTCCCGCTGGGTCGACGAAGGCGCTGATACCGGTGTTGGTCGAGCGCGCCAGGAAGCGGCGGTGCTCGATGGAGCGGAAGATCGCCATCGCCAGATGGATGAGCGGCTCGCGCGAAGCACCGAACCAGGCATCGTTGGTGATGTTCACCAGGACATCGGGCTCGCTCTCCATCACCTTGCTGACGAAGCGTGGCAGGAGGTCTTCGTAGCAAATGAGGATGCCGTACTTCACGCCGTCGTATTCGAAGGGCTTGGTGTGGGCGCCGCGGTTGAACTTGCTGGTGTTCGGCGAGAGCTCATAGAGCAACGGGAACCAGTCACCGAAGGGCAGGTACTCCCCGAAGGCGAGCAAGTACGTCTTGTCATAGGTGCCGAGGATGTTACCGCCGGCGTCGGTCATGAACGCGGTGTTCCAGACCTCGCGCTCGCCACTCTCGCTCTTGGCGACGCGCAGCCCACCGAAGATGAGCGGCGTCGAGATGGGCCCAAGCACCTGGCCGGCGACGTTCGTGGTCCCTTCGCGGATCGGATAATAGAAGCCCGACTCAGGCCAGATGATGAGCTCGGCACCCTGGCGCTCGACCTCGAGCGACTGCTCGCGATGGCGTCGCAGACCTTCCGACGGGCGCTGGGTCTTGTCGTAGATCCCCATGTTGGTCTGCACCATGCCGACGCGGATCTTCTTGGGCGCGACCGCCACGGTGTCGTCGATGTTGGATAGGGCCGCCGCGCCGTAGACGATGTCGAAGGCGACGAGCACCACGAAGGTGATCCCGGAGGCGAGCGGCATCTGTCCGCGACCGCGTACGAGCCATGCGAGGACCTGGTAGATCACCGCCGAGCTCAACGCCAGGATGAAGCCGACGCCCAACACGCCCCAGATGTCGACGCTCTGGATGACCACGAGCTGCCGGTACTGGGAGTTCGCGAAGTAGCTCGGAAACAGCGCCGGGTAGAGCCACTCGATGACGACCATGGTGACCGGCGCGGTCCAGACCAGCGGCACGCGCAGTCTCTGCGACACCACCCACGTGAGCAGGCCCCAGGCTCCGAAGAGCGAGCTTTGCCCGAGGCACACCAAGAAAAAGCCCAAGACCGCGAGTGGCAACGGCAGGTGCCCGAAGTCGCGGAGCATGCCGATGAGCCAGGTGTAGCCCAACACGTGCGCCGTGAGCCCCGCGACCCAGCTGAAGCCGAGGGCGCGCGCCTTTCCTAGACCAGGGTCGTCGAGCACCCAGAGGAGTGGCACGAAGCACACCCAGGCCAGCAGCCACTGCTCGTAGCCCGGCCAGGCGATGGCGTAACCAGCGCCCGACGCGACCGCAAGGAGCGCTTGACGCTGCTGTTTCGCGTCCCGCATAGATGCGCCCGCTATGCCGATTTACGAGTACGAGTGCAAGAAGTGCCACAAGATGACCGAGGTCATGCAGCGCATGTCCGACCCCGGCCCCGCCAAATGCCCCCATTGCGGGAGCAAGCGTATCGAGCGCGTCATGAGCCAGACGTCGTTCCAGCTCAAGGGCGACGGTTGGTACATCACCGACTATTCTCGCAAGGACAAAGAGAAGAAGGCCTCGAAATCGAAGCGCGACGGTGACTCCGGCGGCGAGACCACCAAGTCGGAGACCAAGAGCGAGGCCAAGGCCGACAAGAGCGAGAAGTCCGAGAGCAAAAAGAGCAAGCCGTCCGCTAAAAGCGACTAGCTCTGCGGCGGCGGCACGGTGACCTTCGTGAAGCGCGGCAGCGCCCAGCCGTTCGGCTGGTCGAGGCGGTCGAGGAATGACGGTAGGACGACGGTTTGGCAGTGGATGCCGCCGTTGAAGCCGACGGCGGTCTTCCCCGAGTCGTAAGGAACGACGCGATAGCCGTGCTTGGCGTAAACATCGCGTGCCCGCGCGTCGATGGCGGGGTCGACGCCGACGCTCGCGAACTGCGGCACGAACGCTACTTTCTCGGTGTCCGTGACGATGCCGAGCGCGTTCGCATAGGTGCACGACGGCACCTTGCTCTCCATGAGCGAAGGCAACATGTCGACCTCGAGACCGCAGGCGCGCAGGTACTCGGCGTATTCCGCGCTGTCGGTGAGCGCGGCTTGGTCGCTCATGGGGAAGATGCGCTCGTCGGCATGGCCGATGCCGACCTTTTCACCCTTGGCGTTGGTGAGGTGCGGCAACACGTGGACGTGATGCGCACCGGTTGCAACGTAGTCTTCCGGCATCGATCCGCCCAAGCGGACGCTATCGACCAGGAAGATCTGCTTGCCGATGCGCGCCGAGTTGCCGAACTCGATGGTCTCGGGGATTTCGTGGTGTCGCCCGGCGCGGAACATGTTGCAGAAGGGCACGGTGACGGTGTTGCCGTTGTAGTACTGCGCCGTCACCACCTTGGCCTTGCCTTGCTCGCTCCGCACCCACAGGCCGAAATGGTCGCGCATCCACTCTGGTTCTCCCTGCGGATTGCCGTTGCTCCAAAGAGTCACGAAGTAGGTGTCACCGCCGCGCGCTCGGGCATTGACCTCGAACATGACCATCGCGTCACGCACGTGCTTGTCGTGCGAGGAGACCACGAAGAGTGGGACCGACGCGGGGAGCTCGCGCGCCAAGGCCTCGAACATCGCCGCCGAGTCGTAGTCGCGGTAGGCCTCGACGACGAGGGCGCCACTGCGGGCATAGTCGTGCACCGGCTCGACTGGCGCCGTGGGAATACCTCGCCGCAAACAAGCCGATAACCGCTTTAGCGGATCCGAAAAGTCGTGATACGCGAAACCTCGTTGCGCCATTTCGGCCCGCTTCGTCGCGGACATGACGGGCGCGCCCTTGGCGCCCGCTGGCGCCACGTCGCCGAGCAGCTTGCGCAAGAGCAAACGCTCCCGCATGGCCAGGTGGTCACGCGCCGGCGGTTCACGTCGAACCGCCGGGCGAACCATTGCACGCGCCGAACCATGAACCTGGGCGTGGTGAAGATTGGGTGCGATTCGGCGCATGCGCGACTCCCTGGAAAAACCCTCCAGGGCGTATCGACGCGGTTGCCAGTGAACGGGCGGGGACTGCGCAGCGATGGCGCAGTTAACGTGGCGACGTCGAGATGCTCACGACTTCGAGACGTTTGCGCTCGAACATGCGGGTGATCGATTGCGCGTCCCGGGGGTGCGAGCCCGCCGCGGCGTGACGTGCCAACGACTGGTGCAACACGGTGGCGGTGGCCAGCGGCAAGGCGCCTTGCTCGACCATGGTGCGCAACTGACGCGACACCGCGGTCGCGAAGCCCGCGACCTTTTCGACGCGCTTGGGATCGCCCGGCGACGGCATGTAGAGGATGAGCGTGGTGTAGGCGCTCTCGGGGCGTTCCTTGGGCCGGAACAACTTGGAGATCAGCCCCTCGACGCGTTCCTGACCAGCGGCGGTGTCGGGCTGCGGCCATTGCATCGGACCGTGCATGACGCCTCGATGCGCGTCGATGTCCGCGAAAGCGGTGTCGAGATGCTGAAAATAACGGGCCGCGTCTTCCGTCTCCATGTCCGCGAGCGGGCGGTGCTCGGTGGGAATGAACGACTGGACCTGATTCTGCGGCAGCGGTTCTTCGACGGTACGCACGCTCTGTCCGTTGTGATTCACCACGGAGGCGTTGTCACCTGACGTAAGGTCGCGGTGCTGCGGACCCGGCACTGCCGGCGGTTCCGGACGCCAGTTGCCGTGTCGGTTGCCGGTGCCGCTGGCTGCCGGCGGGGTCATGTCATCCGCCTGCGGGCGGGGCGCGCTCATGACGCTCCAGTGATCTGCCGCGGGTCGGCTCAGCGCTTGGCGCTGCGGACCCTCCATCTTGGGCTGCCCAGACGGCTTGGGAGTGCCGGCATGGGGGCCGTCGGGGCTCGGAAGCGTAGTAGTCGTATCACCCGTAACAAAGGTCATGGCGGTGACCCTCTCGTGCTGGGTGAACATAAACGACGTGGTCTGTGGCTGGTTGGTTGGCGGTGTGGGTCTTTACCCACCGTGATTTCGGTGAAACGCGTTAAAACGACCCGTACAGGGGTTAACGTTGTGCTTTGAGGTTATTGATCGCCTCGTTCAAGCGCTGTTGTTCTTTGCGAAGATTTTCGAGCTCGGCGCGGAGGGTGCGGAGCTCGGCTTCGAGGGCGGCCACGTCAGGGGGAGGATCGGATGACGCAGCGCTCCGTAGACCAGGACGGCGGGGCCGGTCGTCAGCGCTCGGCAATCGGTCATCGGCCATCGGCGCTCGGCCATCGGCTTTCGGCGCTCGGTCATCGGCATTCGGCAATCGGCGATCGGTATTCGGCAATCGACCATCCGCCTTCCGTCTCGGCTCCCCCGTCGCCAACAGACACCGATGCCTCGCACACACGAGCTCCCCGTCGCACTCTCCATCATCCGCGCATAACGGTGTGCACGCCCCGCGATAACAATCGGCTCCCTTGCCGCACTCCTTGGTCTCGGCGCACGTCTCCCCGAGAGCGACCTGTTTGCCGCACGCCGCCGCCAGCAGCGCGAGCACCAGCCCCGCGCGTCTCATTCGCGAAAGCGGACGGACTGCTGCATGACCTGACCGGTGGCCACGTCGCGCGCATTCAGCGACAAGGTGCCCTCGAGGCTCACGTCGAACACGACCTCGACCCGCACGCTGCCCGCTTCGCCGGGTCGCAGGCCGGCGAAGGTAAACTCGCCGAGCAGTACGTTATCGCGGGCACGTTCCTTGTCGCCTTGATACAGGCGCATCACCAGATCCTTCTGGTTGTTCTTGTGCGTCGTGAATACGAAGGCTTTGCGGTTGGGCACGGCGCAGTTGCGCTCGAATAGCTTGTGCAGCGTGCCGTGCGCCGTCTCGATGCCAATCGCCATCGGTAAGACGTCGAGCAGCGTCAGCTTGAGCGGCGACTGCGACTCGAGCGACCAGGCGTAGAGGGCGGCGCCGATGGCCACGGACTCGTCGGGGTGAACCATCTTCGACGGAGCGCGGCCGAAGAAGTCGGCGATGCGCTTCTGAATCGCCGGCATGCGCGTTTGGCCACCAACGAGGATGACCTGATCGAGCTTGTCGGGTGTGGTGCCGGCTTCCTCGATGACGCGCGCGCACGTCTCGAAGGTCTGATCCATGAGCGGCAGCGTCAGTGTCTCGAGCTCATCACGCCGCATCACCATGTTGATGTCGAGCGGCTTGCCGGAGCGGTTGGTGGTGACGAATGGGATGAGCAACGGCACTTCCGACCGGCTCGAGAGGTCGATCTTGATGCGCTCGCTGACGTCGCGCAGGCGTTGCATGGCGATCGGGTCGGCGGAGAGATCGATGTCGTGCTTGGCGCGGAAATCGCCCAGCACGTAGCGGATGATGGCCTCATCGAAGTCGAGTCCGCCCAAGAAGACGTCGCCGCCGGTCGACTTGACCTCGAAGATGCGGTCGCGGATGGAGATGACGCTGATATCGAAGGTGCCGCCACCGAGGTCGTAGACCGCGACCATCTCGTTGACGTTGCGGCGCGCTCCGTACGCCAAAGCGGCCGCGGTCGGCTCGTTGATGATGCGCACGACCTCGAGTCCGATGCTGTTGCCGGCTTCGTAGACCGCTTGGCGTTGTCGGTCGTTGAAGTAGGCGGGCACCGTGACCACGGCACGCGTGATCTTCACGTTCAAGTTGGCGCTGGCGACATCGCGAACCTTGGCGAGTATTTTTCCGGAGATCTCGTGGATCTTGTACGTCTTGCCGTCGAGGACAACGAGCGCTTCGCCGTCGGGCCCGGCCACGATCTCGTAGGTCACCGCGGCGCGCATGCGCTGCACGACGTCGGACGCATAGCGCATGCCGATGACGCGCTTGGCGCCGTGGACGGTGCGCTTCGGATTGAGTTGCCACTGGCGCTTGGCCTCGTAGCCGACCAACTCGTTGCCCTTGTCGTCGATGGCGTAGATCGACGGGACGGTGAACTCGCCGCCGCGATAGGGAATCAGGCGAACGTTTCCGGTATCGTCCGCGAGCGCCGCGCAAGAATTGGTGGTGCCGAGGTCGATGCCGAGGATGGGCGCGGTCATAGGCTGCTGAACAAAGCATCGCAGGATTCGCGGATTGCGCGCAAGTTAGGGTACAGTTCCGCGGGTGAGCGCGGCGCCGGATCTAGCAGGCTGCACGGTAATTTACGGCGGTAGCTTCAACCCGCCGCACATCGCGCATCAGATGACCCTGCTGTACCTGCTCGAGGCCCTGGGTGCCGAAAGCGTGCTGGTGGTACCCGCGCGTACACATCCGCTCGGCAAGGAGCTCGCCACCTTCGATGAGCGGGTGGCCCTTTGTGAGCTGATGGCCGAGCCATTTGGTGAGCGCGTGCGGGTGTCGCGCGTCGAAGACGAGCTAGGAGGAGCCGGGCGTACCTACGATTTGCTGGTACATTTACGGACGACTATGCCGAGGGAGAAATTGGTCTTGTCCGTTGGAGCGGACATTTTGGGCGAGACGGACCGCTGGTATCGTTGGGACGATATCGTCGCCATGGTGCCGGTGGTGATCCTCGGCCGCAAAGGCTTTCCCGATCCTCGCGCCTTGCCGGTCGAGCTGCCCGAAGTGTCGAGCACCCACATCCGTGAGCTGCGCCGTGAGGGCAAGTCCATCCGAGGCTTGGTGCCGAGCAATGTGGCACGACGTATCGAGCGCCGAGGATTGTACGCGTGAGCCGCTGCGTCTTGGTGGCCGAGAGTGATCCGACCGAGCTGGAGCTGATCGCGACGGTCTTGGCGCGCGACGGCTTCCGCGTGTTGCAGGCGCTCGAGCGCGATCAGGCGACGACCTTGTTCGCGGGCGAAGAAGTGTCGCTGGTGATCGCGGCGTCGGATGTGTCGGGGCGGGGCGGTGGCGCGGCTTTGTGCGCCGAGGTGAAGAAGCAAAAGCCCTCGACGCGTGTCATCATCTTGCATCCGTCGGGGAACGATCCCGATGCCCGCACGGTTCTGCTATCGCGGACGGGATGCGACGCGGTGTTGCCGTCGCCGTTCCGCTATGACGCGCTCAGACGACTCCTCGGCGACTGGGGTCTGGTGGCGCCGCCGAAGGCCGCGGTGCCGGTGATGTCGTTCGCGGTGCCGCCGCCGGATGTGGCGGATCTCGTGGCTCCGCCGTCGATGGAGATGTTGGTGCCGGAGCCGGAGCCGGAGGCGCCGGTGGTAGCGAGGGCCGAGGCGGGAGGACCGGTACCGATTCCGATACCGTTGGTGGTGCCGGTGCCGGAGGCGATTCATGATGAGCCGACGGTGGATCATCGGTCGCCGATGGCGGAGGAGGCGATTGCCGAGGAGGCGATTGCCGAGCAGCCGATTGCCGATGAGCCGATCGCCGAGCGGCCGATTGCCGAGACCCCACAGACTGCTCCCCAGGGCGACTGGCTTCTTGCCCATCCCACGGACGACGCCCCGCGCGACGGCTTTGCCGGCATCGACTTCGGCTCCAACATCGACAGCGCCCTGGACAGCGCCCTCGGCGAGACCCCGACCGCGCGTTACGAGGCCAACGAAGGTCTGCCCGATGACGCGGCGCGCTCCGTCGCCATGGCTGTTCAGGCCTATGTCGCCGACTCCACGGCCTTCGACGATGAGCTCGCGGCCCTGGGGCCGGCGCTCGACTCCGCGCCGGCGAGCGAGCCGCCGCCCGAGCTGCCTGCCGTCGAAGCCCATGCCGACGAGCCCGCGCCGGTGCTGCCGGCGGACGATACCGCGACCGTGGAGATCACGCCGGCGACCTGGGAGGTGAACGAGCCTGGCGCCGCGCACGGCGACAGCATTCGCCCCGCCGTCCTGGAAGCCTACCGCGACTCGACGCCCTCGAGCTGGGAGGTCGACGAACCGCAGTCGCTCGCGGCGCCGCTGTCCACGATTGCGGAGCAAGTCGCGACGGTCCAAGCGGAGGCCGAGCCGCCGCCAATCGAAGAGCCTGCACCGGTGCCGCTGGATGCCATCGCCGTCGAGCCTCCTCCTCCTCCGCTCGAGGCGGTAACCGGGGTCAGTGAGTGGAAAGCCACCGGCGCATCGAGCTGGTCACCGAGCGCGGCCCCGCCCCCGCCTCCCGAGCCTACGCCCCCCGAGGCCCCGCCTGCCGAGCCTCCACCCCCACCCGCGGCCGCCATGGCTTCGCCGCCAGATCCCGCCGACCCCGTCGTCGAGCCACCGCCTCCGCCGCGTGAAGCCCTCGATGAGCCGCCGGCGCTCCCCTTCGAGGCCATCGTCCAGCGCAATCCCGTCGGCGCCGAACCGCGCACGACGTTGCCGCCGAGCGTGCCCCCCGAAGGCGATCTCGCGACCACGCCGCTCCCGCGCCTCTTGTTCGAGCTCTACGGCGGCACCTACTGCGGGACCCTGCGTCTGAGCCGCAAGGGCGCCGACCGTATCATCGACGTGTGGAACGGGTTTCCCGTCGCCGTCACCGTGACGCCCGAGGAAGACGACGACGACGTCGCCACCATCCTCCGCGATCACGGACGCATCACCGCCGAGCAGCACGCCGACGCCAAGCGCCGCGCCGGCACCCGCGCCGCTCAGCTGCTCGTCGCACTCGGAGTCATCGACGAAAGAGACCTCCTCGATTGCATCCGCGAGCAGACCGAGCTGCGCCTCGCCGCGTCTTTCTCCTGGCGCGACGGCACCTACAAGATCACGCCGTCACGCGCGCCGCCGGACAGTGTTGTCCTGTCCGAGATCCACCCGGTGAAGATCATCTGGCGCGGCGTCTGCGAGCACTACGACGTCGGGTCCTTGCTCGCCTTCTTCTCGCCGCTCAGAGCGCGTTTCATCGTCGCTACCGAGGTCTTCCCCATCCACTACGAAAGTCTTGGTCCGTTTTTGCGGAGTGTCGGGGTCGCGCACTTGCTCGACGGCAAGACCACCTTCGAGCAGGCGCTACGCAGCGACGATAGCCACGCCTTGACCATCGCGCACACGCTCTACGTGCTCATCGTCACCGAGATGATTCGGGCGCAATCGAAGCCGGGTGAGGCCGCCAAGTTCCCGGAAGCCGTGGGCCAGGCGCGGCAGTCGAAGCCGGTCGACTACCGCGACCTGACGCGCGCCTGCGAAGAGGTCGCCCGCACGTATGTCGCGCTCAAGGGGCGCGACTACTTCGCGATGCTCGAGCTCGAGAGGCAGGCCACCGAAAAAGAGGTGCTGGCCGCATACGACCGGCTAGCGACCCCCTTCAAGGTCGATAATTTGCTGCCCGGTCTCCCTGACGACGTCCAGCGCCGTGCGCGCGAGATCGACAATCTGCTGCGCCGCGCTCGCGATACCCTGAGCTCGCCCGAGGAGCGCCGGCGCTACGTCAATCGACTCGAAGAGAACGAGCCACCGCCCCCGCCCGCTGACGCTTTGGCATCGTAGTCGGGTCGTCTGCTCGTTCTTGCGAGCAACTGCCAGGGTGTCAGCACCCGATAACCGGGCTCCCCATGAAAGATCTACCTTCTCGCTTGGCTGCCCCCAGCCTGCTTCACGCGCGTGCATTTTCCCGCCCCGATTCCGCTCCCGGAAGGGGGGCGCGGCAAGTGCATCGTTCGAGCTCCGGGCCCACGGCCGATAGCTACGCACCGGTCCGCCCCCACGCCTTCACCAAGGCGGCACCTCCCGCCAAAGCGGACAAGCGCGACATGGTCCTGGTCCCGACCTTTGCCGACGAGTTCGATGGGCCCGCGGGTACACCGCCGGACCCCAAGCGCTGGACCTACGACCTCGGCGGCGACGGTTGGGGCAACAACCAGCTCGAGTACAACACCAACCGCGTCGAGAACGTGGCGCTCGACGGCAAGGGCTGCCTCGCGATCACGGCGCGCCGCGAAACCTACAAGGGCAACGCGTACACCTCCGCGCGCATCAAGACCGAGGGCCTGTTCACGACGCAGTTCGGCCGCGTCGAAGCGCGCATCAAGTTGCCACCGGGGCAGGGCATCTGGCCTGCCTTCTGGATGCTCGGTGACAACGCCGCCCAGGCGGGTTGGCCCGGCTGCGGTGAGATCGACATCATGGAGTACCGCGGCCAGTTTCCGCGCGACGCCCTCGGCACCATTCACGGCCCCGGCTACTCCGGCGCCGGTGGCATCTCGAAGACGCTGACCCTGGGCGAGGGCGGCTTCGACAAGGACTTCCATCTCTTCACCGTCGACTGGGAGCCGGGAAAGATCGTCTTCTCGATCGACGGCATGCCGTACCACACGCTCACCAGCGAGGCGGTCACCCCCTTGGGCCCCTGGGTCTTCGACGATCACCCGTTCTTCATCATCCTGAACGTCGCCGTCGGCGGTGGGTTCGTGGGCAATCCGGACGCGACGACGCCGTTCCCGGCGACCATGCTCGTCGACTACGTGCGGGTCTTCGAGAAGCGCCCCAAGCCGTAGCTGAGGGCACCGGCCGCGAACAAGCGGTGTCCGCGATTGTGGAGCATGATGCCGGTGTGCGGCGCGTTGCGCGGACCGATGACGGCCGCGAGTCGCTCGCTGCCGGCCTGCGCGCGGCGTCCCTGTTCTTTGCAGCGGCGCGCCTCCTGGCTCTCGATGTGGTTGACGGCGCGATCGAGCGCCTCGGGTGACGCCTTGCCGATGTAGTCGTTGAAGTTGGGGATCTCCACGACGTCGCCAGGCTTGGGATAGCCACCGGACCGACCGGCCAGGAGCGCCTGCAGGTGCGAGGCGCCGCCCTCGTAGTGCCGGCCGGCGGGGTAGAGCGTCTTGAACAAGCTGGTCGCCGTATCGTGCTTGCCCATCACGAAGCGGATGCCGCCGTGGGCGAAGTGCTTGAGCACCTCGGCGCGGTCGGGCGGGGACACGGTCTTGGGGATTTCGGGGAGCTGAGTGGTGGTGTTGTTGTACGAGATTGGCGCTGCCATGGGTAACCTCCGCCCGCTTGTAGAGCAGGCGGTGTGCCAACCGCGGGAGGCACGTATACGGCCTCGAAATGACGAATCTCGCCGTCCCTGAGCCTCGAGCCGCGACGCGCGTCGCAATCTGCGACATCCGTGAAGCGCTCAGAACAGGAGGTTCATGACCACGGTCGAGAGGGCATTGAAGGCGGCCACGGCGACCGCGCCCCAAGCCGTGACTCGCCAGAACGTGCGATGCGTCGCCGCGACCAGGGTGAGCGTCGCTGGCGTTGGTTGCGCGACGAAGGCCTCGAGCGCCGGCACTTGCCGCCAAGCCAGGGTGCCGAGCGCGAGCTGCATGAGCACTCCGCCGACCAGCCACACTCGCGACTCGACGGCGGCGAGGCCCGTAGCGGCGAAGGGAGAGAACACCTGCGCTCCGACCTTGAGCAGGATGAGGGCGCCGCCGGCGGCCAGGCAGATGCGCACCATGTTGCGCCAACGCTCCGCCGCGGCGAGCAGGGCGTTGTCGCGTGGGAGTCCGGCGACGGCGGTGCCCAGGACCGGAATCATCCACAGACCGACACTCATCGCGACGTTCGCGAGCGCCGGAGCGCACCAGAGTATTGCCGCCAGCAGCCAGAAATTCCCGAGCCGCCGCAAGGCCGTCGTGAGCTGCTCGACCGTCGTCGAGGGGCCGAGGCCAGCGAGCACCTGACGCAGCCACAGCACCGCGCCGGCGCCGAGGAGGTTTCCGCCCACCGACACGCCCAGAAACAGGAACGTGATCGACATGGCGCCGCCCAGGTTACCGGTGAAGCCTCCGAAGGCGTACATGGTGGAGACGAGCCCGACGAGCGCCATGAAGCCGAGCATGAAAGCGACACCGAGCATCGGGGCGCGGGAGCGGGTGAAGTCCGCCAGCGCCGTGGCGACGTCGCCGGCGCCGAAGCCTGGCCCGATCTCGGAGCGTGGGGCCTCGTAGGGGTTGGTGTCGCTCATGCGAGGCGTCGACTATACCCCCCTCGACTAGACAGTTGCGGCGCAAAAACGCTATCCGGCCGCACGGATGTCGCGCCAGGTCTACATCGAAACCTACGGCTGCCAGATGAACGAGCTCGACTCCGAGCTCGTGCAGGGCCAGCTCGAGGCGCT
>JBGGMJ010000096.1:0-28236 GCA_041288095.1 Myxococcota bacterium
CCGCCAGGTCACGATTCGAGCTCGAGCACGGCATTGCGAGCGGGCGAAGGCGGGGTGGGCGTGACGAAAATCGCATCCAATGGCTCTTTCGACGCCCGGTGGGACAACGGCGCCGGGTTGTTCGACTCATCACGGCAGGCAGACGGCATTATCGATGCGGCGGAGATCGAGGCTGCCGGCGGAGCGGCGCGGTTCGCGGGTGAGGTGCGCTCCTTGCCCGCCGCCGACCAGCGTCGCGCGTTGCTCGCGGTACGAAGTCCCGAGGCTCGCGTCATGCTCGAACAGGGGCTGGCTCCCGGGGTGAACGCCACTGATGCACGGCTCGCGGGTGAGGGCCGCCGCTTCGCTGTCGAGGTTCTCGGGCTGTCATTCGCGGAGACGGGGCGAGAAGTCGAGCCGACGCACATCGCGCGCTTGCCTGCCCGTGCCATTCCGATCTCCGGCGCCGAGCACCGGATCGAGCTGCTCCGTGCTCGCTCGAGTGCCGGACGTCCGATGACGATGGTCGAGCTCGGCCAATTTCTCGCCCAGCATCCGGACCGAGCTCCTCCGGTCGCCGCGGGCACTCTCGCTCGAGCCATCACCGATGACCCGGGTCGCTATAACGGAGTGACCATGCGCGTTACGGGCGAGGCCGAAGAAATCGATCGCGTCGCATCGACGGGCTCGGCCTACGGCCCCAAGATGGACATGATGACGGGCAAGATGGGGACCGGTTTGACGAGCACGTCGATCCTGGAAACCTACCATCGCTTCTTCACACCCGGGCAGCGTGACGCTCACTTCGTGGTTTACGACCGCGTCGAGCAGACGTCGTTCGTAGCGGTCGGCAGGCTTGGAGTCGCGGGTGCCAGCGCGCGTTTGCCAAACGGCCAGTTCTCCATCAACGGCACCGTGCGGGTGCGGCCCGACCGCCCGCCGCTGTTGATCCTGCGCTGATTTCGACGCGCCTCGGTCGCTCGCGATGACTCGGCACCGGAATTGTCGGACCTACGGCATAGGCTGACAGCGTGGGGTGTATCCATGCTCGTCGCCGTTCTCATTGCTAGCGTCGTGACCTTGGCGGTCGTGGTCGCGGTATTGTTGCGGCAGGTTGCCTCGCATCAGGGCACGGCCGACCGGTTCGCGGTCATCGAGCGGGCCCAGGAGCGGCTCGAGCGGGGCTTGCGCGAAGATTTGGCTCGTGGACGCGACGATGCGTCGCGAACGTCGCAGCAGGTCCGTGAGGATGTGCGCGTGTCGCTGACGACCTTGGCCAATGGTTTGCAAACGCGCTTCGCGGAGGCGTCGCAGCACATCGTGCAGCTCACGTCACTCGTCGACGAGCGCATGCGCACCATGCAGGAAGACAACGGCCTGCGACTCGAGCAGATGCGCGCCACGGTCGACGAGAAGCTCCAAGGCACGCTCGAGAAGCGCTTGGGGGAGTCGTTCAAGCTGGTGAGCGAGCGGCTCGAGCAGGTGCACAAGGGCTTGGGCGAGATGCAGAACCTCGCCGCCGGTGTTGGCGACTTGCGTAAGGTCCTCACCAACGTGAAGACCCGCGGCACCTGGGGCGAAGTGCAGCTCGGGAATCTGCTCGAGCAGATCATGACGCCCGAGCAATACGGAACCAACGTCGCGACCGTGCCGGGGAGCCGCGAGCGCGTCGAGTTCGCCATCCGCATGCCCGGGCAAGACGACACGACCTGGTTGCCCATCGACTCGAAGTTTCCGCAGGAGGACTACCAGCGACTCGTCGAAGCGTCGGAACGCGGTGACGCGGCGGGCGTCGAGCAGTCCACTAAAGCGCTCGAGGCGTGCGCCAAGCGCTGCGCGGCGGCGATCCGCGACAAATATGTGATGTCGCCGCACACCACCGACTTCGGTTTGATGTTCGTTCCCACCGAGGGACTCTACGCCGAGCTGGTGCGACGACCGGGCCTGGCCGACGTGCTCCAGCGTGACTACCGCGTGCTGCTCGTCGGGCCGATGACGCTCGCGGCGCTGCTCAACAGCTTGCAGATGGGCTTCCGAACGCTGGCGTTGCAGAAGCGGTCGAGCGAGGTGTGGACGGTGCTCGGCGCGGTGAAATCCGAGTTCGGTCGCTTCAGCGACGTCCTCACCAAGGTGCAAAAGAAGCTCACCGAAGCTTCCAACACCATCGACGACGCCGCGGTGCGCACCCGCGCCATGGAAAAGACGCTCAAGAACGTCGACCAGCTACCAGCGCGCGACGCGACCAGCATTCTCGGCCTGCCCGAGTTGCGTGAGCGCGAAGCGAAGGTCGCGTTCGTGCACGGCGCGCCCAATCAGCGGGTGAGCCAGCCACAGAGCAGCCAGACGCAATTGCGGCTCACCAGCGAGTAGGCAATCCGCCATCGGTGATCGGGCTTCGCCAAATTCGCCGATCGCCCGGCGCCGCTCACGTAGCGACGCCGGGCGAGAGAGTAACCCGCTAGCGAAAGCGGCCGAGCATCGCGCAGACGTGATCGCATCGGTCGCGAAGCGCCGCTGCTATTGTGGGCTCGACCAACCCGAGAGTGACCGCGACGTCTGCTACAGCGGTCACCTCATAGGCTGACCCGCGCGCGTGGTTGAAGAACCTTCGTCGGTCGCGTGTGCTGCGCTTGCCACAGCCCTCAGCGAAATTGAGAGTGATGCTCGCCGCCGCCCTGCGGACCTGGTCAGCAAGATACGCGGGTAACGCCTGCCCGAGCACATCACTGGAGCGAATAACCTCGAGCGAGACCGAGTAAATGCGTGTGTCCAAAAACCTCATGCTTCGCCTACCTCCCTCGCGGCCTCGGCGTGAGCCACGCACCCTGCGAGGGCGTCAGCCCGGGGCCTCACGCCGAGGTCGCGGCGGAGGTCGCCGCACGAGGCTTGCCGGACCGCCCCAGCGGTCCCGCCGAAGGCGCGCGCGAGTCGGCGCTCGGCGCTCGGCAATCGGCAATCGGCAATCGGCCCTCGGCAATCGGCAATCGGGCCTCGGCAATCGCCCCGCGGTGCCCCAATGTCACCGAACACCCCCCGTCTCCCCGCCGATACGCATCCCGAATTCGAAGCTCGGAGTCTCTCGTGATCGCCTTGCGTAACTTGCCCGGTGCCAAGACAGCCGCCATGTACATGGGCAAAGCCGCCGCCGGAGCGACCGCGCGGGTCGCCGCCGCGAAGTCGGACACTGCCGCCAGCCTTGTCAGCGGCATTGGCAAGACCGCCGACTTCGTGAGCTCGGCCGCCGGCAGTACCCTCCAAGTCATCGAGCGCAGCGTCGAACAGGTCGCAATCCGAGCCGGCAAGGTCGGCGCCTACGGCTTTGGCGGCTTCGCCGCTCTGATTGCCGGGGCATCCTACGCCCTCGGGCACTACCCCGCGTTGCCCATGCTCGCCTTCACCGGCTTCTGCGCGGCTTCCGGCTACATCGGCGGCTACTTCGGCACCAAGCTCATCGCCCTGCTGACCGTCACCGACAAGGTCGAAATCGTCAAAGGCGCGGCTGACGCCGTCAAAGACGTCTGCAAGCCCGGCGATGCCCCGGCCTCCGCTGCCGACAGCAAAAAAGAGCCTCCGGCGGCCTGATATCCGCGGTTTGCGGGGGTACGATCTCACATCCCTTTGACACTTCGCGGTGCGGGCCGTTACAAGCCGGCCACCCCTGGAGAATCAAAGCAGATGAACCGTGATTTCCTCTTTACGTCCGAGTCCGTCACCGAAGGCCATCCCGACAAGGTCGCGGACCAAATCTCGGACTCGATCCTCGATGCCATCCTCCGCGAGGACCCCAAGGCACGCGTCGCCTGCGAAACCTTGGTGACGACGGGCATGGCGGTCATCGCCGGCGAGATCACGACGAGCTGCTACGTCGAGATGCCGGCCATCGTCCGCCAGACCATCACCAACATCGGCTACACCTCGAGCGACATGGGCTTCGACGCGAACACCTGCGCCGTGCTCACCGCCATCGGCAAGCAATCGCCCGACATCGCCCAGGGCGTCGACACCGCCGCGCAGAAGGAGCAGGGCGCCGGCGATCAGGGCATGATGTTCGGCTACGCCTGCAACGAGACGCCCGAGCTCATGCCGGCGCCGATCACCTACGCGCACCGCCTCACGCAGCGTCTCGCCAAGCTCCGCAAGGACGGCACCATGCCGTTCCTTCGCCCCGACGGTAAGAGCCAGATCACCTTCGAGTACGTCGATGGCAAGCCGACGCGCGTGCAGAACGTCGTCATCTCGACCCAGCACTCGCCCGACGTCGAGCAGAAGACGCTCCGCGACGCGGTCATCAGCCAGATCATCGAGCAGGTCGTGCCGAAGGAGCTGCGCTCTCCGAACATCGTCTACCACGTGAACCCGACCGGCCGTTTCGTGGTCGGCGGTCCGATGGGCGACGCCGGCCTCACCGGCCGCAAGATCATCGTCGACACCTACGGCGGCATGGGCCGTCACGGTGGCGGCGCCTTCAGCGGCAAGGATCCGTCGAAGGTCGATCGCAGCGCCGCTTACTTCGCGCGCTACATCGCCAAGAACGTCGTCGCCGCTGGTCTCGCGGCCCGCTGCGAAGTCCAGCTCGCCTACGCCATCGGCGTCGCGCAGCCGGTTTCGATCATGGTCGAGACCTTCGGCACCGGTACGGTGAGCGACCAGCGCATCGAGCAGGCCGTGAAGGCCGAGTTCAGCGGCAAGCCCGCGGACATCATCAAGCGCCTCGACTTGCTCAAGCCGATCTACACGAAGACGGCGGCCTACGGTCACTTCGGCCGCAGCGAGCCCGAGTTCGGCTGGGAGCGCACCGACGCCGCCGAGCGCCTGCAGAAGGCCTGCAAGGCCGACGGCGGGAAGGCTCACACGGAGTCGCGTGCCTCGGCCGGCAACTGATCTAGAGCACGTCTCGGCGGTCATCTCGGAGTACGCCCCGGCGAAGCTGCCTGTCTCCACATGGCGACAGGCGGCGGTGCTCGTTCCGCTACGGCGGATGGGCGAGTCCAAGCAGCTCGAGGTCATCTTCACGCGGCGAGCCGAGACGCTCACGACGCACAGCGGGCAGGTGTCGTTCCCCGGCGGCGGTGTCGATCCGATCGACGGCAGCCCCGAGGTGGCGGCCCTGCGGGAGGCGCACGAGGAGCTGGCCCTGCCGCCCGACGCTGTGCAGGTCATCGGCACCCTCGACCACGTCTTGTCGCACACCGGCTTTCACATCACGCCGGTCGTCGGTATCGTCGATGCGCGAGCTTCCTTGGTCCCCAACGCCGACGAAGTCGCTCGCGTCTTCGCGGTGCCGCTCGCCGAGCTCGTCGACCGGCCCCGCTGGAAGATCCAGATGCACGAGCGCGCCGGCAAGTCCTACGAGCTGCCTCACTTTCACGCCGACGGCGAGGACATCTGGGGTCTCACCGCCTTCATGTTGCTGCGCTTGGTGGAGCTGCTGTAAAGGCCTTGGCCGTGAACGTCCACATCGTCGTCATGGCCGGCGGCTCTGGAACGCGCTTCTGGCCGGTGTCGCGCAATCATCAGCCGAAGCAGCTCCTGCGCTTCGGCAACAAGAAGAGCCTTCTCGCGCAGACCTTCGACCGCGTGCGTTCGCTCGCCAAGCCGAAGCAATGGTGGATGGTCGTCGGCGAGAGCCATGCCAAGGCTTGCGCCGCGGCGGTGCCAACCCTCCCATCCGCCCACGTGCTGGTCGAGCCGCAGGCCAAGAACACCGCGGCCGCGATAGCGTACGCAGCGCTCGCCGTCCGCCGTAGCGACCCAGACGCCATCATGGTGGTGCTCCCGGCCGATCACTTCGTACGCAACGGCGCCGCCTTGTGCGCCGCCCTGAAGAAGGCGGTGCGCTTGGCGCGCGAGGACCGCATCGTCACGCTGGGCATCGAGCCCACCTATCCCGAGACCGGCTACGGCTATATCGAGCGCGGCAAGGCGACGCGTGGCGCGCCGGGCACCTTCGCGGTGAAACGCTTCATCGAGAAGCCCACCAAGGAGCGCGCCATCGAGCTGGTCACCAAGGGCGGATTCGACTGGAACGCCGGGATGTTCGTGATGAAGCCGTCGGTGGTGGAAGCGGAGATCGAGCGCTCGCTCCCGGACCTCCACGTCGCCATGCGGCGCATCGAGGCGGGAAACCTTACGCCCAAGGTCGTCAAGCGTGAGTACGCCACCATGCGTTCGGTCTCCATCGACCACGGCGTCATGGAAAAAGCCAAGGACCTCGCCGTGGTGCCGGTGAGCTGTGGCTGGAGCGACATTGGCAGCTGGAATGCCACCGGCTCCGTCATCGACCCGGACGGCGCTGGAAACGTCACGCGCGGCCAGGCCATCCTGGTCGACACCACCAACAGCGTGGTTTACGCCGAGGACGGAGTCGCCGGCGTGGTAGGCGTCGACGGTCTGGTGGTGGTGCGCACCAAAGACGCTACCCTGGTGGTCCCGAGCAATCGTGCCCAAGATGTGCGCGCCATCGTCGAACAACTGAAGGAGCGGGGATGGGACGAGTATCTCTGAAAAGCGTACTGGCCGCGCTCGCCGCCATGGCGGTTCTCGCTGGCGCGCCCTTGGTGTCCGCCGCGCCCGAGAAGGCCAAGGCGCCCGCGAAGGCGAAGCCCAACAAGAAGAAGGAGACCCGCGAGGGCTCCCTCATCGTCAACAACACGCCGATGCCCCAGCCACCCGATCTGCGCGGCACTTACGAGAAGGCCCGCGACGACGAGCTCATGGTCCACTACCAGCGCTTGGCGCGGCTCGACTACATCGCCGAGCTCGCCACCGCGCAGAACGACAACCGCCTGCTCGAGCGTGTCGAGAACGTCCGCCGTCGTGAGACCCAGCGGCATCGCGGGGCCATGACCGCGTTCAACGAACAGGCGCGCGCCCGTGCCATGGTGGGTTTCTGATGCGCGCGTTCGCTATCGCGGTCGCTGTCGCGCTGTTCGCCACGGCCTGCGCCAAGAAGCAGGACTCGCCGAGCAACAAGCCGACCACGACCGGCCCGGTGACGGTGACGCAGCCCGAGCTCGAGCGTGACGTGCCCGAAATGGGCGCCACCTACCGAGAGGCCTACGAAGAGGCCAAGCGCGAGATCAACAAGGACAACGCCTTCGATAAGCTCGATGAGCTCGAGCACGATGTGAACAAGGGAATGTGATGAAGATCGCCCAGGAGATTTTCCGAGAGTACGACATCCGCGGTATCTACGGCCGCGACCTCACGGCCGACGTCGCCCGCGCCCTCGGCAAGTCGGTCGGCACGCACATCAGGAACGCCGGCAAGAGCCGCGTCGTCGTGGGTCGCGACAACCGGGAGCACGGCAAGATCCTCGAGGACGCTTTCGCGGAGGGCCTGGGCTCGACCGGCTGTACCGCGTTGCTCATCGGCGTCACACCTACCCCGGTGAACTACTGGGCCATCAAGCACCTCGAGGCCGACGGTGGCGTGCAGATCACCGGCAGCCACAACCCGCCCGAGTACAACGGCTTCAAGCTCACGCTGCTCGGCAAGTCACTCTACGGCGAGCAGATTCAGGAGCTGCGCCGCACCATCGAGAAAGACGCGTTCGCGACCGGCAAGGCTGGCTCGCAGCAATCGCCCGTGCTCGATGCTTACGTCGCTGACTGTGTGAAGCTCCTCAAGAAGCCGGCGAGGAAGCTCAAGGTCGTCCTCGACGGCGGTAACGGGGTCGGCGGCATCACTGCCATGCCGGTTCTGCAGCAGCTCGGCTACGACATCGTGCCGCTCTTCATCGAGCCGGACTCGCGCTACCCCAATCACCATCCGGATCCGACCGTCGAGAAGAACCTCATCGACCTGAAGAAGAAGGTCGCAGAGACCAAGGCCGACATCGGCATCGCCTTCGACGGCGACGCGGATCGCATCGGCGTCGTCGACGCCAACGGCGACGCCATCTGGGGCGACCGCCTGATGATTCTGCTATCGCGGGCGGTACTCGCCGAGTCACCTGGTGCGTCGATCATCGGCGAGGTGAAGTGCTCGAAGACGCTCTACGACGACATCGCCAAGCACGGCGGTAAGCCCATCATGTGGCGCACCGGCCACTCGCTCATCAAGGAGAAGATGAAGGAGTCGGGCGCCGAGCTGGCGGGCGAGATGAGCGGCCACATCTTCTTCAAGCACCGCTATTACGGATTCGACGACGCCTGTTACACGGCGGGCCGGCTCCTGGAGATCCTCTCCACCGGGCAAGGCTCGGTCGGCGAGCGCCTGAAGGACGTGCCGGTGATGCACGCGACGCCCGAGCTGCGCATGGACGTCACCGAGGCCACCAAGTTCCCGATCGTCAAGAAGGTCACCGAGGCTTTCAAGGCGCGCAACGACGGCTCGAAAGTGATCGACATAGACGGCGCTCGCGTCGAGTGGAACGACGGCTGGGGCTTGGTGCGCGCGAGCAACACGACGCCCATCCTGGTGATGCGTTTCGAGGCGCAATCGGCGGCGCGCGCCAAGGAGCTGCAGGCGTTGTTCGAGACGGAGATCGCGCGCGTGCGCAAGGAGCTCGGGGCGTGAGCACGGCCGCCAAGGCCATCGCCGTCGACCTGGGGGGCACGAATATCCGCGCCGCGCTCGTCGATGCGCGCGGTAACGTCGAGCAGTTCACCAAGGTCAAAGTCGAAGATCGCTCTCCCGAGGGGATCGCCGCCGACGTCGCCAAGCTAGTCGCGACGCTGAACGGGCCGACACGCGAGCTCGGCATCACCATGACGGTGCCCAGCTCGGTGTGGACCGAGACCGGCCTCGTCGCCAACGCGCCGAACCTCGGCTGGCGCGACGTGCACTTCGGGCCAATTCTCGAGAAGGCCGCCGGCATGCCGGTGCGCCTGGTCAACGACCTCAACGCCATCACCTTCGGCGAAGCCATGGTCGGCGACGGCAAGGGTGAGCGCGACGTCGTCTGCGTGTTCATCGGCACCGGCGTCGGCATGGGCACGGTGTCGAACGGCGTGTTGATGGAAGGCGCCGACGGGCTCGCGCCCGAGATCGGTCACATCAAGTACGAATCCTCGGTTACCGGGCGGCGTTGCGGCTGCGGTCAGCTCGGCTGCATCGAAGCGTACGTTGGCGGCCGGCACTTGCCCGAGCTTCTTCACGACGTCCACGAAAGCGGAACGCCGTCGCAGCTCATCGAGCAACGCGGCGCCGACTGGAAGCACATCACCTCGAAGGACATCGAGGACGCGGCGGTCGCCGGCGACCGTGCGGCGCAGCTCCTGTGGCACGATATCGCCGAGCGCTGCGCCTGGCTCCTCGGCACGGTCATCATGGCGTGGAAC
The DNA here is from genome assembly GCA_041288095.1 of Myxococcota bacterium. Lineage (GTDB taxonomy): Bacteria > Myxococcota > XYA12-FULL-58-9 > XYA12-FULL-58-9 > JALHOP01 > JALHOP01. Next base: position 9,264 of record JBGGMJ010000096.1, read on the forward strand.
CCGCGTGTCATCGTGCTCGGCGGCGGTGTGTTGCAGACCGCGCCGACGCTAGCCAAGAGCGTCGATGACGCCGTGCCGCGCTACGCCTGGTCGTCGTTCTTGCAGAAGCTGCGCATCGTGCAGACGACGCTCGGCGACAACGCCGGCATCATCGGCGCCGGGCTGTCGGCGCATCACCGACGGCGCTGAAACCGGGACGCACCCTTGGCGTATGGAAGGGTGCTCGAGAAAAGGAATCTCACCATGTTCGTGACTTTGCTCACCGCTGTCCTCGTGCAGGCCCCCGGCGCGTCAGCGGCGCCCTCGGTTCAAGAAGCCTATTTCGCGGCCGGTTGCTTCTGGTGCGCCGAGACCGGCTTCGAGGGCCAACCGGGCGTCACGCAGGTAATCTCCGGGTTCATCGGCGGCACCAAGCCCAATCCGACCTACAAGGAGGTCTCGAACGGCGGCACCGGCTACACCGAAGCGGTGAAGGTGACCTTCGATCCGGCGGTCACGAGCTACGCCAAGATGCTCGAGGTCTTCTGGAACAACGTCGACCCGCTCGACAAGGACGGACAGTTCTGCGACCGCGGCAATCAATATCGGCCGGGCATCTTCTTCGTCGATGAGGCGCAGAAGAAAGCAGCAGAGGCCTCGAAGGACGCGGCCGCCTCACGCATGAAAGTGAAGGGGTCGATCGTCGTCGAGCTCACCAAGGCCGGCACCTTCTATCCCGCCGAGGAATATCATCAGGACTTTTGGAAGAAGGATCCAGACCGCTATTACGGATACCGCAAGGGCTGCGGTCGTGATGCGCGCCTCGAGAAAATTTGGGGCCAGGCCCCCAAGGTTGCTCACTGACCGTTCAAGTCGCTTCGATGATCGCCAGCGCCCGGCCCTGGCCACCGGGCGACAAGTGATCGGCGACGAGGCGCCTGTGCTGCGTGGCGAAGCGGGTCTCCGCGAGACGCCCGAATAGCCAGTCGCCTTCCTGGCTCTCGAGGATGCGGACATTGAAGTAGAGCAGGTCGTCGCTGAAGACGACCGGATCACTCTCTAGGGTGATCCGGCCTTCGAGGACGCCGTCGACCATCTGACGCGCGCTCGCAAGTCGTTCGGGAGAAGCGCTCATCGTGGAGCACCGTATGCCTGCGCGGCCGTTTGACGACAAGCGACGCCTCGGTGTCCGACCTGGACTTGCATGGTGCGACGCGCGCGTGCCAGCCTTGCTCCCCATGAACGGAACCGAGGCTGGCCGCGCGGGATTGCTCGAGTTCGAACGTCTGCAACCCGACAACTTCTGGCGCTCCGACGCGCACTTGCAGCGGGTCGTGAAGCACCTCGGAGGCGAGGCCACGAAGGGCTGGCTCGACGGTCTCGACCGCTTCGGCGCCGAGTGTGCCGGGCCCATCGACACGGCGGTCCGCTCGAGCAATTTGCCGCAGAACCTACCGCGGCTGGATCGCTGGTCGCCGTATGGCGAGCGCGTCGAAGAGGTCGAGTTCCACCCGAGCTACCACGAAGCCGGCGCCATGATTTACGGCTCGGGCGTCATGTCGGTCCTGGGTGACTGGGGCGGAAACCTGCGCTCGATGGCGCTTTTCTATCTGTCGAGCCACAACGGCGAAGCAGGGCACAACTGTCCGCTGGCGTGTACAGCCGGGCTCATCAAGGCCGTGAAAGCGGTAGGGTCGCCGGAGCTGCAAGAACGCTATCTCGGACGCCTGCTCTCGAATGACTACGCGGCGCTCGCGCACGGGGCTCAATTCCTCACCGAGGTCCAGGGCGGTTCGGATGTCGGCGCCAACGCCGTGCGCGCGGTGCCCGACAGCTCGGGAGTGGCGCCGTACCGCATCCACGGTGAAAAGTGGTTTTGCTCGAACTGCACCGCTGACCTCATCTTGATGACGGCGCGTCCCGAGGGCGCGCCCGAAGGCACCAAGGGGCTCGGGTTGTTCCTGGTGCCGCGCCGCTTGCCCGACGGCACGCTCAACCACTACGCGCTCCGGCGGCTCAAGGAGAAGCTCGGCACCCGCAGTATGGCGAGCGCCGAGATCGACTTCCAGGGCGCCTACGCGTGGAACGTCGGTGAGGTTTCGCAGGGCTTCAACACGGTGATGACCTGGGTCATCAACACGTCACGCGTGGTCAATGCCTTTGGCTGCGCCGGCATCGCGCGACGTGCTTCAATCACCGCGCATACCTACGCCCAAGCCCGCAGCGCCTTCGGCACCGCCATCGCGAACTACCCGCTCGTGCAAGAGACGCTCGCGGACATGCGCACCGAGACCGACGCCATGGTTTCGGGCTCCCTCTATCTCGCGCACCTCATGGATCGCGCCGAGACCGGCAAGCTTGCCGAGGCCGACGCCGCGTACCTGCGCATGGCGGTCAACGTGAACAAGATGCGCACGGCCGTCTCCTCGCACGAGGTCGCGCTCGAAGGCATCGAGGTGCTCGGCGGCAACGGCGCCATCGAGACCTTTTCGGTGTTGCCGCGCCTGCTACGCGACAACGTCGTCTTCGAGAACTGGGAAGGGACGCACAATGTCCTCATCACCCAGGTGTGGAAGGACAGTCAGCGCAAGGGCATGCACAAGGCGTTCTTCGCGCACCTCGCGGCTCAGGCGAAGGGCGACGCGCGTCTGACCGCTTCAGTGGACAGCTGCGCCAAGCGCTTCGCCGAAACTCTCGATGCCCCCGACGATGTCGCGACGCTGCGCATGCGGCCGCTCACCAGCGAAGCGGCATGGCTCGTTTGGGCGTGCGCCATGGCGAACGACGGCACCGAGCGTGCCGTCATCGATCACTTCCTCGACCGCCGCATCGGCCCGCAAGCGCCGCGCGATGCCGCCTATGCGAAGCGCATCAAAGAGCTGGCGGCGCGCCCTTAAGCCTTCGACCAGGTCAGCGGCAGCTCGGCGACCTTCTCGGAGCGATCGAAGACGGTCAGCGTCTTGCCATCGCGCGAGCGGCGCAGCTGCATCTGGGACGCGGGCTTTTCGAAATCGAGACGCGCGGTATTGATGTCGAAGACGGTCTCGCCGGTCCGATCCACGTAGGTCTTCAAGACCTCCTGCGGCGGGTTGATGATGTGATTCATGACGCCATTGCCGTAAACCGATCCCTGCTGAGAGATGAGCACGTACGACGTTCCATCCGGCCGGTCGCAGAACTGCACCGCGGCGATCTTGGTGAAGCCCTTGGGCTGCCAGGCAAAGACGGCGGCCGCGACCCCATTGTCCTTGCCCGTCATAAAGGCGTTGTTGTTGTAGCGGCAGGAAATAGGCTTGCCGAAGTCGTTGGGCAGCTGGGCCGGGGCCGCGGCGTGCGCGCGCGAGACATGGATGTTCATGGAAGGCTCCTGTGGACGGACCTGTAGCGTCGGTCTGCGAGTGGAAGACCGCGTTATCGTCGGCCGCTAAGGGAGCGTGCTGTGGCGGTGTGGCACCGCCGGTGTGACCACGATCAGGTCGCGAGCTTTTTTACCGCGGCGATGACCGCTTCGGCGGTGAGCCCGAGCTTCTCGTAGATCACCTCGGCCGGGGCGGAGGCGCCATAGCGATCGACGCCGATGGCAATGCCGCGGTCGCCGGTCCAGGTGCTCCAGCCGAAGGTGACGCCCGCCTCGATGGACACGCGCGCCGTGCAGGCCTTGGGCAGCACTTGCTCGCGGTAGCTCGCGTCCTGCGCCTTGAAGATCTCCCATGAGGGCATGGAGACGAGCCGCACCGCGACGCCGTCCGCCGCGAGCTTCTCGTAGGCCTTCACCGCGATGGTGAGCTCCGAGCCGGTCGCCATGATGATGGCGTCCACCTTGCCGGGCTTCGCGTCCGCGAGAACGTACGCGCCCTTCGCCGCACCACTCGCCGCCGCGTACTTCGTGCGATCCAAGGTCGGCAGCTTCTGCCGCGAGAGCACCAGCCCGACCGGTCCGTTCTTGTGCGTCATGGCGTAGCGCCAGGCCTCGGTGGTCTCGTTCGCGTCGCCGGGGCGGATGACCACCATGTTGGGCATGGTGCGCAGCGACATCAGGTGCTCGACGGGTTGATGCGTCGGTCCGTCTTCACCGAGGCCGACCGAATCGTGCGTCCAGACGAAGGTGCCGTTCAGCCGCGACAAGCAGGCGAGCCGCACCGACGGACGCATGTAATCGGAGAAGGTGAAGAAGGTGGCGCAGTAGGGATGCAGCCCACCGTGGTAGGCCACGCCGTTGCAGGCCGCGGCCATCGCGTGCTCACGGACCCCGAAGTGGATGTTGCCGCCCGTGCCCTGGGCAGCCGAGAACTCGGCCACCTCCTCGAGCTTGGTCTTGGTGGACTCGGATAGGTCGGCGTCACCGCCGAAGATCCACGGCACCGTGTGCGCGATGGCGTTCACGACCTTGCCGCCGGCCTCGCGGGTGGCGAGCGACTCGCCCGCTTTGAAGGTGGGTAGCGCCGCGTCCCAGCCCTTGGGGAGCTCGCCCTTCATCATCGCCTTCCAGCGCTCGGCGAGATCCGGATGCGCATTGGCGTAGGCCTGGAAGCGCTTGTTCCACTCGGATTCGAGCTCGGCGCCTCGGCTCACGGCCCCGCGGAAGCTCTTCAAGGCTTCGTCGGGGACGAAGAACTGCTTCTCGGGATCGAAGCCGAGCTTCTTCTTGGTCTCCTTGACGCCGTCCGGCCCGAGCGGTGAGCCGTGCACCTTGCTGGTGCCGGCCTTGGGCGAGCCGAAACCAATGGTGGTGTTGACGATGATCAGGTGCGGCGCCGAGGTGTCTTTTTTAGCGGTCGTGATGGCGCGGTCCAAGGCGTCGAGGTCGTCGTCACCCTTGGCGACATGTTACACCTTCCAACCGTACGATTCGAACCGCTTGCCCACGTCTTCGGTGAACGATTGCGCCGCCGGACCGTCGAGCGTGACCTGGTTGGCGTCGTAGAGGCAGACGAGCTTGCCGAGCTTCAAGTGGCCGGCGAGCGAGGCCGCTTCTTGGGCGACACCCTCCATGATGTCGCCGTCGCCAACCAACGTGTACGTGTGGTGGTCGACGATGGTGTGACCGTCTTTGTTGAACATGCCGGCGAGGACGCGCTCCGCCATGGCCATGCCGACCGCGTTCGAGAAACCCTGACCCAAGGGGCCGGTCGTTGCCTCGACGCCGGGCGTCTCGAAGCTCTCGGGGTGACCGGGGGTACGGCTGTGCCACTGCCGGAAGGCCTTGATGTCGTCCATGCTCATCGACTCGTAGCCGGTGAGATGCATGAGCGAATACAGAAGCATGCTGCCGTGGCCCGCCGACAAGACGAAGCGATCGCGATCCGGCCACTTGGGATTCTTGGGATTGTGGCGCAGATGGCGCTGCCACAACACATAAGCCATCGGTGCGGCGCCGAGCGGCAAGCCGGGGTGTCCCGAGTTCGCTTTTTGCACTCCATCGATGGACAGCGTGCGAATCGTGTTCACCGATAAGAGGTCGAGCGGAGTGGCGGTCATGTCGGTTCCTTTGGACGAGTCGGTGCCACGTTGAAACCATGCGGCGGCCAGTGGGGCAAGAGACCGCTCCGGGCTCGTCGGTGAAGCTCATTGAAATCACCCCGTGGTCGTGGAACGGTCGTTCGCCATGACCGATACCAATCCCTACGCAACACCCGCCGCGACGCTCGCCCAACCGCAGGAAGCCTTGGCCGGCACGTTCGTGCCCAACGGCAGGCAGGTCGACGCGGGGCAGGGTATCGAGTGGATCAAGATGGGCTTCCGCCAGCTCTTCGCGGCTCCGGGCCCGTGGTACCTCGGCATCCTCGCCCTCTACGGCGCGCTGTTCGTCGCGGCGGTCATCCCGCTCCTGAACTTCATCGTCGTGTTCGCCTCGCCGTTCATGAACCCGATCATTCTCGGTGGCTTCTTCGCGGCAGGTGAGGCGCAAGCGCGCACCGGCAAGTTTACCGTGGGCGTCGTCTTCGACGGCTTCCGCCGGCGGACGGCGCAGCTCTTGGGCGTGGGCGCGCTCGTCTTCGTGGCGTCCATCGCGATCCTCGGCGTCGGCTTCGTGCTCGCGGGTGGTACCGCGCTGATCAGCGCGATCACCGCCGGCAATGGAGAGCCACCGACCGAGCTCATCAGTAAGATCGTGATCGCCTATCTCGTGGTGCTGTTGCTCTTCGTGCCCGTGATGATGGCCGCGTGGTTCGCCCCGCCGCTGGTCATGTTCAACAATCTGGGCGCGGTCGAGGCCCTGCAGCAGAGCTTCAATGCCTGTTTGAAGAACTTCGTTCCCTTTCTCCTCTACGGGGTCGGGGGCTTCATCGTCCTTTTGGTTGCGATGATTCCGTTCGGCTTGGGGCTCTTGGTCGCGTTCCCCGCCTTCATCGCGGCGCTGTATCCGATCTACGCCGACATCTTCCTCGACAAGACGGGCGCGAAGCGCGTCTAGCGCGCTGCCTCGATCCTGATGGACAGGTCGTACCGTTGTGAGCGCGTTGGTCTTCGACAAGGTGAGCAAGCGTTTCGAAGGCGGACGCTTGGTGCTCGACGCGGTGACGCTCGAAGTGCCGGCTGGCGCGCGCTACGCCATCGTCGGCCGCAGCGGTAGCGGCAAGTCCACGCTCTTGCACATCGCCGCGGGTATCGAGGTCCCAACCACTGGGACCGTGCGTCTTTTCAGCAAGGCGCTGCACGAGCTCGACGACCGCGGCCGCACCTTGCTGCGGCGTGACAACGTTGGGCTGGTTTTTCAGTTCTTCCACCTGTTGTCGCATCTCACGGTCGAGGAGAACGTGGCGCTGCCGGCAATGATCGCGGGCACCATGTCGGCGGCGATGCGTGAGCGCATCCTGCGTCTGCTCGCGCGTGTCGGGCTCGCCGACCGCGCACGCGACTCGGCGCAGAAGCTCTCGGGCGGCGAGATGCAACGACTCGCCATCTGCCGAGCGTTGCTCTTGTCGCCCAAGCTGATCCTCGCCGACGAGCCCACCGGCAACCTCGACGATGCGACGGGACGCGACGTCATGCAGCTCCTGCTCGGCGCAAGCCGCGACGAAGGCGCGACGCTCGTCTACGTCACGCACAGTCAGGAGCTCGCGGCCCTCGCCGACGCTCGCTTCGTCCTGCACAGCGGCGTGCTCGAGACGGCGGCGTAGATGTTCCGCTATTTCGTACGAGCGCTCGCGGCCATGGTCGGGAAGAGCCCGGTGCTCTACGGTCTGACGGTGCTGGGCGTGGCGCTCGGTGTCGCCAGCGTCGTGACCATCCAGCTGATCAACGACAACGCCATCGCGGCGTTCGCGGCGAGCGTGCGCGCGGTGACCGGCGACGACGAGCTGACCATCGTGCCGAGCCTGGGGCCGCTGCACGACAGCACCATGCGAGTAGCGCTGGGCGATCGTGAAACGGTCACGGCGCGGCCCATCGTTCGTGTAGACGCGATGGTCGGCCAAGAACGACTCAGCATCGTCGCGACCGATCTCACGCAACCGATGCGAGGACCGCTCGAGCCCGGCGCGGAGCGCGCCGGCGACCCACTCGCGACGCCCGGCTGGATCGCGTTGTCGCCGCAGCTCGCGGGCACACTCGGGCTGTCCGTGGGGAAGACCTTCACGGCGGTCGCCGGGAGCCGGCGCGTGACCCTGACCGTTGGGGCGCTCGTAGACTTCAAGAAGAGCTTGCCACTGGCTCCGTCCGCTCTTGCGGTCATGGACATCGCCCAGGCCCAGTCGGTCTTCGCGTTACCGCCCGGCCTCGACGAAATTGCCATCGACCTTGCGGACGGTGCCGACGTCCTCGCGGCCGCGGCGAGAATCGGTCAGACGCTGGGCGAGCGGGCTCGCGTTTTGACTCCGGACGAGCGCGCCGAGGAAGCCGCCGGGCTCCTCGCGGCCTTCCGCTTGAACCTGACGGCCCTGAGCATGATTAGCCTCGCCGTGGGCGTTTTCCTCATCCATGGAGCGTTGCAGGCCACGCTCTTGCGACGCCGCACCGAGCTCGGTGTCCTCCGCGCCGTTGGCGCGACACGTCGCCAGGTCGTGGGCCTGGTGGTTGGCGAGGTCGTTCTGATCGGGCTCTTGGGGACGGCACTGGGGTTGCCCATCGGCATCGCCGCCGCGCGCGCCAATATCGACGTGGTGAGCGGGACACTCACGAATCTCTATCTGCTCCAGGCAGTCGAAGAGCTGCGCGTGCCCGCCTGGGTCGTCGTGCTTGGCGTCGCGGTTGGGCTCGGCAGCGCCCTGCTGGGCGCGACGCTTTCGCTCCTCGAGCTGCGACGCGAGGACACACGCGCGCTCCTCGTCGCCGCGACGCTGCAAGAAAGCCTGCTGGCGCTGGCGCCGCGGTTGCTCGCCGCGGCGCTCGCGTTGGCCGCCACGACCATCGTCTTCGGCGTGGTCGCCCGGCCATGGGCGCCGGCCGGCTTCGTGGTCGCCGTGGCTATTCTCGCCACCGTGGTCCTGGCGACGCCGTGGCTGGTCTTGCGGGTGTCGCGGCTGGCCCGGCCGCGTGGCTTCGGCGTCGCCTACAGCATGCGCGCCCTGGGTCAAAAGCTCACGAGCAATGCGTTCGCGGTCGCCTCGCTCGCCATCGCGGTCAGCATGATGTTCGGCATCACCGCCATGGTCGGTAGCTTTCGCGCGACCCTCGAGACCTGGATTGGCACCACCGTGCGCGCCGACATCTACGTGTCCACCGAGACGCGCGGCCGGCTCGACGACGACGTGGTGCGGGCCATCGCCGCGACCCCAGGCACCCGCGCGGTCGACGTCCTGCGGCGTGGCGAAGCGCGCTTGGGCGCGCGCACTGTTCGCTTGAGCGGAGTCCACGTGATGCTGCCGGGTGTGCCGTCACGCTGGCCACTCATGCACGCGGACGACGGCGTGCTCGAAGCGGTCGCCGGCGGTGGGGCTGTGCTGGTGAGTGAGCCCCTGGCACGCAAGGCGAAGCTTTCGCGCGGCCAGCGCATCCGCCTGCGCACCTCCACGGGGGAGCACGAGCTCGCAATCGCCGGCGTCTTCTACGACTACACGACGGAACAGGGGACGATGGTCGTCGACACGACCACCTTCGAGCGTCTCGCGGGTGAGGTCGCGCCGACGAGCGTCGCGCTCTACTTGAACGACGGCGTCGACACCGACGCGACCGTGCTCCATCTGCAAGCACGCCTCGGCGATGCCCCCGTCGTCGTGCGCAGCAACCAGCGGCTCCGCGCCACCATCCTCGACATCTTCGACCAGACCTTCGCCATCACGGTCATCTTGCAGGCCATGAGCTTTCTCATCGCCGTCGCCGGCATCGCGCTTACTTTGCTCATTGCCGCGCGTGAGCGCGCCGCGGAGCTCGCCTTGTATCGCGCGCTCGGCGCGACGCGACGCCAGGTCTTCCGTATGTTCGTCGGCCAAGGTTTGTCCTTGGGTGCCTTCGGCCTGGTGCTGGGCGCCGTTGGCGGCTCGGCGCTCGTCATGGTGCTGATCCTCCTCATCAACCGCGCCTATTTCGGCTGGACCATTCGCTTGGCGCTGCCCGGTTGGGCGCTCGCCGAGCAGGCCGCCACCATTCTCGGCGCGGCGGTGCTGGCCGCTTTGTATCCGGCGATGCGCGCCTCACGGACCCCCGCACAGGAGCTCGTGCGTGACGATCTCTAGCCTCGTCACCATCGCGGCGCTCGCCTGGACGAGCGCCAAAGCGGATTACGCGTGGCGCTTCCCCGACGATCATTGGGCGCACCCGGGCTACAAGACCGAGTGGTGGTATTTCACGGGCCACACCGGCCGGTTTGCCTATCAGTTCACGATGTTCAAGGTCGGCCTCTCCGAGACGCCAGTCACCGGCAGCACCTGGTCCACCGAGGCGCTCGTCATGGGTCACGTCGCCGTGACTGATCTCGAGAGTGGTGAGCACCGCTTCGCGGAGGTCATCCAGCGCGTGCAGCCGGAGCTTGCGGGCTACGGCGCCTATCCCGAGTCGCGAATCATCTGGTGTCGCGGCCCGGCGGGGACGGCGGAGTCATGGGAGCTCGCATGGAAGGAGAATGGCTTCGTCTTTCACGCCCGCGATAGCAGACAAGCTTTCGCGATGGAGCTTGCGACTCACGAGGCCAAGCCGCTGGTGTTCCAGGGAGCGAACGGCCTGTCCCGCAAAGGACGCGGCGAGGAGGCGGCGAGCCTTTACTACAGTCAGACGCGCCTTGCGACCCGGGGGACCATCGAGCTCGACGGCAAGCGGTATGAGGTCACCGGCGAGAGCTGGATGGACAAGGAATTCGGCTCGAACCTGCTCGGCGAAGGCCAGGTGGGCTGGGATTGGTTCAGCCTGCAGCTCGATGACCAGCGTGAGCTGATGCTCTACGTCTTGCGGCGCGCCGACGGTGGCGTCGACTGGGCTAGCGGTACGCTGGTCGACCGCGACGGCAAGGCGACCTATCTCGGCCGCGATGACTTCTCGGTCACCGCGAGCGGCTCATGGGAGAGCAAGGCGAGCAGGGCGCGATACCCGACGCATTGGACCGTGGTCGTGCCCGCGCATGGGCTCGCCCTCGACATCGACGCCAAGGCCAAGGCTCAAGAGAACGTGAGCAAGGCGCTGCCAAAGCTCTTCTATTGGGAGGGCGCGGTCGAAGTGCGCGGCAGCGCGTCCGGGCGCGGTTTCGTCGAGCTCACTGGGTACGGTACGAGCTTGAAGCCGGCGCTTTGATCAGGCATGGCCATGGCCATGGCACGACGCGCTCACAATTTCTCTGCTGGTCCCGCTGCGATTCCTCTCGAGGTGCTCGAGAAAGTCCAAGCCGAGCTCCTGGATTTCAAGGGCACCGGCATGTCGGTCATGGAGATGAGCCACCGCGACAAGCCTTACGAGGCGGTCCACAACGAGGCCATCGCCAACCTCAAGACCCTGCTCAATCTGGGCGACGACCACGCCGTGCTCTTCATGGGTGGCGGCGCCCGCACGCAGTTCGCGCTGGTGCCGATGAACATCCTGCCGAAAGGCGGCTTCGCCGAATACGCCGTTACCGGTGTCTGGGCCGAAGGCGCCGTCAAAGAGGGCAAGAAGCTCGGGGACGTGCGCGAGAATTTCTCGTCGGCGGCGAGCAAGCACAACCACGTGCCGAAGCAGGGGAGCCTCGCGGTCGACCCCAAGGCCGCTTACTTCCACTACACGTCGAACAACACGATCTACGGCACCCAGTACCACTATGTCCCCGATAGCGGACAGGTGCCTTTGGTCTGTGACATGTCGAGCGACATCCTGTCGACCTCGGTCGACGGCTCGAAGTTCGGCCTCATTTACGCGGGCGCCCAGAAGAATATCGGCCCCTCGGGCGTGACGGTGGTCGTCGTGCGCAAAGACCTGCTCGCGCGCTCGGACAAGGCGCTGCCCGAGATGTTCAACTACGCGCTCATGGCCGAGCACAACTCGCTCTTCAATACGCCGCCGTCGTTCGCCATCTACATGTGCGCGCTGACCACCAAGTATCTCATCGACAAGGGTGGGCTCACGGCGATGGCCAAGGTCAACGCGACCAAAGCCAAGAAGATCTACGACACCATCGACGGCTCGGGCGGCTTCTATCGCGGACACGCGCAGACCGAGAGCCGCTCGTCCATGAACGTAACGTTCCGTCTCCCGAGCGAGGAGCTCGAGGCGAAATTCGTCAAGGAGTCCGTCGCGGCCGACCTGGTCGGGCTCAAAGGCCACCGTAGCGTCGGCGGCCTACGCGCCTCGATCTACAATGCGGTGCCCGTGACCGCGGTGGACGCGCTCGTCGACTTCATGCGCGACTTCCAGAAGAAGTCGGGCTAGTCGCCCGCTTGGGCTGTCTTCCACGCTTGGTCGAGCCGGGCGCGTTCCGCCTCGGGTAGCGCCGCGCGCACCTTTTGCAGATAGGCGCCGACGCGTTTGGCGACCCAGTCGGAGAACGCCTTGGCGCCGTCGGTTTCGGGCAGCGGCTTGATCGTCGTGTCGCACTGACTGATGAGCAGCATGCGGTCTTTCGGGTCGACGCTGCCCAAGGCCTCGAGCACTTCCTTGCAGTCGCCGGCGCACGCCGTGGCCTCGACGCACAAGCTACCGAGGAGCACCAAGCGAATGTCGGCGGGAGCGGCCGCGATGCTCTCGATGCCTTCGAGAGTTTCCATGGCTTCTTTCTTCGACACCCCACAACCGGCGACGAGCGCGAGCAGCAGGGCGAGCATCATGTTGCGCATGCGCGAGCCTTAGCCCATCGGCACGTTGCCGCACAAACGGTTCGCGGGCACCGCCTTGTCGATGAGCTTCGGTGGCGGCAGGTTCAAGCCGCGCATGATGGCCGCGAACTCGGCCATCGATTTGCCGGCAAGGCGCGGATTGAAGCGACGTTCCTCGCCGATGGTCGTGACCGTGAGACCTTTGTAATCGTGTGCTGGAAACACTTGGGTGGTGTCCGGCAAAGCGAACAAGACCTCGGTGATCGACTTGTAGAGCGTTTCCGGATCGCCGTTTTGGAAGTCGGTGCGTCCGCAGCCGCGGACGAGCAGGGCGTCGCCGGTGAAGACGCGGTCGTTCAGCACATAGGACAAGCTGTCGTCGGTGTGGCCCGGGGTGGCGAGCGCTCGGATGGTGATTCCCCCGACCTGCAGCGGCTCGCCATGCTTGAGCTTGCGATCGGCGCAGACAGCGCCACGCTCCGATGAAACCGTGGTCGCCCCGGTCCTGCTCTTCAGGACCGACGCGGCGGTGACGTGGTCGGCATGCACGTGGGTATCGAGCACGTGCGAGAGGGTGAGCCCCAGGTCATGGATTTGCTCCAGGTCGCGGTCGGCGAGCTCGAGCACCGGGTCGATGAGCACGGCTCGGCCCGAGGCCTGATCTCCCAGCAAATACGTGTACGTCGAGCTGGTGGTGTCGAACAGCTGGCGGAATATCAAGACACCCTCCAGTCTAATCTTGACAGGTTAGTCCACTTTCCGTAGGGAGCCGCCCCGATGCATCTCTCGGCCCAAGAAGAGTACGGATTACGCTGTCTTGTCCAGGTGGCAAGGCGGGGTCATTCCGGCCCCGTCGGCATCGCCGAGGTCGCCGACGCCGAAGGGCTATCGTCGGACTATACGGCGAAGCTCCTGCGGGTCTTGCGTCAAGGAGAGCTGCTGAACAGCACGCGCGGCGCGGCGGGCGGTTACGTGCTGGCCCGTCCCGCGGCCGAGATCAGCGTCTGGCAAGCGATCGAGATCTTGGGCGGCCCACTGTTCTCCGAGAGCCTTTGCGATTCTCACGCCGGGCTCAAGACCGACTGCGTCCATACCGGCGGCTGCTCGATGCGCAGCATGTGGACCTGGCTCGGCGGCGCGGTGAAAGACGCCCTGTCGGGTATCAGTCTCGCCGACCTTCTGAACACCGAGACCGCCATGAGCCAGCGCCTAGAGCTGGTTTCACTCCGCGGCGCGCGAGCCCACTCATGAGCAGCACCACTCCTCCAGACAACGTCCAGCTCGAAGGCGACTACAAGTACGGCTTCGTCACCAACATCGAGTCCGACGTTGTCCCGCCTGGTCTCACCGAAGACGTCATCCGCCACATCAGCGCCAAGAAGGGCGAGCCCGAGTTCATGCTCGCCTGGCGCCTCAAGGCCTGGAAGCGCTGGCAGGAGATGACCGAGCCGCGCTGGGCGCACGTCTCGTATCCACCCATCGACTATCAGGGCATCAGCTACTACGCGGCCCCCAAGCAAAAAGAGAAGCTCTCGAGCCTCGAAGAGGTCGACCCAGAGCTCCTCGCCACCTTCGAGAAGCTCGGCATCCCGCTCTCGGAGCAGAAGCTGCTCGCCAACGTCGCTGTCGATGCCGTCTTCGATAGCGTATCGGTCGCAACCACCTTCAAGGCGAAGCTCGCCGAAGTCGGCATCATCTTTTGCTCCTTCAGCGACGCGGTGAAGAACCACCCCGAGCTCGTGCGCAAGTATCTCGGCTCCGTCGTTCCTTATTCCGACAACTTCTTCAGCGCTTTGAACAGCGCCGTCTTCAGCGACGGATCTTTCGTCTACATCCCCAAGGGCGTGCGCTGCCCGATGGAGCTGTCGACGTACTTTCGCATCAACGAGCGCAACACCGGTCAGTTCGAGCGGACCCTCATCGTCGCCGACGAAGGCTCGTACGTCAGTTATCTCGAAGGTTGCACCGCGCCGATGCGCGACGAGAACCAGCTGCACGCGGCCGTGGTCGAGCTGGTCGCGCTGCCCGGTGCCACCATCAAGTATTCGACGGTCCAGAACTGGTACCCGGGCGACAAGGAAGGTCGCGGCGGCATCTACAACTTCGTCACCAAGCGCGGGAAATGTTTCGAGCGCGCCAAGATCTCGTGGACCCAGGTCGAGACCGGCAGCGCCATCACCTGGAAGTATCCGAGCGTGATTCTGCAGGGTGACGACTCGGTCGGCGAATTCTACTCGGTCGCGGTCACCAACAACATGCAGCAAGCCGACACCGGCACGAAGATGCTGCACCTCGGCAAGAACACGAAGAGCACCATCGTCTCGAAGGGCATCAGCGCCGGTAAGAGCAGCAACGCGTACCGCGGCCAGGTGCTCATCAACCAGCGCGCGACCGGAGCCCGCAACCACTCGCAGTGCGACTCGTTGCTCATCGGCGACAAGTGCGGCGCCCACACCTTCCCGTATGTCGACGTAAAGAATGCCTCGAGCACCGTCGAGCACGAAGCTTCGACCTCGAAAATCGGCGAAGACCAGCTCTTCTACCTCCGCCAACGCGGACTGTCCGAAGAGGATGCCGTGTCGATGATCGTCAACGGTTTTTGCAAGGAAGTGTTCCGCGAGCTCCCGATGGAGTTCGCGGTCGAGGCGCAGAAGCTTCTCGCGGTGAGCCTCGAAGGGAGTGTCGGTTAGTCATGTTGATCATCAACGATTTGCACGCGCGTGTCGAAGGTAAGGAAATTCTTCGCGGCGTGAACCTCATCGTGAAGCCCGGCGAAGTCCACGCCATCATGGGCCCGAACGCCGCGGGCAAGAGCACGCTCGCCAAAGTCCTTGCCGGCCGCGAGGAATACGAAGTCACCAAGGGGACGGTTACGCTCGACGGCAAGTCGTTGCTCGATCTCGCGCCCGAGGAACGCGCCCGCGAAGGCGTGTTCATGTCGTTCCAGTACCCAGTCGAGATCCCCGGTGTCACCAACGCCTACTTCATGCGCTCGGCGCTGAACGCGCTGAAGAAGCACCGTGGGGAGCCGGAGGTCGACGCCGGCACCTTCCTCAAGCTCGCTCGCGAGAAGATGAAGCTCGTCGCGATGGACGAGAAGATGCTCAACCGCGCGGTCAACGAAGGCTTCTCCGGCGGTGAGCGCAAGCGCAACGAGATCTTCCAGATGGCGATGCTCGATCCGAAGCTCGCGATCCTCGACGAGACCGACAGCGGCCTCGATATCGACGCCTTGCGCATCGTCGCCAACGGCGTGAACGCTCTGCGCTCACCGGATCGCGCTCTCATCGTCATCACCCACTATCAGCGTTTGCTCGACTACCTGGTGCCGGACATCACGCACGTTCTCTTGGACGGACGTATCGTCAAGACCGCGGGCAAGGAGCTGGCGCTCGAGCTCGAGCAGCGCGGTTACGAGTGGCTGCAGCAGGGAGCCCGAGCGTGAACGCAGTCGCGCACTACACGTCCGCCTTCGCGGGCAGCGAGAGCGGCCTGCCGGGGAGCGCGGTTCCGTGGCTCGCCGAAAAGCGACGGGCAGCGATGGCGCTGCTGTCGTCGGGCGGCTTTCCGACCACGCGCGACGAGGCCTGGCGTTACACCGACGTCGGCCAGCTGCTCACCGTGCCGTTCGCGCCGGCGAAGAGCAGCGCGGCGGACCGGGCCGCGAGTCTCGCCGAGACCACCGGCCTTACCGATGCCTACCGCTTGGTCTTCGTGGACGGCGTGTACATCGCGGAAGCGTCGCTTCTTGCGGGCCTGCCTGACGGCGTCGTCGTCACCAACCTCGCTCATGCCCTGGGCTCGCGCGCCGAGCTCGTGCGCGCTGCTTTCGGCAAGGTCGTCGATGCGTCCCGTCATGGTTTCGCGGCTCTCAACACCGCCATGGTGAGTGACGGCGCGGTCGTCGTCGTGCCGCGTGGGGTGCGCGTCGACAAACCGATCGAGCTACTCGTGATCGCGAGCAACCAGGTGCAGCCCGTGGGCGCGCATCTGCGCAATTTGATCCGCGTCGAAGCGAACGCCGAAGTCACGGTGGTCGAGCATTACTTGGGCGACGGCAACGCCGTGTCGTTCACCAACAGTGTGACCGAGGTGACGCTCGCGGAGGGCGCCGGTCTCACGCACGTGAAGGTCCAGCGTGAAGGGCAGAGCGCCTTCCACGTCGCGACGATCGCCTGCGAGCAGGCCCGCGGCTCGCGACTCTACTCGTGCTCCGCCGCGGCGGGCAGCGCGCTGGCTCGCACCGAGATCACGTCGGCGCTGCTCGGCGAAGGCGCGGACGCGCAGCTCTTCGGTGCGTACGTGGCCCGAGGTCGCCAGCTCGTCGATCACACGACCTTCCTCGATCACGCGGTGCCGCGCTGCACCAGCAACGAGCTCTACAAGGGCGTGCTCGGCGACATGTCGCGCGGCGTGTTCAACGGCAAGATCCTCGTCCGCAAAGACGCACAGAAGACCGCGGCCTTCCAGAGCAACCGCAACGTGTTGCTGTCCGACAGCGCCGTCGTCGACACCCGCCCGCAGCTCGAGATCTACGCCGACGACGTCAAGTGTAGCCACGGCGCCACCATCGGCCGACTCGACGAAGAAGCGCTCTTTTACCTGCGTGCTCGTGGCATCGGGCGCGCCGCGGCTCAGCGCATCCTCACGCAGGCATTCGCCGGCGAAGTCGTCGACAGCATCGTGCATCCGGGCATTCGCGCCCTGGTCAGTACGGTCGTCGACGAGGCGTTGACCCGCGCTCTCGCTGGAGGCGTGTCATGAGCGACGATCTCCTTTCGCGGATGACCCCAGTGGCCCTCGAGGAACCACGCGCCGTCGGCCACGACGCGGAGCCCCGCCGTGATGGTGAGCCGCGCCGCAACGCCTTCGGTGTACCGATCATCGAGGAAGAGCCCATGCGTGGCGGACCCGTCGGCATGGTCACCGACAGCGTCCACGCACCCGGCGAGCCCGCGCCCAAACACGAGGTCATCCTCGTCGGCGGTACGCCCGAGATGCGCTCCAGCATCGTCGAGGCCTTGAAGACGATCTACGACCCCGAGATCCCGGTGAACATCTACGAGCTGGGCTTGGTCTACAACATCGTCATCGACGAGGCGGGGAGCGCCCTCATCCGCATGACGCTGACCTCGCCTGCCTGCCCGGTCGCCGGTTCGTTGCCGCCCGAAGTCGAGCAGAAAGTCGCGACCGTCGACGGCGTGACCTCCGCTAAGGCCGAGGTGGTCTGGGAGCCGCCGTGGACTCCCGACAAGATGAGCGACGAGGCGAAGCTCCAGCTCAACCTGCCGTACTAGCCAGGGACATCATCCATTTTTCGCTTCGAAAAATGGTTGGTGTCCCCATTTAAAGTCGTGAATATCCCCGACGTCGCCGCCGTCATGGGCGGTCCATAGGGGGATATGATGCGTTACGCCCAATTGCTGATTGCCGCCGCCGCGGTGTCCTTGGTCGCCTGCCGCGACAAATGGGACGTGAAGAACTACGCGGAGAACCTCGCCGAAGCGCAGTGCGCCAAAGCGTACGACTGCTGCACCGAAGCCGAGATCGAGGCAAGCGAGCAACAGAGCTACGGCGTCAACGAAGGCGATTGCGTCGACGAGACCACGGATGTGCTGAACTTCAAGGAGGGGCAGATCCAAGAGGGCGTCGACGAGGGCCGACTCGAGTACAAAGGCACGGTGCTCGAGCGCTGTCTTGCAAACTACGCCGCGCTGTCGTGCGCCGACCTCAAGAGCAAGTCGACCGCGCTGGCCGCCGAGTGCGGCACGTTCCTCATTCCCAAGGTCGACGAAGGCGGAACCTGCAAAATCGACGAGGAATGTCTGAGCGGTTATTGCTTCCGCGCCAACGACGATGACGACGAAGGCAGCTGCCAGCCGTTCGCGGCCGAGGGCACGAGTTGCGGTGGCGCTCAATGTGGCCCGGGTTACTACTGCGGCGGCACCTGCGTGCCCACCAAAGCGGACGGTCTGGCGTGCCGCAACAACTACGAATGCGCCACGGGCGGTTGCAACGGCTACGACGCCGACACCGGTACTGAGGGTACGTGCGGCCCCATGGGCGGCGCTGGCACCCAGTGTTTCATCACCAAGGGATGCGCTGCGGCGCCGCCGCACATCTTCGCGGCGCTCGCGGTCATCCTGTTGCTCTGGCGCGGTCGGGTAGCGCGGTCACGGGAGCGTGTCGTTTCGACTCAGTGAGTCTTTTTGCACGATTGTGCCGGTGACCGCTTCGTAGCACTGATGGGAGCGGTCCCGGCGCATGAAGCTCACCGTCAAGCTCACGTTGTTTCTGCTCGTCATCATTGCCGTCGTCCTCGGCATCGATGCCATCGTGCGCTTCCGCCACGAGGTTGCGCTCTTTCGTGGTACACGCGCCGAGGAGCACGAGCGCGTGGGCATGGCCGTGGCGCGGATGATCGCCGGTGTCTACGCCTACGAAGGCCTCGACGAAGCCCGGCGCGTCCTCGACGAAGCGGCGCGCCGCAGTCAGCCCATTCGCATGGCGTGGGTTTGCCGCGACGGGGTTACAGCGCTGCTCATCCCCGGCGCCTGTGCCCGCTTGCAGGAGGCGCCGATCGCGGACGCCAAAGCGGACGACGAGCCGGCCGACCTCCTCGCCGCGACGGTCGGTGAGCGCTACGTCACTTATGT
Organism: Myxococcota bacterium; assembly: GCA_041288095.1. GTDB lineage: Bacteria > Myxococcota > XYA12-FULL-58-9 > XYA12-FULL-58-9 > JALHOP01 > JALHOP01. The sequence goes on from JBGGMJ010000096.1 coordinate 28,051, forward strand.
GCCGCTGCGCGCCGCCAACGATCAGTGGCTCGGCGCTCTCGAGCTCTCCGAGCCGGTGACGCGCGAGCGGCGCTTCGTGGGCCGCATCGTCTGGAACACCGTCGCCGCGATGGTGGCGGTCGGCTCGGCGTGCGTCCTCGCGTCCTTCATCCTCGGCACGTGGCTCGTGGGCCGGCCGATCGAGCG
>JBGGMJ010000097.1:0-20100 GCA_041288095.1 Myxococcota bacterium
CTCGATCCGCAAACACGTGTTCCAGCGCATATCCTGCAGGTGAAGCGGTAGCCGCCGCCCAGGTGTGCGCCGACGCACTCGTGCAGCGCCTCACGGCCACGACAACGACGAGCCAGAGCACGCGATACCTTAGCCCATGAATACGACGACCAGCGCTACTGGGCTTGCTGTGCGCTCCACCGCCTCTTGCGTCGGCGCGCCTCACGAGGTGCTGGGAACGGTGCCCGTGGCAGGGCGCGAGCTCGTGCTCCGCAAGGTTCAAGACCTCGCTCCTCCGCTCCCTCGCAAGTGCGTGCTCGCGGGATTCTTCGGCAAAGGCCGCGAGACGACCAGGCACGTGCAGGTGAGCGTCGAGCAGCTCGTGTTCGAGCTCCAGAGGTGCCCCGCCGAGGACCGGCCCGCGTTGAAGAGCGCCGTCCAGGCGCTCCTGGCTCGCGCCAAGTTCGACATGTCGCCCCCGGCGTGCACGATCCCCGCCTACCGGGCCGCGGCGCTGAAGGCCGCGTTCGCCGGTGAGCGCTTTCGCTTCAGCGACAGGCTGAGCGGCTACTCGCTGCCGCCCGCGGACGCGCCGAGGTCACGCGCGCTCGACATCGCCATCGCCGAAATCGACTTCACCATGAAGAAGTACCAGGGCCCCGAGCCGGACGCGATCCAATGGGGCCGCACCCTCGTCAGCGATTTCGGCACGGCGCTGTGCGTGGCCGTGCACTTCGAGAAGGCCGGCCACCGTGTCAGCATCACCGACCGCTTCAGCGGACCAGCCACGCGCTATTCCGTCGCGGTCTACGAAGACGGCAAGGACCCGGGTCGGGACTTGCACGGACGCGCGCCCTAAGCCGGGTACGCCGCCGCGGACCAGAGGCCGGCGCGCTCGTCGAGTCCGGTCGCCAGATTCATGTTCTGGATGGCCTGGCCGGCCATGCCCTTCACCAGATTGTCGAGCGCGACCATGATGGCCGTGACCTTGCCCTGGGTCGCGAAGCCGATGTCGACGAAGTTGCTGCCGACGACACTCGCGAGACGGGGTGACTCCTCGACCAAGCGCACGAACGGTGCCGCGGCGTAGGCCTTCTCGAACTTGGCGCGCACGTCGCCTACTCCGGCGAGCTGCACGGTGAGAAAGATGCCGCGCACGATGGGCGCCGAATGCGGCACGAACCCGAGCTCGCCGTCGACTCCGAGCGCCAACATCAGCTGAATCGCCTCGGCCTGATGCTGGTGGCCGAGGGCTTTGTAGGCGCGAAAGTCATGGGCACGCGTTGGGTGATGCGTGGTCTCGGCGAGCTTCATGCCCGAGCCCGATGAGCCCGTGACGCCACTCACCGCGATCAGGCCGACCTGGTGTTTGGCGAGCGGCAACAAGGCGAGCTGCAGCGCTGTCGCGAAGCACCCGGGATTGGCGATGCGCTTCGCCGCTTTGATGGAGTCGTGCTGCCACTCGCAGAAACCGTAGGTGAAGGCGGGGATCTCGTCGGGGCAGGGATGCTCGACCTTATAGAAGCGCTTATAGAGGTCGACGTCGTGAATGCGGAAATCCGCCGACAGGTCGATGAGTGTGAGACGCCGCCAGGTCTCGCCGGGCGCGGAGGCGGCGAGTGTCTTGTACTGCTGAGAGAGCTCGCCGTGCGGCATGGCGCAGAACAACACCGGCTTGTCGCTCTCCGAGAGCCATGCCCAATCGACGTTGGCGTCGAAGGTGCCCTGAAGCACGCCGCGCAGGTTCGGGTGTACGGCGTGAAACGGCTTGCCGGCATACGAGCGCGACACACCCCGTACCAACGGGCGTTCTGGATGTTGCGCGAGCAACCGCAGCAGCTCGCCGCCGCCGTACCCGGAGGCGCCGAGCACGACGACGCGGCGCTCGCTCACTTCAGAGCCCCACGCTCGACGAGCTTGGCCTTGATGAAGTCACCCAGCGCTTGCGCGTTGGTGCGGGCGTTCAAGGCCGGTAAGCCCAGCTCACGCTGCACGAAGCGCACGCCGACGTTGTTGTCGGTCGCGGGGCCGGTCACCACGTCGACCTGGAGCCCGTAGCGTTCCTTCATGTCGCGGACCCCACCGGCGCAGCCGACCGGGTCGTTGGCGCACAGCAAGATGGCGACGGCGCGCTTCATCAGCTCCTTGTCCGCCAAAATGGACTGGACGCCGTAGTCACCCATGATGCCGTCACCGGTCTCGGCGACGATGATCTGAGCGCCTTCCGCCGCGAGCTCCGAGAAGACGATGCGCGCGGCGCGCTGGCTCGTGGCCGCGTCCGACGAGACCACGCCCGTGTCGGTGAAGTCGTAGGCGATGTCGGCGCCGTAGTCGCGCATGTTGAGAATGTCTTTTTGCAATGACACGCCGGTGAGCTTGCCGCCGCCGACGCGGTAACCAGCCTGCGAGAGGCTGCGCACGAGCGTACAAGCCGCCGCCGTCTTACCGGAGTTCATGCAGGTGCCGGCCACGTAGATGACCGGGACCATGGGCGCATCGGCGACACCCTCGAGCGCGTTCATGCCGATGTGCGCCGGCTGGCCGACACGCGAGTTGAACTCGGGAAAGACCAACACTTGTCCGAGCACCTCGACGTCGAACGGAGGACCGACGTCGGGGTTGAACGAGATGCAGTGGCCGATGACGCCGCCCAGGTTCAGGATCTGGAGCTTGTCGCCGACGTTCACCTTGGTCGGGAGCACGCCCTCGTAGCCGTGGAGAGCGTTGCGGTGTCCGAGCGCTCCGATGACGATGTCGCCGCTCTGCACCGTGCTCATGCGACCGTGACGGTCCTCGAGCGTGTTGTACGCGCCCTTGTGATTGAGCACGCGCCCGGCAATGACCGCGCCCGCCCGCACCTCGATGCGGTCGGTGAGGGTCAGCGTCTTTCCGAGGTCGAGGTTGCGAGTAACCGAGGCGATCTTGTCGACGGTGATTCTCACGACGCTCCTTTTTCACCCCGCCGCAGCATGGTGCCGCTGCCTTCATTGGTGAAGATCTCACCGAGCAACGCGTCCTGATGCATGCCGCTCACGAGATGCACGCTACCCACTCCAGCTTCGAGCGCGGTCAGGGCGGCGGCGAGCTTGGGTCGCATGCCTCCCGTGACCACACCTTCGGCGATCAACGTATCCACATCGCGCGCCGTCGCATAGGGGACGAGGCTCGAAGGCTGCTTCGGATCGCGCATGAGCCCGGGCACCGCCAGCATGAAGATGAGCTTCTCGGCGCGCAGTGTGCCGGCGAGCGACGCCGCGACCGTGTCGGCGTTGGTGTTGAACACCTCGCCGTTGTCGTTGCCGGCGAGCGGCGCGACCAGCGGCACGAAGCCGCCGGCGAGCAGGTGATGCACGAGAGTCGGTTCGGCCGGCACCAAGTCGCCCACGAGGCCGAAGTCGACCTCCTTGGCTTCCGTTGCTCCGTCTTCGCGGACTTGCATCGGAGGGCGGCGCTGGGCACGGAGCACGCCGGTGTCGACACCCGAAACGCCGCAGACCGGCAGACCCGCGGCGCGGAGCTGGGCGGTGAGGTCGACGTGCACGTCGCCGGCGACCACCATCTTCACGACCTTCAAGACTTCGGGGCTGGTGATGCGCCGCCCGGCCACCTTGGTGGTCGGCAATTGCAGACGCGTGCAGACGTCGTCGATGGCGGCACCGCCACCGTGCACGACGACGAGCTTGATGCCCAGGTGCCAGAGGAGGGCGAGCTGCTCACTGACGCTCTTGCGGGCCGTCTGACTCTCGAGAATCTCTCCGCCGACTTTGACGACGAACGTCTTGCCTCGGAACTCTTTGAGATACGGGACCGCGGCGCGGAGTGGATGTTGGGGTTGCATGTGGCCTCTGCTCCTTAGCTCAAAAGGTCGTGCAGGATCACGCGCTGCACATGAAAGCGGTTCTCGGCCTCGTCGACGACGCGGGAGCGCGGATCGTCGAGAACTTCGTCGGCGACCTCGAGACCCCGGCGCGTCGGCAGGCAGTGCATGAAGATGCCGTCCTTCTCGAGCAGCGACAGGTGACGCTTCGTGGGCATCCAGCCGTCTTGGCGGACGGGCACATCCGGGCTCGCCGACGACGGACCCCACGCCTTGGCGTAGATGACGTGCGACCCCTTCACGGCCGCGTCCTGGTCGTTGGTGACCGTGACGCTGCCACCGGCCTCTTGGGCGAAGGTTCGAGCTTCGTCGAGGACCGACTTGGTGAGCTCGAAACCCTTGGGGTGTGCCACGCGCACGTTGCAGCCGGCCGCCGCGGCGGACAGGAGGAACGAGTTGGGCACTGCCTTCGGCAAGGGCTTCACGTGCGGCGCCCAGGTGAGCGTGACGTCGAGGCCGCGCGTCTGGCCGAAGCGTTCGCGCATCGTGAGGACGTCGGCCGCCCCCTGACACGGATGCTCGCGGGCGCTCTCCATGCTGACGACGGGCTTTTCCGAGTAGCGGCGGAAGCCGTTCAACACCACATCCTGCTCGTCCGCCTCGTCACCACTGCCATCCGAAAACGTGCGGATGGCGAGCGCGTCGACGTATCGCGACAGGACCGGCACGGCTTCGCGAATGTGCTCGGTGCGGTTCTGGTCCATCACCACGCCGTCGCGATGCTCGAGCGTCCAGACACCGGCCCCGACCTCGAGAACGATCGCGTGTCCGCCACTGCGGAGCATGGCGGCTTCGAAGCTGGCGCGAGTACGCAGGCTGGGGTTGAAAAACACCATGCCCAGGATGCGGCCGCCGAGCTTTCCCGCCGGCGCTGATTTTTTCCAGGCGATCGCCTTTTCGATGACGCTCTCGAGGCCGCGGACGCCGAGGTCGCGAAGCTGCGTAAAGTGCTTGTAATCGCCCATTGCGGCAGGGGAACTACGTCGTAGAACCCCCGTTGTCTAGCTCCTTCGAAACGGATCTCTGACCCGCCGTCAGAACCCGCCGCCGCCCCGAGCGAGAAGGTCCGGTGGGAGCACACAGGCATGGTGTTATCTCTCTTGCTCATAGCCCTTGTCGGCGGCGGCGAAGTTGCGCGCGAAGGCACCCTCGAGCTCGTCATTTACGATGGACCCGACGGTGACTCGCGGCTCACTCCGTATCTCGTGCGCGAAGGCGCTCCGAGGCTCGTGCTGCACGACGTCGCAGGCGACGCCATCCCGATGCAGCCGGGCTCGCGGCTTCGCGTCGAAGGTATCGAGGAGGACGGCGCTCTCTGGGCCTCGCGCGTGGAAGTCCTCGAGGCGCCACGCCTTGCGCTGATGGGAGCGGGGCCAATCGTCCGCAGCCTCAACGCCGTCAGCGTCGGCTTCCAGAATCAACCGGTCGATGATTCGCCCGGGGCGGTGCAGGGCCTGCGCGAGATGTTCCACGGCGTCGGCAAGAGCTCGGTCGCCGACTACTTCGCGGAGGTCTCGTACGGCAAATTCCAGTTCGTCGGCGACGCGTACATCATCAACCTGCCCATCGATTACCCAGGCGGACCCGATTGCGACGGCATGTGCGTGCTCGGCGCCGTGCAGGGCGCCCTCTACAACAACTACCCGCAGGTGATGACGACGTTCGTCGCCTTGAACGGGCCGTTCGGCGGCTCGTTCGCGAGCGTCGGCACCGCCGGTCAGTTCAACGGTGGCCTCGCGGTGCTCAGTGGCTGGGGCAACGCGATCCACGAGCTCGGGCACGTCATGGGTAACTGGCACACGGGCGCGTATCTCTGTAATCCCGGTCCCTATTACGACTACAGCGCCGGCCAATGCATGGGCTGGCAATACGGTCCGTTGAGCGCCATGGGCGCGAGCGGCGGTCACTTCCAAGCGGGGCAGAAGCGGTCGCTCGGTTGGCTGTCGCAGTCGGACTTCACGACGGCATCGAGCGGTGTCGTGGCGCTGGCACCGCTCGAGCGCTCGAGCGATCTGCCTCGCGCTCTGGAGCTTGGTGCGTACACCATCGAGCATCGCCGCCCGATCGGCTTCGACTACGGGGTGGGTGAGGGAGGCCTCACGTTCGCCATGCGCATGAGCCTCTACACTCAGGGCTCGGGCTATACGGACTGGGTCTACGTCAAGACCTCGCAGACCTACTGTACGGGTTATTGTCCGGTCGTCTTGCCGGATGGCGACGTCTTCCATGACGAAGCGCTGTCACTCTATGTGAAAGTGGTGGCGACCTTCCCGGAAGCCGCGATGGTGCAGGTTCACTTTGGCGCGTCGCCGCCGCTCGCCATCCGTGACGTGCAAGCGACTGTGGAGGGCACGACGGCCGTGGTCACCTGGGAGACCGACGTCGCCGCGAGCTCACAGGTCGAGTGGGGAACGCGCGCGGTCGCGCTCGAACAGGCTGGCGCCGTCGACACTACGCTGGTGACGCGCCACCGTGTGACCCTCGTCGACCTGCCGAGCGAGACGGCGATTACTTTTCGCGTGGCGTCCGTCGCCGCGGACACCCCCGGGTATGCCTACGGTAGTCTGACGACGCCGCCCGCGGAAGCCGAACCAGAAGCCGAAGAGCCCGTGTTGCCTCCGCCTCCCGCCGAGCAGCCCAGTGTCGATGCGCCGGTCGCGGTTCCGTCCGCCGAAGCGGACATCGCGTTCGACGGCGGTGTCTCGGGAGGCTGCACGAGCGTGGCGGCCAGCAACCCGTTGCTCTTCTTGGCGTTGAGCGCGCTCTGGCGGCGGCGTAAGATGCGCGCATGCGCTTTGCCTTAGCGGTCCTCGCCATCGTCAGTTTCGCGGCCAACGCCCATGCCGAGGCTCACGACGGCCTCTACCTGCGGGGGCAAGTCGGTCTCGGTTGGGCGAGCGCCTCGACCGAGCTCGCGGACACCGCTGAAACGGACCTCTCGTTCAAGGGTGGGGCAGGGTACCTGAATCTGGAGGTCGGCGGGGCGATCAAGGCGCCACTCATCATCTTCGGCAAGCTCTACCATCTGCGCGCTCCGGATCCGAAGCTCGAGGTCGGTACGCTCTCGTTCGACACCAACATCGACGCTTACATCTCCGGCATCGGCGGTGGCGCGACCTACTACTTCATGCCGTCGAACTTCTATCTCACCGGAGCGATCAGCTTCGGCATCATGGGCGCCAAGGACAACCGCGGCAACGACTTCGACACCGACGTCGGCTTGATGACCCACCTCGGCTTCGGCATCGAATTCCTCACCGGCCCGAATTTCGGCTTGGGGGTCGGCGCCGAGCTCGCATTGGGCTTCTTCACCGACGAGATTGCCACCGACGACCTCTTCTGGGGCGCGGGCTACGGCCTCATCACCCTCAACGCCACCTATAACTAGCAGTCGTCGAAGACGTAGCCCGGCTCGCCGTTGGGAACGAGGTCGCGGTCACGCAAGACGATGGACAGACCAGGGTAGGCCGCGCAGCCGCGCTCGAAATCCTGCAGGCGGTACTCGACGATCAAAACCCCGAAGCCGTAGGCATCGGTATAGGCGTCGCACTCGTCGTAGCGATTGCACTCTTCGGCCACGACGAAGTCGGCGCTCATCTCCGCCCTCCGGCTCGCTAGCTCGCTCGAGTTCTTCTGAGCGATGGCCAAGCCCCTCGCGTGCGCGGCGTCCGCGAAAGCGCGCAAGGTGGCGACCGCGTCGTCTTCGCTCAAGAGGCTCCGCGACCGCGTGTAGGTGTCGAGGTTGTCGATCTCGACGGCGTCGAAGCCCGCGTCGGCGCAGCCGGCAATCCACTCGCCGACGACGCTCGCGAGCTCTGCCTGGCGGGTCGTACCGCGGGTGTCGAGGATCGCTTCGTTCCAATCCTCGTCGATGACCAGATCGCCGCCGCCGTCGCGCAACAGGAGGCTGGGGTGCTCGGTCTCCCAAAACACTTGCTCGCCCGGCTGCACTTGGAAGCCGTTGACGTAGCAAATGTTGTAGGCGCCGGCGGCCGGCACGTCGGTGCGGTCGCGGGAGACGATGCCGACGCCGCTGGGGAGCGAGTAGCCACCGCCAAGCTGATAGTCGAGGCCGGCGTTTTCGGGGGGGCGGCCCCATGGGCTCTCGAGCGAGCCGTCGTCGTCGATGACCGCTGGATCCCCGGAGCCGCTCGAGCAAGCAGCCAGCGCGATCGTGAGGGCACATAGGTAACGCATGGCCGGGTACGGTAGCAGCAATCGCGGGCGCTTGCTGCCTGGCGGCGACGTTTGGTAGTGCCGGCTCCCGAAGAACTCGAGGTGAAGCATGAGCGATGCATCGCAAGCGATGGTCGAAGCCCGTGGTCTAGGAAAGGACTACGGATCCACACGCGCCGTAGACACCGTTTCCTTCAAGGTTGCCCGCGGCGAAGTCGTGGGCTTCTTGGGCCCGAACGGCGCCGGCAAATCCACCACCATGAAGATGCTCACGGGCTATTTGAAGCCGAGCCGGGGTAACGCCTTCATCGGCGGCATCGACGTCGGTGACGACCCATTGTCCGCTCAAACGAAGCTCGGCTACTTGCCGGAGAGCGCGCCGCTCTACGACGACATGATGGTGCTCGATTTCTTGGAGTTCGCGGCCAATCTGCGCGGCGTCGCCAAGGCCGGGCGCCGCGAGAAGCTCAAGTCGATCTGCGAGCGCTGCGGGCTCATGAACGTGCTCGGCAAGGACATCGGCCAGCTCTCGAAGGGCTATCGCCAGCGTGTCGGTTTGGCGCAGACCCTGGTGCACGACCCCGACCTGCTCATCCTCGACGAGCCGACGAGCGGCCTCGACCCCAACCAGATCGTCGAGATCCGCCAGCTCATCAAGGACCTCGGTCGCGACAAGACCATCTTGTTGTCGACGCACATCTTGCCCGAGGTTCAGGCGACCTGTGACCGCATCATCATCATCAGCGACGGCAAGCTCGTCGCCGACGACACCCCCGAGGCGCTGACCGACGGCGCCGCGGGAGCCACCATCCAGATCGTCGTCAAGGCGAAGGGCGGGGCCGCGCTGGAAGCCGCGCGCGTGCAGGCGCTGCTGTCGAACATCCCCGGCGTGCGCAATGTCGCCGGCGCCGAAAGCGACGGGCCCGGCACCTTGGGCTTCGCGCTGCGGGCGGCGAGCGACGTCGATCCGCGCGAGGGCATTTTCAACACCGCCGTTTCCAACGACATGGTGCTCGTCGGCATGCAGCGCCGTGGCGTTTCACTCGAAGACACCTTCCGCCGGTTGACCCGCGGAGAGAAGGAGGGCGCCCGTGCATAAGGTCGCCGTCATCGCGCGCCGCGAGCTCGCGAGCTATTTCAACGCCCCCGTGGCGTACATCGTCATCGTGACTTTCTTGCTGGTGGCCGGCTGGATGTTCTTCAGCTCGCTCTTCTTGATGGGACGCGCCGACCTGCGGCCGTTGTTCGCGCCGTCGCCGTTTTCGCCGTCGATGCTGCTGGTGATCATCGCGCCGGCCGTGACCATGCGCCTCATCGCCGAGGAGCGTAAGAGCGGCACCATCGAGCTCATCTCCACCATGCCGGTGAAGAAGTGGGAGATCATCGCCGGGAAGTTCACGGCGGCCTACGCGTTGCTCGCGGTGTCGATCTTGTCGACGCTGGTCTACGCGTTCTCCGTGTCCGCGATTGGCGACCTCGACTGGGGCTCGGTCATCGCCGGCTATTTCGGCATGTTGCTGTTCGCGGGAGCGCTGACTTCCATCGGGCTCTTGTGCTCGACGCTGACGCAGAATCAGATCGTGGCGTTCATCGTCGCCTTCATCGTCAGCGCCGCGCTGTACTTCGTCTACTGGTTGCAGTTCTTCGTCCCGGCGAGCCTCGCTCCGTTGGTCGAGTTCGTTTCGGTGAGCTCGCACCTCGAGAGCATGGCCCGAGGGGTCATCGATACCCGCAATATCGTCTACTACTTCTCGCTCATCGGCGGCGCGTTGTTCATCGCCACCCGCGTCTTGTCGCGGCAGCGGTCGTAAGGGTCTATCGCCATGAAAAAGAAAGTCATCGATTCGACAGTATCCGCCATCGCGGTCGTCGGCATCCTCGTCGCGGTGAACGTGATCGGCATCTCGCTGTTCGGCCGGGCCGACCTCACCAACGACAAACGCTTCACCTTGAGCGAGGCGTCACGCGACGCGGTGCGCAAGCTGACGACGCCGGTCACGGTGCAGGCCTATTTCACCAAGGATCTGCCGGCCCCGTACTCGACGAACGCGCGCTACGTGAAGGACCTCCTCGAGGAGTACTACAACGTTTCGGCGGACAACTTCCGCTACGAGGTCGTCGACCCAACGGCCGACGAGAGCGACGCCGACAAGGAGAAGAAGAAGGACGTCAAGCAGGACATCTTCGGCCGACAGGTGCGTGAAGCGACCGGCATGGAGAAGGAGCTGCAGACGCTCGGCATCCCGCCGGTCCAGGTGCGTGTCAACGAGGACGACAAGCTCGAGGTAAAGCGCGCCTACATGGGTATCGCGGTGCGCGTCGGCGACAAGCACGAGGTCATCCCGGTGGTGCAAGAGACGAGCACCCTCGAGTACGACTTGACGACGCTCATCCGGAAGCTGACGCGCGACAAGGCGCCGAAGATCGCGGTCCTGCAAGGTCACGGTGGGCCGACGCCGCAGGAAGGTCTCCAGCGCGTCGCCCAGCTGCTCGCGGCGAACTACGACGTGGCGCCGCTCGACCTCGCGAGCACGCCGACAATTCCGGACGACGTCGACGCCATCGTCGTTGCCGGGCCAACGACGCCGCTGGGTGACGCGGAGCTGCGCGCCATCGACAGCTTCGTCATGTCGGGACGCTCGGCCGCGTTTTTCCTCGACAACACCAAACCGGACTTGCAGAGCATGCAGACCCAAGACGTCTCGCACGGCTTGAACGCGCTGCTCGCGAGCTACGGCGCGAACATCGAGCCCGGCCTGGTCCTCGATCCGCGCTGCGCGACCTTGAACGTGGCGCAACAACGCGGCGCCATGCGCATCATGCAGCCGGTCCGCTATCCCTACGTGCCGATCGTCGAAGCGCTGGCCTCGAACCATCCGATCAGCCGTGGCCTCGGCGGCATCGCCTTCCCGTTCATGGCGGCGGTAACGCCCAAGGCGCCGGATGGCGTCACCGTGACGGTGCTGGCCGAAAGCTCACGCGAGTCGTGGTTGGCCGAGCCGCCCTACGATCTCGACCCGATGCAACGGTGGACCGCCGACAAGGTGAAAGATCAGAAGACGCATCCGCTGATGGTGACGCTCGTTGGTCAGCTGAAGTCGCCGTACGGCACGCCGGCGAACGACGCCGTCAATTCGCGCGTGCTCGTGGCCGGTGGCTCGGCGTTCATCCAGGATCAATACAGCGGCAAGGCGAACGAAGCCTTCGTGCTGAACATGACCGACTGGATGGTCATGGACGAGGCGTTGCTCTCTGTCCGCTCGCGCGGTCTCGCCGCGGCGCCTTTGGGCGAGGTCTCGGACGGCGGACGCAACGCCATGAAGCTCGCCAACGTCGTCGGGCTGCCGTTCGCTTTCGTTGCCTTCGGTTTGATTCGCTGGCGCATGCGTGAGGCGCGCCGCGGTAAAGTTACGCTTTAGCGGAGTGAATCGTGAAAAAGAGCACGCTCGTCATCCTGGCGGTATTCATCGTCCTGGCAGGTCTCGCCTTCGTGTTTTTGAAGAAGCCGGCCGAGCGCGGCATCACGCGCTTGTCGCTGCCCAAGTTCGAGGTGAAGGACGTCGACACGCTGACCGTCGCCGGCCCAATGGCCATCGAGCTCAAGAAGAGCGGCGAGGTCTGGACGCTGGCTGACGGGCGCGAAGCCGATCAAAGCGCCGTCACCCGCGCCGTCGAAGGGGCGGCGAAGCTGCAGAGCAGTGACTTGCTCGCGCGTGGCAGCGAGCACTACGCGGCCTACGAGGTCGACGACGCCAAGGGCGCGCATGTCACCTTCAAGAAGGACGGCAAGGCGGTGAGCGACTTCATCGTCGGCAAGAGCGTGAGCGGCGGGACCGCGGTGCGCGTCGGCGACGACGTGTACGCCGCCAAGGGCGTGAGTGCCGGGCTGTACGCTAAACCGGCCACATCGTGGCTCGAGCGCAAGCTGTTCTCGCAAAACATCGGCGACGCGACGAAGCTCGAGGTCCGGATCGCCGGCGAAGAAGCGTACGCCCTGGTCAAGGAGAACGAAGCCTGGACCTTCGAGGGTGGCGTGCCCGCGGGCTTCAAGCTCGACAGCGGTGTCGCCGCCGGCCTGGTGGCGCAGGTCGTGAATCTTCGCGCCAAGGACGTGCTCGCGACCGCTTCGGCGGTCACCGCCGCGGGCGCCGAGGACGTCTTCGTGATTACGTGGAAAGAGGGCGCCTCGACGTTGCACATCCCGCGCGTCCCCGCCGACGCCGACAATCTGCACGCAGCCATCGACGGCAAGCCGCGCGCCTTCGTCTTGAGTGAAGGCACGGTGTCGCCGGTGCGCAAGCGCAAGCTCGATCTGCGTGACGCATCGCTCATGAGCTTCGACAACACCAAGGCTGTCGGCCTCACCATCGCTGACGGTGCCAACAAGACCGTGTTCGCCAAGAGGAAGGGTGTCTGGGAGCTGGTGTCGACGACCGAGAAGAAGCCGGAGGGTTGGACGCTCGACCCCCAAGCCGTCGAGCGCCGCGTGACCCAGCTCGCGAACGCCAAGGGTATGCGCATCGCCGATCAGGCCGCGGACAACGGCCTTGCCGCGAGCAAGACGAAGGTCACGGTCAAGCTCGAGGGCGGCAAGGAAGAGACGCTGGCATTCGGCACCCAGACCAAGGACGAGAACCGCGATGTCGTCTACGCGCGCGGCAACACCGGCAACGTCGTCATCGCCACCCCTTACGTGCGTACTAATTTGGCAGGCGGTGTTTCGTCATTTGCCAAGCGCGCGGCGAGTGATGACAATGATGCCTTGTCGAAGCTCGACCCGAATGCGCTCCAAGGGCTCCCGCCCGAGGTGCGCGCTGGTCTGATGAAACAGATCGAACAGAAGCGGCGCGAGCAAGAGATGCTCAAACAAATACAAGCAAAGTAGGCTCATGCGTCGTCTCGTGGTGGTGGTGGTCCTGGCGCTCTCGGCGGCATGCGGAGCGGCGGACGAGGGGGATGGGGAGTACGGCTCGGGCGGTCCCGAGGATGAAATCTTGGCTCAGCGCAGCCAGGGCGGCGACCACGACACGACGGGCGGCGACGCCGACGACGATCAAGCTGGCGATCCGAACGATAACGGCGACCCGAACGACAATGGTGATCCCAACGACACGGACTGGGATATGCCACCCGGAGACCACGACGACGGCGATGTCACACCCGCCGATTGCGAGCCCGTACCGCCGCCACCGCCGGTCACCTGCCCGGTCGTCGAGTGTCCCGAATGGCAGCCGTGGTGCGACGGCGACAGCATCACCATTCGCGGCGAGCACTTCGCGCACCCCGGCCAGGCGAGCCTCGTGGTCCGCTTCATCGGCGACTACACCGCCGACGGCTGCGCGCCCGAAGAGGTCGACGTCCGCTATCGCGCTACATACATCTCGGCGACCGAGGCCACCTTCATCTTCAATGCCGGCTCGGCCCCGCGTGGCTTCGGCGAAGGTGGCGGCTCGTTCAACGGCTGGATCTACGCGGTGAACGTCGAGCCCGATGGCACCGAGTGGACCTCGCAGGCCGTAAGCGTGGCGATTCAGTTCTGATGTCGCGTTGAACAGCGCTTCACCGGCATCGGTGCGGCGCCCGTGCCGATAATCGCCGGCGATGCGTCATGTCGCTTGTTTCGCTGTCTTCGTCTTGGCCGCTTGCGGAGCTTCGGGGCCGGGCGAAGATGCGTCCGACAACGAGGAGCAACAGCAGGGCGACCAGGATGAGGCGGACGAGGACGAGCCTGAGCGACTCGACCCGGTGCTCTCGCCGGTGTCGTGGCCCGCGGTCCTCCGTGCTGGTGACGAGCTCACGGTCACGGGCGCGCACTTCTTCGAGCCGGACCGCGGTAGCGTCGTCGTGCGCTTTGTCGGCGCCTTCAGTACCGACATGCTGGGTTGGTACGACGTCGACGCCCGCATCGTCGCGACGAGCATTTCCAACACGCGCGCCAAGATCACCTTCGAGCCCGCCTATCCGCCCGATGGCTTCGGCCGCGAGCTTGGGTTCTTCGAGGGCAGGGTCCACGTCATCAACGTCGACCACCAGGGTAACGAGTGGGCATCGGTCCCCGTCGAGGTCGATCTCGAAGCAGGTCGGTCCATCGTGGTTCACCGCATCCGCCCCGTCGGCCAGGAGTGCGCCACTCACTTGATGACCAAGATGCCGGCCGGTCAGGCCATCGAGCTCGACATCGAGGTCTTGGGCTTCGCCGTCGTGTCGGAAGCCAAGCCCATCGACGTCGAGCTCGACTGGACCGAATACGGCACGGGCGTCATGCAGGCGCTGACCACCAATCGCGGCTGGGTCACGGTGCTCGCCCCGGGGTTCTGGGACGACGAGGAGGGCACGCTCTTCATTACCGCTGAAGCGGACCAAATCGACCACGTCGAACGCACCATCGTCTTCGAAGCGCTGAATGAGCACGAGGTCAGTTACGACGGCGCGGTAACCGTGAGCGAACGCTTCGCTCCAGTGCGCGTCACCAATTGCTTGAGCCCCGGGACGCACAACTACAGCGAATCCGCGAATGAAGGTCGCACGCGCGGCGTCAGCTTTACCGGCGATGTCACCGTTCCCAACGCCCTCCTCGACGAAGCATTCGGCTTCGATGTCGACGGCACCGTTTCGAGCGGCAGCGGCCTTGGCCTCGGTGTCGCCGCCACGGTAGCCGCGGGGTCATATGGAGCCTTCTTTCGCCAAGCGCTTCGCTTGGGGCGAAGCGCCCCGGTCGTGACCTTCTCGGCCTGCGGTGAAGCACAGGTCGTTGGCAGTGTGCTGGTTACCGACTGGGCCTGGGTGCCCGGCTTCAATCAGCAGGGGGGCGCGTGTCCGCCGTATCCCGAGCCCATCGTGTCGCCGGCGGGCGAGCTGCAAATGCCGTGAGCGCGATCGGCTACTCGCCCAGGATCGTCACCACGAGCCTGCGCTCATGCGGCGACGTCCGGTGCTCCCAGACGTAGACGCCTTGCCAGGTGCCGAGCGCCAGCTTGCCGTTGCGGACCGGCACCGTGATCGTCGTGTCCGTCAAAACGGTGCGCACGTGGGCGGACATGTCGTCGGGGCCTTCGGCGTCGTGAACGAACTCGGGGTCGCCGTCACGGACGGCATTCTTCATCCAGGTCTCGAGGTCGATGCGCACGTCGGGGTCGGCGTTCTCGGTGATCAGCAGGGACGCGCTCGTGTGCTGGATGAAGACCGTGCAGATGCCCGTCTTGATGCCGGACGCGTCGGCGATGCTCTGGACCTCGGCGGTGACGTTGGTGGTGCCGCGGCCGGGAGTCTTGGCGACGAAGCTACTTTGGTGAACTGCCATGCGCGGCTCGCACAGTAGTCGTCGCGTGGCCCTCAAGCAATGGCGCATACAAAATGAGTAGGCGACGACTACCAGCCGCTTGACAGATTGCTTAGTCGTTACCTAAATACGGCTCAAGGAAACGATAACAACCGTGTTTCCAAGGAGATACCATGCTTAACGATTCCTTTTTCAGCTGGGACCCCTTCCGCGAGCTGTCCCGCCTTCAGACCGACTTGAATCGCGCCTTCGCGACCGCCAACGGTCCGGCGTTCAATGTGTGGACCGGTCAAGACGGCGCCGTGGTCACCGCGGAGCTCCCAGGTTTTTCAGCGGAGAGCTTCGACGTTTCGGTATTCGGCAAGACCATTACCGTCAGAGGCGAGCGTAAGCCCGTCGAGCTCGAGGGTGCGACCACGCACCGGCGCGAGCGCCAGACCGGGAGCTTCGTGCGAGCCATCGAGCTGCCGTTCCGCATCGAGGCCGACAAGGTCGACGCCAAGTTCGAGCGCGGCGTCCTGCAGATCACTCTGCCACGCGCCGAAGCGGACAAGCGGCGCAGCATCTCCATCAACGCCAACTAATCGAGAGAAACAGGAGAACATGACCATGCAGACGACCACGCAACCCGCGATCCAACGCCCCAACGAGCTGACCACCGCGACACCACAAGAGCCCGAGGTCTTCTTCGCGCCGCGCACCGATGTGTACGAGACGGCGGACAGCCTCGTGCTCGTCGCCGACGTACCCGGTGCCGCCGACAACGACATCAGCGTTACCTTCGAGGGCGACGTGTTGACGGTCGAGGCGCGGCTCGGCCAGCGCGACGTCGCGGGCATGAGCCTCGCTCACCGTGAATACGAAGTTGGTAGCTATCGGCGCACCTTCACGGTGCACACGCCCATCGATCGCGAAGCCATTACCGCTTCGACGAACGAAGGCGTCCTGCGTGTGACCTTGCCCAAGGCGAAGGAAGCGCGCGTGCAGAAGATTCAGGTGCGCGCGGGTAAGTAGCCCGCTCAACCGGCATTCGCCGCATCGCCAGCGGCTTGCGACGAGTGCAGCGCCGGGTGCGATTGAAAGCGTGCCCGGCGTTTTTTCCTAGCGTCCGGCGCCGCCGGCGGTACGCAGCCGCTCCAATGCGTCCGCCATCGCGGCCTCGAAGGTGTCTCCGTGCTCGCCTTGTCGGCCGAACTCCTTGAAGCCGAGCTTGAGCCAGGCCTTCGTCGCCATGAGCGTCCACTTGTTGTAGCGGTCGAGGGCTCGTGTACGCGGTACGCCGTCGGCGAGGTTCGCGAGGAGCTTTTCGAGGGCGAAGACGTGCGGGACGGTGGCCGTCATGACGCCGCCGCTGGTCAGGAAGTGCGCGTTGCCCACCGCGTCACCGGCGAAGATGACGTTTTCGCCCTTCACCGCGCTCGCGGAGATGAACTGCTGCATCGTGAATGCGTTCGGACCCCAGGTGATGCGCGCATCGAGCAGCGGGCGACCCACGACCAGCGCCGCGTGGTGGTGGAAGTAGTTGGCGACCGCCTCCTTGTTACCGAGGTCCACGAACAACGGGACCTCTACCAGCACCCAGAGCCGTGGCGTCGTCGTCGAGCCAAGCACGACCTGGCGCACGCCGTGCAACGAGCCGTCTTTCGGATTGGTGAGCTCGGCGTAGCGGCGCCGGGCCACTCCACCATGCGGGGCGTGCTCGGTGATCTCGGTCGCCGCGATGGACGCGGCGATGAAGCGCGTCGCCTGGGAAACGTGCGTGCGCGGGATGCCGGCTTGCTCGCGCATGACGCTGTTCGCGCCGTCGCAGTTGACGATGAGATCCGGCGTGCCGAGCGAGAAGCGCTTGCCGGTCGCGGGGAAGGTCACCTTGCCGTCGGCGGCCACACGCTCGGCGACTTCGTACACGTTGCAGGCGCTCCAGCCGGGTTTGTCGCGACTGTCCGTGAGGTCGCAGCGATGGTTGCGCAGGATGGTGACGCTGGGATGGTCGCCCTTGGGCAGCTTTGACAGCCGCTGCACTTCCTCGAAGAGGATGTTCTCGAGATCGGTCGTGAGGATCTGGCCAATCGAGGGCGACACGAGCATCTGCCGTCCGCCAAAGCGGGCGCGCTGGGCATCCGGTGCCGGCGCGCCCGAGCCTTTTTGCTGGTACCTCAAGCCGCTGCCGTCGAGGCTCACCCTGCGATTGGGCTTTTCCTCCCGCATCGCCGCGAGCTTGTCGTCCGAGACGTCGGTCTGCGTGGCGTCGATACGCTCGACGCTCTCCATGGCGCCCAGCCGCTCGAGCACACGCGGCAAGATGGCGGGGCAGGTCTCGGCGATACGATGCAAGAGGTCGGCGCGGACGTTCCAGTGAATCGGTCGGGTATAGGCGTCGCGTTGCTCGACGAGAGTGACGGAGGCGCCGTTCTGCACGAGCTCGAGCGCGGCGAGCAGACCGCAGGGGCCCGCGCCCACGACCACCGCGTTTCTCACGGCTGTTGGCGAGAGGAGGGACGGCGGGACGGGCGGCACTCCGCGCGGACCGGTCGAGCGGGCGAACCGCGATGGATCGCTGCGCAGATAAGCGTCGCGAGCCGGGCCGCGCAAGGCGGACTGCATGCGCGTGAGCGTCGCTGGTACCAGGCCTCCCGTCGCAAGATCGGGCCCGGCGAGCAGGCCCCGCGAAGAGGCCGACGAAAGCAGACGCGCACGAAGGGGTGAAGACGACGACACGGAAAGACTTCTGGAAGGCGTTGGCAGCGCCTTCCGGGGTGATTCGATGCTGTGTGGGAATGGCCGCGGGCGCGGCCAATCCCTGTATCGTCGAGCCGGCTACGGTGTTGCCGGAAACCTCTGTGTTTCCTAGTTGGTCGCGCTGACACCGTCGAGGCCGCGCGCTTTGAGCAAGGCGGACGGTTGGGGGTCACGGCCGCGGAAATTGCGGTAGGCCTCGGCCGGGTCGACGGTGTTACCGACCGAGAACAAGGTGTCGACCAGCTTCTTCGCGGTCGCCTTGTCGTACGGGTTACCGGCTTCGACGAACGCTTGGTAGGCGTCGTGGTCGAGGACCTCGGCCCAGAGATAACCGTAGTAGCCAGCGGCGTACCCGTCGTCGGCGAAGAGATGCGCGAACTGCGGGATGCGGTGACGCATGACGATCTCCTTCGGCATGCCGAGATCGGTGAGCGTGCCTGCCTCGAAGCTCTTTGGCTCGACGGCGGCGTCGGCGGTGAGGTGCATCTTCATGTCCACGATGGCGGACGCCAAGAACTCGGTGGTGCGGAAGCCCTCGTTGAAGGTCGCGGCGCGCTCGACCTTGGCGAGGAGAGCCTGGGGGATCTGCTCGCCCTTGGCGTTCACCAACATCTTTTGCACCTCGGGGGTGCGCAGATAGTTCTCGGCGAACTGCGACGGGAACTCGACGAAGTCACGCGTCGTGTTGGTGCCCGAAAGCGACGGGTAGGTGGCGTTCGCCAGCAGGCCGTGAATCGCATGACCGAACTCGTGGAAGAGAGTGCGGGCGTCGTCCCATGAGATGAGCACGGGCTCGCCGGGCTTCCCCTGGATGAAGTTCGAGTTGTTGGAGACGATGGTGGTGACGTTGCCGTTGACGCGGCTCTGCTCGCGGTAGGCGTTCATCCACGCGCCCGAGGATTTGCCGGGCCGCGCATAGGGGTCGAAGTACCAGAGCCCGACGTGTTTGTTATTGCGGCTCACCTCGTAGACGCTCATCGACGGGTGGAAGACCGGCAGGCCTTTCACCTCTTTGAAGCGCAAACCGTAGAGCTCGCTCGCGACCCAGAACATCGCCTCGCGAAGCTTGTCGAGCTGCAGGTAGGGCTTCACCTCGTTGAAGTCGAGGTCGTACTTCGCCTTGCGAACCTTCTCCGCGTAGTAGCGGTAGTCCCAGGGCTTGATCGGGAAGCCGCCTTTCTCGGCGTCGACGATGGCTTGCATGGCGGCCACGTCTTTCTTCACCTGCGCCACCGCCGGCTTCCATACCTGCATCATCAGGTCCATGGCCGCTTGCGGCTCCTTCGCCATGGTGTCGGCGAGATGCCAGTGAGCATAGGTCGGGTAACCGAGGAGCTTCGCGCGCTCGCCGCGCAGCTTCACGATCTGGGTGACGACGGCGTTGTTGTCGGTGGCGCCGCCGTTGTCGCCGCGCTTGCTCCACATGGTGAACGCCTTCTCGCGCAGCGGACGATTTGCGGAGTAGGTGAGGAACGGGTCCATCGACGAGCGCGTGTTGCCGAACACCCACTTGCCCTTCAGGTTGCGACGCGTGGCCTCCTCGGCGGCGGCGTCGATCAGCGACTGCGGAAGGCCGGCGAGGTCCTTTTGATTGTCGACGATGAGGGCCTGCGACTCCTCGTCGGTGAGCAGGTTCTGGCTGAACTTGGTGTAGAGGCCGGCGAGAGCTTGGTTGATTTCGGAGAGCTTGTGCTTGTCCGCTTCAGCGAGCTTGGCGCCCTCCTGCGCGAACTGGGTGTAGTAGTACCATGCGAGACGGCGGTCCTCGCCCTTGAGCTTGTCCGCTTTGGCATACACTGCTTCGATGCGCTTCCACAGGTTCGCGTCGTGTGTGATTTCGTCCTTGAAGGCGGCGAGCTTCGGCGCCATTGCCTGCTCGACCTTCTGGAACTCGGGCGTTTTCATCGACGAGCTCCAGATGGAGTAGATGGTGCGGGCGCGCGTGAATGGCTGACCCGCCTTCTCGAGCGCGACGATGGTGTTGGCGAAGGTCGGCGCGGCCTTGCTCTCGCCGATGGCTTTGAGCTCGCGGCGATAATCGTCCATGGCG
>JBGGMJ010000098.1:0-20720 GCA_041288095.1 Myxococcota bacterium
CCCATCGTTCAGGCGCAACATCGTCCAGGCGATCCCCCCGTCCGACCCGCGACCACCGAAGGCGAGCGCCCGAAAGGTCCCGGCGATGCCACGCCACGGCAAGCCGTCATCCCCGGTGGGGCTGGACCAAACCGTGGCGATCCCGCGACGACCCTGCCGCCACACGTGGTCACCGCTCTGCGCCAGCAGTTCGGCGCGCAGCTCGATCGGCTGCCGCCCGCCGAGCTCGCCGCCTTCGCGCGCGCATACAACGGCTTCACGGCCGCCGGTACCGAGCGCCGCGACGCCGCGCCTTTCCTACAGGCCTTCGGACGCGCTCTCGTCGCCGACCGGCGCCGCATGGTCGGTGAGATGGCCGCGAATCCCACCGAGCAACTCGCGCGTCTCGCGCCGGCGCTCGAGCGCCAGGCCGGTCTCATGCGTATCGCCGAGGCCGCCGATTTCGTCCATCGCGACGGTGATCGAGCGTTTACGGTGATGCGCAATAGCGTACTCACGAATCCGGCGACCGTCGAACGGGCGCGGCTCATCACCCGCGAGCAGCTCAACACGCCCGAGGGTTGGCGCGCATTTCGCGCGCTCTACGGCGAAGCAGCCGGGCCGTACGCGTTGAACGTCGCGTCTCTCAATCGCAACCCCTCACACCCACGCTTCGTGATAGCTCGCTTCGACGCGGCGATGGCGGAGCTGACACGGCCGGGCGCCGACGGCACGGCTCCGCTGCAACGCGCCAGCCCGCAAGACATCGCCACCGCCGCGACGCGCAACTTGGTCGCTCTTGGCCGCGAGCATCCGCAGCTCCAGGCGTTCACCGCCGCCCAGGTGCGCGACATGGCCGACGGCATGCGGCCGCCGGGCACGGAGCAGCGCTTCACCATGGCGGCCGGCGATCCGCCGACGTTGCGGCAGGAGATTACCGGTCCCAACGGTCTCGATTTGATGGCGCCGGCCGAGGGCTCGCCCGCCTTCACCGCTTACCGCGAGCACGTTCGCGCCACGCTCGGCAACGCCAACGTTCCGGTCGACAACTCGCAATACTACTCCGGTATCTTGATGCGGCCGCCGGTTGCCGAGCGCACGTCCGCTTTAGCGGTGTTTCGCGCCGGCGTCCAGTCGACGAACGCCGGCCTCGCGGTCGCCGAGGAGCGCCTGCGCACCAACACGATGAGCGCGTCCGACCTTCTGCCGCTGGCGCGTCAGGTCCAGGGGCACCTCGCGCTCGAGGCGGCGGGCACCACGGGCGGCGAGCCCAACCCGGCGCTCGTGCCCGCGGTGATGGACCTCGGCACCGAGATCCGGCGCGCCGAGGAGCAAGCGCAACGCGAGCGCAACGTGCGCTTGGGAACCGCGGCGGTCGGCGTGGTCACCGGGGTCGGCCTGCTGGCTTCCGGTCCCCTCGGCTGGGGGGTCGGCCTCACTACGGCTCTGGCGGTCGGTGCCGGAGCGTCGGCGGTGGCCACCATCGCGCTCGACAGCAATGAGTTCGCGACGCGTCTGCGCGCCGGCGGCCTCGATCACGCCGGCCTCGTGCTGAGTGCCATCGAGCGTGAGAGCATCGCGGGCTTCGCAGGGAGCACTGTCTTGAACGCCGCGGGCGCGCTCTCCGGCATTCCGTCCGTGCTCACCGCGCAACGCTTGGTCTACGCCCGCAACCTCACCACCGCCATGCGTACCGAGGGTGAGGCGCCACGCGCCGCGGCCATCACGGAGTTCCTGCACAGCAACAAGATCATGACGCGCGAGGCGTGGACGGCGCTCGCGCCCGAACGGCAGATGACGGCGCTGCGCCTCATGGAGCGCTTCGGCTCCGAGGTCAGCCCCCAGGCCATGCAGGCGATCTTGCGCTTCGGCGCGGTCGAGGCCGAGATCAGCAACGCCTCCGGCGCCGTCTCCAACGTCGACCACATGTACGCCGCCTATGTGGAGATGAACCGCGCCGAGGCCATCGCCCGCGGCCGGTCACTCACCGAGCGCGAGCGCATCTTGAACGCGGTGGCCACGGTCGGCACCGACGCACAGGGCAAGTTCGGTCACGCGAGTCTCCCGATCATTCCGACTCGCGTCGGCGACCGAGTGCTGCGCACTCCCGCGGAGCACCTCCAAGAGGTGCGCCGCCGCGCCGTCGATGACGCCTTCGCGGGGCTCGAGAACGCTCAGGGCGTCGACCAGGCGGTGCTGCGCGGCTATCGCGATCGCTTCATGCGCGATATCGTGCCTATGCAAGACGGCCAGGCTCGCAACGCCGCGCTCGGCAGCTTGGTGCGCGAGATCGAGGCGGGCAATCCACAAGCGGCGCAATGGGTTCGCCGGCATCTCTCCGACACGGAGCTCCTCGCGCGGCTGTCGCCGTTCACCGAAGGCGCGTACATCCACAACGTCGTCGACCCCGGACGCATCTTCACCATGGGACGCGCCGCGGGCTTGAGTGAAGCCGAGTCCGCTGAAGCGGCCTATCGCGCGACCATGCACGGGTTCGGCAACGCCTTCGTCGCCAGCGCCTATCCGGGCATGCCCACCTTCGCGAGCGTCATGCGGCCCGGCACCAGCACGCGTTTATTCAGCGACACCCAGCTCCGCAGCCTGCAAGACGTCGGCGAGGCCTCACTCGCCTGGAATCAGCGCATCGAGGTGCCACCCCATCTCGCGGCGCGCTGGAACTTACCCACCGACCCACCCCCGCGCGGCGCCCGTCAGATCTTCTCCTCCGCCCTGCGCGCCAACGGCGGCGAGCTCCCGCCCGGCATGGACGATTGGCTCATCGCTCAAGGGCGCGTTTTCGTGGACGCGCGCCGTCGGGCGGGTCTCGGCGCCGGCGCAACCAACGCCGATAACCTCGGAAATTTCGTGGCCGAAGGCATGCGCAAGTGGGCCGGCATCTTCGGCGTGAATCCGGGCACGCCCGCGGCCCAACGCACGGTCGGTCATCAAGTGCTGCGCATGATGTCCGGGTTGAACGGTTACGCCATCGAGGAGCGAGCCATCGGCAACCTCGTCCGCTTCGACCATAACTTCGGCGGTCCGGCGAGGCGCGTCGGGCTCTATCTTCCGGAAAATTCGTCGACCTACCGCTGGGTCATGCGCGAGCAGGAAGGCCGCATCGTGCTCGCGGATCTTCCCGAGGCGGGCAGGGCGCGCCAGATGGCGCTCGAAGCCCGGCGCTCGTCCGCCGACGCCATCCGTCAACGCTTCCCGGGCATGCGGGGCAGCGACGATGCGGTGCTGACCGCGTTCTACGGACAGTCACAAGAGAACGCCGCGGCGCTGGCGCTGGCGGAGCTCGCCGAGGGCACGTTGCCGGCCGCCTTCAGCTCGGCGGCGGCCCTGCGCAATGCTCGCAATTTCGACCCGCGCCTCCAGATGATCACCCAGATGATCCTGTACCAGCAGGGCATCGGGCAGGGCGTGCGTTTGTACGACCGCTAGTGATAATAGGGCGCCGCAGTGAGCACGTCCCGCGGCAGTCCGGATCTCGTCAGCGTCGTCGAAGCGGCCTATCGCGTCGATGCCCCCAACCATGCGTGGCTCACCGGGCTGGTCGATGCCATCCGGCCGGCGCTCGATGACGGGCTCGGGATGTTCGCCTACCTCTATGACACCTTGGAGCGCCCCTTCCGCGTGCACGATCTCATGCACGACACGCCGGTCGACGCGACCGGAGTCGCGATGCTCACCGCCGAGGTGAACGACGAATACGTGCGCAAGTCGTGGCGCGCGCCGAGCGTCGCCATGGCGAGCGAGACCGAGGGGTTCAGCGAGCATCCCGCGGTGCAGGGGGTCTTTTTCCCGGTCGGCATCCACGATGTCTTCGCCATCAACGCGCGCGACGATGTCGGAGTGGGTGCCTGGATCGGCGCTCCGCGGCGCAAGCTCATGGTCATGAACGAAGACGTGCGGGCACGCTGGACGCGTGTTGCCGCGCACGTGCGGGCGGCTCTGCGGCTGCGCATGCGTCTCGGCAAAGCGAGCGACAGCGACAGCGACGGCGCTAAGGCCGAGGCGGTGTTGCGTCCCGACGGTAAAATCGAGCACCTCGAGGGTGATGCCTCGTCCGCTAAAGCGGCATTGCGGGAAGCGGTCCTCGGCATGCGCCGAGCAAGGGGCGAGCTCCGCGGTGATCCCGACCGCGCGTTGCCGTCGTGGCGGGCGCTCGTCAAGGCGCGCTGGTCTCTGATCGACGACTTCGAAACCGGCGGCGAGCACTTCATCGTCGCCCGCGCCAACAGCGTCTCTTCGAGCGGACTGGGCTTGTTGTCGGCGCGCGAGGCGCAAGTGGTCGCGTGCCTCGCCAACGGGCTTTCCAACAAGGAGACGGCGTACGAGCTCGGCATCTCCGACTCGACGGTGCGCGTCTTGGTCGTGCGCGCCAGCCAGAAGCTCAAGGTGAGCGGTCGCGACGCCTTGATCGCCGCTTACCGTGCCGAGTCCGTCAAAGGCGGTTAAGGTCTTGCTCGCATGATTGCCAAGCGCGACGAGCCACGCCTGACCGCCGCCGAGTTCTTCGACGGCGTCGCCGAGATGCGCGTGTACCTCGACCGCAACAAGGCGCAGCGTGGTCGTGAGCAGCTCACGCGCATGGCCTTCGAGCTCACGCGCTCGCGCTCGGCCGAGGCGCTCGCCAAGTGGTTGTGCGAGGCGACAGCGCAGGCGCTCGAGGCGCGCGCCGTGGCCCTGGTGCTCAAGCGCGCCGGCTCGTTCGTGCGGCAAGCGGGCCACGGAGTGGTGCAACGGCAGCCCGGCGACGCGGAGCTCAACGCGGCCATCGAGAGTGCGGCGGCGCAACACCTGCTGCTGCCCAAGCGCGGCGGCTCGCTGGCGGCGCTGGTTGGCAGCGACCGGCCGATTGGCGCCATGTGGATCGAGCACGAAGCGCCGCTCGACCCGGGGCTCACGCCGCTGCTGCTCGCGGTCGTCGACGCCGGCGCCATGGCTCTCGAGGCCATGTTGCTCCGACCCGCGTTCGTACTCGAGCGCCAGGGCTAGCCTTTCGCCGGCGCCTAACCGTGTCGGTAGATGGCTGGGTATGTGTGGTGTTGAGCGCAACCGGAGGTTCCCACCATGACCCAAGGTGCTTCCTCGATTAGTCAGCCAGCGATCTCGGGCTCGAACAGCTCGGGGCGTATTGCCGAAAATAACGGTCATCAGGGACAGCAAGGCCAGCTGCCGAAGTTCGACGGCCAGAACAAGGAGATGGGTAACGTCGGCCAAGGGCAGGCGAGTACCCTGAACGCTTGCTGCGGCGCCTAATGAGCGCCGGCAACGAGGACAACGCGCGTCTGTTCGCGCTGTTCACGCAGCGCAACCCCGACGGCACGCCGCGCTTCAGCAAAGCCGACATCCGGCATTACATGCCGCTCATCGTGTTGAGCACCGGCATCGACATCACCGGGCTATCCGATCTGCAGAGGGTCATGAGCGAGTTCGTCGCGAAGCTGCAGCTGCCCGCCGACCTCGACTCCGCGACTTTCACGCGCATGGTGCAGACGTACTATCGCAAACACCCGCCGAACCCGGAGCTCGAGCGGCAGTTCCTGGCGTTTTGCCGGTCGCTCGCGCGCGGCGAGCTCGATGCCGCGAAGGTCCAGACGTACGCCAAAGCGGCCGGTATCAAGCTCACGGATCAATCGCCGATGAAGGGCATGACGCGCCCCACCGGCGGCATGAGTCTGCGCGCGCGACGCTAAAAGACTCCGACCGAGAAGTGAACCTGCGCCCGCGCTTCGGCGTTCTGCACGCGCCGATCCGGGTTGACGCCGAAGTCCAGCGCCAAAGCTCCGACGGGCGTCGAGTAGCGGATGCCCGCACCGGTACCATAGCGCAGCACCACGTCGTCCCAGGACGACGGCTGCGCGAACCAGAGGTTACCCGCGTCCAGGAACAAGCCCACCGAGAAGCGCTCCGATAACGGCACCCGCAGCTCGGTCTTGAAGAGCACGTAGGTCTCACCGCCGGGCGAGATCGGCGGCCGCCCGGGCGCGCGAATCACCGTCGACTTGCAGCGCAACGCCGCGGCGCTACCGTCGTCGACGACGCAGACATCCTCGGGAATGAGGGTGCGCTCGACGTAGCCGCGCAGGGTGTCGCGACCGCCCATGAAGAAGCGCTCGTCGATGGGGATCGCTTGGCCGATGTTGCCGATGATGCCGCCGCGCGCGGAGAACGCCAGCACCAGCTTCCACACCGGGAAGTACGCTGTAGCGGTGCCTTGCACCGTGACGAGACGAACCGGAGCCGGTATCTCGCTCGTCCGTAGATCGCCGATAGCGTAGTACGCTTTGACGTTGCCGTAAAACCCTCGCGTCGGGTTGAAGGCGTTGTCGCGCCGGTCGTAGGTGATCGACGGCCCAACCTTGAAGGTGCGGCGCGTACCGCGATCGAGACGCAAGCGGTCCGGCCGCAACGATTGCACGTCGCCGACGCAATCGGCCTGCGACGGACACTGCAGGTCGGTGTACGAGATCTGTGGCTCGAGCGAGACTGTCCAGCGCTTCCCCGGATAGGTGTCGATGCCGAAGATGAGCGCCGTCGAGTCGAGCGAATACGAGATGACGTTGGTGCGCTCCTGGACGAGATCCATGCGGAACGACGGCGTCAGCGGCCAGGCGACGATGCGAGGTGAGTGGATACCGGCGCGCAGCTCGCGCTCGATCTGCTGGAGGGTGCTGAACTGCGCGTAACGGTCGCGCATCAAGTCATCGTACTGGCCATAGAGGTCGAAGAAGATCTGGCGATTGACCTTGGCGGAGATGGTCGCCGTCGACGCGGTGCCGAAAACGTTGATGTGCGAATACGACACCAGGAGCCGCGGGCCGTCGGCGGTCGACAAGCCGGGTGAGATCTCGACCGGCTGCCGGTCGCGCTCGACGACGTCGGCGATGAGGTCCTTGGTCTCGCCCGGCTTTTCTTCGTCGATGAGCTTGACGCGTACGCTGGAGAAGACGCCGAGGGCACCGATGGCGCGCTGGTCCGTCAGGGCCTGCTCGAGACGGTAGACGTCGCCGGGTCTCAAGGTGATGCGGCTGCGAATCACGCCTTCGCGCGTGTAGCGGTTCCCGCGCACCAAGACGCGGCCAATGCGCACTTGCGGGCCTTCTTCGAAGCGATAGGCGACGTCGGCCCACTGGCGATCATCGCTGAGCGTCACGTCCGCGAAGACGCGGGCGTAGACGTAGCCCTTGTCGCGATAGCTGCGCACCGCGGCGATGCGCGCGTCTTCGACGCCGGTGCTCGAAAAGGGCGCGCCCGGCCGCATCGGCGCCTGCACGGCGCGGTCTTGCGTCGTCTCGTCCGCGAGCTTCAACAGCTCCGCCGCCGTCACCGCGTCGTTACCGTTGTAGCCGATGGTGCGGATGAAGGTCTGGATGCCTTCGCGGACCGGGACGGTGACGTGCACGACGTTACCGGGGTCGAACGACGCCTGCGCCGGGCCGACCTGTGCCGAGAGAAAACCGAGGTTGTTGTAGACGCTGGTGATCTCGTCGAGCGCTTGTTGGTAGAGGTCGGGGACCCAGCGGTCCGGCGGCGGGGTCTCGGCTTCCGGGCAGGTCTTGGCGTCGCGGCGCACACCTTCGTCCGCGACGTTGCCGAGACATTGCTTGTTGCGAGTGAGCGCCTCGAACACGCCGTCTTGCGGCACCGCCCTCTCGAGCACGGCCCGCACCTGGGCGACGAGGATCTCCTCTTCGAACGCCGTGGCGCCCGGGAAGTGGATGTCGACGACGCGGAGTGGCGGTCCCTCCTCGATCACGATGACGTAGCGAATGATGTCGCTATCGCGGTCAGTAAAACCCCTCACCTGCGCGGTCGTCGAGAAGCGGCCGAGCTTCTTGTAGTGCTCGACTACACGGTCGGCGAGGTCACGCACGTCACGCTCGCGCATCGGATCGTCACTCAGCGGCAAGAGCTTGCGCAGCTCCACGTCGGTGAACACGGTGTTGCCGCTGAAGTCGATGGCGATGCGCTCGCCGGCGCGCACCGGGAAGACGACCGTCACGCCGTCGGGCCCGTCCTGGAGCTCGGGGTCGCCGACGATGGCGCGCAGGAAGCCGCGCTGCTTGAGCTCCGAGGTCAAGCGGTCGCGGTCGTCGGCGAGCGTTTTGGCGCGCACGATGCCGCCCGGCCGCGTGCTGATGAGCTCCAAGAGCGCGAACCAGGGGACGCGGGGCTCGCCGCTGAAGCGGACAGCGGCGGCCCGGCGCGGCGCGCCTTCGTTCACCGTCACCCGCATCTGCACGGCGACTTCATCCGGCGGGCTGGTGATCACCGCCTCCACCGTGGCGTTGGGATAGCCCTCGTCTTGCAGATACGCCTGCGCCCGCTCGCTCACGCGCTCGGTCGCTCGGCCGTCGACCTCGTCACCCTTGCGGAGCTGCAGCGCGTCTCGGAGGCCGTCGGCCGAGACGCCGTCCGTGCCGACGACGTCGATGTCGGCGAGCCGCTTGATCGGTGTGACCGCGAAGGTGAGCGTGATGACCCCTTGCGAGCGCTGCGCGTAGATATTGACGTCGCTGTAGCGGCCCAGGGCGTAGATGCGTTTCACCGCCGTCTGTACGTCGACCGCCGCCAAGAGATAGCCGGGCTCGATCTCGACGAGGGTGCGCAGCTCCGCGAGCTCCTCCGGTGGCGCGCCTGTGAACTCCACCGCGAGCACAGGCTGACCGCGATAGCCGGCAAGCGGGTCGGCTTGCGCGAGCGTCAACGCGATCAACGCGGCTAGAAGCATTTCACCTGAATTCCCAGCGTAAGCGCAGATCGAGGCCGAAGTCGGCAATCGGCGCGTCGGTCACTGATAGCCATGTACCCTGGACGGTGGCGACGTTCGAGAGGTGATATTCGAGCGCGACGTTGTGATCTTGGTCGTCCTCGATGGACCGCGAATAGCGCAAGACGACGTTCTTGCCGATGTCCTTGCCGACGAGGATACGCGCGGTGGTGCGGCGCGCGCGGCTCGACCAACCGCTGGTGAGGCGTACCTCGTCGAGCTCGATGGGGAGGACGCGGCGGACCTTCTCGTCCATGCCCGAGACTGTCCACAGCGCGTCGAGGCCACCCGCGTAGGTGTCGCGCAACGTGGTGGTGGCGCCGGCTGCTTCGTGGCCTTCGAACTGGCGCAGGCGGATGCCGAACTGGAGGCAGGCGAGCACGTCTTGCGGATCGACGATGCCTTTCAAGTCGCTGCCCGTCGCCGTCACGTTGTAGCTCTCGGTGTCGCCGAAGACGCTCACGCGGGCGTCGATCCCGCAGGCCTTGGTCGTGGCGCGAATGTCGAACTGCGTGAAGATGCGGTACTCGTCGGTGAAGTCGATGCTGGCGCGCTCGACGTTGAAGACGTTGTTGCGATAGCGGGCACGAGCCCAAAGGGGCGTCACGCTGCCGAGGAGGCCGACACGGTTGCTCGTCCCCGTGACGGTGAGATCGGCGCGGAGCTCGGCCTCGAGAACGTTGTTGGAGACGACGATGTTGTTCGGCGCAGTGACGCCGACGGCGAGGCGCACGACCTCGCTCGACTCGATGGCCGGCACCTGCAACGGCCGCGTCGTTTGCTCGGGGATGAACGACACCAGCTCGATGTTCTGCATGTAGCGCAGCTGATCGACCTTGATGTGACCCGAGAGCAGCAGATCGTCCATCTGACCTTGCAGCGCCAAGTTGCCGGAGAGCGTCGTCGTCACGTCCGTCATCGGCGTGAGCGTCACGTGCGCTAGCTCGGCACGCAGCGAAACCTCGGAGGCGGCGCCGCCGGCGAGGACGGCCTGACCCTCGAGCTTCAAGCTGCCGCCGCCGACCGTCGCTTGCGCGGCGTCCAGCGTGAGGGTGCGGCCGCTGAAAGAGACGTCCGCCGAGACGTCCTCGAGTGTTTGATGCGCGTTGGTGGCGCGCACCTCGCCGTTGCGCACCGACACGATGCCGTCGAGCTCCATGTTCGCCCAGGTGCCGCGCGTCCGCAGGTCGAGCTCGAGCCGACCCTCGGCGTTCTGGATGCGCGGCGACAGCAGCCTGAACGCGTGCAGTGAGCCGCCGCCCTTGGCGTGCACGTCGAGCTCGCCGCGCAGCGGAGCATCGCCGCTGACCTCGACATTCAAGCCCGAGCCCGCGAGCTTCATCTTGTCCACGTGGAGGATCTCGTTGGCGTAGCGCATGTGGACCGGCTCGACGTTGTTGAGCGCGAGCTCGCGCCAGCGCGCCTCCGCCCGCGCCATGACGATCTCGGCGGTGAGGCTGTTCGGATCAGTGAGCTTACCCTTCGTCGTCATGGTGCCGTCGAAGTCCACGGTTGCTGGGCCGGTGACCGGCATCAGCCGCGCGAAGTCGATGTGCTTCCCCGTGAACGTCGCCTCGTAGGTGCCTTGGTCGTCGAGGAGGAGCACTCCCTTGCCGTTGGCGTCGCCGGAGAGAAGCTGGGCCTCGAGCAGGACGCGGCCCGGCTCGAAGGTCGCCTCGACTTGGCTGGTCTCGAGGCGGCAGTCGTACACCGCCCAGTCGCGCAAACGCGCCGTCGCGCTGCCGGTGAGGGTCTGCTTGGTGCCTTCGAGGCGCACCTGTCCACTGACGCTGCCGCTCATCGGGATGTTGCCGACGAAGGGTGTGACGAGACGCGCCGGCACCTGCGCGATGTTACCGGCGAGCGCGAGGGTGCCGTCCTTGCGGTACGCGGCCCTACCATCCGCCTTGCCGCCTCCTGGTTGCATGGCGATCCGACCCCAGGCGAGCTCGCTCGCTTTGCCGCTCTCGGCGACCCACGGAGTCGCGTCGAAGCCTCCCTCGAACTCCGCGGCGCCGAGGTCGACGCCGTCGAGCGCGAAGGCGGTGGAACGGAGCTTGGCGGTGCCGGCGGGCGCGAGGAGCGAGCCGTCGATCTTCACCTCACCGCTGACACGGGAGACGACACGCCCCGAGACCTTGGGTGGGACGCCGATATCGTTGAGCGCCGAGGTGAGATCGACGTGGTCGACGGCTAGGTCCGCTTTAGCGGTCGGATCGCGGGTGCCGAAGTCGATGAGCCCGCTACCGTGCGCCGTGCCCTCGTGGCGCTTCACGGTGACGTCATTGAAAGCGAGTTGCGGATGCTTGTAGGTGAGCTGACCCTTGGCATCACCGATGGCGTAGCCGGCGACCGTGAGCCCGACGAGGTCGCAGGTGCCGGCGATGGTCGGCGAGCGATAGGGCCCGGCGATTTTCGCCTGCACCGGGCCTTTGCCCTCGAGCGTGAGCCCGCCGATGGGGCCCAGGTGCGCGAGCTCGGCGTCGACGCTCTCCACGTCGAGCGAAAGACCGACGTCGGGCTCGAAGTCGAGGCTGCCCGAAGTGACGTAACGCGCGTCGCGCAGCAGGATGTTGAGGCCGTCGAGCGTCACCGCGTGGTAGTCGATGCGCGCCGTGCCGCGTAGACCGATGTCGTCGAGGGCGAGATAAGTCTTCGAGCCCCCCGCGCGATAGCTGCGGTCCCCCACCCGCAAGTTGTCGCCGCGGCCGTCGACCTGCAGCTCGAGCGCGAAGGGCTTCAAAGTCCCGGCGACCTCGACGTCGCCGTCGAAGAGGAGCCGTACCCAGGCGTCGGGGAGCCCAGCCATGTCGAGGATCTCGGGCAAGGAGGCGTGGTGCGTCTGCGCCTTGGCCTGCACCGCGTAGTTGCCGGCGAGCGTCACCGAGCCGCTGCCCTGCACCTTGCCGGCGCGGGGGTTGTCCACGGCGATGGTCTCGACGTCGATCCGCCCACCGCCATAGCGGGCACGGACGCTGACGTCGCCGAGATCGACACGAGGCTCGCGCCCGCGCGCGTATCCGGGACGCGGGCGGCCGGGGAGGGTGACGCCGCGAACGTCGGCGGTGACGGTGGCCGAGAGCTCGGTTAGCCCGCCGGCCAGATCGAGCTGCACCCGCCCGTGTCCGCCGACCCGCGGGGCATGGGGCACGAGCGTCAAGGCGCGCTCGAGGTCCGCGACCGTGTCGATGTGCAGCGCGAAGTCGAGCATGGGAAGGAGCCGCGCTTGCCCATTGCCGTGGATGTCGACCGTCGGGTTCGACAGCTCGAACTGGCTCAAGGTCACGCGCTGCGGGTCGTCGAGACTCCCGTAGAAAGTCGCTTTAGCGGACAGGCGCGCTTGCAGCGGTCGCCCGTCGGGACTCACGCTCAAGGTGCCTATCTCGAGGTGGACGTTCTTGACGGTGCCGCGCGACTGGCGCATCCACAGTTGCAGGTCGTCGACCATGACGTCGCCGAGGGCTTCCGTGTGCGCGGAGACACGCGCATTCCACACGTGCAAGTTGAGCACGTCGACCGGGAGTCTCTTCTTCTTGTCGGTGCCGCTCGTATCGAGACTGGTGAGGCGCGTGACGTCGGTGCGCAACCCGTCGACCTCGAGCGCCTGGATGATCACGGCGCCGGTCGGTGACGGCCACGGCTGAACGACGAGTCGTGCGCGGTGCGCGGTGAGCCACGGGGGCGTCGCCTCGTCGTCGGCGAGGCTGACCCCGCGCAGCTCGATCGCCGGCGGCAGCAGCTCGATGCGGAGCTGCGCAAGGGTAAGCTCGACGCCGAAGCGCTCGCGCGCGAGCGTCATTGCCCGTGCCCGCAAGCTCTCGGCAACACGAGGGCTCGTCAGCGCGAAAACGCATCCCGTGGCCGCCCCGAGGAAGACGGCAAAGAGTATGACGAGCCGACGCCACACGATGAGATCGAATGGTACCGGCCGCTACGAAACACCGCAAAAGTTCAGGGACTTTTGTTACGGAACGTCAGGCGCTCTTGGCTCGCCGTAGGCGCAATACGTGATCCATGATGGCCCAGGCCACGTCGTCCTTGTCGAGACTAGGTAGGGCGGTGTGTTGCCCAGCGCGGTCCAGAATATCGACCCTGTTGGTATCACTAGCGAATCCGGCGCCCGGCTCGTTGATGTCGTTGGCGACCACCATGTCGACGTCCTTGCGGGCGAGCTTCTCGCGCGCGTAGCCGAGCACGTCGCGGCTCTCGGCGGCAAAGGCGACGACGATGCGCCCGCCGCTGCGTGCCTTCAGGGTCATCAGGATGTCGGGGGTGCGCTTCAAGACCACCGTGAGGTCGCCGGGCCCCTTCTTGAGCTTGTCGCGCGAATGATCGCGCGGCGTGAAGTCCGCTGGGGCAGCCGCCATGACGAGGGCGCTGCTCCACTCGATGTGGCGCTGACAGGCTTCGAGCATCTGCTCGGTCGTCTCGACGCGCTCGACCAACATCCCGGGCGGTGGCGCGATCTGCGTGGGGCCGCTCACCAGGCGCACGTCGGCGCCGCGCATGCGGGCGGCGCGCGCGATGGCGTACCCCATCTTCCCTGACGAGGCGTTCGAGAGGAACCGCGCGGGATCGAAGGCTTCGCGCGTGGGGCCCGCGGTCACGAGGATGCGCTCGCCCTTGCAGTCCGCTCCAGCAAACAGCTCCGCGATGCGCTCGATGATGACTTCGGGCTCGGCCAAACGGCCGATGCCGATGCGGCCCGATGCAAGGTCGCCACTTTCAGGCCAGACGAAGTGCGCGCCTCTGTCGGCGAGCGTCGCGACGTGCTCCTTCGTCGCTGGATGCTCCCACATGCCGCTCTCCATCGCGGGGGCGATCACGAGAGGGGCTCGGGTGGCCAAAGCGACGGCGGTGAGCGGCTCGTCGGCGCGGCCGAGAGCTAGGCGAGCGATGAGATCGGCGCTTGCGGGCGCGATGACCAGGGCATCGGCGCGGTGAGCGAGCTCCACGTGTCCCACCTCGCCATTTTCGGCGGCGCTCCAGAGATCGGTGATGGCGCGCTCGCCCGCGAGCACGGAGAAGGAGAGGGGACCCACGAAGCGCGTCGCCGCCCGCGTCAGGACGGGGTACACGCGCGCCTTGGCGTCGAGCAGGAGCCGCGTGAGGTAGAGCGCCTTGTACGCGGCGATGCTGCCCGCCACGCCCAAAACGACGTGTTTTTCCCGCAGAGTTCGCAACATGCTTCCGCCCAGTGAAGGCTACCACTTGCGGGATCAGAGTGATACAGACGCGCGCGTCATGGGATTCTTAGGACTCTTCGGCGGCGGCAACATGTCCGATCGCCGCATCGACAAGAGCGCCAAGCTCGCCGCCAACCCGTTCGCGCAGCCCGACGTCCGCATGCGCGAGATGCAGCGTTTGCTCGCCGACGGTAGCCCGGCGGCGCTGCGCGGAGTGCTCAAGCGCTTCACCGCCAACGCCAGCGGCCACATCGCCGACGAAGACGAGAAGAAGTGGCTCGAGAACGCTCTCGTGGACGTCGGTGAAGACGCTCTCGAGCCGCTGCGCGCGTTCATCAAGAACGAAGAGCGACTCACTTACGCATTGCACGCCTACGAGCGCATCGCCGGCTCCGAGGAAGCGGTACGCTTTTACGTCGAGGTGATGAACGCGTACGGTCCGGACGATCATCGCTCGAGCGATGCGAAGTTGCAGCTCGTGCACGCTTTGGCGGAGCACATGGACGACCCGCGCGTGCTCGAGTGCCTCATGGCTTTCGTGCTCGACCATGCTGACGAAGTGCGCACCGCCGTCCTCGATCTCATCGACACCGCGGCCGACAAGGGCTTGATGAAGGATGCGTTGCTGATGACCCTCGCCGAGCCGTTCGGCACGTTGGTCTGTGACGGCACCGTCGGTCCCCGCGTCCAGCGTCGCGCCGCCGAGCTCCTGGAAAAGCGCAACTGGGCCGCCGGTGGCACCGCCGCGGAGCTCGCGACCCTCATCAACGATGTCTACTTCCTCGACAAGAAGCGGTTCGTCCGCAAGCGGGTGAAGAAGTAGTCGGCCGCGTGGGCATGTAGGTTGAGTTGACGCGCATGGGGGCTTGTGCAACACCAAGTGGGACGGGCGATTCCGCTCGTCAGCTCCCGCCAGGCTTCCCTTCCAGCTGTTTGTAGTCACCGCGCTTCTCGGCGTGGGACTCGAGGCTCATCCCATGGGCACTTCGGCCAAGACCGACAAGATCGACGAGGACGAGGTCCCCGTCGTTGAATCCGTCGGCAAAGACATCAACCTCAACGACCTGAAGAAGAAGAAGCCGGCCGAGCTGGGCCGTATGGCGGCGGACCTCAACATCGAGGGCGTCGCGGGCATGCGCAAGCAGGACCTGATCTTCGCCCTGCTGCAAGCGCACACCGAAAACAGCGGCGCCATCTACTCGGAGGGCGTCCTCGAGACGCTGCCCGACGGCTACGGTTTCTTGCGAGCGCCCGACTACAACTACTTGCCGGGCCCCGACGACATCTACGTCTCGCCTTCGCAGATCCGACGCCTGAACCTGCGCACCGGCGACACGGTCTCCGGCCAGATCCGCCCGCCGAAAGACAGCGAGCGCTATTACGCGATGCTCAAGATCGACAAGGTGAACTTCGAGCTGCCCGAGAAGGCGCGCGAGAAGATCCTCTTCGACAACTTGACGCCGCTCTATCCGACGCGCCGCTTCGTCATGGAGCACGAGACGGCGAACATGTCGACGCGCATCCTCGACCTCTTGGTGCCGATCGGCATGGGCCAACGTGCTCTCATCGTCTCGCCGCCGCGCGCCGGTAAGACGGTCATGCTGCAGAACCTCGCCAACTCGATCAGCGCCAACCACCCCGAAGCGTGGCTCATGGTGCTGCTCATCGACGAACGCCCCGAAGAAGTCACCGACATGGAGCGCTCGGTCAAAGGCGAAGTCGTCTCCTCGACCTTCGACGAGCCGGCGCAGCGCCACGTGCAAGTCGCCGAGATGGTCATCGAGAAGGCCAAGCGCCTGGTCGAGCACGGCAAGGACGTCGTCATCTTGCTCGACTCGATCACGCGTCTCGCCCGCGCCTACAACACGGTGGTGCCGCCTTCCGGCAAGATCCTCTCCGGCGGTGTCGACTCGAACGCTTTGCACAAGCCCAAGCGTTTCTTCGGCGCGGCTCGTAACGTCGAAGAGGGCGGGTCGCTCACCATCATCGGCACCGCTTTGGTGGACACCGGCAGCCGCATGGACGAAGTCATCTTCGAAGAGTTCAAGGGCACCGGTAACAGCGAAATCCATCTCGATCGCAAGTTGATGGAGAAGCGCATTTTCCCGACGATGGACATCAACCGCTCAGCGACGCGCAAGGAAGAGCTGCTGCTGCCCCCCGAGGTCCTCAACCGTGTGTGGATCCTGCGTCAGCTCTTGCACCCGCTGAACGTGATCGATTCGATGGAGTTCTTGCTCTCGAAGATGAAGGGCACGAAGTCCAACAAGGAATTCTTGGCCTCGATGGGCATGTAGTAGCGGGCGCTGCTTTCAGGCGGTGGTGCGAATGAACGCCGGATGCAGCGAGGCGCCTAGCGGCAGGTTGCGCTCGGCAACCCGCAATGCTGCTTGCTGGTTGCCCTGGAGCTGCACGCCGGTGGTGACGTACGAGGCGAAGGTTGCTCTGCGCTCCCCGGTGCGGATTGCCTCGCGACGATCGGCGTCGCGCGT
Organism: Myxococcota bacterium; assembly: GCA_041288095.1. GTDB lineage: Bacteria > Myxococcota > XYA12-FULL-58-9 > XYA12-FULL-58-9 > JALHOP01 > JALHOP01. The sequence continues at coordinate 16,437 of JBGGMJ010000098.1, forward strand.
TTGGTCGGCGCGTGCTCTGTCGGAGCGCGCGGTGCGCAGCGCGGTGGCCTGCACGCCGTCCGCGGGCAGCGCGTCGAAGGACGCTGTTTCCGCGTACGACTCATCGTAGTAGAGCGGCTCTTCGTCGGCGGGGTCGTAACCGGCGGCGCTGTAGCCGCGATCGACGCCATCCGCGAGGGCGCGCCGCTGCTCCGGCGTCCATTCGGAGTACGGCCTGAATCTGTCCGCCGCGGCGGGCTCCGCCAAAGTGGCCCGGATCTCGGGCCGCGCATAGTAGGCGGCGTTGGCGTCCGTGGCCTCGATGGCGGCCTGATGGAAGCGGGTCCGCGCTTCCGACGGGGCGATATCTTGAGCGACGTATGCTTCGATGGCGGTCTGCGCGACAGCGTCCGCGGCGCCCAGGATCGCCGCCGGTTCGGTGCCCGGCCGCCGAGCGATGTAATCCTGGAGCATCCGGCTGTAGGCGCCGGGGTACGTCGGCAGCGACACCGCGTAGCGCCCATCTTCCGATTTCTGCGCTGTCGGCCAGAGGGTGTCCGCGATGATCTGAGCGAGCCGCGCCTTGTCGATATCGTTCGCCGCGGCGTTCGTCACCAGCTCGGGGTTTGCCGCGAGCACGGCATCCATGGCGGTTACGAGGCCATCCCTGTTCGGGGTGATGATGGCGTCGCCGGATGAGTCAGGCGTGGCGCGTACGGCATTGAGTGCCTGCTTGTCGTTCGCGCTCAGGCCGTCCTCGGGAACCAAGCGGCCGTCGGGCGCGGCGACGACGACATCGTTTCCGGTAACCGACATGCTGGGCTCGACGACCGGCCGCGGTGTCGCCGCGACCGGCGGCTCGTCGCCTCCCGCTGGCGTGGCATCATCACCCGGCGTCGCGTCCGCGGCTGGCGCGGCAACGCGCCGCTGATTGCGCGTGCCGCCGACCGTGACCCCCGCGTTCGCGTCCGGTGCGGCGATTGCCGGCTGCACCCCATCGGCGGGCTTGGCATTGATGGTCGGTCGCTTGGCGTTGAGGAGCTCGAGAACACCGCCCTTGAGGTCGACCGCGGCGCCGTCGGTGCGGCAGACGCCGTCCGCCATAACGGGCTCTTTTTTGACGGGCTGGGGCTCGACCGCTGCTGGCAGCGGCTTGGCGCAGACTATGGAGATCTTGGTCGAAGTCATGCGTCGCGTCCGATGGCGCCAAGGGTGCGCCACCATCAGTCCATACATTAACTCTAAGCCCTTGATCTGGCGATAACTTTTGCCTGGAATTTGTCGCGCCGGGGCTCCAATTTCTTTAAGTAGCGCGCGGGCTTAGGGGCGCGTACAAACGCCCACATGCGGGCGACGCTGCTCGGGCATGCCAGTTACGTGGTCGAAGGTGGGGGAGCGACCATCTTCGTGGACCCGGTGTTTTTCGACCCCTTCGAGAAGACCTGCATCTCCTGTCCGAAGCGGGTGGTGCACCGCGACAAGCTCCCCCGCGCCAACGCCGTCTTCCTGTCGCATGCCCATCGCGACCACTTCGACCAGCAATCGCTCGAAACTTTGCCCCGCAGCACTCCGGTTTACGTCCCTGACGACGACGAGCTCCGCGAGAGCCTCCACCGCATGGGGTTTTACAAGGTGCAGGTGCTGTCGCCGTTCGAGCCGACCCGCATCAAGGACTTGTCCGTTATCGCGACATTCTCGCGCGACCCACGTGAATACGGCTTCGTTTGGGTCGACGATAGCGCCGCCATCTGGGACCAGGTCGACACCATCGTCGATCAGCGCAGCTGCGTGGAAGTGGCGAAGCTCCTCGAGCGCCCGCTCGACGTGGCGATCGTCACTTACATGCCGCTGCTCGAGTACGCCGAGTCGTGGGTGAGCGAAGACGAGTTTCCGCGTGCCCGCTATGACCGACTGCTCGAGACCGCGCTGATGGCGAAGGCCGGCACGGTGATACCGGGCTCGTCCGGCGAGCGTCATGAGGCCGACCGCGAGTGGCTCAACCACCGCATCTTCCCGGCGAGCCGCGAGAAGTTCCTCGCCGACCTGCGGGACATCGCGCCCGAGCAGAAGTCGCACGTCATCAATCCGGGCGACACCATCGTCGTCGAGCGCGGTAAGGACATCGTGGTCGAGAGGTCCGCTTACGCGGACACCATTGCCGTCGATACCGACCGTGTTCGCTTCGACCCCGCGAGCTCGCCGCCGCCGCCGCTCGTCGACGACAACCTGCCGGGCTACGAGGAAGCGCACCTCGCGCAAGTGCTCGGCGTGATGATCGAGCAGCAACTACCGCTCGCGATGCGTAACGCCATGACGGACACCGTTACCGGGCCCCTTCGCACTCTGTGGGACCGACGTGCCCACCTGCAGCTCGAGTTCGTGACTCCGAAGGCGACTCTCACTTGGCACCTCGCGAGTTGGTCGCCGCCGGCATGGAAGCCGGGCGCGGAACCCAAGCCGGACTACGTCTTTCGTTACGTGGCCAGCGACGTTGTGGCCTACATCGACCGCAAGCGAGCCGATCTCCCGCGCGGCTACCACCTTCGCTTCGACAATCCGCCGACTCCGGGCGAGCCGTATCGTTTGATGGCGCTCGACCCGGCGCGGCTCCACGGCGTCGATATCTACTGGAGCGTCGACGAGCAGTACTGGTGGAGCCCGCTGCTCATCTTCACGAGCGGTGTCCGCGATTGAGCACGTTTCGCGACGAGAACGTCCGCTACCTCCGCCCGCTGTGGCTGCGTGCGCTGGCCGTCTACGCGCTGCTCATTGGCATCTTGGCCTACTCGTTTTTGAACTGGCCCGGCAGTCTCGGCGGCGCTTGGCCAATCGGCGTGGGCGTCGCGGCGGGCCTCGGAGTCGTCGTTGCGCGACGCATCAGGCGCAAGGGCAAGGTCGATCAAGCGATGCAGAGCGCTTCAGCGGACGCCGCGGCGCGCACTCTGTTCGGCGACTACATCAACATGCCGGGTCGCGCGGTCGTGCCGCTCGTCGTCACTGGTACGGCGCAGGTCCACGTCATCTACGGTAACTTCGAGCGCGCTCAGGAGATGCTCGCCGCCTATCCCTGGAACAAGGAGCCGCCGTTCATTCGCGGTGATCATGACTTCGTTTTGGCGGTGATGGAGCACGTGCGGGGCAACCACGCAGCGGCACTCGCTTTGCGCGACGCCATGATGCCGTTGATGGAGATCCCGAGGATCATTCCCGGGGCCGCGAGGCTAGGGCGCTCGCTCGCTTTCCTCGAAGCCATGGGCAAGGTGCTCGCCCATGACGATCGCCAAGCGGCGGAGATCCTCGGCGATGCGAAGCTCACACGCAGCTCGCGCTTGCAGAGGGGCGTCGCGGCGTGGGCGCTTGCCACGGCTCACGCCCGCTGGGGAGACCGCGAGGCCGCCGATCGTTGGCTCGCGGAGTCGCGGCGCATCCTGCCGCACGCGTATGGCCTGGGTGTCCCGCGTCCCGCCGGCAGCGCACCGGTTTCGACCGCCCGAGACGCCACGAATCCTTACGCGGCGCCGTCGGCGGAAGCGATCAACGAGGCTCCTTTCGAAGCCCGCCCGGGGAAGCCGACCTTCTACCGGCGCTACAAGGTGGTCATCGTGTGCATGTGGGCGTTGGTGTTGTTGGCCGCCCACACCTACCTATCTTGCATCGAGCGCGCATCTTGAGCTGAACGTTCGGCGCCGGCGCACCGTTGTTGGACAATACTTCGGACCCAGGTACCATTCGGGTGCCTAAGCGTCTTTTGGCCCCCTTCTTGAATCATGCGGTGACTATTTCAAATGGCACGACTCGGTGAGCTGCTCGTTCGCGAGAACATCATCAGCGTCAAACAACTTCAGGCCGCTCAGGACGAGCAAAAACGCTCCGGCGGACGGCTCGGTTCGTCACTCGTCAAGCTCGGTCTCATCGGCGAAGGCGACCTGCTCAGTTTCTTGTCGAAGCAGTACCACGTGCCGTCGATCAACCTGGACGACTTCCAGATCGACGCCGAGATCATCAAGCTCATCAACGAGGACGTAGCGCAGAAGCACCAGGTCATTCCCGTCCACCGTAGTGGCTCGTCGCTCGTGATCGCGATGGCGGACCCCTCGAACATCTACGCCATCGACGACGTCAAGTTCCTCACCGGCTACAACGTCGAGGTCGTCGTCGCCAGCGAAACGCAGATCGCCAAGGCCATCGAGCGCAGCTACAAGAGCGGCAACGAAGGGGCTTCCTACGACGAGGTCATGCAGGGCTTCGACGAAGGTGAGATCGACTTCAGCGGCGACGACGAGGGCAACGTCAACGTCAACGACC
>JBGGMJ010000099.1:0-64862 GCA_041288095.1 Myxococcota bacterium
GAATGCCAGTAGCGCATAGCTCCGACCGCACGTTGGTTGCGGCCCCGGGCGGTTCGGGCGGGGGTCAGCCCGCCCTCCACTTGCTATGGGCGCTTCGGATGGGGCCGCGGTGGTGTCGCTCGCGGCCGGTTCGAAGATCCCAATAGCAAGCGGAGGGCGGCACTCCGCCCGAGCCGCCGCGTAGCCGCAACGCTCCCCCGAACGAAGCGCGGTGGAAGCTGGCAGTCGGGCTTCGCCCTTTCTTAGGCGAACCCGACAGCCCCGCCGCGCGTCAGCGCGGAACAAGGGGCAATAAACCGTGTTTTCGCCTTGCGAAAACACGGAGCAGGAGGGATTCGAACCCCCGGTCGACTTTCGCCGACTTCGGTTTTCAAGACCGACGCCTTAAACCACTCGGCCACTGCTCCGAACGGCTGGAGGATATACGGGTTTCAGTCCGTCGCTGGCAATCAAGTCATTCGACGTCGTTGGTGCCGCACATCGCGCTCCCCTCCCATGTCTTTGCCGGCAACAGGCTGCTCAAACGCACGGTTTTCTTGCCGGTGTGGCTGGTTACGCGCGTCGAGGCCCGCTTCATTTCGCAGCAACCGCCGCCGCAGTCGTGGACAGCCGTGAGGTAGAGATCCCAGCAGCCGGTGAAGAAGGGATCGTATTCCCAGGCGCCGGTCTGCACGGTGAGGTCGTAGTCCGGCCCATCGACCTCGAAGGTGCGCGTGCCGCCGACCGCGATGCTCGTGGGATCGCACGACGCATCGCCCTCGGTGAGCAGCTCCGTGGCATCGATGGTGAGGCGCACCAAGGTGTTCATGCGCGACCAGTTACCGTCAGCGTCCTTGCCGCCGGGGAGGTCGTTGATGATCTCGAGCATGGCTGCGTCGGACGGCTCGTCGCCTTCGGGGCCGAACTGCGCCGTCAGCGTCAGGTCGCCGTCGATCACCACGTTGGTCTCGGCGTTGTCGCTCGATAAACCTCCGCTATAGCGAACAAAGGCATTGCCGTTGGAGGGCTGCGCACGCAGCAGGACGTGGTCGCCGGCCGCGTAGGCCGGTCGGTCCGGCACGAAGGCCACTGAGCCGGAACCCGTAGGGCTCACGAAAGCGAGGATGCGATAACTCGCTTCGTCGTCCGCCTCGGCGGGGGCACTCCCGCATGCCACCGCCGAGACCACCCCGAGACCCAGAACCGTGCGCCACGAACCCTGCTGCATGCGCGCCTCCGGGACGTGAGCATTTCAAGTGGCGTGCCGAGTCGCGAGGGGACCAAACCGCATCGACGCGGCGTCGCAGCCCGTGACCACGAGCATGTGTCGCAAAACGCGACGCGAATTCGAAGAGCTCGGCGCCGCGCTGCTCAAAAGACGAAGCCGGCACCGATCGCCAACTTCAATGCGTTCAACGGTTTGTCGCGTACCGCGCTGGGCGTGTTCGTCGTGAGCCCGTACCCGAGCTCCGTGATGAACCGCCAGCGCCGCGCGAACGCGTACAACATGCCCGCGTTGAGCTCGGCCGAGAACGCCGCGGCGAGATCGCTGTCTCCCTGGAATGCCGTGCGCACCAGGCCCAAGCCGATGCCGAGCCCGGTGTATATGAGCGTCGCCTTGCTCGGTCGCCAGGTGTCGTAGCGCACCCCGAAATTGAGCGGCACGACCTGGAAGCGAACCTTGTCCTCGCCGCTCGCCTGCTCTTCGTTTTCGCCCCTACCGAAGCTGAGGCCGGCGCTGAACGTCAGCGAAAAATTTCGTGTGATGTGACGCGCGAATTCGAGATCGAAGCCGGGCGCGAGCACCGAGACGTCGAGGCCGCTCTCGAAGAACGTCTGGAAGTCGTTGCCGATCTTGATGGCGATGAGGTTCTTGCCTTCGATGGCGACGCAGTCGATGCAGTCGGACGCAGGCAACGACTCGTCCCAAAGCGCATCGACCGCGATAGCGGCGGCGTCGACGAGCTCCTCGGCGGTGCGCGTCTCGCGTTGGACGCGGCGGCGGACGGCGCCGCTCGCGGAGTCGAGGCGGACCAGCGCGACGATGAAGCGTTCTCCTACGGCGCTGACCGAGCCACTCACCGACTCCTTGGCGTCGGCGATGCGCGCGAGGTCGGCGATGCACTTCTCGCTGGAGCAGCCTGCGAGCTGGCGTTGCTCCTCCTGCTTCATGAGGTGCGCGATCTCCGTGTCCGTAATCACCTCGTAGTCGCCGCGGGCGCTGAGCCTCTCCGCCACCGCGCTAGCGACCGCTTCGGCGACTCCCGGGGCGGTGCCTTCGGCGCGAAGGGGCGCGAGGGCGATACGAGGTCTTACGTCGGTGGTGTCGGGCTGGGCGAGCAAGCTCGCGACGAGTAGGGCGATCATACCCCGGTGATCACGTCGCTGCCGAAGTAGGGGACCAACGCCTTGGGGATTGCCACCGAGCCGTCCGGGCGCTGTCCGTTTTCGAGGATGGCGACGAAGGTGCGGCCGACCGCGATGCCGCTACCGTTCAACGTGTGCACGAGCTTCGGCTTGGCGCTGCCGGTGCCATCCTCGGGCCGGTAGCGGATCTTGGCTCGACGTGCCTGGAAGTCGTGGCAGTTCGAGCAGCTCGAAATCTCGCGGTAGGCGTTCTGACCAGGCAGCCAGACCTCGATGTCGTACGTTTTAGCGGCGGCAAAGCCGAGGTCACCGGTGCACAAGCTCACCACCCGATACGGCAGGTCGAGACGCTTGAGCACTTCTTCGGCGTGGCCCGTGAGTCGCTCGAGCTCGGCGGTGCTGTCTTCGGGTTTCACGTATGCGACCAGCTCGACCTTGTTGAACTGGTGCTGGCGGATGAGTCCGCGCGTGTCCTTGCCCGCGGCGCCGGCTTCGCGACGGAAGCAAGGTGTGTACGCCGTGTAGCGCAGGGGCAGCTCGGTCTCCTCGAGGATCTCTTCGCGGTGCAGATTGACCAGCGGCACTTCGGAGGTCGGGATGAGCGTGTACTCGTGGTCCAAGGTCTCGAACGACTCGCCTTCGAACTTCGGATACTGGCCCGAGCCCACCATGGCGTCGCGGCGCACCAAGAGCGGCGGTTGGATCTCGAGGTAGCCGTGGTCGCGCGCGAGATCGAGCATGAAGGTGATGAGCGCGCGCTCGAGGCGGGCGCCGGCGCCGCGGTAGACCGCGAAGCGCGCACCGGAGATCTTCGCCGCTTGCTCGAAGCTGACGAGCCCCAGGGCCTCGGCGATCTCGAAGTGCTGCTTGGCCGGGAACGCGAGCTTCGTCGGCTCGCCGACGGTGCGCTCGAGGCGGTTCGCATGCTCATCCTTGCCGACCGGGACGCTCGCGTCCGGCAAATTCGGCAGACGCAGCATCATGTCCTCGAGCTTCGCCTCGGCGGCGACCATCGCGTCTTCGTTGGCCTTGATGTCGTCCTTGAGTGTCTTCAGCCGCTCGCGCGCCGCGGCGAACGCGGGCGGATCGCTTTCGCGGAGCTTCTGCACGTCCTGGCTCGCCTTGTTCTGCTCGGCGCGCAGGGTTTCGGTTTTCTTGATGGCCTGCGAGCGCGTCGTCGCGGCCTCCGCCAAGGCGGTGACGGTGTCGCTGTCGACGCCCCGGCTCGTGAGGCGCTGAATGACAGCGTCGAAATCGGTGAGGAAGGCGCGGTGGTCGAGCATCGCGCCGGTTTTCGCAAGCCCCTTACTGGCTCGCAAGGTCCTGGAGGTCGTTTTTCACTTCGGTGGCGAACTCGCCGTCCGGTTTCGCCTTCAGGTATTGCTCGAGCTCGCTCCTCGCTTCGCCCGTGCGTCCCAGGTCCTTCAGGGCGTAACCGAGGTAGTAATGCGCCTCGGCGAGCTCCGGATGGACTTGCAGGATCTGGCGGAAGCTCTTCACCGCGGGCTGCACCGCCGCGAGGTCCTGGAGCTGCAGGCGGGCGAACTTCATCATCAGGGTCGCCGAATCGGGTGTGACGTCGAGCGCCTTCTTGTACCAAAGCAGCGCCTCGCGGGGCTTGCCGATGTCACGCATGGCGTCCCCCAAGAGCTCCATGGCCATGACGTTCGTCGGATCGTGCTGGACGATGTCACGGAGCTGCGTCGCCGCGTCCTGCCACTGGCCACGCTGCACCTGCGCCCGCGCCAGGCGGACGCGCGCATCGACGAGCCCGCTGTCGAGCTTGATGGCCTTGCGGTAGGCGTCCATCGCGTCGTCGAGCTTCGAGTTGCTCTCTTCGATCTCACCGAGCAGAGCGTAGGCCTGCGCGTCCGGCTTGAGGCGGATCGAGTCCGTCGCATAGGTGCGCGCTTTCACTGTGTCGCGACTCATCCATGCGCGGGCGAGCTCGCGCAGCACTTCCGGCGACTGAGCGCCCTCCGGCGTATGCGCCACGCCCTCGAGCAGCGTCTGCGCTTCACTGGCCCGGCCCGCTTCGACCAAGGCGCGAGCGAGCTGCAGCTTCATGCCGACATCCTTCGGGCTCCTGTCGCTCGCGGACTGGAAGTAATCGACGGCGAGAGCGCCTTTGCCGTGGCGCTTGGCGTGGGCGAGCAGGGCGGCACCCAGGCGCTCGTCCTCGGGGACGTTCACGCGCAGGCCGGCGAGCACGGTCTCGGCTCCTTCAGCGTTGCCGGAGCGATCGAAGGCGTCCGCCATGGCGAGCGCGGTGCCGACCGGGTCCGTGACGATCGGATCGCGCCAGAGGGCGCGGGCGTAGAGCTCGGCGGCGCCACCGTGGTTCGTACGGTCGGCCATGGCCTTGGCGAGGCGAGCGTCGACATCGGCGTTATTGGCGACCTTCGCGAGAGCCGTGAGCTGGGCAAGCTCGGCTGGTGGCGGCAGCTTGCCGGCGCTGATGGCGAGCAGGCGAGCTTCGAAGGTTTTGGGCCGCGCCTTCGCCGCCATGTTCGCGTTCTTCACCGCGAGCTCGTTTTTGCCCTCGGCGAGGGCGATGCGACCCTCGCCCAGCTTCACGAAGGGCATGGAGGGACGCGGCGCCAGATCGCCGGCGAGGGCGAGCGCCTTGCGCGCACCGGCGACGTCACGGCGCGAGAGGGCGAGCTTCACTTGCTCGTCGACGAGCCCGGCCTTGCCTTCGACGTCACGGATGCGACTGCGCGTCTCGGTGAGCACGGTCGTCGGATCACCACCACCCGCGGCGGTGAGTCGGGCGACGTTCATCGTGGCCACCGGATCCTCCGGCGCCGCCGCATGCACCTGCTCCGCCGCGCGTTTGGCGAGGGCGAAGTTGCCGGCGATGGCGGCGCGGTGCGCGAGCAAGCGTAGGAACGCGGGGCTCATCGATGCCGGAATGTCGCTGGTCTGCTCGAGCTTGGCCAACGGCGCCGCGATGTCCGCCATTGCGGATGCACCGTCGGCGGCGATGGCGGCGCGCCCGAGCTTCACGGCAAGAGCGGCCGAGGGCTCGCTCCTGATCAGCGCCACTGCTTGACCCAGGGCTTGTGTCCGTTGTTGCGGCTTCGGGATCGAGAGCATCGCCACGATCTTGCCGACGCGCGCGTCGATCGCCTTGGGGTCGATCGCGAGCACGCGGTCATAGACCTGGATTGTCTTGAACGGTGGCTTGTCCGTGGCGGCGCCGAGCACCGTCAACATCGCGACCGAGTCCTTGAAGCGCGCCTTGTTGCCCGCGCCCGGGCCGGGGCCTACGAGGCGTTCCGCGCCCTTCTTGGCGAGGCCGGGCTTGTTCTGCAGCAGGTGCATGCCGACCGCCGTAGCGGCGGCCAGCTCGCCGGCGGTCGCTGACATCGCCGGTGCATCCGCCAGGAGCTCGTCACGCGCCTTGGCGTCGCCGTAGAACTGCGCCAAGCGGAAACGCGCCCACTGCGCGAGCTCCTTACCGGCGCCGTTCGCGCCTTTGCCGCTGCTCACCAAGAGCTGGGTGGCCTCGCGCAATGCGACGTAGTCGAGCTGATTGACGTTGGCGGCCGTGAGCTCCGGTATCACCGCCGCGGCCGGCTCCTCGACCAGCGCCGCCGGCGGCGGCTCCCTACCGGCTGTCGCCGACCTATCACCCTGCTTGCCGTCCGTTTTGGCGGGCAACCCGTCTGGTTGGCGGTCATTGTCCGCGACCGTCGTGCCGCCGTCTTTCGCCCAGGGCATTCGGAAAGGGAGGGCGTCCGGGAACTGGTAGGTCACGAAGCCGAAGGTCGCGAGCAGCACCGCGGCGAGCGCTCCGATCAGCGGGGCCCGGTTCTTCTTGGCCGGCGCTTCGCGGTCGACGTCGCTCGATTTCTTGCGCTTGTCGCGTACGACGACGGTGTCGTCCCCACCTTGGGCTCTCTCGAGCGCGGCCGCCGTCATGGTCTCGAGGACGGGCGAGTCCATGAGCTGCGGTACGTTGTCTTGCGAGTCGTGCTCGCCGGCCCGGGGCGTCGGTAGGTCGAGGCCGATGGTGTCGTTACCGTGGTCGCCAACCGAAGGTGTCGGCAAGTCGTCATTGAGGACGACGCCGTGCTCCATGGCGATGCCGCCGCCATACGCCGACGGGGTCGGCAGATCACTGTCGAGCTCGATGCCCATCGGCTCGCTCGGGGCCGGTGGCGGGAAGTCGTCGCTCGTGTCGGGTGGCAACGGCGGCAAGTCGCCCGGCAACCCATCCATGCCCTCGAGGGGCGGCAGCTCGTCGAAGTCGCCCGGCGGTGGCGGCAGCTCGGGCGCCTTGCTGTCGAAGCTCACCTCGTCGTAGCCGCTGCTGGTGTACGGCGTGCCCGTGTACGAAACCGGCAAGTCGACGTCCGGGGTCGATGCTGGTTCGGGTAGATCACTGCTGTCGAAGCTCAGCACTGGTGGCGGAGGGCGGCTCACCTGTGTCGTGTCGACGGGTGCCCACTGCGGGAGGTCGGCGGGCGCCGGCAGGTCCGAGGGCGACTCGTAGGCGGCCGGGAAGTCCTCGTCAGCGGACCCGAACGACGGCGGCGGCGGCAAGTCGAAGTCCGGAGCCGGCGGTGGCATGTCGATGCTCGGCGCCGGCGCTGGCGGCGGCGCGGTGAACGCGGGTGCCGCCGGCGCGGTGCGGTCGCCGATGCCGGGAAGATCGTCGTCGTTGAAGTTGCGGTTGAAGCGTGTCGGAGCGTCGTGTGTCGCTTGGTTCGGATTGAAGGTCGGCAGCTCCTCGAGGAAGCTCGGTGTCTTCGCGGGCGCGACCGGAGTGGGTGCGATCGGCATCGGCGCGCTGGCATGCGGTGAGCCCGGCGGTCGCGGCGCCGCCATGGGCGGACGGGGAGCGGGCATCGGCGCGGGTGCCGGGGCCGCGGACGGTAACGGCACCGGCGTCGCGAAATTGAAGCCGCTGGCCGGCTTGGGCGAGGTCGGTCTCGCGATATCCGCGAGCGCGATGCTGGGCGCCGTTTCGGCGTCTTCGGCGGCGTCGAGCAAGTCGTCGCCGTCGAGCAACGGAATCGGCTCCTCGTCCGCTTTAACGGATGGCCTGCGATTGATGGGGCTGGTCTTCTCGCTGAATACGTTCGTTTCCGGGGCCGGCGGTAGGGCGCTGCCCACGGCCAGCGAGTCGAGATCGAAGTCGGGCACGGGCACCCCGAGCCCTTCGCTGCCGGCGAGCGGGATGGGGCCGGGCGCGGGCCGCGGCCGTGGCATCGGCGGACCGCCGACGAGGGTCGGCATGTCGTCATCGTCGCGCGTCAGAGCAGCCGCGCCGAGCTTGATGGTCGCTCCGCAGCTGCGGCAAGTGACCGTCCCGCCGGAAGCGGCGACGCGATCGTCGTCGATTCGTTGTTGAGCACCGCAGACTTGGCAATCGATGACCATCAATCGTCCTGGTCGTGAAACCTGCGCTTGAGCTGTTGGTACTGGTTGTACTGAGCGGCGAGCGCGGCCTCGTTGTGTTTCAGGTCACGAACCGAGATGTGCAGTGCCTTGAGCAGGCGCTTGAGCGCTTGTTGTTGAGTCGGCTGCTCCTTCGGAGCTTCACGCTGACTGCCGGGCTCAGGGTCATACTTGCGTTTGAGGTCGAGGAAAGTGCTGTAGTCGTCGAGCGTCTTGAGCCCCGCGACGAGGACGTCGGCGCCTTCGATGCGGATGATACCCGCGCGCTCGAGCCGGGCGACGACCTCGCGGGCTTCCGTCGACGAGATGCCGGCGTGTGCCGCGATGTCGACGAGCGTCGTGTTTGCTGACAGGCGGATGTACTCGCCGGCGGCGACGCCGTTGGGCAGCAGCCAGCGCAGCACTTCGACGGCGCGGCCGACGCCGCTCTCGAGCAACAAGTGCTGCAGGCGTCGATCGAGCTCGCGCACGCGCGAGGCGAGCTTGCGCATGATGCGGACGGCGATCTCGACGTTGCCGCGCACCATCTCTTCGAAGGTGCGCAGGTCGACCTCGACGAGATCGGCTTCCTCGACCACCGTCGCGGTCGCGGAGCGGGGGAGATTCTCGAGCAGCGCCATCTCACCGAAGAACTCGCCGGGCCCGAGCACCGCGAGAACGATTTCGTGCTCGCCGTTGTGCCGCGCGATTTTCACCTTGCCGCGGCGAATGACGTACATGCGCGAACCCGGGTCGTACTCCTCGAAGAGCACGGTGCCTGCCGGGTAACTTCGCGTCAGCGCCGCAGTGGCCTCGCTCATATCTCCACGCATAGCACCCACGCCCACTCCGACGCGACATAACGTCGGAGCGCGGTGGCCGCCCGAATCGAAACAGTTCTGCCCTATTGGTACAGCGTATAGAGCACGGCGCCAAAAACGTTGCAGAGTGCGTGGAAACAGATCGAGCCGAAAACCGACCCGGTGGCGTTGCGAAGCCAGGCAAACGCGAGAGCCGGGAAAAAAGGTCCTAGCCGCAAGGGGTTCCATTCACCGAGGTAATGGCCCAGGGCGAAGAGCAGGCAGGCAATGACGGCCGCCTTGCCCAAGGGCACGCCGAAGATCCGCGCCTTGGGCGGATAAAGGTGCTCGAGCTGGGGCTGCAGGTAGCCGCGGTAGAAGGTCTCCTCGGGCAGGGCGACGCCGATCAGATGGGTGGCCACGGTCTGGGTGAGCCACCAAGCGCCGGCCATGAGCGCCGCCGTGTCGGCTGGCCATCGCCACGCGAACACCTTGGCGGGCACATGCCGCGCGAGCTCGTGCAGACCAAAGAGGTCGAGCACTCCGTGCGCGCGGGTCACCAATAGGTGATATGCTATAGCATACAATGGTAGGATCGCGGCCGCGAACAGTAATACGTGCACGACATCGCGTCGCCACGCCGCTAGGTGCAGACCGACCCAGGTGACGTCGCCGCCGTTCTTCTCGGCGCGGCGGATCGGCAAATAGAGCTGCAGCACCGCCGCCGCCGTTGCGGCCGCGACCCCGAGAAAAGGAATTCCCGCGATCGGTTTCACGACCGTCAACGTCAGCAGCACCACGAGCGTGAGCTGCAAGGCGACCTTGGGCTCGACGAAGGCAGCTGGCGTGCGTGGCGCGTCCACGCACCCGACCTATCACGAGGCCGCGACCTATGCCGCTTTCTTCAGCTCTGCTCCCTTGCTCTTCTCGAGGATCTCCTGCCGCAGCGTCGCAGCGAGCTTGGCGTCGGCCTCGATCGCCAACGCCGTACGCTCGCGACCCTGGCCGAGCTGCTTTTCGCCATGGGCAATCCACGCCCCCGTCCGCGTTAGCACACCGCTCTCGAGCCCCTGGTCGACGAGGTCGCCCGGCGCCCAGAAACCCCGGCCATACAAGACGTCGAGCTCCACCTCGCGGAATGGCGGCGCGAGCTTGTTCTTCACCACCTTCACGCGCGTACGGTTGCCGATGACCTTCTCGCCGTCCTTGATCGGCGACATGCGGCGCACCTCGACGCGCACCGAGGCATAGAACTTCAACGCGTTGCCGCCGGTCGTGACCTCGGGGTTGCCGAAGACGACGCCGATCTTCTGGCGCAGCTGGTTGATGAACAGCATCGTGGTGCGGCTCTTGTTGGCGACGCCGGTGAGCTTGCGCATGGCCTGACTCATCAAGCGTGCCTGCAGGCCCATGTGTGCGTCGCCCATCTCGCCTTCGATCTCGGCGCGCGGCACCAGGGCCGCCACCGAGTCGAGCACCAAGATGTCGATCGACCCGGAGCGCACCAGCGTTTCGCAGATCTCGAGCGCTTGCTCGCCGCTGTCGGGTTGCGACACCAGGAGCTGATCGAGGTCGACCCCGAGCTTCTGCGCGTAGCGCACGTCGAACGCATGCTCGGCGTCGATGAAGGCGCAGATGCCGCCGGTCTTCTGCGCCTCGGCGATGGCGTGCAAGGCGAGCGTCGTTTTGCCCGACGACTCGGGCCCGAAGATCTCGACGATGCGCCCGCGCGGGAAGCCGCCCACCCCGAGCGCCAGATCGACACCGATGCTCCCCGACGGGATCACCAGCGTCGGCTCGAGCGTCTCGCGCTCCCCCATGCGCATGATCGACCCCTTGCCGAACTGCTTTTCGATGGCGCTGATCGCCTCTTTCACGACCTTCAGCTTCTCGGTGATGCTGCTCATGCGAGCCTCCTGGGGTGGAGCTTCGCAATCGCGGTGCCAACGCCGGAGCCCGTAAAACGCGCCTCAGCGGGTCCCGCGCGATCGGCCGGCAGCGCGTGTGTCATGTTGAGACGCGTTTTTTCGTCTAGTATGGGCGCGCCGTGATCGACTCCGACAAAATCGAGGCCATCCGTAGCCGAGCCGACATCGTGCGCATCATCGGCGCTCACGTGCAGCTGCGGCGCCAGGGCCAGCGCTTCACCGGCCTCTGCCCCTTTCACGGCGAAAAGAGCCCGAGCTTTTCGGTCTCGGCCGACAAGGGCCTCTTTTATTGCTTCGGCTGCCATGCCCGCGGCGACGTCTTCAGCTTCGTCGAGCAGATGCAGGGGCTCGACTTCATCTCCGCGGCGCGCTGGTTGGCGAAGGAGGTTGGCGTCGAGCTCGAGCCCGAGTCGCCGGCCGAGGCCAAGAAGCGCTCGCTCGAAAAAGGCGTGGCCGAGGTCAATCGCTACGCCCTGGCGTTCTTCCAGCACGAGCTCTGGGCCAAGGACGGCGTGGTCGCGCGCAAGTACCTCGAGGACCGCGGCATCCCCGAGGAGCAAGCGCGCGAGCGGGGCTTGGGCTTCGGCGCCGCTCCCGGGAAGCTCCTCGCTTTTCTTCAGGCCAAGAAGGTGGCGTTCGACGGCGCCAAGGCCGCCGGCTTGCTCAACGATCAAGGCGACCGCTGCCTCTTCGACGAGCGGCTCATTTTCCCGATCGTCGACCAGAATGGGCGCATCGCTGGTTTCGGCGGCCGCTGGCTCGGCGACACCAAGATCGACGGCGAGCGCACGCGCCCGAAGTACGTGAACACGCGCGAGAGCCCGCTCTTCAGCAAGCGGACGCTCCTCTACGGTTGGGATGTGGCGCAGCCGGCGGTGCGGCGGCTCAAGCGTGTCACCATCTGCGAGGGTTACACCGACGTCCTCGCGTGCCAGCGCGCCGGCATCGACGATGCTGTTGCGGCGCTCGGCACCGCCTTCACCTCTGAGCATGCGAGCCTCGTCAAGCGTCTCGCGAACGACGCCATCATCTTGCTCGACAGCGATGCGGCCGGTGAGCGTGCGAGCAAGGAGGCCGCCGAGAAGTGCATCGCGGCCGGCTTGAAGACGCTCATTGCTCCGCTGCCCGCGGGTGATGACCCCGACAGCGTCGTGCGCAAGAGCGGCGCCAAGACCCTCGGTCACTACGTCAACAACGCCAAGCCCGCGGTCGAGCACTTCATCGATCGCGCCTTCGCCAACGCCGCCATGGGCGTCGAAGACAAGGCGCGCGCCGCGCTCGCCCTTTGGCCACTTTTCAAGGCGCTCGGGCCGAGTCTCGAGCGCGACCTTTATCTCGCACAGCTCGCCAACAAGGTCGGTATCGAGCAGTCACAGCTCGAGCGGAGAATGGCGGCTCAGGAGCAGGAAGACCGCAGGAGCCAGCGAGCCCAGCGGCCGCCCGACGGCCGAGGACCGAGAGCTGACGGTCGCTCACCGACGGCCGATGGCCGGGAGCCGACAGGCGATAGCCGAGAGCCGATGACCGACGGGCCGCTGCCGACCGAAAGGCCCAAGCCTGCGCCGCAGCCGACGGACGACGAGCTGCGCGCCATCACCGAGCTGCTCATTTACCCGTCGCTGCGCAACCGGCTTTCCGAGCTTTCCACCTTTGCATCCGCGCCGCTGCTGCCCATCATAGAGGCGCTCAGCAGCTCGGCCGACCCCGCCCACGAGATTCTGACCCGGCATGGGGTCGCTTCCCGTTGGGTCAAGCAGGCCGAGAAAGCACTCACGGTGCTTAACGGGGCGCCCGTGAACGATGATTCGAACCTGGAGGATCGGGCTCAGCGTACATTTGGCGACGTTCTGCGGAATTTCGAGCGGCGTGCCGCCCGCGGCCGCAAGCACGCAATAGAAGAGGCGATTCGGGAAGCCGAAGCGCGCGGAGAGTCGACGAGCGAGCTGGAAATCCAGCGCAGAGACTTGACGTTGCGCCAGCGCGAGCTAAAACCGCGCGATTGATCGCCGAAACAGCACGTACGACGTAGGCAGCGGCGCACCCGCTGTGATACGTGCGGGCCCCAATTTTCATGTCCGAAAGCGCGCGCCGTAGAGGTGCGCCAAAGGCTCGTGACAACGATGGCAGCAAAGAAGCCGGTCAGCAGCAAAGGCAAGAGCGTCGCCAAGCCAGCGCCCGAGAAGCGCGCAGCCAAGGGCAAGCCCGCTGCGCCTGCCAAGGCGGCGAAAAAGCTGCACAACGCGCGAGCGGCCAACGACGATGATATCGCCGCTGACAGCGACACCCCCAAAGCCGGTGGCAAGTCTGCCCGTGGTAAGGGCAAAGGCGCCTCGGGTCGCGGCAGTGATGCAGGCAGAGACGTGAGCAACACCGAGCAAGGCGGCAGTACGTTCGCCGACGACTCCGAGGGCCTCTTCGAGTCGGCCCCGTCCCCGAGCGGCAAGCTCGTCGATCGCAAGGAGATCAAAGGTCTCCTCTCCAAGGCCAAGTCGCGCGGCTTCGTCACCATGGACGAGGTGAATGACGCCCTTCCGGACGAGGCCATGTCCTCGGACCAGCTCGACGAAGTCCTCGAGCTCTTCGCTAAAGCGGAGGTCGAGGTCGTCGACAAGGGTAAGCCCCAGACGCAGCGTGCCGCGGTCAAGAAGGCCTCTAAGGCCAAGGCCACCGACGACGAAGCCAACGTCAAGTCCAGCGACCCGGTGCGCATGTACCTGCGCAAGATGGGCTCGGTGCCGCTCCTCACCCGCGAAGGCGAAGTCGAAATCGCCAAGCGCATCGAAGAGGGTGAGAAGGAAGTGCTCGGCGTCGTCATCAGCTCGAGCATCGCCATTCAGGAGATCATCGATCTCGGCAATCGCCTGACCAACGACAAGGTGCGCGTCCGCGACGTCGTCCGCGACTACGACGAAGAGTCGGCCGACATTGCGGTCGAGGACTCACGCAAGCAGCGCATCCTGCGCAGCATCGACAAGATCACCAAGCACCACGAGCATAACCTCAAGCTCGTCGACCAGATCATCGACAAGCCCGAGGCCGACAAGGCGCGCGTCAAGGCGCAGGCGCAGCTCGACAAGAACCTCGGCGAGATGCAGACCGCGCTCGAAGAGGTGAAGCTCTCGAAGAAGCAGATCGACCGTATCGTTCTGCGTTTGAAGTCGCTCATTCGCCGGGTCGAGAAGGCGGAGAACGAAGTTCGCGGCGTCGAGCGCACCATGGGCGTCGACGGCAAAGAGCTCAAGCGCCTGCTGCGCGAAGCCAAGAAGACGCCGAAGGACGAGAAGCGCATCGCCAAGCAGCTTCACGTCGGCGTCGAAGAGCTCAACGAGACCGAGCGCGTGCTCTCGTCCGCCAAGCGCAAAGTCGAGCGCATCGAGGAAGAAGCGCACGTCCCGATCGACGAGCTGCGCGGCACCTACGACGCCATCGTGCGCGGCGAGCGCAAAGCCGAGCGCGCCAAAGACGAGCTGGTCGAAGCGAACCTGCGCCTCGTCGTCAGCATCGCCAAGAAGTACACGAACCGCGGCCTGCAGTTCCTGGATCTCATCCAGGAAGGCAACATCGGTTTGATGAAGGCGGTCGACAAGTTCGAGTACCGCCGCGGCTACAAGTTCTCGACCTACGCCACCTGGTGGATCCGTCAGGCCATCACGCGCGCTATCGCGGACCAGGCCCGCACCATCCGTATTCCGGTGCACATGATCGAGACCATCAACAAGCTCATCCGCACCAGCCGTTATTTGGTGCAGGAGCTCGGTCGCGAGCCGACGCCCGAAGAGATCGCCGCCAAGATGGAGCTGCCGATCGACAAGGTCCGCAAGGTCCTGAAGATCGCCAAGGAGCCCATCTCGCTCGAGACGCCGATCGGTGAAGAGGAAGACTCGCACCTGGGCGACTTCATCGAGGACAAGGCGGTCATCAATCCCGCCGAC
This sequence comes from Myxococcota bacterium, assembly GCA_041288095.1. GTDB lineage: Bacteria > Myxococcota > XYA12-FULL-58-9 > XYA12-FULL-58-9 > JALHOP01 > JALHOP01. Next base: position 14,395 of record JBGGMJ010000099.1, read on the forward strand.
GCGGTCATCTCGTCGAACCTCGCCGAGCAGACCCGCAAGGTGCTCGCGACGCTGACGCCGCGCGAAGAGAAGGTTCTTCGCATGCGCTTCGGCATCGGCGAGAAGTCGGACCACACCTTGGAAGAGGTTGGTCAGGACTTCGAGGTTACCCGCGAGCGTATCCGTCAGATCGAGGCCAAGGCGCTGCGCAAGCTGCGCCATCCGTCGCGCAGCAAGCGGCTCAAGGCCTTCGTGGACGGCGGCTAGGGGTTTCCCAGGTCCGCGAAAAGTCGTGCGGTGCCAGCGCTGCACTCGAATTCGTGGTGACATGGCGGCAACACGCCGCGTGCCGACTCGATACACCCCCCCTGCATGGCGCGTATCGACTCGCACGGTGATGGTGTTGTTGGGCAGGTAACCTCGAAGGCAGCCCGCGCGGTCGACGTTTCGACCTCGGGTGGGCCGGCGAAGCCGCCGATGCGGCGAGTTGGTTTCACCGCGACCGACGGCATGGAAGCGCCAAGGCTCTTCGAGATGGCGCCGACCATGGTGCACAAGCGCTCGGTCGTCTACGCGACCGGCGGCATGGTCGCGGCCTCGCACCCGCAGGCCGTGCAAATCGGCGTCGACATACTCAAGAAGGGTGGCTCGGCCATCGACGCGGCGCTCGCCACCAACATCGCTCTTGGAGTGATGGAGCCCGGCATGTGCGGCATGGGCGGCGACCTCTTCGCCATCGTCTGGGACAACAAGGCGAAGCGCCTCTACGGCTTGAATGCCTCAGGTCGCAGTCCGCTAAAGCTTACAGCCGATAAGGTACAGCCGGGTCCCGACGGTACTATCCCCATCGCCGGCCCCGCGTCGATGTCCGTTCCCGGCGCCGTCGATGGGTGGGCAAAGCTGCACCAGCGTTTCGGCAAGCTCGACTGGGCCGAGCTCTTCAAGCCCGCTATCGCGGCCGCCGAAGACGGGGTTCCCGTGGCGCCGGTCGTGGCCAAGGAGTGGGATTGGCCGGGTTGGCTCCCCAAGGTGAAGGATCACCACGGTTTCGCCGAGACCTTCCTGCCGAACGGCAAGCTGCCGAAGCCCGGTCAGATCTTTCGCAATCCCGAGCTCGCGAAGTCCCTGCGTCTGGTTGCGGAAGGCGGTCGCGATGCCTTCTACAAAGGTCAGATCGCTCGCGACATCGTCGCGGTCGCAGGCAAAGTCTCCGGCTTCTTTTCGCTCGCCGACTTCGATCGCGAGCATGCCGAGTGGGTCGAGCCCGTCGGTAGCACCTTCGGCGGCACCACGGTGTGGCAGCTCCCGCCCAACTGTCAGGGCGTCGTCGCCTTGCAGATGCTCAACATCCTCGAGTGCTTCGACTTGAAGAGCATCGGCCGCGACTCGCCGCTCTACTGGCACATCCTCATCGAAGCGAAGAAGCTCGCCTTCGAAGATCGCGCGCGTCACTACGCCGATCCCGACTTCGCGAAGATCCCAATCGCCACGCTGGTCTCGAAGGAGTACGCGAAGAAGCAAGCCGCGCGCATCGATCTCGACAAGGCCGCCGACCGCTATGAGGGCGACCCTGTCCTCGATCGCGGAGACACGACGTACCTCTCCGTCGCCGATAAAGACGGCAACATGGTGTCGCTCATCCAGAGCAACTTCATGCCGTTCGGCAGCGGCAACGTGGTGGGCGGGTTTGGCATCCAGAATCGCGGCGCGCTCTTCAACTTGAAGCCCGGCCACCCCAACTCACTCGTGCCCGGTAAGCGCCCCTTCAACACCATCATGCCTGGCTTCGTGACCAAGGATGGCAAGCCGCTGATGTCTTTCGGCGTCATGGGCGGCAACATGCAGCCGCTCGGTCACATGCAGGTGCTCGTCAATCACCTCCTCTTCGGCGACGACATCCAGGTCGCGAGCGACCGGCCGCGTTTCCAGCACGAGGGGTCCTCCGAGCCGACCGGTCCCGAGATGAAGACCGGCGGCGTGCTCTTTCTCGAGCAGGGCGTGCCCGACTACATCCGCGAGGGTCTCGCGGCGCGCGGCCACAAGGTTCAACCCGCTGGCGGCTACTTCGGTGGCTGCCAGATCGTGAAGGCGACGCCCGACGGTTACGAAGGCGCGAGCGAGTCGCGCAAGGACGGCTTGGCGCTTGGCTACAACGTTCCCAAGCGCGACCGCGTGTCCTGACATCACGTCGGGTTACACCTCGGCACCCGCGTTAACCACGCGACCGATATTGCCCGCCTAACCGCCGCAATTGAGGTTCGTCATGGAATCGTCGCGTACTCCTGCTTCTGCTCCCTCGGGTCCCGTCATCTGCCCTCGACCGATCACGGTCGTCGTCGATGGCCAAAAAATCAACGGCACGACCGTCACGGTCGCGTTCGGCAACAAGCTGGTGGTCGAGCTGCCGAAACAGCCGGCCAACGGCTACAAATGGGGCGTGAGCTCGGTGCCGCGCGAGCTTGGTCAGCCGACGGTTGAAAACTCCGGTGGCGACCGCAAGGCGGGCGGCAGCAAAGGCAGCACCACCTTCACGTGGGCGATCGGTGGTCCGCTCATTCAGGCGGGCGTGAGCTACGAGGTTACCATCGGCCTCAAGCGTCCTTGGGAAGCGAAGGCGGCCGAGACCATCGTCTTCAAAGTCAAAGTCGCCTAGGCGATCAGCGGAACTGCGCGAGGTAGCTCTGCAGCTCGGTGAACGAGGTGATCGCCTTAGCGGACGGCGCCTCGACGAGCGGGCGATTGTAGCCACGGCTCGAATCGAGCATGCCAGCGTAGATGCGACCATGCACGGCGAGGGTGTACGCGACCTCGTCGGCGTCCAAGCGCCAATGGCGTCTGACGTTGTCGATCTTCTCGGAGATCGGCACCGGCGCGATTGCGAAACCGATGCCGGCCTTCTTCGCGGCGTCGATTTGCCGCCGCATGGTCCGCACCTCGTCGAACGAGAGTTTACCGTAGGCCGCTTGAATCTCCGGGAGACTCTTCGCACGTGTGCGCCGGGAATCCGCGCTCTCGCCGTACGCGCGGCTGCTCTCCACGCCTTCGATGACTAGCGCGACACCGCTCGTGCCGATGAGAGCGCCGGCAACACCCGCCGCGAGGCAATAAGGCAGGGCGAGGCGCAAGAGCCGCTTCCCCTTGCTGGGACGCGCCTTCGGGGCGGCGACGGTCGCGGGAACGCGGTCGCTGCTATCGGCGACCATCTGGGGGACGCCAACGTCGAACGCCGTGGACGGCGGGTTGCCTTGGGCACGCGAAACCGTGCTGGTGCTCGTCATCGTCCGACCTCAGCGAGATAGCGCTGGAGCTCGTCGATCGACGTGATTGCTTTCGCGGACGATTGCTCGATCACCGGGCCAGTGCGCACGATGCCGGCGTAGACGCGACCGTGCAACGCGAGGGTTCGCGCGATGGCCTCGGAGTCGAGGACCTTATACCGGTCCAGCTTTGCTTCGTCGGGCGGCGCCGATAACGGCAGCGGCTCGATGGCGAACATGATGTCGAGGTTTTTCCGGGCCGCGTCCGCCTGTTGCTTCATCGCCCGCATATCGCTGATCGAGACGCGTTCGTACGCCGAGCGCACCGCCGCCAGATGCGCGTCGCGTTCCGCCTTGGTCGCCTTGGCCGTCGCGACTTTGACCGCCTTCTCGCTCGGCGCCGAGGCGAGCACGCCGGCCTCGAGCGCGAGGGTGAAGCTACCGCCGAGGGCCGCGCAGGCGATGCCAGTGGCGATCCAGTAAGGACGGACGAGGCGTCGCAGGCGCTTGGAGACGCGCCGAGGACTGTTCACGACGACCGCTGGAACCTTGGCTTCGCTCACCGGCACGACGGGCGACAGGTCCGACGCTAGCGACGACGTGTGGCTCTGCGTGCGCACGATCGGGCCTGGACCAGTCATGGCCCCAGTTATCGCGGGCGCCGACGAACCGGTCACACATTCGTCAGTGCCGACGGGGCTTCCTGCTGTGGTCGCACGCACACGCGAGCGCGACCCGGCGCTCTAGCGAAACAGGTTCAAGTACGAGCGCAGCGCTTCGTACGAGATGATCGCTTCAGCGGAGCTGGCATCGACGACTTGATAGTTGCCTTGCGCGGGCGGCGGCTTCGGGATGCTGGTGAGCGAGCCCACGTAAATGCGTCCATGGCGCGCGAGCGCACCGTCGACAGCGCCAGCGCTCAAACGCAGATGAGTCTCTGGCTGCGGCCCAGGCGGGGCCGGAAGCTCCAGCGGCTCGACGACGAAACCGTAGCCACTGTCTCTCGCGCGTTCTGCTAGCTCTCGGAGGCGGGTGACTTCCGCGGGCGGCAGCTGCGAGAGCCGATCGCGCAGCGCCGAAAGACGATCAGGATCATCGTGCGCGAGCTCGACTGGTGTCTCTTCGTGCTCGACGATATCCGCGTTCGCCTGCGAGCCCTTGCGACCGCCGGGGGCGAAAGCGGCGATGCGGCCGGTGTGCAGCAGCACCGCGATGCCGGCGTGAATCGCGGCGTGGGCCGGCGTGACCACGAATGGTGGCGGCAGAGGCGCGGAGCGGACGCGATCGAACGATCGCCGGCGCGCGGGTTTGACCGCGGGCGACGCATTTTCCTGCAGAGCCGCCGGAGCCGTCGCGGGAGCGATCGGAAAGGACACCGCAGCGGCTTTGCCGCCTACGCCTTCGACGCTCATCTCTGCACAGTTCCGAGGCTCTTCATTGAACTGCCGGAGTTATCGAGCCCGGGGGCCACGAGTTGTCTGCCGTGCCGTACGCGGTTTGTGTCACCTTGGCATTTTGCCAGGGAAATCAGGCCGTTTCACGGATACGAGCGGAAAAGACCTGACACTTTATCAGGGTCAAAGGCCCGCCGGGCAGCCCTGGACGTGGTCGTCGACCATCCCCATGGCCTGCATGAAGGCGTAAGCGGTCGTCGGCCCGACGAAGCTGAAACCGCGTTTCTTGAGCTCCTTGGACAAGCGCTTGGACTCCTCGCTCGTCGTGTTGTTGCGTAGCTCCTTCAAGGTCCAGCGCCGGCCGCGCGCCGCCGGCCTGAAGCTCCAGACGAAGGTGTCGAAGTCGCCCTGCTTGGGAAAGTGCTCGAGCAAGCGCCGCGCGTTGTTGATAGTCGACTCGATCTTACCGCGATGGCGGACGATGCCGGCGTCGCCCAGCAAGCGCTTGACGTCCCTCGCGCCGAACGCCGCCACCTTCTTGGGATCGAAGCCGGCGAAGGCTCCGCGGAAGTTGTCGCGTTTCTTGAGGATGGTGAACCACGAGAGGCCGGACTGAAAACCCTCGAGGCACAGCTTCTCGAACAGTCGTGTGTCGGAGTGCACGGCCGTGCCCCACTCGTCGTCGTGGTAGCGCCGATAGATCGGGTCGTCCGAGCACCAGAAGCAGCGCACGACGCCGTCGTCGTGAAGCCGCAAGCCGTCCGCGAGTCGCGCTGGTTTGGCCATTGGTGCCTTTTTACACGAATGTGCCTTCTACGTTACGGCCCTCCGTTGCGGGAGCTTGACCAAGGTGTTAGAGGCGGGGCGGCCTGAAACTGGGCCCATAGCTCAGCGGTAGAGCCGTCGGCTCATAACCGATAGGTCCCAGGTTCGATCCCTGGTGGGCCCATTCGACGTCCGGAGGGTTTCTCGGCGTGCTTCAGCAGATGCTCGACTTGTACGAAATTCAAAAGATCGATCTCGGTATCCGCGACGTGCAGAAACGTCTCGACGAGATTCCCAAAGACCTCCGCCGACTCGAGTCCCAGACCGGCGACCTGAAGCACGAAGTCGACAAGACCCGTCTCGAGCGCGACGCGCTCCTTCGCGAGATCAAAACTCTCGAAGACAGCGTCGTGATGGAGAACCAGAAGCACAAGAAGTGGGAATCGCGCCTCGCCGAGATCCGCAACCAACGTGAGTACCTGGCACTCTCCCGCGAGATCGAGGGCGGCAAGAGGCAGAACCGCGAAGCCGAAGAGAAGGTGCAGGAGCTCAAGAAGCGCCAGGCCGAGCTCGAGAAGAAGCTCGGCGACATGCAGACGCAGGTGTCCTCGCAAGAAGGCGAAGCCACCAGCGAGCGCACCAAGGTCGACACCGACGTCAACGCGGTGAAGGAAAAGCTCACGAGCGAGACTCAGCGCCGCGACGAGCTGCTCCCCAAGATTCCGCGGCCGCTGCTCGCCAAGTACGACTCGATCCGGGCCAAGCGCTTGGGCATCGGCATCGTCCCGGTGATCGGTGGCTTGTGCCAGGGCTGCAACATGCGGATCCCGCCACAGCTCTTCAACATCCTGCAACGCGGCCAAACCGTCGAGCAGTGCCCCAGCTGCCAGCGCATCATCTTCTGGGACAAACTCCTCGCCACCGGTGGCACCGCCGCCGCGCCGGCGAGCTAGCCAAAAAAGGCGACCCGCCATGTCGTCACGCCGCCGCCGCGATCCGGATCCGCTCGAGCTCATCACTTTCATCGCTGATCACGAGTCGCTGACTCTGTCGCGTGACGAGTTCTCGGGTGTGACCGAAGAGCGGCTGCGCTCGATCTTGCGGGCTTTCGTGGCGGAAGTCACCGGCGTTCCGCCAAAGCGGACGAACCTGGCGGCGGCCACCGTGGCGGCTAAGAACGAGCCCAAGAAGGCGGCGAACCGCGTCGTCCTCTTCACCGACGGCGCCTCGCGCGGCAATCCCGGCCCAGCCGGCGCTGGCTGGGTGATCACGGACGAGTCCGGCGAGACGCTGGGCAAAGGCGGAGCCTTCCTCGGCCGCCGCACCAACAACGAAGCCGAATACGAAGCGGTGATCCGCGGACTGCACGCCTGCCTCGAGACCGGCGCCAACGAGGTCTATCTGCGCAGCGACAGCGAGCTGCTCGTGAAGCAGATCAACGGCACCTACCGCGTCAAAGAAGAACGTTTGCAGGCGCTCTATCACCAGGCGCGGGAGAAGCTGCAGAAGTTCCGCCGCTTCGACGTGAAGCATGTACCGCGCGAGCAAAACTCCGCGGCCGATGCTCAGGCGAACCAGGCCATCGACCAGGGCCCGTCGATCGCGGTCTAATCGGTAAGACCCGCGGCTGCCTGGACGAGCTGCTCGCGCAGGAAGCGATGCGCGGGATCGGTGTCGGTACGCTCGTGCCACACCATGGCGACGCGAAAACCGGGCAGGGCGACCGGCGGCGGCACCTGCACGAGAGGCAATCGCCGCATGAAGACCCGCGCGATGCGGGACGCGAGGGTGATGATGAGGTCGGTTTTCGCGACCACCTGCGGCGCCACCAGGAAGTTCGCTGTCGTGAAAGCGATGTGGCGAGAGCGTCCGACCTTGGCGAGCGCGTCGTCGACGGCGCCGCCGGGGCGTCCACTCGGGGCGATGAAGGCGTGCTGCGCTTCGGCGTAGCGGGCCACCGTGAGCCTCCGGCGAGCCAGGGGATGGCCCTTGCGCATGACCACCACGAACTCGTCCCTCCAGAGGTCGACGCTGCGCACGCCGGCGCGGCCCGCGTAGATTTCTGGTGGCGCGATCATCAGATCGAGCTCGGCATTGGCGAGGGCGAGGCCGTCGTCCGCTGGAGGGGATCGCGCCCAGATGTCCATGTTAGGGCCGGCGGAGGCGAGCTTCCCCATGAGGACCGGCATGATGATGTGCTCGGCGTAATCGCTGCTACCGATCCTGAAGGTGCGGCGGGCAGTCAGCGGGTCGAAGCCGATGGGCGCGAAGAAGGTGCTCTCGATGGCGGAGAGCGCGGACGCCAGTGTGCCCGCCATCGCTTCGGCGCGCGCTGTCGGCACGAGCCCACGAGGCGTGCGCACGAACAGGGGATCGCCGAGCAGATGGCGCAGGCGAGCCAGTGCGTGGCTGGTCGCCGATTGACTCAGGGCCAGGCGCTTGCCGGCGCGTGAGACGCTGCGCTCTTCCAGCAGGGCGTGCAGCACCAGCGCCAAGTTCATGTCGATGCCCGAGATATGCATGCCATGCATGATGCACACAGGATCATTGCATTGGCCACATGTGAAGCGCGGGCGTAGGTTTCTCTCGGACAAAAGGAGAACCCCATGACGTTCGCAATCGCAGGTACCTCGGGACGCACCGGAAAAATCATCGCCGACTCGCTGCTCGCCGCGGGCAAGAAGGTCCGCGTCATCGTGCGCGACGCCGCCAAGGGCGAGGAGTGGAAGCGCCGTGGCGCCGAAGTCGCGGTCGCTGATCTCACGGATGCGAAGGCGCTCGCCCGGGCGCTCGAGGGCGCGAGCGGCGCCTACCTCTTGGTGCCGCCGGCATTCACCGACGACTATCGCCGCCAGCAGGATGAGACATCGAAGGCCTTGGCGGCCGCGTTGGCCACCAGCCGCGTCCCGCATGTCGTCCTGCTCTCGTCGATCGGCGCGCAGCACGCGAGCGGCACCGGGCCGATCGCTGGTCTCCATGCCACCGAGAACCTCTTCGCCAAGATCCCGGGCACGGTCTTCACCTTCCTGCGTGCCGCCTATTTCGTCGAGAACATCGGCGCGTCGTTAGGTGCCGTTCGCGAGGCTGGTGTCCTGCCGTCCTTCTTTCCCGCGGACCTGCGCTTCCCGATGACCAACACCACCGACATCGGCAAGCAGGCAGCGCGGCTCCTGCTCGAGCCGCCGGCGAAATCGAGCATCGTCGAGCTCGGCACCGACCGCTCGTTCGCCGAGCTTGCGACGACGCTCGCGCGCATCACCGGCAAACAAGTGACGGTGCAGGAAGCGCCGCTCTCCGTGATGGTCGAGACGCTGACCGGATTCGGCTTTCCACGCGGGCTTGCCGAGCTCTACCACGAGATGACCGGCGCGATTCGAACGGGCCATGTCCGCTTCGACGGACACAAGCGCGTCGAGGACGGTGAGCCGCTCGAGCGCACCTTGAAGCAGCTCTTGGGCTAGCGGCTCACTTCGACAGCGCTGGCCAGGAGACCTGGGCTTCGAGAGGCAGGTCCAGGACGAGACTGGCGGAACCGCCGGACTCGACCGACTCCGCCTTCGCGTTGATGCCGATCTTGCCCGGTCGCACGGTGAGCTTGTTGCCGCCGAGATCGAGCTGGCCGCCCTGGACTTTGACGTCGATCGAGCCGTCAGCGCCTCGTGCGACGATGCCTGTCTTGCCGACGGCGAGCTCCGCCAACTTGAAAGTGGCGCTCGACGGGTTGCCCAAGGCGAGAGTGAAGCGCGGACTCGCCGCGGCGGCGTCGTTCAAGCCGAGGGTTGCCTCGACGTTGTTGGCCGTAACGCTGAGCGAGCCGTCCTTCGCGAAGGCGATCTTGAGCTCGGAGGAGACATCGGCGCTGGTCTTGGCGTCGAGCGATAGCGAGTCACCGACGAACACCGAGAGCTGACCGGCGATGGCGCGGCAGATCTGCAAGTCGCCGGCGTCGACGACCAGGCGTTGATCGCGATAGGCGATGGTCATGCCGTTGGCCGCGATAGCGTTTTCGGTCGGCTTCAAGGCTATGGTGGCGGCGATCGAGGCGTCGAGCTTGCCGGACGTCTTGCCGGTGAGGGCGCCACTGACGTCACGCGCGAGCGCGCCCGCGAGCTTCAAGGTGCCGCGGCCTGCGGGTGATTGGATCTCGGCGCCGTCGGTGCCGATCTTGACGGTCTCGGCCGCGCCGTTGAGCTCGAGCTTGAAGTCGGCCTTTTCGACCATGCCGCCGAGCGTCGCGATGAGCTGACGTGGGTCCATCGTCGGCAGCTTGGGGAGGCTCGAGGGTTTGCCGCCACCGAAGAAGCGGTTGAGATGGAGATCATAGCGAGGCAACACAGCCGTCGGAATGGCGTTCTCGAGAGGGCTCTCGCCGAAGATCGGCTTCTTCAAAATGCCGTACGGCTGCAGCTGGCCGGCGGCGTCGATCGCGAGACGTTTTATCTTCACGCCGACGGCACCGCTGACGAAGCTCCCGACGAGTCCGCCACCCAGCAAGAGCCCGGGATTGAGCACTTCGAGAGGCTTGCTGAAGTCGATGCTGACGTCACAGAGCAACAAGCCCTTCGACGTCGGCTTGAGCTTGGCGCTGACCGTCGCGATCGTGCCCGGGGACACGCGGAGCTGAATTGGCTCGTCCTTGCCGATATCCAAGGAGACGGTACCCGCACGCAGCGGCACGGTCGCCGCGAGCTTGCCGCCGCTGACGCTGTGGTGCGCCATCTCGCAGAGACTGACGGCGTCGACAGTGACGAATGCCGACTTCAACGATTCTTTCACCGTGCTCGGGTGGAGGGCCGTGGTGCTGGGAGCGACGCCGCGTTCTTCGGCGGCGAAGCGAGCGAGCTCGGGACCGGGTGCAGGGGGGTCGGGTCGGATGGCGCGTTTCGCGCGTGCGGCGCCTTTCTCGGGTTGCGACTGCTCGCCGACGGTCGTGGCGGCGGAAGCGGAAGCGGGGTTCGCAAGGCGAGAGAGCTCCGAATTTCGCATCGACATCTTTTATCGGTGCCGAGCGGTCGCCTGGCGCTTGAAAGTCGAGCTTAGAGGTAGCCCACGAAACCGAGGCCGTGGAGCCGACCGCAGAGCTGTTTGGCGGCCTCCAACGCGTCCGGTCCGACCAGCTCGGAGAGTGTGAGATTTCCGTTCAAGTTGCGCGCAATGACGGGCCAAAGCCCGCTGGGGTCGGCGAAGGCGTAAGAGCGGTTTTGCTTGCGGACCCAAGCGTGGGTCACGGCGCCGTTGCCGTCGCGAGTGTCGGCATGGCAGCCGTACGTCGCGCCGTCGATGAGCAGGGGCTTGGCTTCGTCGGATGGTAGGTCCGCCTCACGCAGCACTTTCACCGGGTCGAAGGCGCGGATCTGCTTTTCGAGCCAGGCGGTCTCGGCCGAGAGGCGTCCCACCCATACATCTAGATCGATGCCAATGGCGCTGGCCGCGGCCTGAATGTCCGGGAACTCCGGCATCGGGTCGCAGGCGTAACCGAGCATCCGCATCGGGCCGGCGAGCAGCGGCGCGAGGAGGATACGCAACTCTGGAGCTAGATCGCGCAAGTAACGATTGCGACGCGGCCCTTGGGCCTGGCTGTGCGAGAAGCCGAGGCTTCCTGGGGCGCCGGGCATGTCCGTCGTAGCGGTTACGGCCGCGTTTTGGGCCGGGTCGAAGGGCAGCCCGACGAAGCGCATCACTTCCTCGAGACGTTCGCGTGGCTCGGCGACCAAGTCTTCGTAGCGCAGCCGCAGGACCTTGTCCGCTCCAGCGAACCGCAAGTCCAAGAATGACCGCGTGACATGGTAATACCAGGCGCAGCCGGCGCGCAGGTGCGGATGCTCGAAGGTCTGCGCGGCCCAGAGCGACAACGGATCCGGGGCGGGGCCCAGGAGGCGCGGGTGATCTTGCTCCGCTTGCAAGGTGAGGCGCAGATCTTCCATCGAGCATGTGGTGTCGCGGCCGTCGCGCACGCACTGGATGAAGCGAGCGTCCGGGAAGATGGCGAGCACGTAGTCGACCTGCTGCGAGAGCGTCGAGATCTTCACGACCAGCTGTGACTTGTTGGCGGCGGCGAGCGCCCTGTCGACCGCGTCGTGATATTCGGCGACGAGCTCCGGCGTGGCGTCACGCGCAGTGAGACGGAAGTGATCGTCCTCGCCGTGGCGGTGCGGGAACTTCGCGAGGTCGTGGTGAAAGCGATGCAGCTCCGCGCCCAGCGCGAGCACCCTGGGGTTAAGCCCCAAGGCGTCGAGCATGAGCGTGGTCCCGCCTCGGGGTGGGCCAATCACGAATATGGGCGAGCGATTCACCGGAGCCGACCTATAAGCCGAGTTCTGTGCCGCGACTTGCGCCGCGGTGACGACCATTCCTCTAGGCGCGCGATTACTCGAGCGCTCGAGCTGCCGACCCGAACCGTAGGCCAACGAGCAGCTGGCTGACACACTTTCCGCCGAAACGGACGGCGTGTCTGACGGTTCCTATTTGACATTGCTCCGAGTGGGGTTTGCCTTGCCGGTCCACGTCTCCGTAACCGCGGTGCGCTCTTACCGCACCTTTTCACCGTGACCGTCGTGCTTGCGCATTGAGACGGCCGTTTGTTTTCTGTGGCACTTTCCGTCGGGTCGCCCCGCCTGGCCGTTAGCCAGCACTCTTGCTCTCTGGAGCTCGGACTTTCCTCCCGCGACGCCAGCTCTCGAGAGCGCTGGCGTCACCGGCGGTCATCCAGCCTGCTCCGGTGAAGGCGGCATCATAACACGCCGCACCCACATTGGGGAGTGTAGCCGCCATAGCGTCTCAAACCTCGCATGGCGCGTCCCTCGAAACCGGGCTAAACCGACGTCTGCAGCTCAAAAGGACCCCGTAACCAGGATTGCTCATGCGGCTATCTGCGATCGTCTCTGCGCTCCTTCTCACGCTTGCCGTCAACGCCCACGCCCGACCCGCGAAGGAGAAGCGGAAGACCGCCGAACGCGGCGCGCAGGCGGAAGAAAAAGGCGGTGGCGAGGAGGCTGCCGCTGACAACAAGCCGTTCGTGCCGCCACTCCCCGGCGTCAAGTGGGTCATGGGCCCCGGCAAGGGTGACCTGGGCAACGCCGCCATCGAAGTGCCCGCGGGCTTCGCCTTCACCGGCCGCGAAGGCACCAAGGCGTTTCTCGAGGCCACCGAGAACCCAGTCGGCACCACCGAACGCGGTACGCTTTGGCGCATTCCGCCGCAGGGCAGCACCAACTCGTGGTTCGTGATCTTCGAGTACGAAGACAGCGGCCACATCAAGGACGACGACAAGGACGACATCGACGCCGACGCGCTGCTCTCGAGCCTTCAGGAAGGCACGGAGGCCTCGAACGAAGAGCGCCGTCAGCGTGGCTGGTCGACCATCAAGGTCACCGGCTGGCACGTGAAGCCGCAGTATGACGAGGCCTCGCACAACGTCGAGTGGGCGACCAAGGCCGTCGACGAGCAGACCAACAGCATGAGCATCAACCACAACGTCCGCATCCTCGGACGTACGGGTGTCACCAGCGCCGTTCTGGTTGCCGGTGAAGACGAGCTCGCCAGCGCCACGCCTGAGTTCAAGAAGACGCTTGCCGGCTTCAACTACAACGCCGGCGACAAGTACGGTGACTACAAGCAGGGCGACAAGCTCGCCGCCTACGGCATCGCCGGCCTCGTCCTCGGTGGCGCGGTGGCGGTCGCCGCGAAGTCGGGTCTTCTCGGCAAGCTGATCAAGCCGATCATCCTCGGCATCGCGGCCATTGGCGCCGGCATCGCCAAGTTGTTCAAGCGCGGCGGTGGCACCAAGGCAGAGCCGCCGAAGCAGGCCTGATATCGACACTCAGTTTCTCCAGCTCGCTGCCGTAGCGGTTCTCCTCTACGTCATCGAGCTGGCCGTCTACTTGCCGCCCGGCCGCGTCGGCTTCGTGCTACGCGGTCGGAGTGTGCGCCTCATTCGGGGCCTGGGCTTCAAGAGCCCATTTCCCTGGGGTGCGTTCTACGCCGTCGACGACTTCTATCTCGAGCTGGGGGCGACAGGCGCCTTGCTCTCACGCCCCTCGCGTGACGGCCGCGCGCACCCCGTCTATCTCGACTACGCGGTCATCAAGGACGTGACGGTTCGTGAGACGAAGCTCTTCGTCGACGGCAAGGAAGTGTTCAGGGCTCCGTCCGCTAAAGCGGCTGAGCGCGTCAAGCACGACCTCGATGCCATACGCGCGCTGCCCGAGAAGAAGCGCGCGGACGCCGTGAAGAAGCTCATCGCCGGGCAGATCGATGCGGACAAGGCGGTCGAGATCCGTAAGACCGACGACAAGACGTTGGTGACCCTTCGCGGCTTCGGAGTCCTCTTGCTGCTCCTGGTCGCCGGCGTCATTGGCTACCTCTTGATGGGGCGCACCGAGCGCTTGACCTCGATTGGCCTGGGAGCGCTGGCGCTCACGGTCTTCGCCATTGGCAAGTTCATCTCCGCGCACGCAAAGCTCTGGCCTCGCGAGCGCGCGCAGCGTTGGACGCGCGCCTTCACGTACATTTACCCCCTCGCTCTGGCGAAGAGCTCGGACGTCTGCACGCACGACCGGATGTCCGGCTTGCACGTGCTCGCGCCGATGCGTGCTTTTACGACGCCGGCGGAGCAGGGTCGCATGATCGAAGCCATGCTCGCCGATGCCAAGGCGGCGGACACCTCGCTCGACAACGACAACGCGGACGTGAAGCGCACCCGCGCCGAGGTCCATGCGACGCTGATGGGGGTGCTCTCCACCATTGCTCCCGCTCCGCAAAAGAAGACGGCGGAAAACGATGACGGCGTGGTCGTGCGTTGCCCGCGTTGCGGCGCCGGCTATACGCGGCAAGTCTCGGAGTGTTTCGACTGCGGAGCGGCGATCGAGCAGCAGGCTGGCTGAGTGCGTGTGCGCCCGTCGCTCGGGGGCCGTGGACAACACTACGTGTGGCCTCGCCAACGCACGACATCGTGTCAGTCTCCAAGTATCGCGCTCTTGTGCGCTGCGACGGATAGTGGCGCGGGTCATGCATCGCGCTTGGCAACGAGGAGGCACGCATGTCGCACGGTGGGAAATTCACGATGCTCGAGGCCATGGGGAGCCCGCGTTTCGACGCCCGGCTGGGTGATGCCGTGGCTGCGTCTCCGGCCGTGTCTCCGGCGGTCGTGCGTGAGACCTTGAAGCAGGTCGAGACCGCCCGCGACGAGATGGCAACGGAGATCGTCGCGTACAGCGCGGCGCTCGCCGATGCCGCGGCCCTACGGAGCGAGGCGATCGTGCTTGGCCCGCTTGCTTGGGCGCGTGGTCGCGTCCATCTGTCCTCGACCCTCGACGAAAATGTCGGCGCGCGTGAGACGGAGCTCCGCGTAACGCGCGATGCGCACACGTCACTCACGCAATCGTATCAGCGCCTGCGCGATCGACTGAAAGAGCCGTAGTCAGGCTATCCCGCCGGCGAGCCCGCCGACGCCTGCGTGACATTCGCCGCCTTGCGCTTGCGCGCGACGATCCGCGCGCCCAGGATGCCGAGCTCCCAGAAGAGCACGAGTGGCACCGCCATCAAGCACATGCTGACCGGCGATGGGTCCGCGGTGACCACGCCGCCGATGATGAACGACGCGACCACCCAATACTTGCGCCACTTGGCGAAGCTCGCGGCCGTGACGAGACCCGCCGCCGCGAGGATCCACATGACCAGCGGCAGCTCGAAGACGAAGCCGAAGGCAAGCAGCATGTGGAACACCAAGTTGAAGTAGGTCTCGACCGAGTACGTGTTCTCGACGCCGACCGGCACCATCGCGGTCAGGTATTTGAACATGTTCGGGATCACCACGTAGTAGCCAAAGGCGCCGCCGCCGACGAACGACAGCGTACCCATGATGATGAAGGGCGCGATCCAACGCTTCTCGTGGGAGTAGAGCCCGGGGGCGACGAACAGCCACAGCTGCGCGAGCATCCATGGCGCCGTGCCGAAGACGGCCGCTAAAATGGACAGCTTCATGTACGTGAAGACCATCTCGAGCGGCGACAGCACCACGAGCTTTTGCCCGCCGGTCGCGACGTCGAGTGGCTGGCGCATGATGTTGAAGAGCTCGGGCGCATAGCTGAAGGCCGCGAACGTCGCGACCAACAGCACGATCAAGACGTACATGAGGCGCTTGCGCAGCTCGGTCAGGTGCTCGACCAGGCTCATGCGGGATTGGGCGAAGGGGTCGTGCTGGTCGGTCATGGCTTGGGCTCGGAGGTGACGGCCGCGCCCGGCTCGGGTGCCGGCGTTGTCGTTTCTGGTGCCACCGGCGAGCCGTCCGCCTGCGGCAGCGGCTCATTCGCGGCGACGGGCAAGTGCTCGGGCGGCGCCATGCCGATGGCGGCCTTGCGCTCGCGCTCCCGCTCTTCACGCTCTGCCTCCCGCGCCACCTCGTCGAAGGTGTGCTGCAGGTCGCTCGCGTGACGCCGGAACTCGCGCAGGCCCTTGCCGACTTGGCGGGCGACCTGGGGTAGCTTGGTCGGCCCAAGCACCACGAGGGCGACGACCAGGATGATGATGACTTCGCCGACGCCTAAGCCGAGCATTCCCCTAAGAAAACACGAAGGCGCCGATAAGCCAACGCTGTTGGACCTACCGGCGCCTTTGGGTGTGCTCAGACCTTATTGATTAGAGGCCAGTGCCGCTGCCGCTGCGCGAGGGCGAGCTGCTGGACCGGCTCGGCGAGCTGTAGCTCGGCGAGGGGCTGCTGTACGACGGCGAGCGGCTCGGTGAGCTGTAGCTCGGCGAGCTGCCGAGGCCAGTGCCCGAACCGGAGCTGCGCGGCGGCGTATACGACGGCGGCGGCGTGTACGACGGCGTGCTGCGCGGCGGCGTGTACGACGGCGACGGCGAGCTGCCGAGACCCGTACCCGAGCCCGAGCTACGCGGCGGGGTATAGGTCGGCGAGGTCGACGGCGACGGCGACGAGCCTAGGCCCGTGCCACTGCCGCTGCTGCGGGGAGGAAGCCCCGAGCCGGGGCTGGTGCCACCGGGGAGACCGGTGCCCGAGCCTGGCAGGCCCGTGCCTGAACCCGTCCCCGAGCGGGGCGGCAGGCCCGTACCCGAACCCGGGAGACCCGTGCCCGAGCCCGGAAGACCGGTGCCCGAGCGGGGCGGCAGACCCGTGCCACTGCCGGGAAGGCCAGTGCCCGAACCCGAACCCGGCAAGCCGGTGCCCGAGCCTGGACGGCGGGGATACGGATCGAGACCGGTGCCACTGCGACCATCCGGATAGCGGGGGGTCGGGAAGTAGCGGTGGTCACGGTAGTAGTCGGGATAATACTGGTAGTAGTAATCGTGGTAGCGCGGCTGCGTGAGGCACTGCAGGGTCGAGAGCTGATCGTTCAGCCGCTCCATGCTGTACTGCTGCGCGAGCTGCGTGCGCAGGATCTGCGCCGCCTGGCTTCCCGGGGGGAAGGTCGACAGGATGGTCTCGAGACGCGCCATGCTCTGCATGCGCTGGCTCTCGAGGTACTGCTGCATGCTCTGGCGCTGCAGGATGTCGTAGAAGCTGTCGCAGCCGTACATGTTCATCGGCGACCAGAACGACAGGCCGCGCATGAAGATGCCGCGTTGCACGAGCTCCATGAGAACGGCGTCCGCGAAAGCGGGGCTGTTCGTGGCGTTGAGCGACGACACCGCCAAAGCGATGGTCGACTCGTTGCCCCACGGATACATGCGCTCGAGCACCTGGGCCGCCGCTTGGGGGCTGCTCATGCCGGAGAGGCTCTGGCGCAGCACCATGTTGAGAGCGCTGCTCTCGTAGCCGCTGGTGCGGTCCATGACCTGCTGCAAGAGGCCCATGCTGGCCAAGCGCTCGACGAACGCGCCGCGGATCTCCGGCGGGTAGCGATTGAGGATCGCCAGCGTCTCTTGCTCTTCGGCTTGGTCGAAGCAGAAGAGGCCGAGGAACGAGCAGCTGTTGAGCATCTGGCTGATGCGGGCCGCGTCGTTCGCCATCTGCGCCTGCAACGACGGGTCGACGATGCGTGAGGCGACGCTTGGGTCCCAGTACTGGGTGTACTGCGCCAGGGTGACTTCCGGCGCCGCGGTCTCGCGGTTCACGCCAGGGGTAAAGCGCGGCGTCGCGAGGCCGGCAGTCGTGCTGCGCGGCTGCGCCGTGACGGTGGTGCGCGAGGCGGCATCGGGCTCCGGCGCGCGGAGCGCTTCGGGCGCTGCGGGACGAACCTCGGTGCTCGGAGCCGCGTCGGTGTTGGCCACCACGCTGCTCGTGCTCGAAACTTGGGGATTTGGCTCGAGAGCCGTCACTGCTGCCATGATCATTCTCCTTGAGTATCTAAATCGTCGATCGTTGAGTTGTCTGCTATAGCGGACACTTGCAAGAACGACCGACCGGTGCGAGCGAACTTGCGCGCGCGCGTCACCGGTCAGTCACTCGTTGCTTGGTTACTTCGCGAGGACCTGCCACCAGGGCAGGCCATTGACGTCGTCGGTCTCGCGTTCGACGGCAGGTGCGTTCGCGACGGCGAGAAATTTCTTCGCGGCCGTGCGACGCATGTCTTCGCTGTTTCTCACCGGTACACCGCGTCCGGGCGCGGGACCGATGATCGCGAACGTATTCATCAGGTCCACTGCAGCGGACTTACACTGCAATTGTTTGTGCACGTAGAGAGCGCAGCGCATCATCTCCTGCGCGGCCGCGTGAGCGACCTCGTAGGTGGTAAAGCTCTGGAAGAGCTTGACGATGGCTTGGCGGCCCTCCGCCGTGACGACGTAGCCTTTGGCTTCGTCTTTTCGCAGTGCGCCCAAGACTACGTCAGCGACGCGTTGCTCGAGCTCGGTGGGTGGTGGAAGCATTGAAGGTATATCCTGTGGAATTGATGCAGTTCAGTAGCGCTACGAACTAGTCCCAGAACGAGCGGATGGCCTTCTGAGCTTCGGGGCTCAGATTGCCCGGCTGATCCAGGATCGCGCGGAACTGCTGCTGCTCGGCGTGCGTCAGCTCGCTGCGGCGATCGTTGAACTCTTGCTTCAGAGCGCCACGCTCTTCGCCGTCGATGGCGAGGGCGTTGCCCCAGAAGTCGCGCTCGACTTCGCCGTAGCGGTTGAAGAAGCTCGCCTCGACGCCGCGCGCGAAGCCCAGCACCATGACGGCGCGAGCGTGCGACCCAGCGACCCAGCTAGCGGTCTGGCCAACGGGGCTGGTGAAGCGATCGAGGTAGGGCAAGAGGACGTCACGCGCGTAGCCCGTGAGGTTCGTCTTCAGCGTCTCGGTGAAGTCATGAACGTCGACCGGGTTCGCGATTGCCGAGCGGCGCTCGTGATACTCCGCGACCATACGGCCGCTCTCGTCGCCGTTGACGCCGCCGACTTCGCTGCCGCGCACGAACGCAAGCATGCCGACCGCTTGAGCTTTTCCGAGGGTAACTGGATCTGACATTTCAAACACTCCATCGCATGTCGCAAGCTCTTGTGAGCTTGCAACCTGGGTAACGCCGCGAACCACTTGATGCGGCTATGTTGGTGGGTTGCGACTCACCCACTTGGGGAGCCAGCAACGAGTATCGGGAGTATCGAGGGTGCCGCTGTTACGTTGCTGAAAATGATGCGACGCGTCTGTCAGGCGCTGGCGGCACGTCGATTCACGAAACGGCGTGACCTCGTCGCGCGACATTAGCCCATTCCCTAAAATTCGGAGCCTTAGATGGCAAGCGCAGCTCAAGTCGGTACGGCAGCGGTCGTACCGGACTATTCTCTTTTGGCGGACGAGTCCGTCGCGACGGACACCTCTGTAGCGGCAGAGCAGCCCGCTGACGCACGTGAAACAGCTCGTCCCCGCGCCACGTTGACGAACGCCGGCCCCGCAGCCTCGCCGCTCGCCCCCGGTTTCTCGCCCGCGGTCCTGCGCGGCAACGATCGCGCGACGGTCACCCTGGCGGCTAATCAAGGCAGCAACGAAGCCGAAGCTCGGCGCTTGTTAGCGACGGTGCAGCAGCGCGCCGCGGCGCTCGTCACCGCGCGCACGGCAACACAATCGCAGACGCAGACCTTGGTCGGCGGTTTGACGCCTCAGGCAGCGCAGCAGCGCTTCGACGGGACCACCGAAGCCGAAGCCACGACGATCATCGGCAACATCACGCGCCTGCAGGCTCTGCAGACCGAGCTGGCAGCGAAGATCAAAGAGGTGGAAACCGAGATGCAGCCGGGCTTCGTCGGCCGCATGCGCGGTGACGGCTACTACGCCTCGCGCGTCGGCATGTTGCGCAACGCCGAGATCCGCGTCGATCGCGGCAGCCAGCTCTACACCTTGTTGGGCGGCACCGGCCGTTACGCCGAGGTCTCGTTCGAGCAGATCCTCGCCGCCATGGAGCGTCTCGCCGGCAGCACCCGCGAGAGCGTCACTGGTCTCGCCGCGGCACCGAACGCCGCCGAAGCTCACTTCGTCGAGCTCGATGCGCGCATCAATCGTCTCAAGGCGTCGGCCGATGAGCTCGGCGACGCCTCGACCCCGTTCGGTCTCGCCCAGATCGGCGCCGTCACGGTGCCGGCCTTGCAACGCCTCGTCGCTCAGCAGCGCGCCGGCGCCGGCCGAGATCCGATGGGAGCGGCGCGCGAGCGTACGATCGCCGTCATGCTCGAGCAGGCCGAAAGCCTGGTTCGCGTCATGAAAGACGCGCGCGACAAGCTTACCAACGAAGTGCCAGGCGCGATCCGCGCCCTGCAACAGAACGGCGTCCAGACCGCGTGGGTGGCCAACGCCCTCACCGGGCTCGTCGGCGGCGCCAACCGCATCGCGGAAGGCACCACGCAGGGTGACGTTCGCCCGCAGATCGCGCAGCTCGAGACCGGCATCGGTCAGCTCCGCGCGGCGCTCAAGAGCGCCGTCGAGCTCAACACCGAGCGCTTGGGACCGGCCACGACCGCGATCGCCGACACCGAGCGTGCCGTCACCGCGGCTCGCACCCGGATCGGTGGAGCCCTCAAGGTGCAGCCTTCGGCGGTGCTCGCCGAGCAGCAGTACGCTCCCGAGACGTCGATCACCCGCGCCCGCGAGCGGCTTGGCGACATGCACAAGGCGCTCAACACCGGCGATGTCGCCGCGGCGACCCGCGCCCGCACCGAGAGCGCCGCCGCCTTGCGGCAGGTGACCGATCTCATCGCCGAGGCCGACCGTTCGGTGGCGACGCATGCCGACACCATCGCGGCACAGCGCCGCCGTCACACCGAGCTGCAGGGCGTCGTCCAGCAGCGCGGTGAGGTGCTGGTCGGCATGGAGCGCACCTACGCGCAGCAGCTTGCCGAGCCGTCACGCACGGAGCTCGAGCAGAGCGCCGCCGCGCTCGACCAGATCCCGGCGCGCATCGACCAGGCGCACACCACGTATTCGCGTGGTGGCGTGGTTGGTGCTTCACGTCAGCTGCAGGGCACCGCCGGTGACCTCGACGCGATCTCGCGCCGTCTCGACAGCATCGTCGAGGCGCAGCGTGGTCTCGCGGCGACCGACGCGAGCAACGCGCAGGCAGTGGCGTCGCTTGCTGGCGAGCTCGCGAACATCCAGCGCTTCGCAGCCGACGGCCGCACCCGCGGTCCGGCCCGCCAGCACGTCGCCACCGCGGCCCGCTCCGTCGAGCAGCTCCGCGCGGCTATCGCGGCTCCCGGCCGCAACCCGGCCGACCTCGCCCGTGGCATCCAAGAGACCGTCGGCTTTGTCCGCCAGGGCAACGCCGCCATCCAAGCGGACTGGGCTCTGTACGCGCAAGCGGACAACGCCGTCGACCGCGTGCAGGCGGTGCTGAACGCGCGCGTCATGTTCCAGCGCAACCGCGGCTTCCTCCTCGAGTGGGCCGTGTGGCAGGGGCAGATCGCCGGCATGCGCCGCGACCTCGCGAACGGCAACTACGAGGGCGTGATCCAGCAGGCTCAGTTCACCGAAGCAGCCGTCGTCGCCGCCGCGATCGCTGTCGAGCGCGCCGAGCGTGAAGAGCAGGAGCGCATCGAAGCCGAGCAGCGCGCCCGCGAACGCGCCGAGGCCGAAGCCCGCCGCCGCCGCGAGGAAGCCGAAGAGGCAGAGCGCCAGCGCCGCAACTCATCGTCGGGCACCGGCCTGCCGTCGACGTCGCCGGGCAGCGGCTCGGGTACGGGTCTGCCGCGCTCGTCGGGCTCCGGCTCCGGCACCGGCTTGCCGTCGTCCTCACCGTCGACGCCGTCGCGTTCGGGCACCGGCCTGCCGAGCAGCAGCCCACCGCGCTCCTCGGGCACCGGCCTGTAAAGGGACACACTCCATTTTCCCGAAATTGGGACACTAACCATTTCCGTCGGGAAAATGGTGTGTGTCCCCATTTCTACATTTAGAAAATGGTTGGTGTCCCCATTTTAGCGGTCTGTAACCTAGCTCGGTAGACTCTGTTCCAGTTGTTCGAGCTGCCTCATCGAATCACCGACGAGGCGCTCGAGCGATCGGCACACCTCGACGCTGCGCTCGGTCGCCGTCTTCACCTGCGTCGACGCCGCCGAGGCGCGATCGTTGCCGCGGTACAGCGCCTGCAACGCCTGCGTGATCTGCTCGACCATGTCGCGAATGTTCTCGATCGCCTCGGTCATCTGACGGCCGCCGCGGTTCTGCTCTTCGGTGGAGCGCTCGACCTGTTGCGTGATCACCTTCATGCGCTCGGCGCTCTTCATGATCTGCTCGGAGCCCTTGGCCTGCTCGGCGGTCGCTAGAGCGATCTGCTGCACGGTCTCGGCGATGCGGCTGATGGCGTTGGTGACCTGCTTCGAGCCCTTCGATTGCTCGACCGTCGCTTGCGCGATCGCCTTGATCATCAAGGTCGAGCGCTTCGCGGACTCGACGATCTTGCGCAGGGCGTCTTCGGCGTTGTGGCCGAGGCGAACGCCTTCTTCGACGTCTTCGACGCCCTGGGACATGACTTGAATGGCGTTGCGCGACTCGTCCTGCACCGCCTTGATGAGCTCGGCGATCTCCTTGGTGGACGAGCCCGTGCGCTCCGCCAGCGCCTTGATCTCGTCGGCAACGACCGCGAACCCGCGTCCGTGCTCGCCCGCCTGTGCCGCGATGATCGCCGCGTTCAAGGCGAGGAGGTTCGTCTGCTCGGCGACGTCGTCGATGACCGTGAGGATGTTGCCGATCTCGTCGATCTTCTGACCCAGATTGCCGATGACCTCGGCGGCGACGCGCGAGGACTCCTTGATCTTGTCGATGCCGTTGATGGTCTTGTTGATCGCGGACACGCCTGTCTCGGCGTCGCTGGTGACCGTCTCCGACAGCTTCGAAGTCTCGTTGGCGTTGGTCTCGACCTGGCTGATCGAGACGTCCATCTCGTTCATCGACGCCGCGGTTTCCTCGGCGGCGGTGGACAGCTCTTCGATGTTCTTCGCGACTTCCTTCACCGAGAAGGTCATCTCCTCGATCGCGGTCGTGGTCTCCTGCACCGACAAGGCGAGGTTGTGGATGTTCTCGGTCACCTCGGTGTTGATGGCGACCATCTGCAAGATCGACGAGCTCGTGGCTTCGGCGCTGCGTGACAGGCCGTCGATACCCTCGGTGATGTGCCGGTGCGAGCCCATGCTCTCTTCGACGGCGCGCGCGCCATCGCCGGCGGCGTTGCTTTGCAGCGACAGGCTCTCGCCCAACGTCGTGAGCGAGGTGCCCAGTGAGTCGAGGTTGTTGCGTTGGCCGCGGCTGCTGTTCTTGGCCTGCGAGCTACGCTCGACCATGCGGGCGAGGGCGTCTTCGCCGATTCGACTGATGTGTCCGCTATTGCGGGCCTCGTGCATGGCGCCAGCGAAGTCGCCTCGCGCCAAGCGTTCGGCGAAAGCATCGAGGCTGACGGGGGGCGCGATGGCGCGGCGCAGGCGCTGCCACAAGATGCCGGCGCCGATGACCGCGCCGGCGAGTCCCGACCAGAAGAACAGGCGCGTGACGCGCTCGGCGAGCTGGCCGACCGCGGCCCCGGCTTCGTCGATCAGCGAGCCGGAGACGGCGCTGGCGGCGAGGAGCGCGATGGCGATGGGGATGAAGCTGACTGCGATGATCGCGGCGCCGGTCGCCTGACGTGGCTGCGCTCGAACACCGCTGGTGCCGGGTGGCGATAAGGATGTCACGGGCCCAAGGATAACCCTTTAGGGTAGGGCACGGCTATTTTTCGTCGAAGAGGTCCTTGGCCGACGACCCCTTCTTGTCCTTGATGGTCGGTTTGCCCTTCTGCATGTCGTCCATCATCTTGTCCATCGACTTCATGGAGAGGTCGGTCCCCTCTTTGACCATGGCATCGAACTGCGCCTTGAGCTTCCGCAGGGTCTTCGCTTCGGCGAGCATCGTCTTGCGGTCAATCATGCCGAAGCGCGGATCGTTGGCGAGATCGGCGAGGTGGTCGACGTACCCGAATTGGCTCTCGCTCGCGTCCGCGAGGTCGGCGATCTGGCTGCCCAGGGTGGCCAGCTCTTTTTCGGCCTTCTTCACCTCGGCGGCGGCGGCGCTGTCGCCCATTTCGGCGCGCTTCAAGGCCGAGTCGCGCTGCTTGACCAGCTGGGTCTGACGCTCGCGCAGCGATTGCAGCTTCTGCCGGCGCGCGTCGAGCCGCTCGCGCATACCCTTGGCGATGGTGCCGCCGTCCTTCTTGGCGCGGGCGCTGCCGTCGCTCGAGAACTTGTCCCACTGCGCCTCGCCGCTCGAGGACGCGGCGTCACCGACTCCCTTGGCGTCGGCGGTGGTCTCCTCGCCGCGGCTCACGTCTTCGGCCTCGCTATCGACGTCGCTCGCCACCGCGACTTTGCCCTCGGTGACCCGCACTTTGGCGGTGCCGTCGTCCGCGACCGCGGTCTCGAACTCCGTGCCGCGCACGCCTGCGACGGCGTTCGGCGTGTTCACTTCGAAGTTGGTTTCGGCGCCGACGCTGCGGCTGACCTTGCTCCAGACACGTCCGAAGAAGAGCACGACCGAGCTCTTCTGCTCGTTGCGTTTGGCGTTCGAGAGGGCGACCGTCGTGCCCGGCCGGACCTGCATTTTCGTACCGTCGGCGAAGGTCACCTCGGCTTGACCGTCGGCGCCGGTGCGGATGCGCGTGCCACCAGGGACCGACTCACCGGTCTTGCCCGCCTGTTCGGCGCCTTCGCCTGTCTTGATGAACACAGCGCCCTGGGCCTGAGTCAGCTTGCCGTTGGTCTGGGCCTTGGCGGTGTTGGCGACGAAGACGAGGGCTACGGCCAGCGCGGCACGGGTGACGAGGAACGACATGCGAGAGCTCTCCCGAGAAGTCAGAGGATGTTCGTTAAAGACGGGCGGCAGCTCAAGCAAATTTCATCCATGACGCTTCCGGGCCGACGGTTTATCAGGATCTACAGAACTTGTTGAATTTTGAGGGGAATCGTCACCTGAAAGTCTTTTTGGGGGTGCCTGTGGAAGCGCAGGGATCGCAGGGTCTTGTCGAGGCATCGGCTCACCACCTCGACCTCGACGGCGGGGGCGAGGCTCACGTTCGAGACCCTCCCGGTCGGCTCGATGGTCAAGCGAGCGTCCACTTTAGCGGGCGCCTTGGCCCCTTCGAACTTCTGTAGACACTGCGCTATTTGCTGCGAGCTGCGTTGCACTACCGCCTGAATCTCCGGGCCGGTGAGCGGTGTTTCACGGCCGGCGGGGCGTGGCGCGGGATCGTCGCCGCCACATTCCATGCTCTTGGGCTGGGGCAAGCTCACCACGGTCTCGAAGACCGGCGTCGCCGTTGGGCGAAAGAGCATCTCGGTGAGCACGTCTTGGACGCAACCGCCCGCGCGGCCGAGCTTCTCCGCGGCCGGAGTCAACGCGACGCTGACGACGCCGCCGGTGGAGACGATGGCCACTTTCGCGGATAGCTGCTCGACGGCTTTGAGCTCCTTGACCGCGGCGCAGTAGCACTCGCGTATGCGGGTGGTTTCGCCTTTGATGGCGAGCTCGACCTCGGCGGTCGTGAGCGGCGTGAGGCGCGGGTCGGCCGGTGTCGGCGCGGCCTGGGTCGGCGGTTGCGTGACCACGGCGGCGGTCGGCGTGCCGGTGCGTCGCGCCACCTCCTCGGCGATCAAGGGCCAGCCGGCCACGAGCCCGACGGCTATGGTGGCGACCGCGGCGAGGGCCACGATCGGCCACATGCGGCGCTTGCCGGTCGGCGCCGGTGCTCCCCTTGGGCGCTCGAGGAAGTCACCGATGGGTTGCAGCTGGTCGTCGGGAATCGCCGAGTCGCGCGCGTCGACCGGTGTCGGTGCCCGCTCGCTCGCTTTCACGGCTTCGTCGAAAAACTCGGGGTGCTCGTGAAAATACGTGCGTGCCGCGCGCCCCAGCTCGTCCACGGTGCGCGGGTAGATGGCCTGCACCAGTCCGTTGTAGAAGTCGTCCGCTTTGGCGTACCGAGCGTCGGGTTCGCGCGCGAGGCCCTTGTGCAAGGTCTTCTCGATGCCCGGCGAGACATCGTTGCGAATGGCGCCGAGCGGTGGGATGCGCGCCTCCGCGATCAGGCGGAAGGTATCGACCTCGTCGACGCCCTTGAAGAGGCGGCGGGCGGCGAGCGACTCCCACAAGAGAATGCCGGCGCAGAAGATGTCGACGCGCTGGTCGGGGGCGCGGCCGCTGAGCTGCTCCGGCGCGATGTACCCGAGCTTGCCCTTGATCATGCCGGGGCTCGTCGTCGAGATCTCGTTGCGGGCCTTGGCGATACCGAAGTCGGTGATCTTCACCCATGCGTCGGGCGTCACCAGGATGTTCTGCGGCGTGATGTCGCGATGCAGGATGTGCATCGGCTCGCCGCCGGCGTCGCGCAGGTCGTGGGCGTAAGCCAAGCCCTTGAGCACCTGCATGGTGATGAAGACGGCGACGTCGACGGGCAGGCGGACGCCGTTGTTGTAGCAGACCTCGAGCAGGTGCCCGACGTTGGTGCCGGGCACGAACTCCATGGCGATGTAGTAGTCGGAGCCCTCGCGCGCCAGATCGTAGACCTGGACGATATTGGGGTGGTTCAAGAGGACGGTGAGCTTCGCCTCCTTCACCATCATGTCGATGAAGGCACGGTCGGCCGCGAGGTGCGGCAGCATCTTCTTGATGGCGACCTCGCGCTCGAAGCCCTCGATTCCGCCTGCCTTGGCGTAGAAGATCTCGCCCATGCCACCGACGGCGATGCGGCGCGCGAGCTGATATTTGCCCAGGCGTTGCGGCCCGGTGCCCGAGGCGTCGCGTGTCAGACGTAGCCGCGCTCCGCAAACGCACCTGACGACTTTGGGTAGCGGTGTGCGCTCGCCGTCGACGTCGAAGTGACGCCCGCAGGAGGAGCAGTTGATCTCCACGGCTCGAACTTCCCACAGAGCGGCACACGAGGCCAGGAAAGCTGCGTCTCGGCTGACTAGCGCTTGAGCTCGCGCAAGTAGAAGCGCTGCACCCCGTCCGCCGCCTGGGTGCGATAGACGAGGTTGCGCTCGCCGTGTGGCAGCGTCACCGCGACCTTGAAGCGCCCCTTCGAGTCGAGGTCGGCCTGCTTGCCGTTGATGAACAGGCGGGCTCCGAGCGCGAGCTCGCCCATCGTGGTCACCCGGTCGCCGGTCACCCGTTGCCCGCTCTTTGGCGCGCGGATCACCAGGTCGTTGATGACGTTGTCGTAGGCGATCTCGAGACCATTGGTGCGGCCGGTACCGCCGATGGCCTTGCCCGCGGCGTCGACGGCGGAGACCAGCCAGAAGTACTTCCCGTCCTCGAGAGCGCCGGCCTGAAAAGCGAGGCTCGTGTTCTCGCTGGTCGCTTCGAGGTGCGGCCGCTCGAAGGCGCCATCGGCGAAGATCTTCACTCGGTACTGCACCGCGCCCGCTACCGCCTTCCACTGGAAGGTGATGGCGGGAAGCGCCTGCTGGAAATAGACGACCGTCTTCTCGCCCGTGTCCTGAATGATGTTCGTGCGTTTGCAGTTGGCGCAGTCGTTTTCACCGCCGCGCTGGATGAGCAGTGAGCCTTCGCGCACCGCGTCGCCGCCTTTGACGCGCCAGAAATAGCGACCCGGCTTGAAGGCGTCGTACACGAACCCGGCTTTGCGGACGGTTTCGCTGAAGACCACGTCCTTGAACGCCTTGTCGGAGGCGACGGTGATCTGCGCGCTCGCGACCGCGTTGTCGGTGGTCTCGGCGCGCCAGTCGAAGGCCACCGGCGGGACCGACCCCTGGTAGTAGACGACCGACGTGGTGCCGGCGCGCAGCTCGACGTCCGCCGCCGCGACCGGACGGGTGTCGCTCACCGGCTTGCCGTCCTTGACCGTGATAGCGGTGCCGGCGTCGAGCTCGGTGCCATCCGACAAACGCACGCGGCCGAACCGCACCCCAACCTCGTAGGCGCCGCCGCTGATCGCGCGCAGCTCGACTTCGGCCTCGCGGTCGCCGGGGCGCACGTCGACGCCGAGTCCCGCGACCGTGACCTCGTGGCTCGCCTCCACGCCTTCGCGGCGCGTGAGGCGCAGGTCGGCCGCGCCCGCGGTCACCACGTAGCGCGCCTTCTGCTGTTTGTCGCTCCCTTGAGCCTCCTCGAAGCGGAGCTCGGCGCCGGGAGACAGCGCCACCGTAGAGCCGTCGTCGAAACGCACCTGCGTGCCCTTGGCCTTGCGTGTGCGCACACCAGCGCCTGGCTCGAGCTCTTGCCGGCTCTCCGCCGCCACCCAGTCGCTGACACTGGAGGTCTGAACCTGCACGCCGCGCGAAGCGATGAGTGTCGCGCGTTGCGGCTTGAGTGTCGTCGTGAGCCCCGCGACCTCGAGGTTGACGCCGGCGGCGATCGGTACGACGAGACCATCGATCGACAAGGCGTTGCCCGCGGCCAGCGTGGTGCTCGTGCCGTCCCTGACCACGGTGACCTCGCCGACGAGCACCGACAGTCCTCGTGACAGATCGACGTCGACGACGAGCTCGCTGCTACCGAGCTCGGTCATACCGAAGGGAGAGCCGATGACCAGCAAGCTCGTGGCGCCCGGCGAGGCGGCCCGAGCGCTACCGGTGATGACGACGGCACCGAGCGTGGTCCCGGTGGCCCCGCCACGACGGATGACCACGGTGGTCGACGGCGCCAGGGTCAGGGTGTTGCCGCCGGCGAAGGCGAGGATGACGTGACCGTCCGCTCCAGTGGACACGGTGTCGGTCTCGTAGAGGCCGGTGTTGACCGTCGCGTCGAGCGCCGCTCCGCTTCCACCTTTACGGACACTCGCCTCGCCGTCTCGCGAGGTGATGGTGGCGTCGGGCGGCGGACGATTGTGGCAGGCGGTGGCGAGCAGCGCGGTGCTCACCATTGCCATGCCGACCCATCGTTGAAGAACCCTCATGCGTCTCGCGGAGCTTTACTTCTTGCCGACCATGTCGAGGTTCAAGATCACCACTTCACCAGCGCGAATCTCGATCTCTTTCTTTTGCGTGACGTATTTGGGTGCCGAGATCAGGACCTGATAGCGGCCGGATTTGAGCTCGGCATCGAACAGTCCGTCCTTGTCGGAGGTGAGCCGCTTGCCGAGCGCCGGGATGAAGATCTCCCCCTTGAGCGGCTTGCCGCTGCGTCCGTCCTTGATGCTGCCCTTCATCTGGCCCGTAGCGGCCTCGCCTAGCGACTGCAGCTTGAAGGTGAGCTGGGTGGTTTGATCACCGGTGCCCCGTTGAATGGTCTGCTCAGCCGGACGGTAGTTCGGGGCGCTCACCGTCACCTTGATGAGGCCCTCGCCGACCGGGATTGGGAACGAATGGAACTTGCCGGTCTGGAAATCGACCGCGAGAGGGCTGGTCTCGTAGCCGCCGAGGGTGACGACCGCGGAGCCAACGGGATCGCCGCTCGTCTGGTCGAGCACCGCGCCGTCGACGGAGAAGGTCGGCGCCGCGAGCGGCACCTCTTTGGTGACCTCGCGTATGACCTCGCGGGTGATGGTGCAGACGTGGTCCATGCAGGTTTGACCCTTGCCGCAGTCATCGTTGCCGCTGCACGTATTCTTCTCGGTCACGCTGACGACGTGCTCGCCGCCACCACCGCCCAAGTGCACCGACATGCGCGCGAAGACCTGCCACGGCGGAATGCCCGGTAGACGCAGCGAATCGTCACGCGGCGCGCCGGACACGCGGATGTCGCCGCCGAGGCTGATGTCGACCACGTCCTTGCCCGCTGGTTGGATGCGGCCGCCGAGCGTCGCCAGGATGGGGTTCTGCGCCGACGGACCGCCACCTCCGGCGATGCCGGCGGTGAGCTCGGCGAAAGGCCCGATCGCGGCTCTGTCGCCCACGAGGAAAAAGGTGTCGGCACCGACGCCGACGAGGATCTGGTTGACGGTCGCGACGCTGGCGGTGAAGCGCTGGGCGCGGCTGATCTCGCGGCTCCCGAAGATCTCGTCCGTGTTGTCGAGACGGTAGCCCGCGTTAGCGGACAGGGCGAGCCACGGCGTCGGCAAGTAGGAGACGAGGGCGCGCGCGTCGAGCGCGAAGGCGCTGGGCTTGAGACCGCTGCCGCCTGCCGAGGTCGGAATCAAGAGCACGGTGTCGAGACCAAGACCGAGCTTGTTGCCCAGCACGTGCGTGAGCTTCACGCCGAAGGTCGGATCGCCGAGGCTCTGGGTCGTGCGTGGCTCGGCTTGGTCATTCTTGTTCGACACCACCGACCAGCTGGCGGTGATGGCGATGAGCTCGATGGGCTGCCAGGCGAGGGTGAACTGGCCGCTGCTGTAGGTGTTGCTGTCGCCGTCGGCGAGGAAGTCACTGCTGTGAAAGTACCGACCCCCGGCGGTCAGGACCCAGGTGCCGCCGGGCATGGGCACGGCTGCTTCGACGCGATTCACGCCGCGCGTACCACGAGCGCCGGAGCCGGCCGGCCATTTCCGGCCCGAGTAGGGCGTGCTGTCTGTTGTCGGTAATGAGGTCGAGACCGTCGACTGCGCCTGCGCCATCCCCGAAGTGGCAAAGATGGCCACCACGACGACCCATTTGAACATGCGAGGCAGTATAGACGAAGGTCGGCCCGGACGCTCAAAACCCTGCGAAAAGGTTTGCCTACGGCTGGGCCAGGTATCGCGTGAGACCCAGGTCGTCGAGCCTTTCCGGAGCGTAAGCGAGCAACACGAGGTCTTTGATGCGCTCGTTGTAGGCAGCGACAGCCGCGACTTTCATCGCCGTCACCTTGGCGCCGGCGTCTGGACGGATCCAGAAGGAGCGGCAGCGCGGGCTATACGTGATCTCGTCGCTCTCGATGTCGAGCGCGTAGGGGAACCGGGCACACGAGGTCGGCCAGTGGGGATAGAGCGTGCACTTACCTTCGTCGCTCAAAGCCTTGCAGGCGCCAAACGAGTTTTGCACGAGCACTGGAAAACGCCGCCAGGCTTCACTCGCGACGGTGCGCGCTAGCGCCGGCTTCTCCGCTAGAGTGGTGGCGCTGAACACCGGCTTGGTGGTGGTCATGAGGTCTTCGCGGCCGATGTCCACGAGCGTCGCGATGTCGCGAAAGCGGAGGGACACGGTTTGCTCGTGACCGATGCAACAGAGCTCGGTGCACGCCGAGCAATCGTTGACCTTGCCTTCCGGGACGATGCTCGTGAGCTGCTCCGGCCGGACCATGGCGAGGCGCATGCGGGCGCGCAGTCGCAGGTAGAGGAAGAATCGTCCCCCGGCCCAGAGCGGTCGGGCGGCGACCTCGTCCCACAGGCGTTCGAGCGCCGCCACCGTCGGTAACGGCTTCGCGCGTTCGTCGACAATGGGTAGACGCGACATTGCCCCGCTGTGATAAGCGAGCGGCGCATGAATCGCCATCACCGACGCCTCGTTGCCTCGTTTGCGCTCTTTCTCGCGAGCTGTCGCGGCTGCCAGAAGGACACCGGGAGCCTCGTCGACCTCGCGGCGCCCGACGCGCGGGCCGTCGTCATGGTGCCGAGCCTCACCACCCTCGCGAAGAACCTCGGAGCCTTCACCAGCGCCGCCACCAAGCGCGCCGGGAAAGAGGCCCTCGACGGCGCCCGACGGAGCCTCGTCGAGCAGCTCGGCTTCGATCCGTTCACGCCCAAGGGCTTCAAAGCGAGCGGTGTCGACCCCGATCGCGGCATCGTCATGTTCACCGAGGGTAACGCTGCCCAGGCGATTCTCGCGGTGCACGTCGACGACCGAGCCGCCTTCGGTAACTGGCTGAAGGGCATGGCGCAGCGGGCCGGCGCCAGCAAGGTCACCAGCGAAACGCGTGACGGCGTGACGTTCGATCTTGCTTCGCGGCCGTTCGGCACCGAGAGCGCGCCGACCCTGGCTTGGGGCTTCGTCGGCGACGACGCTTTGATCGCGTCGGCGGACGCTATCGACTCCTTCGTCGTCGCCATGAAGCGGCTCGGCACGCGGCAGTCGGGCGCGGCGGTGGCTTCGACGCCGCTCACGAAGGATCCCACCTATCTCGCGCTCTCGAGCAAGGTAGAAGGCGGGGATGTCCGCGTCTTCGCGCGCGGCGCGCCGCCGGTGGACGGTGAGAAGGCGCAAAGCGCCGGCATCGTCGCGAGCCTCTCGCTCGGCGGCACCGGGCTGCGCCTCGATAGCTTCGTCGATTTCAAGGTCGAAGGCCTCGCGGCGGCGCTCGATGGTGAGCCGCCGCTCCCGCTCGGCAAGCGTGTCGAAGACGATGCCGTCGCGGTCGCCCTCACCCGGATTGCCAAGCCAGAGGGCATCGCGGCGTTGCGCGGCAGTCCCTTGACCAAGGACGGCGTCGAGCAGGCGCTCGACAGGTTCAAGCGCGCGACGCAGCTCGACCTCGAGAACGATCTGATGAAGGTGCTCGCCGGCCCGCTGACCGTCGGCGTCCATGTCATGGATTTGAACGACCTGCCGCAGGCCCTCGCCAGGCGCCTGGGCATGAACGCGGTCCTCGAATTCGTGCACGTCACCATCAGCGCCGAGGTGAAGGACCGCGAGGCCCTCATCACCCTGCTCGATCGCTCGAAGGGTCAGCTCGAGGAGCAGGGCAATAAGGTGAACAAGCGCAGCGCCACCATTGGCGGCAAGGAGGCCGTGATCTACGAGCCTTCCGGCGACCGTCCGAGCATTGGCTGGGGCGTCATCGACAACTTCTACGTGTACGGCGCCGGCCGCGGCCGCATCGAACGGGCGATGGCGCAGGTGCTGCCGCAAGCGCCGGGCGGTGTCGCGCCCAAGCTCACGAGCGGTGTCGCGAACGAGCTCGGTCAAGCGCGCGGTTCGTTCTTGGTTGTCGTACGCGCGGCCGCTTTGGCGGACAACGTCGCGAAGCTCCAGAAGTCGCAGGACGCCGTGGTCATGGCGGTGATGCCGATGGTCTCTCAAGGCATCGAGGTCTTGCGCACCATCGGTGACGTCGCGGTGGCCGCCAAGGTCGAGAAGGACGGCGTGCGTATCGAAGCTCGGCAGAAGCTGCAGTGACCCTGCTAGCGGCCAGCAACATCATCAAGGAGGTGCGCGACGGCGAACGTACCGCGCGCATCCTCGACGGCGTATCCTTGGAGCTCGCCGCGGGCGAGCGGGTGGCGCTGGTCGGACCGTCGGGCTCGGGCAAGAGCACTCTCCTGCACATTCTGGGCGCGCTCGACGGCGACTATAAAGGTGAGGTCCGGCTCGCCGGTACGCCGCTCGAAGGCCTGTCCGATCGCGCCCGCTCGCGCCTGCGCGGCCGCGACGTCGGTTTCGTCTTCCAGGCCTACAACCTGGTGGCGCGCGCGACGGTCGCCGAAAACGTGGCGTTGCCTTCGCGCTTCAACGGATCGCATGTGTCCGTCGAGGCGGTGCGCGAAGTGATCGACCGCGTCGGCTTGTCCGGCAAAGCGGACAGGAGACCGCATCAGCTCTCCGGCGGCGAACGCCAGCGCGTCGCCATTGCTCGCGCCTTGGTGCAAAAGCCCAAGGTCGTGCTCTGCGACGAGCCCACCGGCAACCTCGACGCCGAAACCGGCGACAAGATTCTCGAGCTCTTCGACACGCTGACAGCCGCGGGCGTGGGGTTGCTCATCGCCACCCACGACCGCGCCATCGCCGACAGCTCGCGCCGCGAGCTCAAGCTCAAGGACGGTAAGCTGTCATGAAGGTCGGTGAGATGGTCGGCATGGCCGCGGCGGATGCTTGGGCGGCCCGGGCGCGCTCCCTGGTGTCCCTCGCCGGTATCGCGCTGGGCGTCGCTGTGCTCGTGGTCATCGTGGCACTGGGCCTCGGCGTGCGCGGCGCGGTGCTCGACGAGGTCGTGCAGCGCTTGCCGCTCGACACCATCGAGGTGGTGCCGAAGAGCGTGAACCTCGGCCTCATCAAGCTGGGCGGTGGCAGCATTCTCGGCGGCCGCGTCATCGATGACGGTACCGTGGCGTCGCTCGGGGCTATTCCAGACGTTTCCGCCGTCTACCCCAAGCTCGAGGTCAAGCTGCCGCTCGGCGCGCGTGGCGGCGAGAGCCTGCTCGGCAAGAGCCTTTACGCCGATCTCTTCGTCAACGGTCTGCCGGAAGAGCTGGTCCGCGCGGAAGTCGGCGACGCTTTCGCGGACAGCACCGACTTCTTGCCGGTGGTCATCTCGTCGCAGCTGCTCGAGCTCTACAACAGCTCGGTGGCGAGCACCCTCGGCACTCCTCAGCTCACGCCGCAGACCCTCATCGGTATCGAGTTCGACGTCTGGATTGGCCGCTCGCTCATCTTGGGGCAGCAGGGCGCGCGCACCACCGGCCGCGAGCGCGCCCGCGTCGTCGGGGTGTCGCGCCACGCCGTCAAGCTCGGTGCTTCATTGCCGATGGCGACCGCGCGCAGGCTCATCGCCAAATACGGCGAGGGCAACACGTCGACCTACGGCTCGGTGATCTTGAAGGCCCACTCGGCGGCCGACGTGCCGGCGATTACCCGTGCCGTGCGCGCCCAGGGCCTCGACGTCGACCAGACGGCGCAGCAAGCGTCCGACCTGATGAGCGGCGCCACCGCGCTGGCGTCGCTGGTCGGCGTGCTCGTGCTGGTGCTCGCGGCGCTCAACATCGCCCATAGCTTCGTCGCCATGCTCGCCGAGCGCCGGCGTGAACTGGGCATCCTACGCGCCGTCGGAGCATCGCGCGGTGATATCCTCGGCGTGGTCCTCCTACAGGCGTCTTTCCTGGGCGCGGCTGGCGGCGTGCTCGGCGTCGCCGCGGCCTGGCTCGTGTGTACTATCGCGGATGCGTCGGCCAGTGTCTTGCTGCCGGACTTTCCTTTCAAGCCGAAAAGTTTTTTCGCGCTACCTTCGTGGCTTGCTTTGGCGGCCCTTCTGGCCGCAGTGTTGGCCGCCTGCCTCGGCGCAGCTTGGCCGGCGATTCGCACGGCGCGTCTGCGCGTTACCGACGCTTTAGCGGACTAAAGTCCGCCGGCGGCATTAGGGTTTCATGACGTTCAAAGAACTCGGCTTGGGCGATGCTCTTCTGGCGGCGCTCGACGCCGTTGGCTACGAGTCCCCCTCTCCGATTCAAGCGGCGACCATCCCGCCGCTGCTCGAGGGCAAGGATCTCGTCGGTCAGGCCCAGACCGGCACCGGCAAGACGGCGGCGTTCGCGCTGCCGATCTTGCAGCGTGTGCGCCTCGAGGAGCGACGACCGCAAGCGCTCGTCATCACGCCGACGCGCGAGCTCGCCGTGCAAGTCGCCGAGGCTTTCAAGAAGTACGCGAGCAAGCTGCCCGGCTTTCACGTCATGCCGATCTACGGTGGCCAGAGCTACTCGCTGCAGCTCTCGGCCCTGCGCCGTGGTGTCCACGTCGTCGTCGGCACGCCCGGCCGCCTCATCGATCACATCGAGCGCGGTGTCCTCGATCTGTCGCGCCTGACGACGCTCGTCCTCGACGAAGCCGACGAGATGTTGCGCATGGGCTTCATCGACGACGTCGAGACCATCCTCAAGCGCACGCCGGAGTCGCGCCAGACGGCGCTGTTCTCGGCCACCATGCCGCCGCCGATCCGCCGCATCGCCCAGACCTATCTGCGCGATCCCGTCGAGATCACCATCAAGAGCAAGACGAGCACGGCCACCAACATCCGCCAGCGTTACTGGTTGGTGAGCGGCGCGCACAAGCTCGATGCGCTCACCCGCATTCTCGAGGCAGAGACCATCGAAGGCGTGCTCATCTTCACCCGCACGAAGGCGGCGACGGAAGACCTCGCGGGTCGACTCTCGGCGCGCGGGTTCGAGGCGAGCCCTTTGAACGGCGATATGGATCAACGGGCGCGCGAGCGCGTCGTTGCGCGGCTCAAGGCCGGCGACCTCGATATCGTCATCGCCACCGACGTCGCCGCGCGCGGTCTCGACGTCGAGCGCGTCAGCCACGTCGTGAACTTCGACATCCCCACCGACGCGGAGAGCTACATTCACCGCATCGGCCGCACCGGCCGCGCCGGCCGGAGCGGCGAAGCCATCCTCTTCGTGTCGCCGCGCGAACGCCATCTCTTGCGTGCCATCGAGCGCGCCACCCGGCAGCCGGTGACACCGATGGAGCTACCCACCGTCGCCGACGTCAACGATGCGCGGGTGCAACGCTTCCGCGACCGCATCGACGAGGCGTTGACCGCGCCGGACCTCGGGGTGTTCCGTGAGCAGATCGAGAGCTATGAGCGCGAGCGCAACGTGCCAGCGATCGAGATCGCGGCCGCGTTGGCACGGGTCGCGCACGGCGACGCGCCCTTCTTCTTGCAAGCACAAGACTACAAGCGGGCGGAGCTACCGCCCGATGGACCGCGTCGCGAGCCGCGCCAGCGTCAAGAAGATCCGCCGATGGATACCTTTCGCCTCGAGATTGGCGCGGCCCACGGTGTCACCGCGAGCAACATCGTCGGGGCCGTCGCCAACGAGCTGCGTGTCCGCTCCGAATTCATCGGTAAGATCCGCATCAACGAGGACCACAGCTTCATCGATTTACCCACGGGCATGCCCGAGCGGGTCTTCACCAAGCTCGGTCAGATCCGCGTGAACGGCCGGGAGCTGCGTGCGAGCATCCTCGGTGGGCCAAGCCCGGCGCCCGCCAAGGCTCCGCGGCCCCCCCAGGGCAAAGGCCCGCCGCGACCGCAGCGTCGCAAGGGAAAATAAGCTAGAGTACCCGCCAGATGGCCGTCGAACGAAGCAGCCCCAAGCGGCGCCCGGTTTCAGCATCAGGAACGCCGGAGCGCTCGCCGCGCGCCGAGAGCGCGAAAGGCTCCAAGGCACAGCGTGGCGATGCGAAGAAGCGCGCGCCCGACCTGCCGCCGCGCGTCGACTCCGAAGCGGTCCGCGTCGACGGCCTCGCCGCCGCCAAAGCGAATGCCTATGCCTTCGATCTCCTCGCTGCTTCGGTCGCCCGCGCCGTGGTCAAGGCCCAGGACATCACGCTGCCCAAGCCCCTGGCGGCGTTCCACCAGGCGTTGACCGACGTGCCGGTCACCATCGTCCTGAAGCGCGGCGACGACAGTCTGCGCGGTTGCCTCCCCAAGGACCGCACCGAGCGCAAGACCGTCGACACCTTCCTCGACCTCTTGCCCATGCACGTTCGCGCCATGGGCTCTTCGCGTTTTTGTGACGAGCTGCGCGCGAAGCTCACGCAAATGCTCGAAGGGCCGCGCGTGCTCGATGATCTGTGGCTCGGCACCAACGAAGGTGTTTACGAGCTCGCGGTGATGCGCGTCTCGCCCGGCGGCCAAGCGGCGCGCGCCGACGAAGCCAAGCACGCTCTCGCCGAGGCTTTCCGCGGCGGCCCCCCGGCCGAGCCCGGCAGGCTCACCCAGGACGTCTTGCTGCGTCCGTACGCTGAAGCGGACCAGGCGGTCATCTACGGCATCTTGCGCGCCCTAGGGCCCATGGGCCTCGTCGCCAAGCCGGACATCAGCGCCGCAACCGGCTTGAGCAGCGGCGAGCTCGAGGCGCTCGCCGCCGGGCAATCCATCACCACGGAAGTGCCGCGCGAGCGTGTCGTCACCGGCATGCTGCGCGCCCTGATGGCCCAGCCCAAAGCGGCGCTCGCGCAGTGGCGCCGGTACATTCCCGCGACCGAGGCGGAAGTGAAGTCGCTGATGCGACGTCTCAGCCCACCGGCCAGCGCGAACGATGCCGCTGCAGCGGACAAGCCGCGTGCCCATGTTCCGTGGCCGGTCGCGCCGATGTTCGCGCGGGTCCTCGATGGTCTGCCGCGCGCCGATCAGGAGCTGGTCATGGGCATCGTGTTCGCGCGGTTGCGGACCGGTGACTACCCGACCTGCAAGGACGTCATCGGCGTCTCGGCGGAAGAGCTCGACGCCATGATCACGGGCGGCGGTTACGCGAGTCCCATGCCGCCGTTCCAAATCCTCGACAAGATCTTCTCCATGTTCGGCAAGAGCAACGATCTCCCCGAGCAATGGTTCGACTACGTCGCTCTCGATCGCAACGGAGCACGCGAGCTTTGGCGACGCGTCTCCGAGCATCAATGGTCCCGCGTCAGCAGGAGCGGAAGGGCTCCCGGCCCATCTGGCACGTACGTCATCGACGGCAAGACGCTGCTCGACTCGGTACCGGCGCGCGATCGTGCGCTCGTGAACGAGTGCCTCAACGCGTTGATGGTCAACGCTTTCGCGAACGCCGACACCATCAAGTCGATGACCGCAATGAAGCGCGACGACTTGCGGGGCGTCCTCGCCGGCGGCACCGCCAAGGCGAGTATCCCAGGCAAGGAGCTCATCGCTCTGGCTCTGCGCTA
The DNA here is from genome assembly GCA_041288095.1 of Myxococcota bacterium. Taxonomy (GTDB): domain Bacteria; phylum Myxococcota; class XYA12-FULL-58-9; order XYA12-FULL-58-9; family JALHOP01; genus JALHOP01. The sequence continues at coordinate 52,430 of JBGGMJ010000099.1, forward strand.
CGTTGCGTCGACCGAGATCGAGCCCGCTCTGTGGTTCACCACGATGACCTTCTCGCGTGAAGACGTCGTCGCGGCGGGTAAGCGTTACTCTCCGTGACGACCCGCGCCTCCGCTGAAGCGGGCGGCGCCACTCAGGGTCTCGCCGCTCGCGATGGTCTGCATGCCGAGCTCGGTCTCCCGGCGCAACGCGGCTTCGAAGCTCGAGCTCTGTTGTTCGTAGAGTGATCGGCGATCCGAGCGCAGACAGTTCTGCGGCAACGCCGCGAGCTCGGCGGCGAGCTCCTCGGCGGCGGCTCGCGACTCGCCGCGCGCGACGACACGGCTGGCAAGACCGATGGCCAAAGCCTCGCGGGCATCGACCGGGCGCCCGGTGAGCACGAGCTCCATGGCGCGACCGAAGCCGATGAGGCGGGGCAAGCGCACGGTGCCGCCGTCGATGAGCGGCACGCCCCAGCGCCGGCAGAAGACACCGAAGGTCGCGTCCTCTTCGACCACGCGCAGATCACACCAGAGCGCGAGCTCGAGGCCGCCGGCGACGGCGTAGCCCGCGACCGCGGCGATGACCGGCTTCGACAGCAGCATGCGTGTCGGCCCGAGCGGACCGTTGCCGCCTTCGGCGACACGGTTCCCCTGACCCTTGGCCAACGCTTTCAGATCCGCGCCCGAGCAAAAATTGCCGCCTTCGCCCCAGAGCACCGCGACATGCGCGCCCGCATCGGCTTCGAAGGCAGCGAACGCCGCTGCCAGCGCGTCAGCCGTCGCCGCGTCGACGGCGTTTCGCACGTCGGGACGGGAGAGCACGATGGTCGTGACCGGGCCGTTCTTGTGGCTAGCGACGCTCATGCGCGCACGCTAACGAAAAGCGTTCCCAAAGTCTCCCGCTGGAACGACCAACGGTCGCCGGGCTATGACGCTTAACGGCGTTTCACGAAGGGTCACACATGTTGCTGCGCTACGCGCGCGTCTTGGCGTCACTGTCGTTGCTCATCGCGTGCTCTCAGCCCAAGCCCACACCCACGCCGGAGTCGAAAGACGTGATGCCTAGCTCGTCGCCCGCGCCCGCCGCGCCCGAGGACGTCGAAGAGAACGGACTCACCTGGTCGATTCGCGAGACCGAAAGCACCGTGCCGGCGCCCGAGGCCGGTGTCCACGCGCCCACCAAGCCCCTCGACGCCAAGGACGCCGAGAAGGTGTTGGCCCGCTTGCCGAAGCTCGAGGCCGAGCCCGGCGCCGCCCAAGCCTTCGCGCTCCGCGGCCCGTCGCTCAAGCCACCGACCAGCGGCTCGACCACGACTCTACCGTTCCCGCAGCCCGAGAAGGCGCCGACCGCGAAGCCTAAAGCCCCGGTCGTTCCCATCAGGGTGAGTCGCTACGCACCGACCGGCGAGGTGCCGATCGCGGCCCAGGTGGGCGTCACGTTTTCGCAGCCGATGATCGAGGTCTCGACCGTCGACCAAGCGAACGCAAAGGTGCCGGTGAAGCTCTCGCCGGTGGTGGAAGGTAACTGGCGCTGGATGGGCACGCAGACCTTGGTGTTCGCTCCAGCGGTCAGGCTGCCGATGGCGACGGCGTTCACCGCCGAGATCCCCAAGGGGACGAAGTCCGTCAACGGCGGCGTGCTCGCTGAAGCGGTCAAGTGGACCTTCGCGACGGCGCCGCTCACGCTGCAATCCTCCGCGCCCCGGGATGATAGCGGCGTACAGCTCCAGCCTCTCGTCTTCCTCGGCTTCGACCAGAAGATCGATCCCAAGAGAGTCTTCGATTTCGTCGACATGAAAGCCGGCAGGTCGAGCGTCGCCATCCGCCGCGCCAGCGACGAGGAGATCGCCGCCGACAACATGATGCCTTCGTACGTCCGCTCCTCCGAGCCCGGCCGCTACCTCGTCATCAAGTCCGAACAGCAGCTGCCCAAAGCGACCAAGATCACCGTCACGTTACAGAAGGGCGCCCCCTCGGCCGAGGGGCCACTCACGACCAAGGCGCCGCAGAGCTTTGGTTTCACCACCTATGGCTCCTTCAAGTTCCAGGAAGGGACCTGCTGGAGCGACCAGTGCCGTCCCGACTCACCGCTGGTCATGCGCTTCAGCAACTCCATCGATTCGGCCTCGTACAAGGATTCGATGGTCAGCGTCGAACCCGCTATCGCGGATCAGCAGCTCGTTCTCTCCGGCAACCAAATCCAGGTGAACGGCAAGAAGAAGTCGCGCACCAAGTACACCGTCACGCTCCAAGGCGCGCTGCGCGACATCTACGGCCAAGAGCTCGAAGGCAAGGCCAAGCACACCTTCGACATCGGCGACGCCTGGCCACGCTTGCAGCTCGCGCGCGACGGCTTCGTCACCATGACGCCGGAGTCGCCGCGCATCGACGTGATCTCCGCCGGTCAGCCGACGGTGCACGTGGCGCTGTACAAGGTGCAACCCTCGGACTGGGCGGCATACACCGAGTTCTCGGGTCAGCTGTACCACAATAGCGGACCGAAGGCTCCCGGCAAGCTGATCAGCGAAGGCGACGTGAAGGTCGCCGGCAGCCCCGACGACCTCGTGGCCACTCCCATCGATCTGACGCCGGGCCTCGACAAGGGCAGGGGCACCGTCGTCGTCGTCGTGAGCGGCAAGCGCCAGTATCGCTCGGACCTCTCTCGCGTCGCCGCTTGGGTGCAGGTGACGCCGATGGGGCTCGATGCCTTCAGCGACGCCACCGACCTCGTCGCTTGGGTGACCGATCTGAAGACCGGCACGCCGATCTCCGGCGCCGCCGTCGAGCTCGTGCCCACCAAGGTGACCGCCAAGACCGACAGCGACGGCGTCGCCAAGCTCACGATGACGCCCTCGAACAACGACTACCGCCAACGCATGCTGGTGGCGCGCCACGGCGACGATAGCGTCATGCTGCCGAACGGCAACTGGTACTCCCAGCCGCGGGGCACGGGTTATCTCACCTGGGTCACCGACGACCGCGGTATGTACAAGCCGGGCGAAACCGCGAGCTTCAAGGGCTTCGTGCGCCGCCTCTCCGCGGCGAAGAACGCCAGCATCGAAGCGGCGAGCGTCAAGGAGCTCAAGTACGAGGTGAATGACCCGCGCGGCAGCAAGATCGCCGAGGGCACCTTCAAGCTGTCGGCGCTCGGCGGCTTCGACTTCTCCGTGAAGCTCCCCGACAACGCGAACCTCGGCCAAGCCATGGTCTACTTCAAGGACGGCACTGACCATGTCGGCTACCACCACTTCGACATCCAGGAGTTTCGCCGACCGGAGTTCGAGGTGTCCGCCAGCGTGAACGACGGCGTCCACGTCATCGGTCAAGCGCAGAGCGCGACCGTCAAAGCGGCCTATTACGCGGGTGGCGCGCTCACCGGCGCTCCGGTCAACTGGATGGTGACCTCGTCGCGCGCGAGCTTTACGCCTCCGGGCCGCGACAGCTTCATCTTCGGCACCTGGAAGCCGTGGTGGTATTTCCACCACTACGAAGAGCGCGACCAGCTGGTGTCGACGCAGATCAGCGGCACCACCGATACGGCAGGCAAGCACAGCATCGCCATCGAGCCGAAGAGCATCAAACCCGCGTCGGCGGTGAGCATCGAAGCGCAGGCTAGCGTCACCGACGTGAACCGCCAGACTTGGTCGGCGCGCGCCACCATGCTGGTGCACCCGGCGACCACTTACGTCGGCGTGAAGCCCGAGCGCATGTTCGTCGAGCCGGGTAAGCCCGCGAGCTTCGACATCATCGCGGTCGACCTCGACGGCAAGGCCGAGAAGGACCGCAAGGTGCGCATCGAGATCGAGCGCAACGCGACGCGCGTCGAGAACGGTCAATGGCACGAAGAAGTAGTGCGCGAGGCCGACGAGACGGTCAGCACCAAGGACACGCCGTTCAATTGGACCTTCAAGCCCAAGGAAGGCGGGCGTCATCGTCTCCAGTTCACGGTGACCGACGCGCAGGGCCGCGCCAACCGGACCGAGCTGACGCTTTGGGTCTCGGGCGAGAAGCGCCCGCCGGTCAACGAGGTGAAACACGACGAGGTGACGCTCATCCCCTCGAAGAAGACCTACGAGCCCGGCGACACCGCCGAGGTGCTCGTGCAGTCGCCGTTCGCGGAGGCGTCGGGCATCGTCCTCGTCGAGCGCAACGGCGTGCTCTCGACCGAGCGTATTCACATCAAGGACAGCTCGGCGATCGTTAAGCTACCAATCAAGGAAGCGCACGCGCCGAACGTACACCTCGCGGTCGAGCTCACCGGCTCCGTGGACGCTCCGAACGGCAAGGGGAAGCGCCCGGCCTACGCGAGCGGCGCCCTCGACCTCGCGGTCTCGACCAAACACCTGGCGCTGACCGTCGACGTGGTGCCCGCGTCACGCGGCCTCGAGCCGGGCAGCACCACCGAAGTAAGCGCCATCATCAAGGACGGGCGCGGTAAGCCCGTCGACGGCGCCGAGGTGACCATCATCGTCGTCGACGAAGCGGTGCTCGCTCTCTCCGGGTTCACCTTGAAAGACCCGCTGGCGCTGATGACGCCGCACCGGGAGCGCGACGTCTCCAATACCTATATCCGCGATAGCGTTGTGCTGGCGCGCGTCGAAGCCGAAGAAGACATGGAGGAGAAGTCCAAGGAGGCCATGGCCGACGGCATGGAGATGCCGGCGCCGGCGATGATGATGGCCCAAGCGCCGGCGAAGCGTATGCGCGCGAAGGCCGAAGCGCCCGGCGAGCCCGAACAACAGATCGCCGTACGCAAGGACTTCTCCGCGCTCGCGGCCTTCGTGCCGAAGCTCACCAGCAACGGCGCCGGCAAGGTCACCACGACCGTGAAGCTCCCCGACAACCTGACGCGTTACCGGGTCATGGCGGTCGCGGCCGGGTCGGTGAGCCAGTTCGGCAAGGGCGAGTCGACGATCACGGCGCGCCTGCCGCTCATGGTGCGCCCGTCGGCGCCGCGCTTCCTCAACTTCGGCGATAGCTTCGAGCTTCCCGCGGTCGTGCACAATCAGACCGAGCAGGCGATGGACGTCGACGTCGTGGCCCGTGCCGTGAATCTCGAGCTTGCGCAAGCCGGCTTTCGCGTGCGGGTCGAGCCGGGCCAGCGTGTCGAGGTGCGCTTCCCAGCGAAGACGGTGTCCGCTGGAACGGCCCGCTTCCAGATTGGCGCCGCCAGCGGCAAGGCCGCCGACGCGGCCGACGTGTCCATCAAGGTGTGGACGCCAGCGACCACCGAGTCGTTCGCGACCTACGGTGTTCTCGACGGTAACGGCGTCATCGCTCAACCCATCGCCGCTCCAGCCGACGTCTTCCCGCAAGCCGGCGGCTTGAAGGTGAGCACTGCTTCGACGGCGTTGCAGTCGCTGACCGACGCGGTGGTTTATCTGTCGAGCTACCCCTACGCCTGTACCGAGCAGCTCTCGTCGCGTGTCTTGGGCCTGACCGCGATGAAAGACGTGCTCGCGGCCTTTCACGCCGATGGGGTGCCGACGCCCAAGGAGCTCGCCGCCAGCGTCGATGCCGACCTCGCGACCCTCGCGACGCGGCAGGCGGGTAGCGGCGGCTTCGGCTTCTGGGGTCACGACAGGGTCTCACCGTATGCATCGATCCACGCGGCGCATGCGCTGCTGCGCGCAAAGGGCGCGGGGTTCGCGGTCAATAAGGACGTGCTGACACGGGCCTTGAAGTATCTGCAGGTCATCGAGAAGGATCTCGGCGACTACCCAGAGGCGGCGCGGCAAGTCGTCATCGCCTACGCCTTGGCCGTGCGCGCTCGCGCCGGCGACGTCGACATCAAGCGCGCGAACGAGCTGGTCAACAAGGCGGGGGTCAAGAAGGTCGCGGTCGAAGCCGCCGGCAACCTCTTGGTCGTCGCCAAGCGCGGATCGGACAACCGGCTCGCGGCCAACCTCATCGGCGAGCTCGAGCGTCGGGTCACCGAGACGGCATCGAGCGCTCACTTCGTCACGCACTACGATGACGGCGCCCATCTCATCTTGGCCTCCGACCGGCGCTCCGATGCGGTGGTGCTGGGCGGTCTTCTCGAGGCCCAAGCAAGCAGTGACCTCGTTCCCAAAGTGGTGCGTGGCCTCCTCGACGCGCGCAAAAAGGGCCGCTGGTACACGACCCAAGAGAACGTCTTCGTGCTGCTCGCCCTCGGCGACTACTTCCAGGCCTTCGAAAAACAGACACCGGAGTTCGTGGCGCGCATGTGGCTCGGCGATGACTACGCCGGCGAGGTGCCGTTCCACGGTCGCGACACGGTGACCCGTGAGCTCGAGGTGCCGATGGAGCAGCTGGTGTCGGCGGGCAAGCAGCTCACGGTGCAGAAGCAGGGGGTGGGCCGCCTCTACTACCGCATCGGTCTCGACTACGCGCCGAAGTCGCTCGAGCTCGCTGCCCGCGATGCCGGCTTCCAGGTGCAACGCACGTACGAGCCCGTCGACGGGCCCGACACCGTGAAGCGCGACGCCGACGGCACCTGGCGCGTCAAATCCGGCGCTCGCGTGCGCGTGAAGCTGGAGATGGTCGTGCCTGCCGTCCGCTATCATGTGGCGTTGGTCGATCCGATGCCCGCGGGCTTCGAAGCGGTAAACGGCGCCTTGGCGGTCAGCGAGCGTGTTCCCGAGGAAGACGAGAGCGTCGAGGAAGAGCGTCCGCTCCAGCGGTCACGTGGGTACCGTCACTTCTGGTGGCGCTCGCATTGGTACGAGCACCAGAACCTGCGCGACGAGCGTGTCGAAGCCTTCGGCACCGAGGTCTGGGCCGGTGTTCACACGTACAGCTACGTTGCGCGCGCCACGACCCCGGGCACCTACGTCGTGCCGCCGACCAAGGCCGAGGAGATGTACGCGCCCGAGACTTTCGGACGCTCGGCGAGCACCAAGGTGATCGTCGAGTAGTTAGAAGGGGCGGTGGGTCATGCTCCACTGCTGCCAGAGCGCGACATAGTCGTTGTTGTCGAGGCCGCTGGCACGGACGCCTGAGTGGAGCGCGCGGGTGCGCTCCGCCATGGCGTCGGCGAGCGGACCTTCCGTGATGCCCAGACGACCGCGCAGGCTTTCGGGCACGGGGCGACCACGAGCCTCCAGGCGCTTCACCAGTGCATCGCGGTCCGCGGTCATGATTCGGCCGACCGCCGCCTCTTGTACGCTGCCGGCGAAAGCCGCCGTCGCCATCGCCCCGTAGCCCAGGCTCGTGTCGATCTCTCGGTCGAGCTGCCGCACGGTTTGGTCGCCGAGCGCCGCCTGGACACCCGGGCTCACGAGTAGCTCGCGCAGGTCGAGATAGGCGCGAACGCCGGTGCGAAGCGTCGCAAGCGGCGCCGGCTCGTAGGCGATGCGGCCGTTCGTGAGCGCGGGGAGCTGCGAGCCGAGGTCGGTCGTCGCGACTTGCTGCTCGTACTGCTTGAAACGGAGCTGGCCCCGGCGCAAATGCAGCTCGTGGTCCGGATGCAAGGCGCCGGTCGAGGTGCGGCGCAATGGCTCCAGGAGGTCGGCGGCACTAGCGAAGGCCCCGCGACCTTCGTGGATGCTCGCGAGGTTCCAGCGGGCGCGGTAGGCGGTATCGACGGTGTCGCTGACGGTCGGGCTCGCCGCGATGACCTCCTCGTAGCCGCGCTCGGCGGCCTCGAGCTCGCCGCGCTGATGGGCGTCTCGCGCGGCATCGAAGGTCGCTTGCGGGGTCGCGGTTTTCACCGAGGTCATGTGCCGATTATGGCAAAGCGCGCGGTTTTTGGGTACCCCGAGGGTCCTGACACGGTTACGGGGCTTGCCTCTTCACCGGCCCATGCCTACGATGCGCGCCGAATGATTGAGCCGAGCGAGATCGAGCGCCGCATCCGTGAAGTCCTCCCCGACGCCAAAATTAGCGTCGAAGACCTCACTGGCGGCAAAGATCACTACCAGGTGCACATCGTCAGCAAGGCCTTCGAGGGCCTCATGCCGCTGAAGCGCCACCGCTTGGTGTACGAGCCATTCAGGGACGTAATCGGTGGACCGCTGCACGCGCTCACCCTCACGACCAAAACCCCCGACGAGACGTAGTAGGAGTACCCCATGGCCCGCGACCTCAACGCCGAGATCGAACAGCAAGTGAAGGACAACAAGGTAGTGCTCTACATGAAGGGCACGCCCACCTTCCCGATGTGTGGCTTTTCCGCCGCCGCCGTGGCCGTGCTCGAGGACATCGGCGCCGAGTTCAAGGCGGTGAACATCCTCGAGGACCAAGAGATCCGCGAGGCCATCAAGAGCTACTCCGATTGGCCGACCATTCCGCAGCTTTACGTCGCCGGTGAGTTCATCGGTGGCTCCGACATCATGCGTGATTTGCACTCTAAAGGTGAGCTCGCGGGCATCATCGCGAAAGCCACCGGAAAAGGTTGATTGCTTTGCGCCGACTATTGCTCGCGGCCTTGTTGATTCTTGCCCTGCCGCGTGACGCGTTCGCTTTAGCGGATTCACGCAATCTCAACGGCCACTTCGGTCTGGGCTTCCAGATCGGCGCGCCCTTCGCGATCACGGGTAAGTACTGGCTCTCGAAAGAGCAGGCGTTGCAGGCCTATATCGGCACCTTCGGCCGCGGCTGGAACGCGGTGGGCGCCGATTGGGTCTACGAGTTCGCGCACGTCAGTCCGGGCGCGCCGGTGCACTTCGGCTTCCACATCGGCGTCGGCGGCATCATCGCTTTCGGCGACGGTGACTGCTTCGATACCTGGGGCCGCAACCGCTGCCGCTTCGACGACAACGACGATGACATCGGGGTCGGCGTGCGCATGCCCATCGCGGCTAACATGTATTTCAACAAGGTGCCGATCGAGGTCTACCTCGAGCTCGCCCCGGTGTTCATCGTGGTGCCCGGGTTCGCCGGCGATTTGCTCGCTGGATTGGGCGGGCGCTTCTACTTCTAGTGCCTTAGGTTCCCGGTACGATGGGCCTCGCCAAGTACCACGCCAAACGCAACTTCTCGAAGACGCCCGAGCCCAAGGGTAAGGCGCGCAAGTCCAAGCGTAAGGGGCTGCTCTACGTCATTCAGAAGCATGCGGCGTCACGCATGCACTACGATTTTCGGCTCGAGCACGATGGGGTGCTCTTGAGCTGGGCGGTACCGAAAGGCCCGAGCTTCGACACGCACGACAAGCGCCTGGCGGTGCACGTCGAGGACCACCCGATCGAATACGGTGACTTCGAGGGCATCATCCCGCGCGGCGAATACGGCGGTGGCAGCGTCATGTTGTGGGACCGTGGCACCTGGGAACCGCTCGGCGACATCGATGCGATGTATCGCGAGGGCAAGCTCAAGTTCCTGGTGCACGGCGAGAAGCTCAAAGGGTCGTGGACCCTCGTCCGCATGGGCGGACGCGCGGGCGAGCAAGGCAAGAACTGGCTCCTCATCAAGGAGCGCGACGAGCACGTGCGTCCGATCGCGGAGCTCGATGTCGTCGAAGACGAGCCCGACAGCGTCGTGACCGGCCGCACCATGGCGCAGATCGCCGCGGATCAAGACACGGTCTGGCACAGCGGCAAGACGGTCGACGCCAAGACCATCGAGAAGAAGAAGGTGGCGCCGCCAAAACGGACCAAGGCCGCGAAGACCGTCGACGCATCCGGGCTCACCGGCGCGGTGAAAAAGGCGATGCCGTCGTTCATCCCGCCTCAGCTCGCGACCCTGAGCGAGGACGTGCCCGAAGGCGATGCCTGGCTCTACGAGCTCAAGCTCGACGGCTACCGCATGCTCTCGTTCGTCGACGACAAAGAGACGCGCGTCGTTACGCGGAAGGCCAACGACTGGACCTCGAAGTTCGCCACGGTGGCGCGGGCGGCGAGCGGAGTCGCGGGGCCGGCGGTGCTCGACGGCGAGGTTTGCATTGTCCGCAATGACGGAACGACGGATTTCCAGGCACTGCAGAACGCCCTCTCCGAGGGTCGCATGGAGAACCTCGTTTACTACGTGTTCGATATGCCGTGGTGCGCCGGCTACGACCTCACCAAGACACCGTTGCACGAGCGCAAGGAGCTGCTGCGCGAGGTGCTCGCGGCGGCACCCGAGCTCGGCACCACGTTGGTGTACGGCGAGCACATCGAGGGCCGTGGTAACGACGTCTTCGAGCACGCCTGTCAGATGGGGATGGAAGGCATCATCGCCAAACGGCGCGACTCACCGTACCTCGGCAAGCGCACGGGCTCGTGGCTCAAGATCAAGTGCCATCTGCGGCAAGAGCTGGTGGTTGGCGGTTATAGCGAGCCGGCCGGCACGCGTGTCGGTTTTGGCGCACTGCTGCTCGGGCACTACGACGACGGCAAGCTGATCTACGCCGGGCGCACCGGCACGGGCTTCGACGAGAGGACGCTCGAGGCGCTGTACAAGCGTATGAAGAAGCTCGAGCGTGACGAGCCGGCGTTCGTGAACCCGCCAACGGGAGCGGAGGCTCGCGGCGTGCACTGGCTCACGCCGAGTCTCGTCGCCGAGGTGCAGTTCTCGGAGTGGACGCGGGAAGGGACGATCCGGCAGTCGGTGTTTCAGGGGCTGCGGGAGGATAAGCCGGCGGACGAGGTGAAGAGGGAGAGGGCGGAAGTGCGGCAGGGGAGTAAAAGGGCGAAGAACGAGGGCCGATCGCCGAAAGCCGAAAGCCGATCTGCGAAGGCCGATAGCCGATCACCGAAAGCCGATGGCCGAAAGCCGATGGCCGACGACCGAATACCGAAGGCTTCGCGCAAAGACGAGAAGCCCGTCACGGTGGCGGGGATTCGCGTGACGCATCCCTCGCGCATCGTCTACCCCGAGCTCGACATCACCAAGCGCCAGCTCGTCGAATACTACGACGCCGTGGCGGACCGCATGCTTCCGTACGTCGCCCACCGTCCGCTCTCGCTGCTGCGCTGCCCCGACGGCGCCGGCTCCGCCTGCTTCTTCCAGAAGCACCTCGGCGCCCACAAGAACGAGCCGGGCCTTCACGGTATCGAGGTGAAGGACAAAGAGAACAAAGGTCTCTATGTGCTCATCAAGGATCGCGTCGGCTTGCTCATGCTGGTGCAGCTCGGCGCCATGGAGTTTCACCCCTGGGCATCACGCGACGACGAGCTCGAGCACCCCGAATTCATGGTCTTCGATCTCGATCCCGGTGAAGGTGTCGTCTGGGATCGCATCCTCGAAGCCGCGCTGGTGTTGCGCGCCCGCCTCGAAGAGGTCGGTCTCGACAGCTATGTCCGCACGAGCGGAGGCAAGGGCCTGCACGTTTGTGTGCCGCTCGCTCGCAAGAACGACTGGGACGAGGTGAAGGCCTTCAGCCAGGCGGTCACCCTCGACCTCGAGCGCCGTGAGCCGCGCAAGTACATCTCGGTGATGACCAAGCGCGACCGCACCGGCAAGATCTTCGTCGACTACTTGCGCAACGGCCGGGGCGCGACCGCCGTCGCGACCTACAGCACGCGCGCCCGCGCTAGCGCGGGCATCGCGATGCCGCTCGACTGGCGCGAGCTCGACAAGATCACCGGCGGCGACATGTTCACCTTGCCGGAGATCGCGGCGCGCTTACGCAAGCCCGACCCGTGGGCCGATTTCTTCGACACCAAGCAGGCCATCACCAAGGCGATGGTGAAAGCGCTGGCGCCTTAGCCGACGGCGACGCGCGCACCCTCGGTGGCCGCCTTGACGTAGAGGTTCATCGCCTCGAGGTAGTGCTTCGGCGAATCCATGAGGCCTTTGTAGTTGCCCTGGATGTAGACAGTGGACAGATACGCGCCCCAGAGCGGCGGCGGCACGAAGGCCATCCACTGCATGCCGAAGGGGCTCATGTGACCGGCGACTTGCGAAGCGCCTTCGGTGATGGGGCCGAAGACGGCTTTCTGCATGTGTTCGTTGGCGCGCTCGATGGTCGAGCTGCGCGGGAAGGTGGCGTTCATTGGAAATAGCCTAGGTAAGGAGTTAGCGGGCTCGTTATCGAGGCTGATTTTGGCGTGTTGCGTCGATGTTGTTGACACGGCCCGACCCCATCGCTACCAGCGAGCGATTGCACGGCCCCGGAGCCCGCCATTCATATCGTCATCGTCATCCTCGCCTTGGTGCTGCTCATGGTCGCGGCGTATCGCGGCTATAGCGTCATCCTCTTTGCCCCCATCGCCGCGCTTGTCGCGGTGCTCCTCACCGAGCCCTCGGCGCTGCCGCCGCTCTTCACCGGGCTGTTCATGGAGAAGATGGTTGGGTTCCTGAAGCTCTACTTCCCGGTCTTCATGCTCGGCGCGGTGTTCGGCAAGCTCATCGAGCTGTCGGGTTTCTCCCAGGCGATCTCGGCCTCGGTCATCCGCTTCTTCGGACAGCGCAACGCCATCCTCTCGATCGTCCTGGTCTGCGCGCTGCTCACCTACGGCGGCGTATCGCTCTTCGTCGCGGTCTTCGCGGTCTATCCGTTCGCCGCCGAGATCTTCCGCGGCGCCAACATCCCCAAGCGCCTCATCCCCGG
>JBGGMJ010000100.1:0-37668 GCA_041288095.1 Myxococcota bacterium
TGCTCGACCGTCGTTACAGCAACGTGTCGCAACAAAGCTCGGGGGATGCTTTGGTGCGGACGCCGCAGAATCCCCGCCTCATTTTCGCCGGTATCGAGGTTGCTTACTGACCGACCGTGACGCTGGTGCTTGCGAGGCCGTGACGCTGGCGCTTGCGAGCCGTTTTAGCGTCTGCCGTTTGGGGCCTCGGTGGATCTGCTCCCAGGGGGTTGAGGAGACCCGGGCGCCTTCGCCAGCTTTGGGGTTTAAGGGTTCTGCGTGAGCCGTGAGGTTGTGCTGCGCTGCCGGGAGCTCCAGCTATATCGGTGTGGCCGCTTTAGCGGAATGCGCGTCAACGCGCATTCTGCTGTGTCGCACGAGGTCGCGCAAGCGCATGAGCTCGTCGTAGGTCTCGGCGTCGATGGTGAGCTTCAGCTTGTAGTGGCCGGCGTCGAGGGGCTCGGGTTGGGGCGCGCGCGGAAGAGGAGGGAGCTCGAGCCGCGGAGCGCGCGAACGCTATTACGAGCGGACATCTGTAACTGCTTATGCCCCGTGACATCTCGAAAAGCTGCCGACACACAAAGTGAAACAAAAGCGGAAGCCGCCGTCGTTTTTTTTACACACCCGCGCACGCAAAATGCGCGTCAACACGCGTTTTCCGAGCGGCCGCTATAGCGACAGCCCCCATTGCGAAGCACAACCTCCGGCCCCGCGCAGCAAGCAGGCGCCAAGGTAACCACCCGCCCCCGGGTCTCCTCCACCCCCTGGGAGCAGATCCACCGAGGCCCCAAACAGCAGACGCTAAAACGGCTCGCAAGTGATGCACAACGGCTCACAACACCTAGCGGTGCACCGCGTAGATACGCCGCACGTAAACAGCCACCGGGTGCTCGCGCCACCGCTCGAACAGCGGCCGCAACACCGGCGGAACGACGACGCTCGCGTAGATGGCGCAGCGCTCTGGAAGCACCAGCAGCGAGAGCAAGCTCGCCACGGTGAGGTCAGCGCGGCCGAAGCAGCCGCCGACCAGGTAGTCTCTGCCCGCGATGCGGCCCGCGAGCCAGGTCAGCTCGCCGGCGATTCGCTGCTCGAGGGCGGCGATGTGGACGAGCTGCGTTCGCATGGCGCGGATCATGAGGCGACGCGTGATCGGCCAGGCTGCACGTCCCGCGAGGCCGGCGGCGCCTCGGACCCGCGAGAAGAGCAGCTCGGCGGCGTGCCCGGGCGTCTCGTTCAAGAGCCCGGCGTAGACCATGCGACGGCCCGCGACCGCGAGGTTCTTGGCGACCCGGTCCTCGAGCTCGGGGTCACCGCCGTCGAGCCCAGCCCAGTCGAGGATGGCGCCGCTACCTTGAACGATGTCGCTTCTGGTCCGCAGAAACGGCACCTCGCTCCTCGCCCCCATGCCGCGGGCTTGCACGACGTGGGGGCCGGGTGCGAGCGCGACCTCGTCGAACGGGATGCCGCGATGTTGCAGCGCCCAGCGGGCCCGCTCGCAGAAGTGCGATGGTGAAAAGACGTAGAGGCGCGGGCGCTTCAGCTGACCGTTCGCTCGATGCGGTCCGCCGCCATGACCAAGCCGGCAAGGCCGGTGGTCGCGTTCGCCAGAGGCGCGAGCTCGCGCTTCACGCTCTCTTGCATGCGCGTCGCGGTCTCGCTGGCGAGCCCGCCATTCTGCATGACGTTCGCGGTCATCTGCGCCCAGTGCTTGCGCAAGCGGTCACGCAGCGCGAAGTGCGCCGGGGAGTCGACCTCTTCGGTTTGTCCGGCGACCTGAGCCTGCTGCTTCGAGAGCGCAGCGAGACCAGTGGCCGAGCCCAGGGTGAAATACGCCTTGGCCACATCGCCGAGCGGCTGCTCACCGCGGCTCGCGAGCTGCGCGATCCAAGCGATGTCCATCGCCGACTCGACCAAGACGAGGCTGGCGACGCTCGCCGCGAGCTCGTCGCCGGCACCCGCGCCCGCATAGTCCGCTTTGGCGGCATTGGCTGGAGCCATGTCCTCCGGAGGCATGACCTCGGAGGCGCGCGTCAGCAATGCTTGGATCGATGGGCCCAGGGGCTCAGCGAGGGAGATCTCGCGGCGCAACAACCAGCTCGCGACCTTCTCCACCGCGTCCTCGATGGCGAGGCGCATGCGGTACTCGGCGTCGGTCGAGACCTTGCTCTCGACGGCGGCAACCTGCCGCTTGAGCGCTATGGCGTTCACGAGCTTCGAGGCTTTTGAGTAGCTCACGAGGATGTCCGAAGCGCCACGGCCCGTGCGTAGCGTGGTCTCCGCGAGCCAGCTCGCGCCGGCGTCACCGACGACACCGTTCACCAGGATGGTGCGCGCGATGTTGATGCCGAGCGGGTGCTCACGCACCGCTTGAGCCAGCTTCTCGACGATCACCGGCGGGAAGTACGCGGCGAGCTCGCCCGAGAGCTGGTCGAGGAGCAGACGGCTCTCTTTCGCGAGCTCGTTGCGCATGTCCTGCTTCGCGAGCTGCAGCATGACGGAGAGCTCGGGCCGGGTCATGCCTTCGTTGCGCTGCTGGCGCTGCGCGAAGATACGCTCGCCGGGCAAGTGCATGTCACGGCGCTTGAAGGGGATGCGGTCCGAGAGGAACGCTACCGCGCGCTGGAAGCGGTTGATGTTCTGCTTGCTGCGGATCTCGTCGAGCGAAATACCGCGGCTCTGCACCCAGTTGTTGTGGAGCACCGCGAGATCGACTTCGACGCGCACGCGCTCCATCAGCTCGTCGCGCGCTTCGCGGGTCATGCTGCTCGCCGCGATCATGCGCTCGAAGAGAATCTTGAGGTTGACCTCATGGTCGGAGAGGTCGACGCCGGCGGAGTTGTCGATGGCGTCCGTGTTCAGACGCACGCCGCGGCTCGCGAGCTCGATGCGACCTTCCTGGGTGATGCCCAGGTTGCCGCCTTCCGAGACCACGCGGGCGCGGATCTCGGTGGCGTCGACGCGCACCACGTCGTTGGTCGCGTCGCCGACATCGATATGCGTCTCGTGACTCGCCTTGATGTAGTTGCCGATGCCGCCGTTCCACCAAAGGTCGACCGGCGCGCGCAGGATGGCTTGCACGACTTCGTTACCGGACAACGCCTCGGCGCTGACGCCGAGCGCCGTGCGGATTTCGGGCGACAAGGCGATCGACTTGGCGCGACGAGGAAAGACGCCGCCGCCAGGGCTTATCATGTTCGCCGGATAGTCTTCCCAGCTCGAGCCCGGGGTCTCGAAGAGCTTCTTGCGGATGCTGAACGACGCTTCTGGATCGGGATTCGGATCGAGGAAGATATTGCGGTGGTCGAACGCCGCGACGAGCTGGATCTTCCGCGAGAGCAACATGCCGTTGCCGAAGACGTCGCCGCTCATGTCGCCGATGCCGACGACACGGATACGGTCGGCTTCGGGGTTGATGTTCATCTCCTTGAAGTGGCGCTTCACGCACTCCCAGGCGCCGCGGGCAGTGATGCCTTCCTTCTTGTGGTCGTAGCCCTTCGAGCCGCCCGACGCGAACGCGTCGCCGAGCCAGAAGCCGCGCTCCAACGCAATCGAGTTCGCGGTGTCGGAGAGGTGCGCGGTGCCTTTGTCCGCCGCGACGACCAAGTAGTGATCCTTGTCCTCGTAGCAGAGCACGCGCGGCGGCGTGATCTTGTCGTTGCCGACCAGGTTGTCGGTAACGTCGAGGAGACCACCGATGAAGATCTTGTAGAGCTCGTCGGCTGCCTTGCGACGTTCGGCGGCGCCCTGCGGCGGGTCCTTCAAGATGAAGGCGCCCTTCGCGCCTCGCGGCACGATGAGGACGTTCTTCAAGTTCTGCGTCGCCATCAGGCCGAGGACTTCGGTGCGATAGTCGTTACGGCGGTCGCTCCAGCGGATACCACCGCGCGCGACCGCGCCCATGCGCAAGTGGAGGCCGGCGACTAGCGGATGATGCACGAGAATCTCGCGGTACGGCCGCGGCTCGGGCATACGCGTCACCTTCTCGGGGATGAACTTCAGGACGATGTGGTGCTCGCGCGCTTCGTCGCGGCGATAGAAGTTCGTGCGCACAGTGGCGTCGATGAGGTTCGCGAAGGTGCGGAGGACCTGGTCGCTGGTGAGGTCGGAGACGCCTTCGAGCAAGATGTCGACGCTGCGGCGCGCGCGCGCCAACACCTCTAGGCGCTTCTCGTCGACGGTGGTCGGCGACAAGCCTTCGAAGTCCGGATCGAACTTGGCGCGGAAGAGCTCGGAGAGCGCCTTCACGACGTCGGGGTGGCGCAGCAGAATGTCGCGGATCGCGGTTTCACCGTGCGCAAGGCCGATCTGCTTGGCGTAGTGCGAATACGCGCGGATGAGCGCCGTCGTGCTGTAGGTGATGTCCGCACGCAATAGCAGACGGTTGAGCTGGTCGTTGTCCATGGCCCCGGTGACCACGGCCTTGATGGCGGAGCGCAAGCGGTTGCGGCGCTGCACCAGGTCATTCTCGGCGCCGGTGCCCTGACCGGTCGGCTGCGGCGCGTCGGCCCAGCGGATGCGAAAGGTCGAAATGATGCGCTCTTTTTTTCCCGGCGCGCGTACCGTCGTGGGGAACTGGTCGATGACGATCAACCCGAAGTTGTCGAGGATCGGCATGATGTTCGAGAGGAACAGGCTCTGCGACTCGTAGAGACGCAGGCGCGTGATGCTCGCCTGCTCGTCGACGTTTTCGCGATAGATGTCGCAGTCGAACGGGTTCTGCTCGGAGAGCGCCTCGATCAGCTCGATGTCGCTGACGGCGCGCGAGATGCTCGTCTCTTCCTGATACCGCGGGGAGAAGGCGTTGGCGTAGAGCTCATGGAGCCGGCGCGCGTCGGAGACGCCGTGGCGCTTGCGCAGCTCGTCGTAGAGACGGTCCGCCCACGGGCTCGCCATCTGCTCGATCTCGGCGCGCAGCGTCGCCTCTTCGGCTTCGGACAGCGCCTGCACGCCCGAGAGATAGAAGTGGAAGCTCACCGCCTCGCCGTCGCCCGCGTAGACACCGTCGTCGACCGCGGACGCCTTGAAGCGCTCTTTCAAGAGCTGCTTGATGTGCGCGCGGAGCTCATCGTCGTAGTGCGTGCGCGGCAGCGCCACGAATGCGAACACCGTGCTCTGTGTGGCGTCGGCGGTGAAGTGGACGGAGATGCGCCGCTCGTTCTCGGCGCTCATGATGCGGTCGACGAGGGCGCGGATGTCGTCGATCGACAGACCGAAGATGTACTCGAGCGGGAGTGCGTTGAAGGCGTTGCGGGCCGAGCGATAGAGATGCGAGCCGCGTTGAGCGCCCAATAGCGTGTAGAGCTCGGTCACCTTGCGATCGAGGCGCGGGATGTCGGTGCGCGCGACGGCAAGGCCCTGGAAGCTGAAGAGGCCTTCGACCACGATCACGCCCGTCGCCTGATGACGGTCGTCGAACGCTTGTAGAACGACGTGGTTCAGTCGGCCGGCGCGGTAGACCCACGACTCGGATCCGCTTTTGCGGAGGTTCAAATAGGGCGTGTCGCCGCCGAGGGCGCGCTTGTCGCCGTCCTCGATCTTGAGGCCGCGCCAATCGTCGAAACGGCCGTTGCCGTAAGCTTCTTCCTTCGCGGCGCTACCATTCGGCTGATCGGCGCCGCGGGGCACGAAGCGGGTACCGACGATGACGAAGTGCTCGTCGAGCATCCAGCGCAACATGCGCGCGTCTTCCTCGAGCTTCGCGCGCATCTCGCTCTTGTCGCGAGCCAGCGCTTCGAAGCGACCGGCGGTGGTCTCGAGCACGCCCCGCATCGCCTGGAAGTCGCTGATGCAGACTTGCAGCGCGGAGAGCCGGCCGTTGACGTAGCTCTCGATCTCGTCGCGACGCTTCAACAGATCGTCGGCCTCGATCTCGACCCAAATGATCGATTCGACCGGCGCGCCGGCGATGCCGACTCCGTCCACCGCGCCCTGTTCGTCACGGCGGATGGGCACGACGGTGTTGATGGTACGGTAAGTGCGCAGGCCCAGGTGATCGATGGCCAGGCGCGTGGTGCTGTAGGTGAACTGCATGTCGGGCATGCAGACGATGAGGACGCCACGGCGCTGGCTCGATTGATCGGGCTGCGTGACGCGAACACGGATCTCGTCGCGCTTGCGTTGACTGATGCCGTGGAAGAGGTGCTCGAGATCGGGGAGCAGCTCGGCGGGCGGATGACGCTCGAGGTAACGCGCGTCGATCGAGCGCGACACGAAGCGGGCGAAGACGCGGAAGAGATCTTCGTGGCGACCGATGAGGTGCGGCTCGTAGATGTCGATGGCCGAGATCAGAGTCTCGACGCGATCGGCGGAGCGGGGTTTGGCGGGTGTCGTGCTGCTATTCGGGGTGGTGGTCGAGCTCATGCGGCGCGGTTCCCTTTGAAACGTGCGCGCCGTCTACCACGACGGGTGCCGGGCCGTAAGTGCGGCTAGAGTGCCCTCAAAGAGCGCTTTCGGCGCACTGCGTCACACTCAACCGAGACGCACCCACGCGCTGGGCTCGAGCTTCGAGAGCTCGCCGCCGAGGAGGCTCTGAACCGCCGCGGAGAGAGCAGCCCAGACCGGCTCGTCGCTCGCCCAGAGGACGGTGGTTGGGGCGTCATCGACTGTGTCGACCGCCACGGCGATGCGGGCCGCGAGGGGAAAGAGGGCGCGGTCGATCGCCGCGGCGTCCATGGTGACCGAGGCGCCGGCGATGCTCACCTCGAAGTCGCTGTCTTCGGCGTTGCGAGCCAGCTCGACTTGCTTCGCGAGGGCTTGGCGCAGTGATGGATCGTCGTCGACGTCGATGCCGTGATCCTTGAGCAGGGTCCGCGCGGTCGCTGCCTGCACCGCCGCGTCCGCGTCCCAGATACCGCAATCGCCCGCCGCGACGTAAGCATCGCGTCTCCCATCGCGGACACGTCCGACACGCGTCTCCACGCCGCTCACGGCGATGACGACCGCGTTGTCTTGGCTGACGCGCGCGGCCAGCGCCACGATGTCGTCCACGAACTCGAGGCTGTCGTTGCGGTCGAAAGCGGCGCGTAGCTCGGCGTCGATCGCGGCCGAACGGCTCGCCGGCAAGATGACGCGAAAGACCGGGGCTCTTCCGATGTGGTCGGCGTACGCTTGCAAGGTGTGGCGCGCCGCGGCCGCGGCAATCTCCGTCAACGCCACCGGCGTGCCCTGAACGGCGAGGGCAGGGCGACCGTTGTCGTCGGCGACCAGCGTGAGGCCGAGCTTGTTCGCGAAGAGCTGGACCCGCGCGCTTCGCCGGGTGTCCGCCCAAGCAAACAGGCCGGGCACGGCGAGCCCGTCGCCACCGATGGCGAGAGTGCTGTCGGTCATGCCGAGCGTCAGCGCCAGCTTGCGCTCGTCGAAACGGTCGGTCGGTCTGCCTTCGTTCGGCATCGACAGGGTGGCGAGAATGCTCGGGCCCGCGAGGTCGAAGATGACGTGAGGCGCCGCCTTCGCCTGGGCCTTCGGACGCGAGATCTCGACCGCCGGCTCGTCGAGCGTCAGCGGTAGGTCGAGCTCGAGGAGTGGCTCGCTCGCGGGCTTGTCGATTGCCTCCGCGAGGCCGGCGAGCAGCGATTCTTCTTCGTCGGCGCCGAGCTCGGCCAGTACCGTCTTGTTCGCTCTAGCGGACGCTTTGGGCTTCGCAGGCGCCGCGACCGACTTACGCGGCGCGCGCTCGCCCTCGCCGCGCGTCTTGACGATGTGGGTGACGAGATCCTCCGATTGCGGATCGAGGTCGACGAACTCGATGCCCATGCCCGGCGGCGAGTCCGGCTCCTTGGCGTCGGCGGCGCCCCGTGCCCAGCGGACGACGCCGGTGCCGCGGAAGATGCGGCTGTCGTCCTTGAGTCGGTACTCGAAGCGGACGCGGCTCCCGACCGGCGCCGGGTCGCGGGCGCGAATGAACAAACCCGTTCGCGAGACGTTGATCGAGAAACGCTCCACGAAGGTGTCGCGGTCGGGGTACTGGAGCTGCACCTTCAGCGTCACATCGACGCGTTGGTTACCCCGTTTTTGCGCGGAGTCGGTCACGTGTTTCTAGAGTGTCAGTCGACGAGCTTGTAGTCGAGCTGAACTTCCTTCTTCTTGCGAAGAACTTTCACCTTCGTTTGACCACCGCGCGCCGCGTGTAGGGCGCTCGATACGTCCGCGGCCGAGGCCACGGGATGGTCGTCGATGGCGACGACGACATCCGCGTTTTGCAGGCCTAGCTGGGCCGCTACGGATTTGGGTTTGATCAACCGGATGACGACGCCGCCGGGCGCGGCCGCGAGCTTCGGCGCTCGGCCGGGGATCTGCAGGGCGGCGAGCTCACGCGCGAGCCAAGCGCGCTGCACGACGTAGCTGTCGCCGTTGATGCTCACCCCACCGGGGTCGACGCCGAGCGCCGCGTCGGCCGCGGACCAGGCGATGGCATCGACGTCGCGACCAGCGGACGAAGGCCGAGGAGCCGCGGCGGGCGCGGCCGTAACGGCAGATGCGGCGGCCGGCTCGGCGGAGCGACTCGCCTGGCCGTTTGCGAGCTCGCGCTGCAGCACCGAGAGCTGGTCTTCGATGCCCTTCAAGCGGTCGGCATCCGCCGGAGCCGCCGCGCCGCCACCACCGCCTCGCGACAGCTGAGCCATCCGCGCTTCGAGGTTCGCGACGCGCGCTTCGGAGGCGCCACTGCAGGCGGCGCCGCACGCCGCGAGAAACACCGCTAAGAGAGCTCTACGCATGCCGGAATCGTACGCGGGCACGCTGGGTAGGTGCAAAAAACGTGGCGACAGCGTCGCGGCGCGTGTCCGACTAGCCGCCCTCGACGAGCTGCGTCAGCCGCTCGTAGACCGCGCCCAGCTTGCTCGGGTCGCTGCCACCGGCTTGCGCGAGCTCGGGCTTACCGCCACCGCGGCCGCCGACCAGCGGTGCCAGCTCGGCGATGAGCTTGCCCGCCTGGAAGCGGCTCGTTAGGTCCTTGGTGACCGCGATGAGCAACGCCGCTTTGCCGTCGGCCTCGGCGCCCAAGCAGACGATGCCGCTCGGCACCTTGCTGCGCAGGTCGTCAGCGAGATCACGCAAGCCCTTGGCGTCGACGTTGCCGACGCTCGTGGCGAGCACGCGCACGCCGCCAATGTCCCGCGCCAAGGAGAGCAAGTCGCCGCTCTGCGACTTGAGCTGCGTGCGCTTGAGCTCGGCCAAGCGTTTGTCGTTGTCGCGCGCCGCTTGCGACATGTCGGAGAACGCCTTGGCGATGCCGCCGCTGTCGATGGCGGCGATGTTCTTCAACACCGCGTCAGTGTCGTTGTTGCGGGCATTGGCGAGCTGCACCAGGGCACGCCACAGGTCGCGCAGATCGCGCGCTTCGGCGAGCCCAATGGTCTTGGGGAGGGCGGGGGCCCGAACCGCGCTGGTGTCGATGCGCACCGGCGCGCCGCCGGCCGCCTCGACGTCGCGCGCGAGATCGGTGGCCGAACGCACGGCCTTGGCGATGGCCAAGAGAATCGGCTCGTCCTCATCCGCTTTGGCGGGCACTCGCCCACCGAGGATATCGGCCGCCGTGACCAAGCGCCGATGTGTCTTGGCGGCGGTCGCGAGCGCCGCCGCGCCGCTCTCGGCCTCGATACGGCGCACGCCGCTCGCCACGGCTTCTTCGCCGGTGACCAGGACCAACCCGAGCTCGCCGGTGCGTGACGCATGGGTGCCACCGCAGAACTCGACCGACTTGCCCATGGTGACGACGCGCACGACGTCGCCGTACTTTTCGCCGAAGAGCATCATGGCGCCCTTGGTACGTGCCTCTTCGAACGGTAGCACTTCGGTGACCACTGGGTAGTCAGCTTTGACACGGGCGTTGGCGTCGTCTTCGACGATGCGCAGCTGCGCCGCGGTCGGAGCCTCGAAGTGCGAGTAGTCGAAGCGCAGGTGCGTGTCGTCGACGAGCGAGCCCGCTTGCTTGACGTGATCGCCGAGGATGTCGCGCAGGGCGCCGTGCAGGAGGTGCGTCGCCGAGTGATGGGCGCGGATCTCCTTGCGGCGTGTCGCGTCATAGCCCGCGAACACCGTGTCGCCGACCGACAGCTTGCCGGAGGTGAGGTTGGCCATGGAGACGAACAGACCGTCCGCCGGCTTTTGCGTGTCGAGCACACTGGCGCGCGACCCGCCTGGACCCTCGATGCGGCCGGTGTCACCGACCTGGCCGCCGGATTCACCGTAGAACGGCGTCGGCGAGATGACGATCTCGAAATCGCCCGCCGAAACGGACTGCACTTCCTTGCCGTTCTGCACCAGCGCCTTGATGGTGGCTTGATGGCGTGGCGCGTCCTCGACCGCGTAGCCGACGAAATCGGTCGGACCGAGCCTCTGGCGCAGCTCCTTGTAGATGCCGGCGACGCCGGCCACGCCGAGATCACCGGCACGCGAGCGCTCTTGTTGCTCGCCCATCGCTTTTTCGAAGCCGGCGACGTCGACGGTCAAGCCACGCTCCCCCGCGATGACCTCGGTGAGGTCACGCGGGAAGCCGTAGGTGTCGTAGAGCTTGAAGACCGCGTCGCCCGGCAGCACCTGCTTGCCGCCGGCGCGCGTCGTCTCCATTGCGTCCTCGAGGAGCTTCAAGCCGGTGTCGAGCGTACGGCGGAAGCTGCGCTCTTCGAGGTCGGCGACCTTGCCGATCAAGGTCCGCGCGCTGACGAGCTCGGGATACGCC
The DNA here is from genome assembly GCA_041288095.1 of Myxococcota bacterium. Classification (GTDB taxonomy): domain Bacteria; phylum Myxococcota; class XYA12-FULL-58-9; order XYA12-FULL-58-9; family JALHOP01; genus JALHOP01. Next base: position 10,658 of record JBGGMJ010000100.1, read on the forward strand.
TCGCCCATCACCTCGACGACCTTGTCGCACGCCTTCTCGAAGAAGACGTCGCCGAAGCCGAGACGCTTTCCATGACGGATGGCCCGCCGCATGATGCGCCGCATGACGTAGCCACGGCCTTCGTTCGAGGGCTGCACGCCATCGGCCACCAAGAACGCGGTAGCGCGCGCGTGGTCGGCGATGACGCGCATCGAGACGTCGTCCTCGGAGTCGCTCTTGCCGTAGGCCTTGCCCACGCCCTGCGAGACATTCTCGAGGATCGGCATGAACAAGTCGGTGTGGTAGTTCGAGTCCACGCCCTGGAGCAGTCGGCAGAGCCGTTCGAGGCCCATGCCGGTGTCGACCGACGGCTTGGGCAACGGAGTCAGAACTCCGTTTTGGCGGTCGAACTGCATGAAGACGTTGTTCCAGAACTCGATGATGCGGCCGTTGTCGAAGTCCTCGGGCTTGACCGGGCCCGAGCCGGTGTCGAAGTAGATCTCGGTGCACGGACCGCAGGGTCCGCTATCGCCCATCGCCCAGAAATTGTCTTCGCCCATGGCGACGATGCGCTCGTCGGTGAGACCGGAGATCTTCTTCCACAGAGTGCGCGCCTCGTCGTCGGCGGGGATGCCGGGGGCGCCTTTGTAGATCGTCACCCAGATGCGCGACTTGTCGAGGCCGAGCTCCTTGAACGAGAGGTTCCAAGCCAGCTCGATCGCTTGCTCCTTGAAATAGTCGCCGAAGGAGAAGTTGCCGAGCATCTCGAAGAAGGTGTGATGGCGCGTCGTGCGGCCGACGGCTTCGAGGTCGTTGTGCTTGCCGGAGACGCGCATGCACTTCTGGGTGGTGGCGGCGCGTGAGTAGGCGCGCTTGTCCTGGCCGGTGAACACGTCCTTGAACTGGACCATGCCGGCGTTGGTGAACATGAGCGTGGCGTCGCCTTGCGGGACGAGCGGCGACGACTTGACCACCTGGTGGCCGTGCTTTGCGAAGTAGTCGAGGAAGCCACGGCGAACCGCGGCCGCTTTCATCGAGGTAGCCATCACTTGTCGATCTTGTCCTTGGGGACGTTGTAGTAATGGCCGTCGGCGGCGCGCACCAGGATGCTGTTGCCCCACTCCTGCACGATCTTCACCTCGTCGCCCGGTTTGAAGCTGGTCTGCTCGACCTCGGCGTCTTTGGTGGTTTGGAACTTGAGGGTAACGGCCTCTTTCATTTTCGCCATGGGGTTGGCTTCATGCCACGGCGCGTAGCCGACTCGCAACGCATCTCCAGGCCCGGTAAACTCTCGTTTCATGCCTCAACGCCCCCACCTCCTCGCCGTCGTGCTGCTGTTGCTCGCGGGGCCCGCCCAGGCGACGGTTCTAGCGGACTGGACCCTCGAGGAGCGCATCGCCCATAGCGATAGCGTCGTCGCCGGCACGATCACCGCGCAGCGGGTCACGAGGGTCGGGGACGACATCGTCACCGAGAGTACGGTGGTGGTTAGCCGCACCTTGTTCGGCCCCGAGCGGCGCGAGCTCACCGTGAGCCAGCTCGGCGGCACCATCGGGGAGACCACATTACACGTCGAAGGCAGCGCTCACTTCGAAGTCGGCGACGAGGTGGTGCTCATCGTCAAGCGCGACGCCCGCGGCCGCGACCAGCTGGTCGGCATGAGCCTCGGTGCTTTCCTCGTCAAAGGCAGGCTGGCGCGGCAATCCATTCGCGTGCCGCTCATGGGCAGCGACGGCCGCCTGCGGAAGGCCCCAGGAGAGCAGGTCGTCGATATGGAGCGTATCCGAGCCGCGGCAGCGGACGTGCGCCGGACACTCGACCGGACGGTGCGGTGAAAGCGCTCTTTCTCATCGCGCCGCTGCTGTGCGGATTCACCACCATGCGGGTTGGTACCACCGGCGGCTCGGTCAAATGGGCCGGCGCCAGCGTCGTTTTTTACGTCGATGCGAGTGGTATCAACAGCATGCCCGGCGACTCGGACATCGCGGCTGCCTTCCAAGCCATGGAGGCTTGGAGCACCGTGCCGTGCTCGAGCTTCCGCTTCGTCAACGGTGGCACCACGACGGGCGACCCCGGACAGACGATTCGCTTCGTGCACAGCGCGGGCAGTTGGCCTTCCGCCGGCGGCGTCGTTGCCTACACCGCGTTCGAGAATAGCGGCGCCGACATCACCAGGGCGGACATCTTCGTCAACGACTTCGAGTTCACCTGGTCGCGGGCCGGCGATCTGCGCTCCTACGATCTACAGTCCGTTTTAACGCACGAGCTCGGCCACGCCCTGGGTTTGCAGCACAGCGCTGACCCGACCAACAGCATGTATTGGCGCGGCACCAAGGGGAGCACGTTCTTTCGAACGCTCTCCGCTGACGACAAAGCGGGTCTTTGTTACCTCTATCCCGTGAGCTCGGGGCCGTGTGACGGTAACGAGGACTGTCCGATCTTGAGCAACGGTGATGACGCGGGCGTGTCCACTGTCTGCTCCGGCGGGTCATGTAGCGCGGGCACGCGTGGTTATGGCGAGGATTGCTTGGGCAACGCGGGCTGTGCCAGCGCTGTCTGCGCGCGCTTCGATGGCGCCGACGCGACCGTGCAGGTTGCCCCCGGCTTGTGCAGCCAGGCGAGTTGTCCCTGCCCCAATGGAGACGCCTGTGCCGGCGGCGTCTGCGCTCCGCGCGGCGCTGCGTGCAACTCCGCGACCTGTGAAGCGGCAACCACTACGAACCTGAACGACTACTGCATGGTTGGCCTGGACGGGACCTTCGAATGCATCGACGTTTGCGTCGCGAGCAGCTGCGGCCCATCACCGGCCGAGTGCTTCCAGCCGGTAGACGTCGGTGACCCGGGTCGTTGCCGCACACCCGGTCCCAAGCCGGTTGGCGACCCGTGCACCGCGCCCAGCGAATGCGCGACCTACATCTGCGGCGTCGGCCTCGACGGCGTTTCCACGTGCGCCGCGCCCGACGAAGTCGTCGATCCCCCAGACCCACCTCCGGACACAGGGGGCCAACCCGACGGCGGTGACCCGAGCGGTGGCGACACCGGCGGCGATGGAATCGTCCAACCCGCTGATTCCGACGACACCGATCCTTCAGATCCTGGCAATTCCGTCGATGGGGGTTGCGCCGCCTCCAGTCCGAGCTTTGCATTGATGATGGGGGCGATTGTGGTCGTACTTTTCGCAGTCCAACGGACCCGGATTGTACGTAGAATCTCCTAGGGACGTTCGAGCTGTACCAATGACCAAACCCAAGGGCCCTTCATTCGTCGAGCGCGTCCGAGAAGACGCGAGTCGCTACTTGCAGGAGCTGCTCGTCGAGAACGAGCGCCTGCGCGCCGATTTCGTCACCGTCCAGGAGGAGATCAGCGGCCTCGCGAACCTGTTCGTCGCGGTCTCGAGCGTCACCGGCACGCGCGACCGGGCCAGGATCGTGTCGGCGATCGAAGAGGTCGTGGTGAACATCGTCGGCTCGGAAGAGGTCGCCATCTTCGCGCTCGACGGCAAGAGCCTGACCCTCGTCTCGTCGGTCGGCGTCCCGGCGGACGAGTTCAAGCGCGTGGAGCTAGGGAGCGGGGTCATCGGCCAGGTCGCTCAATCCGGCGAAGCTTACATCCCGCTCGAAGACGACGTCCCGCGCGAGAGCTGTGCCGGGCATCCCGTGAACGCATGCGTGCCGCTCACGGTGGATGGCGTGGTCACCGGTGTCATCGCGGTCTTCCGCCTCCTGCAGCAGAAACCCCGCCTCACCGAGAGCGACGTCGAGCTGCTGCGCTTGCTCGGGACGCATGGCGGCGCTTCGCTCGCCTGCGCCCGGAGCTGAGCGCGGCGCTCAGGACGCTTTCGCGGCCTTCTTCTTGTGCTCCATCTGATCGAGCCGCTTGGCGATCGTCTTCAGCTTGGCGTTCAGCTCGGCGACATCCTTGGTCGTCACGATCTGGAGGGAGGCGAGGATGCGGCCGACGACATCTTCTACGCGGCGCTCGACCTCGTCGCGCTTGTCATGGATGAAGCTGGTGGCGCTACGGACCAGGCCCGCTTCGGTATCGAGCAGTGCCTTGGCCTGCTTCTGAACCTGCTGCAACCACTCCTCGGCACGCTCACGCGCGGCGTTCGCTGTCAGAGCCATCGGATAGCCTCCCTGTTCACTCGGTTTGAGCTTGTCCAACCACGCCCAAACTAACGCGATGCGTTAGGGAAAGAAAGGGGGCACGTGCGCGATCTGAGGGGGCTGATTACTATTCGAACCCGAGCGATCGTTGAGTGGGTAAGTAGGTGCATGTGGGTGTGGCTTTGCCCTTCCCACTGGTGGGTGGGGCGTATATGGAGGCGCCCGGTCGGTGACGAAGCAACTTTGGCCCTGGCTCTGCCGAGAACAAAGTCGTCACTGATAATGGGCGGGGTTCTGCCCATCCTTGAGAAGCGCAGGCTGTCCGATAGCGTCCAACGCTCAAGCCTGCGGGAAACGGTGCTCGAGAGAAGGTCTAAACGAGCTCCGTACGGCGCAGCCGCTACCGGATGCGCAAAGTAACCAAGGCTGTTCGAAGTGATGCGCGCTCCATGGTGTGCATAGGCGTAGCACTCGAATCGTCCATAGGTGGTAGAATGAAGAATGAAGTCACACATGCCCCTGCATCGCAGAAGCGTTCGGCCCAGGCCGACCGCGACGGCGCTGCACGGAGCCTGCGCCGCCAAGGGCGTGACCTTCATTCCAGCCCCTATGCGACCCCTGCCTGGGGTAACAACGCAACGCTTCGCGATACCGTCGTAGAAGCCCGTAATCTCACGCACGACACCCTGCTGGACCTCCAGCCGCTCATGCCGATGGCCGCCGATGACGACGTCACCGAGCTCGATATGCCGGTGCTCGCACGACCCGCCACGCGCCAGCCCAAAGACAAAAAGCGCATGACGGCCAAGAAGTTACGGGCCGCTCCGGCGCTCGAGCACACGCCGCGCCGCATCAAAGCGCACACCGTCGCAAACCCGGTGCTGAACGGTGTTGCCCGGGAGCGCTTCGCCAAGGCCCAGACGGTCACCGCCATGGCCAAGGCACCGGAGCTCTCGCTCCTCCAAGGCCTTTTCTCGGTGAAGACGCTTGGCCGCCTCGCGGTGGCTGCCGTCGCGTTGGTCGTGGCGTTGCACCCGACGACCCGCGCCGTTGCCGAGAACGTGGTCAGCTCTCTGAGCGAAGACGCGTCGATGGTCGCTCTGAGCGATCCGCGCGACCCCAAGGAGTTCGTCTCCGACCTCGCGATCGTCATGCCGCGGCCGACCATCGTGTTGACGCGCCAGGACGCGGTGGCCCAGGAGCTCCTCAAGTTCTCGCGCACCATGTCGACGCAAGACGTCCTGCGTACGGCCCAGGCCATCAGCGAAGAGGCCGAGCGCCTGGGTTACGACCCGCTTCTCTTGCTCGCGCTCATCCACATCGAGTCGTTCTACGACCACCTTGCTTTGTCGCCAGTGGGCGCCGAGGGCCTGATGCAGCTCATGCCGCCCACCGCCGAGTGGATGGCCGGCCGTCTGCAACTGCGCTGGGACCAGGGTCACACGTTCGACCCGGTGCTCAACGTTCGCCTGGGCAGTCAGTACCTGGCCTACCTGCACCGCGAGTTCGGCCGCATGGATTATGCGCTTACAGCGTACAACCGGGGCCCACACGCCACCCGGTACCTGGTCGACCGTTTTGGCCGCTTGCCGCCGCCGATCTACGAGTTCTATGCCGGCAAGGTCCTCGGCTACTACGAGAAGCTGAAGGCGATGTACGGCAAGTTGCCGATGGGATGATATCCTTCGGTTTGTGAAGGCCTACGCGAGCTTTCGAGAGCGCGCCCTCCACGAGAGCCAGCGCTACGGGGACGATCCCTACGTGTTTTTGCGCGAGCTCGTGCAAAACGCTCGGGACGCCGGCGCACGCCTCGTTCGGGTCAACGTGTCGGTCGAGGCCGGGCGCGCTCGCATCGTCTTCGAGGACGATGGCAGCGGCATGACCTTCAAGCACGCGAAGGGCTACCTCTTCCGGCTGTACGCCAGCAGCAAAGAGAACCAGGCTGATGCCGTCGGTCACTTCGGCGTCGGCTTCTGGTCGGTGCTGCGCTGGACACCCGAGAGCTTGCGCATCGAGTCGCGCACTGGTGACTCCGAGGGAGCTACCGACGCCTGGGGTGTCGAGCTCGATGCGTCGCTCTCGAAGGTCACCGACGTGCGCTGCGCTTTGTCGTCCGGCGGGACGCGCATCGTCATGGAGCGCGCCACCCGGGACGACGATCTCGTAAACCTCGCGCGGACGGTGCGCGAGCGCCTGGCGTACTACTGCCGCTACGTGCGGGTGCGCGGCGGCAAGGAACGCCTGCACCTCTGGTGCAACGGCGAGCGTGTCGATCGCGAGCTCGACGTCGCGTCCGTCATGGAAGACAGCGGCAGCGAGGCCACGCTGGCGATGAGCTTCTCGAGCGCGGGTGCCGCCGGCATCGTTGCGCTCGCCGCGACGCCGAAGGTGCAGCTCTACGCACGCGGTCTCTTGGTGAGCGAAGCCACCGTGCTCGATGAGCTCGACGGTGCCGCTAGCGGCCGGCGTGACGGCTTCGGGACCAGCGGCCTCGCGCCGGTGGTCGTCCTCAACTCCGATCGGCTCGACGTCGTGTTGTCGCGACGCAAGGCACGCGACAGTCGCGAGCTACGGCGTCTCATGCGCTTGGCGCGCGCGCGGCTCGATCGCTTGGTGAGCCATGCCGTCGACGGAGTCGTCGAGCGTAGCTTCCTCGACAAGACGAGCGATGCCATCGCCGAGGGTGTGCGTGCCCTGGGTGGCGGTCTCGCCGTCGCGGTGCTCGCGGTTTGGCTTCTGGTCATTGCCGCCGGCGCCCTCGCGGCGCTCTTGTTGTGGCGCGGGCCGCAAGGTGGGGCAGGGGAGCGGCCGGTCATGACCGTCGTGCGTGGACCGACAGCGGCCGCCGCCGACGGCTATCGCGGCGAGGCAGCTCCAGTGGTCGGTTCGAGCGACGTCGCCGCGCTCACCGGGGGCTCGCGTCCCGTCGGCAACATCGTTGGCTATGGCGGAGCGATCGTCGACGTCCCCGACACCTACGGGCCGACGTGGAGCTTCGGCTATCGCGGACCGTCGCGCGTCTTCTTCAAGGCCCTGACTCTCGACCGCTACGAGTCGGGGCACGGCTTCGTGCGGCGTGAGCTGCCGATTACCGGCCCCTATCAAGGCGTTGCCTGTGGCCGTGGCGCGCGCACCTGCATCGACGTCGTCACGCAAGTCGTCGCCAACGACACACCGTTCGTGCTGCCCGTGCCCACGGGCCATGGCGTGGTCGATCACAGCGTCACCATCGACGGCGCGCCGCAGGAGCTGTCCACCAACGCGGTTGGCGAGGCGCTCCTGCGTCTCGAGTCTGGGCGGCGCGGCACCCTGCGCTACCAGGTCGCGCCCGCGGCCGCTGCGGCGGAAAGCCCACCCTTGCCCGCGCCGCTCACTTTGGGAGAGCCCTGGGACAGCTTGCTCGCGCGCGCCGTGAAGCTGCCCGTACATCGCCGCGTGGAGATGGTGACGAGCACCGTCCGCGATACCATCCGCTATGACGTAACGCCGGTGACCGCCGCGATGTTCGCTCATGCGCACGGGGAATGGCATGCGCGCGTCATCGCCGTGGGCGCGGGTGACTGCGACGTCAAGAACGGCTTGAACGCATTGTTGCTCCGCCAGCTCGGCGTCGATGCGCGCCTCGCCATCGGCATCGCCGGCGAAGACGGCGCGGCGAGGCCTAGCCTGCACGCCTGGACCGAGTATCTTGCCGGTGGGCGCTGGCACGTGATCGATGCAACCGGCCAGCCCGCGGCCTTCGATGTCGCGGCGGAGCGCGCGAAGGAGCTCGCCATGCGCCGCGCGGGCGGCGACCCGGCCGTGGTCGCCGTGGGAGTCCCGAGCGCGGCTGATGCTCCGTCGCGCCGCAAAGGCGAGACGCGGCACGAGCGCCGGACGGTCGTCTCCCCCGACGCGTCGTCGCGTGCCGAGCCGCCACCGACTCTGCCAGTCGCCGAGGCCATCAGCGCGCCGCAACCGAGTCTTGCGATGTCTCCAGCCGCCACCGCGGCGCCTCCAGCCGAGCCACGGAGCCGCTGGCTCGCGCGCCTCGACGCATGGTTCGATCGCATCTATGCCGTCACCGAGACCGTCCCGCGGCGCGCCTCATGGGCCGCGATCGCCGCCATCGGCTTGCTCGCGAGCGTCATGGTCATCGCGCGCAGTCGCGTGCGTGAGCGCCTGGTGAACGACGGTCCGCGCGACTCGCGTCGCGAAGCCCTCGCCAAGATGGTTCACGATATGCTGACGCAGCCGCACGCTTGGCGTGGTGTCGGCAGAGCCTGGCACCAACGCCTGCTGCCGGTGTTGTCGGGCCGGCCGATGAGTCTCGAGGAAGCGCTGCGGCGCGCCCGCGACAATGTCCTGTTCGTGTCGCGGTCGCGCTCCAAGCTCGCCGACGCGGCGGCGCGCTGCGGGACACCGGTGCTCGACGCCGCCGACCCGTTCTTCGGCAAGGTCGTCGTGCCGCTGTTGCGGACAGTCGATCTCGACAACATCGAGCCGCTCCTCGGCATGCCTGACACGCCGACGTCCCCGCACCGGGGTCTGACCCGCGCCAACGCGGTGCTCGCCGAGGCGAAGGCGGACGTGTGCTTCGTTTTGGCGGAGGCGCTGCACGATGCACCCCTGCGGGATGTCGACCTGACGCGGGTCCGTCTGCCCAAGGGCATCAGGGCGCCGCGTCGCTTCATCGCCGTCTCCCCCAGTCACCGCGAGGTCCGCGCCCGCCTCGAGAAGCTCGAGCGGGATCCCGAGCGCGGCGTGTTCATCTGGCTCGACTGGTCGGTCGAGCGCAGCGAGCTCCTCGCCGATCACACGAGCCGTGTACGTGAGTGCGCGGCCACCTATGCCGTCGACGTGCTCGGGGCTGGGGAACGATGACGACGCGCGACGCCAGGGAGCTGCTCTCGATCGACGTCACCGCCGAGATCAAGAAGCTCGGTACGCAGCAGCTGGCGACGCCGGTCGATGTCGTTGCCGCGGCGGCACGCATGACCATCGAGTGCGGGGCGCACGCTGTCGACGTGGTCACCCTGCGCTCCGGCACCAAGATCACGGCGCGTGGTGCGCGGATGCCGCTCGATGTGCATGCGCAGCTCGCGTGCATCCTCGATGCATCAGGGAGCAGCGACACTCGCCACGCGGCCCTGGTCGCCTGGGAGAACGACCGCCGTCTCGAGTGGCTCGCGGTCGTCTGCGCCGGTGACGTCGAGCTGCGTACGCAGTCCGAGGAAGGCACCGACGTGCTCGAGGTGCGTGACGCCGCCGGCCGCCATCGCCGAACGAACGAGACCGGCGAGCCGCAAATGGTCATCGTCTTGCGCCGCACCCGCACCGGCGGCGATCTCGAACAGCTCACCCGCGTGTTCGCGTTCGCGCGCTTGCCGGTGACGGTCGACGGCCATCGGGTGAGCTTCGGGCTCGAGCTGCCCGAGGCGCTCATCGCCGTACCCATCGCGGGCGCGAGCTTCAACGGCGCCGTCGGTTTGCCGCGCGAGCCGAGCTTCGCCCGCACGACGCTGGTGCGCTCCGAGGTGGTGGACCGCGACGTGGTGACGAGCCCACTGCGCGGCCGCGTGCATGTCGCGGTGGTGAGTGCTCGCTCGCGCCTCCCCGACACCGCGGTCATCGAGCGCACGGTGATCGCGGCGCGTGATCAGCTCTACGACGAGCTCAAGGCGCGTTACGCGAAGCTCACCGGCGACGAGCGGGCAGCCGCCGCCGAGCTGCTCTTTCGCACCTGCGAAGAGCGCGGCGACACGGGCTTCCTCGATGACGCGCGCATCATCGCGACGACGCGTGGCGACTTCGTGACCTTGACGACTCTGCGTGGCATGGCACGCGACGGCGTCTTGCTCGCGGCGGAGCCCGATCAGGTCGTCGACTCCGATCTCCGTGACATCGGGTTGCCGGTCTTGAGCCCTCGTGAGCGGGCCTTCATCACTCGCTTCGTCGGCCTGCGCTGCGTGACACCGACCTATCGCAGCGCCGACGCACCGCTGCGCCGCCTGCGCCGCTGGTTGCGCGACGGTCTGCATGCGGCGAGCAAGAGCTTGGCGCAACGCGGCTTCGGGCTCGGCGAAGGCGCGGTGCTCGACGACGACGAGTTGCGTCCCGAGGAGCGTGTTTTCATGCTGGCGCTCACGGACCTCGTGGGGACCGGCCGCTTCCGTGTCCCAGGGACCTCGGTGGGTGAACGCGTGCAGATCCTGGCGACGTCGCGCGGGCGCTTGCCCGCGGCGGTGCGCCGTCGCCGCGACCGCTGCGTCGTCGCCGTGCCGCTGCGCAGCCTCCGTGGCGCGCGCTTGGTGCGGATGGTGGCTCGTGACCCCGCCACGTTGATCATCGCCACGACGTTGGTGTTCGGCGGTCAGGATGGCTATGGCCGCGATCGCGGACGCGCTCGCGCCGCGCTCGTCAAGAACACACCCTAGGACCCCGGCTTCACGCTGCTCGCGGCGACCGCGTAGCCACCGCGCGACGCATGTTTCTCGACCTGCGCCAGCACCTCGCGCTCGCGCATGTAGACGTAGCCGGTGCACACCTGAGTTTCGTGCTCCCAGGCGCCGCCCTTGTCGAACTGCGCTTCGAGGGTGCGCACGACCGCGACTTCGTAGTCGGTAATAGCGAACACCCAGCGCTCGCGCATGGCAACGCCCATGCTCTCGTCGGCGCGGCTCACTGCCTCGATGCGATCCTTGGTCCGGGCGACCACGGTCCAGCCTTCATGGCGCACCAGCTGCTCGACGGCGGCGGTGAGATCGGCCCCGACTTGCGGGAGTGTGAGTGTGGGCGAAACGTACTGTTTGGCGCCGTCGAATTGGCCAGTGGTGGCGCAGGCGGCGGAGCTCAGAATGATGACGGCGGTAAGCAGGTGGCGCATAGGTTCAAGCCCTTCGCCACCAGGTATTTCAACGGTCGTGCCGCCGCCGTTTTCGCTCTAGCGGGCTATTCGAGGCCGATCAGAGCCGTACGCGCGCGGGTTCGAGTGACCCAGAGGCGCGAGCCGCCAGCACTGGTCCGCAATAGAACACGAGAGAATTTTCGCCTCAGTTTTTGCCGGGCCGCGCGACGTCAGTCTTTTCCGAACTTGTCGAACGCCTCTTCGAAGCCGGGGTTGAGCTCGTCGAATTTGCGCTCGCCGATGGCTTCGCTCGCCAAGGTCATGTTGAAGCCACCGATGGTCGTGGTCCCGATGGGGTCACCGGGCATGGCGAAGACACGGACGACATCGGTCTTCTTCTCACTGAAGCCGGCGGTGCTGGTGTAGTGCGCGATGACCGCGACGTGCATGCCGGTGCGTGAGTGGAATGCTTCGACCTCGGCGGTGATGGCGCGGCCAGGAGTCGCGGCAACCCGCATGGCACCCAGCCATACGTTACGCTGGTCATAGAGGCGAACCACCGGCGTCATGCCCAAGGCGCCGCCGGTCTCGCCACGAATGAGGATGCGCGTCTTGTTCGACTCGGCGCGCACCTTGTCGCCCGGGTCGATGGCCATGCGGATGTTGCTCTTCTCCATGTTGAGCCGGTGGCTCGCGAGCTCAGAGCGGCTGGCGAGGACGTTCCAGGCCTCGGTCGGTCGGGCAGCCTGCCATTCGGGAGCGCTGGACGGGGCGCCGTGGCGGAAGGTCTCGACTACGCGATCGGACGTGGTGTCGAGGAGGCGGATGACCTCGTAGCTGGTGCCGCGGCCGGCGCGGATCTCGCGAACGGTCACCTGAACGGCGGCGATGGCCTCGTTGCGCGAGAAGCCGAGGAGCTTGGCGGCCTCCTCGCGGTAGGCCGGTCCTTCCCCTGGCTGATCGGCTGGATGCTCAGGTAGCTCGCCCTTGGGGCTCGCAAACCGCATCTTATGACGGTTTGCCGAGGGCTTGGCCGCGGTGGGCTTGGGCTTGCCGCCAACGTGCTCGACCCAGAGCGTAGGTGTAGGTTTAGCACCCACCAGGGCGGGTGTTGCAACGATGATAAGAGCTAGGAGGCGTGCGCGGGCGCACATAAATTACCCCATTATCGACTTACAGATATTGTCGGTCGCAGGGAGGCGATGGTTGCGTCCGTCGCGCAAATTTGGCTCTGGAGAGCCCGGGTGACGGTCAGGTCGTGAATGCCGTGACCACGATGGAGAAACTCAGGCGCCTGGCCAAGAGAGCCGGCGACGGCGTGGCCATGCCTCGCGTGGGCTTCGTATTGCTGGGCATCATCGCGGTGTCGGGATGGCTGGCGGTCATTGGGTTCTCGCTCGAGCCGTACCCTTGGTTCCGCCCCTGGACCATGACCTGGGAGCTCGCCGCCTGTTTCTGCCTCGGCGCGCTCGCCAGGACCCTGGCGTTCCGCGTTTTCCGCGCCGTCCGCATCGCCCTCGACTCCGCCTTCTATGTTGCCGTCACCTTCATCTGGGGCGCGGTGCCGGCGGCGTGGCTCATCCTCTTGATCATCACCGCCGACGCCGCGGTCCGTGTGCTTCGCGGGCACGCCGGGGTAACCGGGGGCAGGCGTCGGTTGTGGTTCTCGCTGCTTGAGCTCGCGCAGACCGGAGCGTTACCCGCTCTCGTGCTCCTGCTCCTGTCGGCGGCCTTCGGCATCGACGAGTCTCAGCCGTACACCGACCGCGCCCTCATTGTCTGGCTGCCGATCTTCTCGCTCGCCTTTCTCGTGGTGCACTACTTCTTGGCGGGCGGCGCGCACTGGTTTCAAGGAGCGCGCTCGGCCAAGCTCTTTCGCGGCTTCTTCTTTCGCGTTGTCATCGCCGAGCTGACCCTGGTGCCGCTGTCGCTCGCCATGGTGCTCGACTACCTGCACCACGGGATGTTCTTCTTCCTGTTGCTCGGTTGCACCGCGCTGCTCTTCAACTGGATCTTCCGGCGCGCCGTCATCACCAGCGAGAAGCTCGATGAGCGCGCCTCCGAGCTCGCGACCATCAACAACGTCGGCCGCATCCTCTCGTCGAGCCTCGAGCGGCGCACCTTGATCATGAACATCGCGAGCGAGACCGTGCGTCTCGTCGGCAGCGCCTCGCGGTTCGTGCTCGGTGCCTACGATTCGCGCCACGAGAACATCGTCGTCGACGTTTTTCTGCGCGGAGAGGCGCTCGCGGTGGAGCGTCGTGCACAGCGCGGCCGGGCCCGCGTCGAGCCGGTGCAGCGCGGCATCGTCCCGCGTGGCCACGGCCTCACCGGCTGGGTCATGCAGAACCGCCGCCCGCTGCTTTTGTCGAACGTGCCGGAGATCGGCGCGAGCTACGTCACCGACGCGGCGGAGCTGCCGCCCTGCGCCTCATGGCTAGGCGTGCCGCTCACCATCTACGACGAGGTTTTCGGCGTCATGGCGGTCGAGAGCGATGCGCCGAACGCTTACACGGGAGATCACTTACGCACGCTGATGATCATCGCCGACCACGCGGCGGTCGCGCTCGAGAACGCACGCCTCTACGAGCTCGCCACGGTCGACGGTCTCACGGGGTTGTACGTGCGCCGCTACTTCGACCAACGCTTGAACGAAGAATGGCGCCGCGGCACGCGCTACGGGCAGGAATTCTCGATCGGCATTCTCGACCTCGATCATTTCAAGAGGCTCAACGACACGTACGGCCATCAAGCCGGTGATCAGGTGTTGCGCGGCGCGGCCACGGTGCTGCGCGACAACATGCGCGGCGCCGACATCGCCGGCCGCTATGGCGGAGAAGAGTTCGCGTTCATCTTGCCGCGCACGACGATCGCGGAGGCCAAGCACATGGCCGACCGTATCCGCGGCGACATCGAGGCAATGCGCGTCGTGGTCAATGGCGAGCGTCTGCACGTGACCTGCTCCATCGGGGTCGCGGGCTATCCTGAGTGCGGCGCTCCGGACTCGACCTCATTGCTCGCTTTCGCGGACCAGGCGCTCTACGACGCCAAATCCCAGGGCCGTAATCGCGTTCTCGCCGCGCCGCACACCGAAATCATGCCGCCGCGGGGTGTGACCACAGAGGAGCGCTTGCGCAGCGAAGCGGTGACCCAGGAGATCCTGAAGCCGGTTCAGTAGGGCGTTCCATCCTTGCGCATGAAGCGCAGAGCGCCCCGTTCATCACGCGCGAGGCGCAGGTCGACGTCGGGATATTCGGCGCCGTCATTGGGGTCGCGATTGCTGATTTCGAGATAGCGCGCGGGCGTGTCGCCGCGGTTGATCAGCTGATGCGCATCGCGTTTGCCCGCGGGGAAGCCGGCCACGTCGCCCGCCCGCAGGGTTTGCTCGCCGCCCTCGGTTCGTAGGACGACCTCGCCCTCGACGACATAGACGAGCTCGTCCTCGCGCGAATGGTAGTGGCGCATGGACGACTCCTTACCGGGCATCAGAGTCGTTAGATTGACGCCTATCTTGGTGAGCCCGAGAGGGTCGCCAAGCGCCCGCTTTTCACGCGGCAGCACCCGTGAGCGGAAGGGCTCGGGATACGCGGACGCGTTGCGTGGCTCGAGGGTCGTCGGATCCAGGGCAGGCGGTTCGAGGCGCATGCGGGGTGCTTAACATGCCGGCCGGCACCGTGTATTGCGCCGTTGCCGCCCGTGCTCCACATTGCCGAAGCTTCGATGAGCGATAGTAAGAAAGACACCCCCCGAGAGCCCGAGGTCACCGCCAAGCCGACCTCGATGGTCCGGCTCGCCGATCAGCCGCCACCCGTCCTGCCGGTCATCGTGCTCGACGACCTGGTGCCGTTCCCCGGTCCCGTCGTGCCCGTGGTGCTCGACGATCCCATGCGCCGCGATGCGGTGCTGCATGCCAAGTCGAACGCCGGGTTCTTCTTCTTGGTCAACCGCCGCCGCATCGGCGACGGCGCCCGCAACACGGTGCCTCAGGTCGTGCTGTCGGACACGCGCATGTCGAGCGACGGCCGCCCCGAGCTCACCACCGCCGACACGCAGCAGATGCTCGACGCCGCCGATGCCCTCGACGAGGACGTGACGCCGGAGATCGAGGAGGCTTCGCTCCCCAAGCGCGAGCCGGAGATCGCTCGCAAGCTGCGCGTTGGTGACCTCGCGCCGGTCGGCATCGTCGCGCGCGTGCTGCGTGTCTTCAAGCTGCCGGACGATCGCACCTCCGCGCTCGTGCACTTGATGAAGCGCGCGCAACCCGAGAGCATTCTGCGGACCGAGCCGTTCCCGATCTTGCGCGTCACCTATCCGATCGAGATCGTCGTCGCCGACGAGCAGTTCCAAGCTCTGTCGCGCCAGCTCAAGATCCAGCTGCAGGCCTTTTTCGAGGCGCACACCCAGGCGTCCGACGAGCTCAAGCAAGCGGTCTTGTCGATCGACGACGCAAGCTCGTTGACCGACTTCGTCGCCCAACATTTGGCGCGCGACATCGGCGAGCGCTTGCAGTTCCTTACGGAGCTCGATCTCACCAAACGCCTGCACAAGGCGCTGGAAGTCACGGTGCGCGAGCTCGACTTGCTCAACGTCGGCAATCGCATCTCGCAGGAGATCCGCGAAAAGGTCGAGAAGACGCAGCGCGAGTTCTTGCTACGCGAGCAGCTCAAGGCCATCCGCACCGAGCTCGGCGAGGAAAAAGACGTCGGGGTCGCCACCGTCGACGAGCTGCGCAAGAAGCTCGACGCCGCCGGCCTGTCCGCTGAAGCGAAAGCGCGCGCCGACGACGAGATGAAGCGGCTCGCGAGCATCCCGACCGAATCGCCCGAGCACAACGTCGTCCGCTCTTACCTCGAGATCATCGCGGGGCTTCCCTGGTCGAAGATAAGCACCGACTCCCGCGACATCAGGCGGGCCCGCGAAATCCTCGACGAAGATCACTACGGGCTCCAAGAGGTGAAGGACCGCATCATCGAGTTCCTCGCGGTGCGCCAGCTCAAGCCCGACTCGCGTGGCACCATGCTGTGTTTCGCGGGCCCTCCAGGCGTCGGCAAGACTTCGCTAGGTCAGAGCATCGCGCGCTCTCTCGGCCGCCAGTTCTTTCGCTTCAGCGTCGGTGGCATGCGCGACGAAGCCGAGATCAAGGGTCACAGGCGCACGTACATCGGCGCCATGCCCGGCCGTATCCTGCAGGGGCTCAAGCAGGTCGCCACCAAGAACCCAGTCTTCATGCTCGACGAGATCGACAAGATGGGCCACGACTGGCGCGGCGACCCGTCGAGCGCCATGCTCGAGGTGCTCGATCCGGCGCAGAACGGCGCCTTCCTCGATCACTATCTCGACCTGCCGTTCGATCTCTCGAGCGTCATGTTCATCGCCACCGCGAACGTGAAGAGCGAGATCCCTGGACCGTTGCTCGACCGCATGGAGGTGATCGATCTCCCGGGCTACATCCCCACCGAAAAGCTCGAGATCGGCATGCGCTATCTCGTGCCGCGCCAGCGCAAGGACCACGGCATTCCGGCGCAGCAGCTGCGCATCGGCAAGAGCGCCGTCCAGCGCATCATCAGCGAATACACCTACGAAGCGGGCGTCCGCGAGCTCGAGCGCCAGATCGGCAAGATCTGCCGCAAGCGGGCCACGCAGATCGTCCAGAAGAAGAACAGCTCCGGCGTGTCCGTTTCAGCGGAGGACGTGCCCACCTGGCTGGGTCCGCCGAAGCTCCACGACGAGCGGCTTACCAAGGGACCCGTCCCAGGTGTCGTGCTCGGGCTCGCTTGGACGCAGACCGGCGGCGACGTGCTCTTCATCGAAGCCGCGATGATGGAAGGGAAGGGCACGGTCAGCGTTACCGGCCAGCTGGGCGAGGTGATGAACGAATCCGCGAGGCTCGCAGTTTCGTACGTGCGCAGTCACGCCAAAGAGCTCGGCATCGACATCGAGCTCTTCAAGAAGCGCGACATCCACATCCACTTCCCGGCGGGCGCCGTGAAGAAAGACGGTCCGTCGGCGGGTATCACCGTGACCACCGCGGTGGTTTCGCTGCTCAGCGGCAGGACCATCCGGCCACGGCTGGCGATGACCGGCGAGATGACGCTGCGTGGAGAGGTGCTGCCGGTCGGCGGCATCCGCGAGAAGGTCGTGGCGGCGCGGCGCTTCGGCGTGCGCACCGTGGTGCTGCCGGAGCGCAACAAGGCCGACGTCGAGGAGATCCCGATCGAGGTCCGCGACAAGGTCGAGTACATCTACGCGTCGCGCTACGAGCAGGTGCTCGCGGCGGTGTTCGCGAAGGCACTGGGCCCGGCGGCGAAAAAAAGCGCGGCGGCGAAGAAAAACCGTGCCATGCCCCGTACGCTAAAGCGTTCCTCCACGCGAGCCGAGGGGCGGCGCAGAAGGTGACATGAGCGAGATCCTCCACGCCGTCAAAGGCATGAACGACGTGCTCCCCGAATCGAGCGAGTCGTTCCTCTCCACCGCCGTCTGGGACAAGGTGATTGATACCGCCCGCCGTGTCATCGAGGGCTACGGCTACCGTCAGGTACTCATCCCCATCGTCGAGGAGACGGCGCTTTTCGCGCGCGGCATCGGCGAGGGCACCGACATCGTTTCGAAGGAGATGTACACGTTCAGCGATCGCGGCGAGCGGTCGCTCACCCTGCGCCCCGAGGGCACCGCCGGCTGCGTGCGCGCGTTCATCGAGCACGGTTTCGCCAAGACCGACCCGGTGCAGAAGTGGTGGTACGTCGGCCCGATGTTCCGCGCCGAGCGCCCTCAGAAAGGGCGGTACCGGCAGTTCTATCAAATCGGCGCCGAGCTCTATGGCTCCGCGGACCCCGCCGCCGACGCGGAGATCATCGTCATGATGTGGCGCATCTGTCAGGCGCTCGGCATCCAGGGGGTGACGCCGCGGGTGAACACGCTCGGCGACACCGAGAGTCGCGACCGCTATCGCGAAGTGCTGCGCGGCTACATGCGCGCCAACAGTGACAAGCTCTGCGACGCGTGCAAGGCGCGCATCGACACCAACCCGCTGCGCTTCCTCGACTGCAAGAATCCGTCGTGCAAGGAGCTCGCTCGCAAGGCCCCCGACATCATGGAGTCGCTCTCGGCCAAGTCGCGCGAGCACTTCGAGAAAGTCACCACCTATCTCCGCGATTGCGGACTCGAGTACGTGCGTGATCCCGCCCTGGTCCGCGGCCTCGACTACTACAGCGAGACCACCTTCGAGCTGACGACGAGCGCATTGGGTGCCCAGGATGCTGTGGGTGGAGGTGGGCGATACGACGGTCTCATCGAGGAGCTCGGCGGCGCACCCACATCGGCGATCGGTTTCGCCATGGGGGTCGAGCGCCTGGCGTTGTTGGTGACGGCGACTCAGCAAGTGGCGTCAGGGCCGCACCTGTTCATCGCGCCGATGGCCGGCGCCGAGTCGTTCGCGCTCCAGCTCGCGGATGCGGTGCGGGGAGGTGGACCGTACCGGGTGGAGGTCGACGTCACCGGTCGCAAGCTCAAGGGGCAGATGCGCCGCGCCGACAAAGTGGGTGCACGTTTCGCCCTGGTCCTGGGGGAAGACGAGATCGCGCGCCGCCATGGGAATCTGAAGGACCTCAGGGTATCCTCCAGCAGTGATGTCGCGTTGACCGGTGACGCGATCTGCGCTGCACTGGCGAAGCTCATCGCTTGATCCCGTAAAGGTGCCCATGATCTCCCCCTCCCGTCTCCTGGTTCTCGCGTGTGCCCTCACCATGGTGCCGGCATACGCCGCCGCCGCCCCCAAGCCGACCAAGGCTGCCGGTAAGGACTCGGCCGCTAAAGCGGACGCGGCCAAGGCAGCCGAGAAGGCGCCCGAGACTCCCCCGCCCGCGCCCGCCCCGGAGCAGCCGGTGCTCTCGACCGCGGGCTCTCGCGAGAAGTTCGATGTCGGTGAAGCCGCGCCGACCTTCGCGCTGCGCGCCGTGAACCCCGAGGTCATCGGCGAGAATCTCGTCGCCGTCGATCGCTACTTCGGCGCCGACGCCAAGCAGCCCAAGAAAGCGGTCTTGATTTCGTTCTTCGCGACCTGGTGCGAGCCCTGCAAAAAGGAGATGCCGTTCCTTGCGGCGCTCTACGACACCTACAAGGACAAGGGTGTGATGGTCCTCTCGGTGTCCATCGACCGCGAAGCCGAGCAGATCGATGTCATCAAGTCGCTCGCGACCAACGCCAACGCGAAATATCCGGTGCTCTCCGACCGGTTCAACATCGTGGCCAAGCGTTACATGGTGGCGAAGCTGCCGCTGGTCTACGTCATGAGCCCGGACGGCAAGGTCGCGTTCTCGCGTGTCGGCTTCACCGAGGACACGCCGCGCGCGCTGGCCGACGAAGTCCGCAAGCTCATCGGCGAATCGGGTGCTCCGATGCCCGACACGCTGACGCGCTTCCTGGGCGGCGTGCCCGCGGTGGCGGACGCGGGTAAGACGGACCCGACCGTGGCGACCGCTACCGTGAACAAAACGACGACCGTGTCGGGCTCGACCACCACGGCGAACGACCCAGTGAAAACCGATGGCAGCGATGGCGCAACCAAGGGCAAGAAGACCAAGGCGAAGAAGGGGAAGCGCAAGTAGCTTCCTCGTCGCGGGCGTAGCGACGATCGGTGCCTTGGCGTTGACGCGTGTTGCCCACGCGGCGGATACGAGTGTGCCTATCGCCGAGCGCATCGCGGCCTTGCTCGGCGACTTGCTCTCCGGCGAAAAGAGTGGGCTCGCTATAGCGGTCGCATGGGTCGGCGGCGTGCTCACCGCGTTCACGCCCTGCGTTTACCCGCTCTACCCGATCACCGTCCGCTACTTCGCGGGCGGCAAACCAGAACAGAGCTCGACCGGCAAGGTCGTGAGCTACGCCGCGGTCTACGTGCTCGGTATGACCTTGTTGTACGCCGCGTTGGGCACCTCGTTCGCGGCACTCGGCGTGGTCTTTGGCCGGGCTCTCGGCTCGCCGTGGGTGACCGGCACCATGGCGCTGGTGTCGTTCGCCATGGCGGTCTCACTCCTCGGCGCCTTCAACATTCAGCTGCCGTCGTCGGTAGCGAGCAAGCTCGGGCTTTTGGGGAGCCGCACCTATCACGGCGCGCTCGCCATGGGGCTCGTCTCGGGCCTCATTGCGGCGCCGTGCACGGGCCCGGTGCTCGCGGTCATCCTCACGCTGATCGCCAAGAACGGCGCCATCGGCTTCGGCTTCGCGCTCATGGTCGCGTTTGGCTTCGGCGTCGGTACGCCGCTCTTGGTCATTGCCGCTTCGGCGCATCACCTCTCTCGCTTGCCGAAGAGCGGCCCGTGGATGACCGCGATCAAAGCGGCGCTCGCGAGCGCCATGATTCTGGTCGCGGCGTATTTCGGCGCGCTCGCTTCGAGGGACGTGGCTCACGTGCTCGCCATGTTGCCCGCGTGGAGCGGCCAGGTCGCTGGTGGCTTGGGCATCGTGCTCTTCGTGCTGCTCGTCATGCGCAAGATCCCGGAGTCGGCGGGGCAGGTGGGGGCCGTCGCTGGCCTCTCGCTCGGCTTGATCACCGCGGCGCTCGGTGGCGGGCACGCCGCGACCGCCATCGTCTGGACGAGCTCGCACGAGGACGCCATCAGCCGCGCGCGCGAGGGCGGCAAAGCAGTGATGATCGACTTCACCGCCGAGTGGTGCACCGGTTGCAAGGAGCTCGACGCCCAGACGTTCCCGGATCCGCGGATTGCCGCCGAGGCCGAGCGCTTCGTCGCCGCCAAGCTCGATGCAACGGAGCCCGATGCCGCCATGAACGATCTCTTCGCCCGCTACGGCATCCTGGGCCTGCCGACCGTCATCTTCATCGACTCGACCGGCAAGGTGCTCGAAACGCCGCGTGTGACCGGGTTTACGCCCCCGGATCGCTTCCTTGCCCTCATGCAGCAGGTGCGCTGACGCATTGCGCCAGGTGTCGGCTGCCCCCGGTACAGGCCTAAGGTCGCGTAGGCGCTAGCAACTTGGTCTTCTGGCTGCCGACAAGATCGAACCGGCACACTGATGACCTTTTCACCCACGCCAGCTGTCCAGCTGCGGACGGATAGGCCTACCCTCATTTCGGGGCCTGGGCCGGGATCCGTCGTGCGGCAGCACACGCTGCAGCCGGACGAGACCTTGCGTCAGGTCGCGCAGCGCTATGGCGTCAGTGGGGCCGCGCTCCTGGCCGCGAACCCGCAGCTCGATTTCCAGAACGGGCTCTATGCGGGCATCACCATCAACATCCCGGCGCCAACCATCGCGCCGGTACCGGCGACGCGTCTGTCGCCGCGCTCGTTCGACGTTCCCGAATCCGCTTACGCTCCGAACCCCGGGGTGCCGGCCGCGCCCGGGGCTTTGGCCCCTCCGGCCGCGCCTGGAGTGCAGCTCGGTCGCAGCCCACCGCGCACCTTCTTCGGCGATCCCAACACCCGGGCGTTGCCACCGCAGCCCATGACCTGGCCACACCCCGAGCGACCGCTGCAGCTCGGCGCGCGCAATCCCGAGGTCGAGATCATCCAGCGCGCCTTGTGCCGCATCGGTTACGTGCTCCGTGTCGACGGCGAGTTTGGCGGCGCGACCGACGCGGCGATTCGTCACTTCCAGCAGCTCATGGGCCTTCCGGCCAACGGGACGATGACGCCGCAGACCTGGTCGCGCTTGCGCAGCGCCATGGAAGCGATCCGCCAGCCGCAGCAAGTGCTGGTGAGCGCGAGCCGCGACGCGTTTACGACCACGGACGAACGTAACGCCTACGACATCTTGCTCGCGCTTGCCTACGACGAACCCGGCAGCAACCAATCGTCCGACATGGGCATGCGCGAGCTCCTGCGCGTCATGCGTATCCAGGTCGGCACTCCGGTGAACATCACGCCCGAGCTGGTCACCGCGTTCGCGCGGCGGGCCATCGAGGTCGGCCTGCCACTGAACGCGCAGGCCCTCGCGCCGCTCGACCCGATGCGCCTCGACACCTCGAGCGACCGCTTGAACTACAATCAGGCGCGCGCCGTGAGCGAGCTGTTCATCCGCATGCTGCGCGGCTCACGCATCAACGACACCACCTACGACCGGCTCATCATCAGATACGCGCGCCAGTACAACCTGGAGCCGGAGCTGGTGAAGGCCTTCATGGCCATCGAGTCGGACTTCAGTCCGAATCTGACCTCGAGCGCCGGCGCTCGGGGGCTCATGCAGGTCATGCCCGACACCGCGTCCTTCGTTGGCATGACGAGCACCACTGATCCCGAGCAGAACATCCATGCCGGCGTTCGCTACCTCGCCTATCTCTCGGAGCGCTTCGGAGGCGACCTCGTCTACATGGCCGCGGGTTACAACTCGGGACCGAACCGCGTGGCGCGCAATGGTGGCGTGCCGCCCATCCAGGAAACCTACGACTACGTGCGACGATTCTTGGCGCACTATTCCTACTATCGGCAACGCCCGGTGCGATGAGCCCGCGCCGGTTCTTTGACTGACGATTGGCTTTTTGCCTTCGGTCCGTTTTCGCGGTCAAAGCGCGCGGGAAAATTGCGGAGTCACCGACCTCGTTGTTGAATAGGCCTACACAGCACCACAGCGAGGGAGTCGAATGGCCAAGTCGTCGAGCTTCACCACCTATCAGCAGTTCCACAACGAGATGCTCCGCACCAAGGCGGGCCCGTTGGTTTCGGCGGTCGAGGATATGGCCGACGAGATGTTCCAGCTCGACTTCGAGGCCGAGTTCGAGAGCATGTGGGATAGCGCCGACGGGGATGACGACTAGGTTTCGGCCGGTCTGGCTTGTGATATACCCAGAGCACCCATGACAGACATCTGGAGCGGCGTCAGCGTCAACCTGAGCTCGACGTCGAGTGGCGGTGAGTGGCTATACCGGGTCGGCCAAGAGGTTCGCGGGCCGGTCGCTTTCGAATCGGTGGTAAGCAAGCTGCTCGGCGGCGAGCTTACTCCCAAAACCCAGGTGGCCCGCGAGGGCGGTGACTGGCACCCCATCGCGCAAGTCGCGGCGTTCGAGCCGCACGTGCTCATCTATCAGAAGCAAGCGAGCAAGAAGGCTCGCAAGGTCGCCCGCACCATCGCCCTCATCTTGGGCGTCATCGTCCTCATCGCGGCGGGCATCGCCGGCTACTGGCTTTGGATCGAAAACGAGCACAAGAAGGTGCTCGCCGAAGTGGGGCGCCTGCGCTCGGAGACCGACCTCGAACGCCAGCGCCGCATCCTCGAGTCCGGCTCGAAGATGGGTCTCGTCGCGCTGGTGTCTCTCGGCACCGAGTCCGACGTCAAAATCAAAGGCGCCGCCAAGAAGCCAGGCACCACGAGCACCAAGCACAAGGGCACCACGAGCGGCACGCCGGGTACCTCCTCGGGGCCGAGCGAAGATGAAATGGTGCTCTCGTGCAAGCTGTCGCAGAACGACATCTTCGGCACGCTCAAGAAGCACCTCGCGAAGATCAACGTGTGCGTCGAGGACGAAAAGGGCCGCGATGCGGCGAATCTACCGTCGCAGCTCGAGCTCGAGTTCGTCGTGAAGCCAACGGGTAAGGTCGTCGACTTCCACATCAACGACCGCCACTACCGCACCGGTCCGATGAACAACTGCATGATCAAGGCGTTCAACACGATCAGCTTCCCGGAGACCGACGGCACCACGTGCCCGGTCACGATTCCGATCAAGATCGGCGGGTAGTTAGCGCTTGCGGCTATCGACCTCGAGTACCAGGTCGCCATCGCGGACATAACCGAGCTCGTCGCGAATCACCCGTTCCTGCACGTCCGGACGACTGCGCATCGCCGCGACTTCGGCGCGTAGTTGCTGGACGTGCTGTTCGCGCGCGGCGTTGGTCTCGGTGAGCTGCACGAGGTCGGCGCGTACACGTGCGCGTTTTCGCCAGCCGTCGGACGACAAGAGCGTGTGCGCGATGAGGAAGAACGCGAACAGCAGGAGCCCCGCGGCGATCAGCAGACGGCGAGCGGTCATGGCCGCGAAGTTACCGATTGGCGCGCGACCCGGCAAGGAAAGGACGATCTTTGCGGCCAATC
This sequence comes from Myxococcota bacterium, assembly GCA_041288095.1. Lineage (GTDB taxonomy): Bacteria > Myxococcota > XYA12-FULL-58-9 > XYA12-FULL-58-9 > JALHOP01 > JALHOP01. Next base: position 34,607 of record JBGGMJ010000100.1, read on the forward strand.
TGCACGAGGTCGCTCTGGGGAGGGCCGCAGGCGCCGCACGCTTTGGCGCACGCTTTTCCGCGCTGATAGACGTGGCGGACGAGCGCGGCGGCGAGGGCAAGGGCCACGCCCACGATCGTCATGTCGAGCCACGTTGCCATGGTCAGAACCCCAACGCGCGTCCGCCTTGGTAGACGAGCAAGCTCGCGAGGTACGCGAGGCAGTTCATATAGACTAGCTGCGCAATCGGCCATCGCCAGCTGTTCGTCTCTCGCTTTACGGTAGCGACCGTGGAGAGGCACTGCATGGCCAGTACGAAGAAGACCATGAGGCTCACACCAACGAGTGGGGTGAAGCGGGGCTTACCCGTGGCGGGGTCGACATCGGCGAGCAACGCGGCACGCAGGGCAGGGGAATCCGGCTCGACGTCGGCGTCGAGCGCGTAGACCTGGCCGAGAGTGCTCACCAGCACCTCGCGCGCCGCGAACGAAGCCACGAGCCCGATGCCGATCCGCCAATCGAAGCCGAGAGGCGCGATGACGGGCTCGATGGCGTGGCCGATCTGACCGCCGAAGGAATGCTCGAGCTTATCGGCGTCGCTTTCGCCGCCGTGCGCCGGGAAGGTCAGCAGGGCCCAGAGGATGACGCTGAGCGCGAGGATCACCATGCCGGTCTGCATGACGAAGACGCGGCAGCGCTCGAGGACCAGGCGTGCGACCGCTTTGGCGGACGGGAGCTTGTAGGTCGGCAGCTCCATGATGAAGGGTGGCGGTGGGGCCTTCAGGGCCGTGCGCTTGAGCACGAAGGCGGTAGCGAGGCCGGCGATGAAGCCGAGCAGATACATGGCGGCCATGACGAGCCCGCCGATGGAAATGACGCCGAAGACCTTGGGCGTCGCCGAAAATACCGCGGCGATGACGAGCACGTAGATCGGCAACCGTGCCGAGCAACTCATGAACGGCGTCACCATGATGGTGACCAGCCGGTCGCGTCGGGACTCGATGGTTCGAGCGGCCATGATGGCCGGGACCGCACAGGCAAAGCCGCTCATCAGCGGCACGAAGGCTTTGCCGTGGAGGCCAACGCGTCGCATCATGCGGTCGAGCAGAAACGCTGCGCGCGCCATGTAGCCGCTCTCTTCGAGCAGGGTCAGCAGCAAGAAGAGGAAAGCGATCTGTGGCACGAAGACGAGGACGCTGCCGACGCCCGCGAGCACTCCGTTGACGAGCAGCGAGCGCGTAAGGCTCTCCGGAATGACCTCGTTGAGCCGGTCCGCCAAAGCGCCCACCAGCCACTCGACGCCGTCCATGAACGGCTGCGCCCAGAAGAAGATGGTCTGGAACACCAGCACCATGGTGAGCGCGAAGACGACGAAGCCCCAGACCGGGTGGAGCAAGACCTTGTCGAGCCGCGCGGTGATTCGGTCTTCGGTGACTTGCCGCGTGTCCAGGACGCCGTCGATGAGCTGGTCGATGACTTGATATCGCGCCTCGATGACCCGTCGCGAGAAGGAACCGGGGTTGTCGGCGTCGAGGTTGCGACGCGCCTCGGTGACGCGTCTCTCGAGAGCGTCGTTCTCGACGAAATGGAGATCGTGCAGGTTCGAGGTGAGCAACCACGTGACGTCGCCGGCTGGACGCTGCAGGTCGCCGGTCAGCGCCGCGATGGTGATGCCGTCGGCTTCCGGGAGCCGCAACGGGAAACGCTGGGCTCTAGTGGGCTCCGCGAGGCGGCTGGCGATTGTCTGCAACAGCGTTTCGATGCCGCGACCATGGCGGGCCGACAGCGGCACGACCGGCACGCCGAGTCGCCGCGACAGCTCGATGTGATCGATCTTGAGCCCGCGCTTTTCGGCGACGTCGATCATGTTGAGCGCGACGACGACCGGCACCTCGAGCTCGATGAGCTGGAGCACGAGGTAGAGGGCGCGTGGCAGGTTCGTGGCATCGGCGACGCACACCACTAGCTTCGGACGCTCGCCGGTGAGGCGGCCGGTGAGCACGTGATGCGCGATTTCTTCTTCAGCGGACCGCGCGACGAGGCTGTAGCAGCCCGGGAGATCGATGAGCTGCGCGGTCTCTCCTGAAGGGAGCTTCAGGGCGGCAATCTTTCGCTCGACGGTGACGCCTGGATAGTTGCCAACCTTGGCGCGCGCCCCGGTGACGGCGTTGAAGAGGGTGCTCTTACCCGCGTTGGGATTTCCGGCGACGGCGATCTGCATCAGCGCCTGACGCGAATGAGCCGCGCTTGGGCTTTTCGCAGGGTCAGCATGTAGCCGCGCAGGTTCACTTGCAGCGGATCTCCCAGGAAGCCACGGCGCACGACCGTGACCCGGGTGCCGCGCGTCATCCCCATCTCCATGAGCCGCTCACCCACCTCACCGGGCACATCGACCGCTATGACGGACGCACTCGCGCCCGGCTCGAGCGCCGCAAGCGTCGACTCCGCCGCGTCCGGCGCCGCCGAGAGGGGGAAGGGGGTCATTTAAGACTGATAATCAGTCGCAACAACGGATGTCAATTTGCCGCGGGGGAGGCGGGTCAGATGCCGAGCACCCGGTCGAGGCGCGCGTGGCGAATTTGTCGCCGCGTGGAGCATCCTACTCGAGAGACACTTCCTCGACCGTTCCGGTGAACTCACCGTAGAGCGTACGGCCATTCACGAAGCCGACGTTGAACGAGCCGCTGACGTTACCGCCGGCCTGGAACTCGAAATCGCCGAACTCGAGCTCACCGCTCTGCACCTCGGGAAAGTCACCCCCGCTCGGCGCCTCACGCTGCACGACGACGCGGTCCTTGAAGAGCTGGCCGTCGATCTTGCTGTCCTTGCCGAGCCCTCGCAGATTCTCGGTGTCGAGCACCATCTTCGCGACCTTGGTCAGCGTCGGTCCGCTCTGCTTGATGTATTCGACGATCAAGCTCACGTCCTGCTTGCGGACATTCACCGTGTCGAACTCCAGCGAGAACGACGAGCTGATCGACCCCTCGAGCCGATTCTCGAACGAGCTGCATCCCGCCAGCGCAACCACCGCTAAAACAGACAACAACCGAACCTGAGGCATCAGAAGTTTCCGTAGGCGACCA
>JBGGMJ010000101.1:0-15843 GCA_041288095.1 Myxococcota bacterium
GCCGGCCTGCGCGAGCAGCTCAAGGCGAAGACGCTTCAAGGCGCGGTCGTTCAGGACATCGCTCCGGGGAGCGTCGCGTCGCGGGCCGGCTTCCAGCGCGGCGACGTCATCGTCAACGTGCAGGGCAAAGCCACGAACAACGCCCGCGAGGTGATCGCCGCGGTGAAGGGCGTGAAGAGCGGCCAACCCATCCGCTTCCAGATCGAGCGGCAGGGGGTGACCATCTTCGTCGCGCTCGCGAAGCCCTGAAGACCGTGGCATGCTGCGCCCCAAATCAGGGAGGCGCCATGTCCTTGCGAATCGTCGGTGTTTCGTTGGTGCTCGCTTTAGCGGTTGCCTGCGGTGGAGAGGACGGCGAAGACGGTGAGGACGGCATCAGCTGGCTCACCGCCGCGGTCCCCGCGAGCACGAACGATTGCGCGAACGGCGGCACCAGCGTCCAGGTCGGTCCGGACACCAATCGCAACGGGATGCTTGACGCCGCCGAGGTGACCTCCACGTCGCACGTGTGCAACGGCACCGATGGAGACCCGAGCGACTTGTGGCTCGTCGCGACCGAAGAAGCCGACACCGATCGCTGCGCCTGGGGCGGCACCATCGTTCACACGGGCAAGGACACCAACGGCAGCGAAGTGCTCGAGGCGGCCGAATTCCTCTCGACCCAGCCGGTCTGCAAGTCCGCGGTCACCGCATCGGGGAGCTTCGCGGTTTGGACCGGCAACGGCGACGACAACAAGTTTTCCAATCCAGACAACTGGCAGTTTCGCACCGTGCCGCTCGAAGGTCAGTCGCTTCGCTTCCCCGACGAGGGCGTTCAAAAGACCGTGGAGAATGATCTGCCTCTCCTGACGGTGTTCGGGGGGCTCGCGATCGACGGCGGCTATCAGTTCTCAGGCAAGAAACTGGTTGTGCTCGCGAGCATCCTCGTCGTCGATCCAATCGCGGGCACGCCCGTCACCATGGCGTGGCCGATGGTGATGCACGGCGGCGGTATCAGCGTCGATCCAGACGGCGCCCCCGGCGACGAGCTCATCATCTCGGGCGCCATCGAAGGCGTCGGTCGCCTCGTCAAGGAGAACACCGGCACCCTCCGCTTGTCCGGCGCGAACACCTTCCGTGGCGGCATCGACATCGCCGAAGGCACCCTGATGGCGGTCGGCGGTAGCGCGCTACCCGACTTCGGCGATGTGGCCTGTCTTGGCGCCGGCACCCTCCATGTCGACGCGGCCGGCGACAGCGTGCCGTCACTGCGCGGCGCTTGCGCGGTCATTCTCGATGGTCCCCTCGTCCTCACCGACGTCGACGACGATAGCTACTCCGGCGCGATGTCCGGGCCTGGCGTGTTGACCAAGCGCGGCGGCGGCTTCCTCGCCCTGACCGGTGACGGCGGCACCCACAGCGGCGCGCTGCTCGTCCAGGAAGGCAGCGTCTTCATCAACAGTGACTACGGCGCGACGGCGGTCACGGTGTCGAGTAGCGCGACGCTCGCCGGCAACGGCAATCCCGGGGCCATCACGGTTGCGAGCGGTGGCACCGTCGCTCCCGGTGGAGCCGGCCCAGCCATCCTCACCTCGTCGAGCAACGTCGCGCTCGCGGCGGGCTCGACCCTCGCGGTCAAGCTCAACGGCACGGTCTCCGGCACTGGTTACGACCGACTCGCGGCCAACGGTGACATCGCGCTCGGCGGCTCGACCCTGGCGGTCGACATGGGCTTTACCGCATCTGAAGGAAACGCGTTCACCATCGTCCAATGTACGGGCGCGTTGACCGGAACCTTCGCGGGTATCGCCGATCAGGGTGCCGTGATTTTCGAAAGTCAGCGCTTCATCGTCGACTACACGGCCAACGCCGTGATCCTTACCCGGGACGACCCGTAGTCCAGCCCAAGGCTGGCCAAGGGCGGCGCTTTTTGTTGTAAGATCGCGTTCATGACTCCTCCAATCGCGAAGCGTTGCGCTACCCTCAACAAGAGCCTCATCCGCCAGGTCGCCGACGCGGCCGCCAAGGGCACCATCAACCTGGGCTTGGGCCAGCCGGCCATCGACCCGCATCCGTCGGTCATGGAGCGTCTCGCCAAGGCCGCCAAGGACAACAAGGCGGCGTACACGCCGAACGCCGGTGACGCCGAGCTGCGCGCTCGTATCGGTGCCGAGCTCTTCAGCGGCGCGCCGATGGAGTCCGTGCTCATCACCATCGGCAGCGAAGAAGCGATGTTCACCGCGCTCATGGCGCTCTGCGATCCGGGCGACGAGCTGCTCGGCCCCGAGCCGGGCTATCCCGCTTACCGCAGCATCAGCACGCTCCTCGGCGTCCAGCACAAGCCGTACATGTTGACGCCCGATTTCCGCATCGACGTCGACGCGTTGCTGGCGCAGATCACCGACAAGACCCGCGTGGTCATCGTCACGTCGCCGTCCAACCCGACGGGCCGGTTCGCTGGAGCGGACAAGGACATGCAGCGCTTGGTCGAGGGTTGCGCCAAGAAGAACGTCTGGGTGATCGACGACTGCCTCTACCGCGACATCCACTTCGTCGAGCATCACCGTCCGCTCTACAAGATGGGCGACAACGTCCTCACCATCGACGCCATCTCGAAGAGCTACGCGTGCACCGGCTTGCGCGTGGGTTGGTTGCAAGGTCCGGTCGAGCTCGAAAGCAAGCTCATCGCCATCCACCAGGCGGTGTGCACGACGGCGCCGACGCCATCGCAGGAGGCGACCAAGGCCTGCCTCGATCTGCGCAAGACCAACTACGCCAAGGAGATCAACGCCCTCTATTCGGAGCGCGCGCGTGCCGCCGAGGGCGCGCTCGCCAAGGAGCCGAAGCTCAAGTTCCACCCGAGCGAGGGCGCCTTCTACGTTTTCGCGGACGCCCGCGCCTTCGGCGTCGACACCAAGGAGCTCGCCTTCGACCTCGCGCGCAACGGCAAGGTGATCATCGTGCCCGGTGAGGCGTTCGGTCCGTCCGCCAAGGGCTTCATCCGCGTCACCTACGCGCCGACTCCCGACAAGATTGCCGCCGGTGTCGAGCAGCTCATCGAAGGGCTGCGCACCGCGAAACGCGTCGCCTGATGGTCAACCTGATTGCGCTGCTAGCCCTCGGCGCAACCAATGGGCCCGTCCTCAGCAACGCCGAAATGCGAGGCAAGGGCGCGGCCATCCTCTCGCGCGACATCGAGAACGTGAAGACCATGCGGCAGCGCGTGGTCGGCGTCCTGCCCGAGACCGTCGTGCGCGACTCGGTGGTCCTGGGACTCGACGAGAATCTGCCCTCGATACCGCTGCGCAAGATCGCGCGCGACGTGCCGATCATGATCCAGCACGCGCAGATCTCGGGCCACGGCACCGACACCACCGTGTTCATGGGTTACGGACCCGAGGATGACGACGACTACGACGCGACCGCGGCCGGGGCGAAGCTCTTCTACGCGGCCGGCACCAACCCCGCGGGCATCAAGCTCAACCTGACGCGCAAGTTCGCGCAGCTCTGCGACCTAGTCGTCACCCTCGAAGGCACCAAGCGCGGCGGCCAGCCGTTGTATCACGGCGTTCAGGTGACGCGGCTCATCCCCGGCCTGCTCGGCATCGTCGCCATCACCATCGGCCACGAAGCCATGCATGCGGCCCAGTACCAAACGCATCCTGCGCTCGATCTCGACAGTCATCGCAACCACATCAAGGATGGCCAGGTGAGCGCCGAGGCGCTCGAGGCGCTGCGCTGGGCACGCGCTTACGAGCAGGAAGCGTACGTCTGGGAATACAGCCTCGCGGTTGCCTGGAAGGCCGAGATCAACACGGCCGCGGAGGCGCTCATCGAGCTACGCCAGCGCGATCCGCAGGAGTTCGCCCGCAACGGGCGCTTCGAATTTCTCGGCGAGGGGCGGCGCAACGAGCTCGTCCAGCACTACATGCGCGATGTCGTGGCGTCCGCTGAAGCGAGCTTGAAGAAAAAGGAGTTCGCCTTCACCGGTGACATGCACCTCCTCGTCGACTCCCTGTTCGACGTGCCGGCGGCGACCAACGCGCTGATCGCCGCGAACGACGAGGCTGTCATCGTCCGCGGGCCCAAGATCCAGGAGCTGCGCGAAGCCACCGCCAAGGCCGAAAAGGTCTGCAAGGAGTACTTCGAGCAGGGCGAGGCGACCGACCGCATGCTCGACGCGCATCCGTTCCTGAAAGACGTGAGGCCCCGACTCGACCGCGAGATCGAGCGCGCCCGCGGGCGCCTTATGGGCGGTTAGTCCATCTTCGCGAGCTCGAGCATTGCGATGACTTTGCGCAGGCTCGGTCCCGGCACCATGATGCCGTCGGAGTAGCTGCTGGTGCGAAACGGCGCCGCGAGCGTGTCGACGAGGTTCATGATCTTCCCGGCCTCGGCCCGAACCGCTGCCGGCTCGGCCTTGGCGGTGGCGACGACGTCCGCCAAAGCAGACCGAAGGCGAAAATCGAAGCCCCGGAGCGCGTCGAGGTGTCGTTCGGCAATCAAGCCGAACAGCGCGCGCTCGACGCCGCTATGCTGGGGCTCGATGGCGAACGCGACGGCCTTGGCCGCGGTCTCGGGGCCGTGGTTGCCGTAGCGGTACTGCCTGTCGCCCCACGCGAAGAGCTCGTCGAAGTCCGCGAGCTTGTCGAGACTCGAGACGACGTCGTGATGGCTTGCGACCGGTGCGGGAATCGCGGTCGGGGTGGTTGGGAACGGCGCTTGGGTCTTGGGCCCAATGGCTTCAAGGCAGCGGTGGAGCTCGAGGTAGGCCGCGTGCTCGCCGCTCTCGTATTGAGCTTTCAAGCCGTCTTCGTCGAAGAAGCGCTCACGCACGAAGGGCGCGAGCTCGCGCTGGTGCGCATCGGAGAGCTGGGCGAAGGCCTTGGGAACGCCGCGTTCGCCATAGCGGCTGCTGCTTGCCTTGATACACAGCTCGATGAGCTCGAGCAGGTGTGTCTCTTCAGGGGTCAGCTGGGATTGGGCGCTGGCCAGGCGGTCGAGCACCCTCTGGAGGTCTGTGTCGGTGGTGGTCTGGTCCCCGGCCTTGGCCTTCGTAAGCAGCGCCTTCGCCTTGTTCGCGACGAACGCCTGGAGCTCTGGAGCTTCGACGCGCCCGCCCTCGCTCGCAGGGAAGCTACGGCTCGCGGTCTCGAGTCGCATCACTTCGTCGCGCAGGTCGCCCTGCAGCAAAGGAGGAGCTGCGTCCGCGGCCCGCTTGCGCAGCTTCGGATGGATGACCGCGCCGACGCTGCTCAACGCAGCCCCGACACTGGCGACCACCAAGGGTACGACAGCGGCGAGCTCGGTGAACAAGGCGAGACCCAAGGCACCCGCGCCACCCGCTAGGAGGGGGACGGCCCACCAGTCCGTGATGACCTTGACCTCTATCCGTCGTTGGGTGAGCGGAGCGAGGCGAGTGTCGAGGGTCGTTGCGATGCTGGACATGCGCTCGGCGACCTCGAGCGTGTTGGGTCGATAGACGGCGACCGCGGTGCTCGGGGGCGCATCGACGGCCGGCGGCGGGGCCGCTGCGAGCGTGCTCGGGGGCACGATCTTGGCGAGGTCGATCCTCAGCTGCGACGGCAGACCAGTCATCCCCCGGCTCTCCAATTCTGCGCCTTCGGTATCGCGCGAGAGCGGAGGTCGATTGCGCCTACTCGGCCTGACAGCTTGACGGGTCGCCGACCCCGACGGTCAGCGCACCAGGCCGTCGATCATCCAGCCACCCTTGCCGTCGAGGCGAAACCACGGCGAGATGATCTCGTCGACTGGACCCATGGTGCCCGAGGGCGCGTCGTGCGCGCCGCCGACGAGCTCGAGATACACCGGATGCTCGAAGAACGAATTCGCCTCGACCGCGAGATAGGCGAGCGCGCCATTGCCGAAGACGCGCAGCGTGGTGGCGTCACGCTCCGGTAGCTCTCGCAACACGATCGGCTCCTGGAAAGCCGTGCGTCGCCGCGCCGCGAGATCGAAGAAGATGTCCCAGTCGTCGTATTGGCCTTCGAGCATCTCGGTCGCGGTCGCGAACTCGCGGAGGTCGTGCCTGACGGCGGCATAGGGAGAGTAGCTCTTCGACTTGCCGTCGGCGCCCTCGAGATCCTGCCAGAGCTTGGCGTAAGCGGCGTAGAGCGAGTTGCGCCGCGCGGTGTCGTCGGTGATGCGTTCGCCGTGCAGCCAGCTCCATTCCGGGACCGTCGTCGTCGAGGCGAAGGTGCCCGTGATTGTCCGCGGTAGCGCACCCTCGTCCTTGGAGAGCGCCGGGATGGCGAAGCGCGCGAGCGTCGTCTCGCGACTCAGGTGCTCGTAGTCGAGATCGGTGATGGTGTACGTCGCGGCGTACGGTCCGAAATCGTCGCAACACCGGCCGTCGCTCACCACGTAGGTGGCCGCGAAAGCGTTCTCGCCGTTGCGCAGGAAGTAGGGGTGCAACACGGTGTACCCCTGCAGGCTGGTCGCGAGCTCGCCGAACCAGCTCTGCTGACCCAAACGCGCGAGGTGCACGGGAAAGTCGTTGATGCGCACCGTGGCGTCGAGGCCCAGGTCTTGGCGTTCGATGCCGAGCGACGGCATGTGCGCCTTGGCGGCGGGTGGACCGGGCGCGGGGGGCCTCGAGCAGCCCACGAGGGCGAGAGCAACGAAGGTCGCGGTGCGAAGCATGGACGATGGCCTATCGCCAGTGCGTCTCGGACCATAGACCTGAACGGATGTCCCGGTGTAAGAACCCAGACCTCTCATGGATCGCATCACCGTCCGCGGCGCCCGCGAGCACAACCTCAAGAACATCACCGTGGCGATCCCGCGCGACCGCCTGGTCGTGCTCACCGGCATCTCGGGGAGCGGCAAGAGCTCGCTTGCTTTCGACACCATCTACGCCGAGGGCCAGCGCCGTTATGTCGAGTCGCTCTCGGCCTATGCCCGCCAGTTCCTCGAGCAGAACGCCAAGCCCGACGTCGACTCCATCGAGGGCCTGTCGCCGGCCATCGCCATCGAGCAGAAGACGAGCGGTCACAACCCACGCTCGACCGTCGGCACGCTCACCGAGATCTCCGACTACATGCGCGTGCTCTACGCGAGCATCGGCGAGATCTACTGTCCGAAATGCGGCAAACGCATCGTCTCGCATACGGTGCAGCAGATGGTCGACGCGGTGTTGGCGTTACCGGTGGGCACCAAGGCGACGCTGCTCACGCCGCTCACGCGCGACGACGATACCCCGCTCGCGGAAGCCCTCGACCAGCTCCGCAAGGACGGCTTCGTCCGTGTCCGCGTCAACGGACAGGTGAAAGAGATCGACGCCGCGTTGGACGAGGTTGCGAAGCTCAAGAAAGCGATCATCGAGGTGGTCATCGACCGTCTCGTCATCCGCACCGATCTGCGGACGCGACTCACCGACTCGGTCGAGCTCGCGCTCAAGCGCGGCGACGGCGCGCTTGTCGTCCAGATCGTCGATGGCGAAGAGCTCCGTTTCAGCGAACGCGCCACCTGCTGCGGCATCGCCGTGCCCGAGCTGTCGCCACAGCTCTTTTCGTTCAACAGTCCCCAAGGCGCGTGCTCCACCTGCGGCGGTCTCGGCCACACGGTCGAGCTCGATCCCGATCGCATCGTTCCCGACGAGTCCCTGTCGATCGACGACGGCGCCATCAAGCCGTGGGAGAAGCGCGGCGGCTTTTACGGCCCGCAGCTCAAGGCGGTCGCCAAGCACTTCGGCTTTTCGCTCGCGACGCCGTGGAAGAAGCTGCCGAAGAAGGCTCGCGAAGCCGTCCTCCACGGTACCGGTGATACCGAGCTCACGTTCAAGTACGAGAGCAAGAAGAGCACCTCGAAGTTCACCTTCAGCAAGGCCTTTCAGGGCGTCATTCCGATCCTCATGCGCAAGCTCACCGAGACCGGCTCCGATCTGGTCCGCGAAGAGCTCGATGCTTTCATGAGCAAGCGGCTGTGTCCGACCTGCCGGGGCACGCGCTACAAGGAAGAAGCCCGTATGGTCCGCATTGGCGGACTATCGGTCGACAAGACCAATGCCTTGTCGGTCACCGGCGCCATCGCGTTCTTCGACGGCTTGAAGCTCGATGCCCGCAACACCGAGATCGCCAAGCCTTTGACCAAGGAAATCAAGGCTCGCCTCTCGTTCATGCAGGCGGTTGGTCTCGAGTATCTCTCCCTCGACCGCGCCAGCATGACCCTCTCCGGCGGTGAAGCGCAGCGCATCCGTCTCGCGACCCAGGTCGGCAGCGCCTTGCAGGGCGTGGTTTACGTGCTCGACGAGCCGTCCATCGGTCTGCACCAGCGCGACAACGAACGCTTGCTCAAGACGCTCGTGCAGCTGCGTGATCTCGGAAACACCGTGCTGGTCGTCGAGCACGACGAGGACACCATCCGCGCCGCCGATCACGTCATCGACATCGGGCCGGGTGCCGGCATTCATGGCGGCCACGTCGTCTTCGCGGGACCGCCGAAAGAGATCGGCGCCTGCACCAAGTCGCTCACCGGCGACTATCTCTCGGGACGTAAGGGTGTGGCCGTGCCGGCACAACGGCGACCCGGCAACGGCACTTCGCTCGTGTTGAAGAACGCGCGCGGCAACAACTTGAAGGGCGTCGATGCCGAGATCCCGCTCGGCTCCTTCGTGTGCGTCACCGGCGTCTCCGGTAGCGGCAAGAGCACGCTCGTGAACGATACGTTGCGCGTGGCGCTGGCGCGTGAGCTCGGCCTTGGCCGCGATCAACCAGCGCCGTTCGACGCGCTCGAAGGCCACGAGCATCTCGACAAGGTCATCGACATCGATCAATCGCCCATCGGTCGCACACCGCGCTCGAACCCATCGACGTACACCGGGGTCTTCGCGATCATCCGCGACCTCTTCGCCCAGCTCCCCGAGGCGCGCGCCCGTGGTTACGAGCCGGGACGCTTTTCGTTCAACGTCAAAGGTGGTCGCTGCGAAGCGTGTCAGGGCGACGGTGTCATCAAGATCGAGATGCACTTTCTCCCCGACGTCTACGTCACCTGCGAGACCTGTCACGGCGCCCGCTACAACCGCGAGACGCTCGAGATCCTCTACAAGAGCAAGAGTATCGCCGACGTCTTGGCCCTCACCATCGACGAAGCCGCGGAGTTCCTCGGCGCCATCCCCAAGGCGGCTCGCAAGCTCGAGACCTTGAAGCAGGTCGGCCTCGGGTACCTCACGCTCGGCCAGTCCGCGACGACGCTCTCGGGAGGTGAAGCGCAGCGCATGAAGCTCGCGACCGAGCTATCGCGCGCCAGCACCGGCCGCACACTCTACGTGCTCGACGAGCCGACGACGGGTTTGCATTTCTACGACGTCGAGCGCCTGCTCGAGGTCCTGCGCGAGCTGGTTGCCGGCGGCAACACGGTGCTGGTGATCGAGCACAACCTCGACGTCATCAAGACGGCCGACTACGTCATCGATCTCGGGCCCGAAGGGGGAGCCGGCGGTGGCGAGATCGTCGCCACGGGCACGCCGGAAGAGATCGCCGACCATCCGCGATCGCATACGGGGCGCTTCTTGAAACGGGTGCTTACTCCCAGCGCAGCTGCCGGACGATCAGCGAAGTCGGCGTCCCGTTGATCCCCGGGCCGGGCGTTGGCGCCAGGCACTGAGCCGAGACGTTCTTGCCACCGGAGCCGGAGATGGCGCGCTCGATGAACACCGAGGTGACGTTGGTGTAGGTCGCGGCGGTGTCCGCGGGCACGCCCATGATGAGCACGTCGTACGCCTTGGGCCCGACGCGCGTCGTCTCGAGCTTCACGAAGTCGAAGTACCGGGTCGTCGCGAGTGGCAGGGCTTTGACCATGAGGTCGGGCGTCGCGAATTTGAGGATGGCGCGGTAGATGCCGGTCATATCGCGCTCGTAGATGAAGGTGCCGACCGACCGACAGAGCGCCGTGTGCTGCTGACCCGTGAGCTGAGCGGCGACTTGCGTGACTTCGGTGACCGGCCGGACGTCGTACCAAATGCTCGCGATGAAGATCTGCTCGAAGAACGTCCGGGTCGCCGGCGCCAAGCGCTCCATCACCCGCTCCAGCCCTATTTCGCGGGTCAGGTACTCCTTAATCCCGCGCCAGGCATTGCCTTTCATGTTGAAGCCGGCCGTGGCCATGCGCCCAATCTTAAACCGAAGATGCGCATACGTCGCGGAAACCTTGGCCAAATCGCTCGAGCAGCCTTAGCTTAATCCGGTCTGTGAGAGATGAGGCCTGACCATGCAGCAAAAGCTTAGGTCGGCCGGAGTCGGTGCTTCCCCGACTGGGCCGTCAGCCGTCGAGCAAGTGATTGCGATCGTCGGCGAGTGGACCGGTGTTCAGGTCGGAACGCATCGCTTTGGCGGACTTGGTTTCAAGTATCGCGGCGGTGAGCTGGGTCATTTCCACAGCGACAGCGTGCTTGACCTGGCGTTCCCCGCGCACATCGGAGAGCGGCTGATCGGCAAAGGCTGGGCCGATCTCAATCACCTGTTCCCGGTCAGCGGTTGGGTGACGTTCCGCATCGAGAGTGACGCCGACATCGCGCATGCCGTGCGCTTGCTGCGCATCGCCTATCGCTATCGGCGCCTGCGCGTGGCCAGCTTTACCGTGCATTGAGCTGAGCGAACGCCAGCTGCTACAGTCGCGCCTGATGCCGCGCGTCGTCGTCGATACCACTGCCTGCATCGGCGACAAGAAGTGCTTGAAGGCTTGTCCGACCAGTGTCTTCGGACTCCAGGACCCCGCTGAGCCCTTGCCGTTCTTGCAGCAGCTCAAGATCACGGTGCATGGCGGGAAACAGGCGTACGTCAAGAACGAGCTCGCCTGCATCGCGTGCATGGAATGTGTCGTGGCCTGTCCCCAGGACGCCATCACCGTGACCCCTTGAGCCTGAGCCTAGCTGCGTCGGGGCATTACGCCCGAGCGGCGGCCAACTGCCACACGATAGACGAACAGCAAGATCATCGCGCCGAGGATCGAGGCGATGATGCCGGGGCCTTCATCAATGCGGTACCAGCCGAGGCTGCGGCCCAAGAGGCCCGCAATCAGCGCACCGGCGATGCCAACCAAGCAGGTGATTACGACGCCGCCCGGATCGCGGCCCGGCATGAAGAGTTTCGCAAGAGCACCGACCACGAGGCCGACGATCAGCATCCAAAGAATTTCCATGACCCATCCCTCCGAGCCCGAAGGGAAGCAGGTCTTGTGCCAGGGGGCTCAAGCCGTTCTGATCCAGGCCCGGAGCACCTCGGCCACGCTCCACGCCTGGGCGATGCAGCCGCGCTGAGTGAAGGGCGCTTGGGCGTCGAAGACCTCGCTGATCGAGCCAATACAGCCTTCGTGCATGTGCTTGTCGAAGCCCGACAGGAGCTCACGCGCGCCCGTGCGATCCTCCGGATGCACCTTGAGCCAGGCATCGACGAAATGCCCCACGAGGAAGGCCCAAACTGTCCCTTGGTGGTAGGCGGCATCACGTGCGCGCAGGTCACCGAAGTATTGCGCCTTGTAATCGGCCTCACCGGGCGCGAGCGAGCGCAGGCCGACAGGGGTCACCAGCGTCTCACGCGCGAGTTGGACAACCTGCGCCCAACGCTCTCTGGCGAGCACCGGGTTGTCGAGTGAGATGGCGAACACTTGGTTCGGGCGCAGTGCTGGATCGTCGCCGCGCTCGCCGTCGACGACATCGAAGAGGCAGTTGCGCTGAGGGTTCCAGAAGCGCTGGTTGAACGAGACGCGGGCGCGCTCGGCGTGCGTCGCGTAGACCTCCGACCGCTCCTTGTCGCCCTCTTCGGCGAGCCAGCGCGACAAGAGCGTCAACGCGTTGAACCACAGCGCGTTGATCTCCACGGCCTTGCCACGTCGTGGCGTCACCACCCAGTCGTCCACTTTAGCGTCCATCCAAGTGAGCTGATACCCTTGCTCGCCCTGTCGCAGCAGGCCGTCCTTGGGGTCGACGCCGATGCCGAAGCGCGTGCCCTGCAAGTGGGCCTCGGCGATCTCGACGAGCTTCGGCAAGACATAGCGCAGCGTGCCGCGGTCGCGGGTGGCGGCGAGGTAGCGTTCCACCGCATGGAAGAACCAGAGGCTCGCGTCGGCCGTGTGGTAGAGGCCCTTCTGCTGGCCCTCGGGGAACAGGTTGGGGATGAGCCCGTCTTGCACAGCGTTCGCGAACATCTTGAGGATCCAACGTGCCTCGGTGTGGCGGCCGGTGGAGAGCGTCAGCCCTTCGAGGCTGATCATGGTGTCGCGGCCCCAATCGGTGAACCAGTGGTAGCCAGCGATCACCGTGCGCATCTCGTCGCCGGCGGCGCGGGCGCGCGCGGCGTCTTCGGAGCGTCCGACCGGCGCGATGATGAACTGGTCCGCGGCGAGCACCAGCTCGGCCGGTAAGCCTTCGCGGGCGTGCGGATGTGCCGCGGCGATCATCTGATCACGTCGCTCGTGCTCGAGCGCCAGCGCCTGCTCACCGGAGAGCGCCAGCATGGTCGGCCACTCTTCGGTCGATGCGACGACGCACGAGGGTCGGTCGCGGTGGAGCTCGATGGTGAAGTAGCCGGGCGACCAGAGCACCCCCACGGAGCCGTAACCGCGGTCGGCTTCGGCGCGGTAGAAAATTTCGCGGGTCGAGCCGCCGTCCAGAGTGAGCAAGCCGTTTGGACTCTCGGTGCGCATGCGCAATGGTGGCAGCGACTGGGGCCCGTGAATCTCGCAGCGGTGCTCGGCGCAGGTTACGACGTATTGCGCCCCGAGCGGTTCGCCGAGCATCACGTCGTGTCCGCGAAAATGGACGGAAGGCCGCACGCGCAAGCGCACCGGCTCTTCGCCTTCGATGAGGCGATACATGATGTACGCGGTGTTCTGCTTGTGCGGCAGGATGATGCTGCGCTCGATCACCCAGGCGTCGAAGCGGGCGCGCCAGACCGGCAGACCCTTGTCGAGACGGAATTCCTGCAAGTACTCGAGGCCGTGGGTCTCGATCTCGGAGCGCCGGCGTTCCTCGCCACCGAAGCGCAGGCGCCGGCCATCGGGCAAGGCGATGCTCTCGCTCAGATGATCGAGCATCATGACGCGGCCTAGAGGAGCGGCGTGCGCCGCGACCAGCCAGCCATGATAGCGGCGCGTCGGCACCCCGGGCACCGTGCCCGAGGCATAGCCGCCGAGCCCATTGGTCACGAGCCACTCGCGGTCGAGGATCTCTTCGGTCTTTCGCTCGGGCACTTCGGCCCACGGCATGCGGCGTTTCATGTGCCCTTCCTCGGTTTGGCGGCCAGCACGACGGCTGACCGCGATGGGATACGTAGGCCTCGGTCGTCGTCGTCGACCGCCGCCGTGCCGAGGCCGCCATAACAGACACGTTCGCTGGACCAGATCGTGTCCCAGTGGAGATGCTGTTCTAGACCCAACAGCGGCTCCGGCGCCGGCGCGACGTCGAGATCGGCGCCGAGGTTGATGATCAGGAGACGGTCGTCCGCGCTCTCGTCCGCGAAGAAGCGCAAGAGCAAGCAGTCGCGCGAAAACGGAGCACCGTCGACCATGCGCGGCTTCTGCGCCGCGAAGGCCGGGGTTTCACGCCGCAGACGCAAGAGGTCGCGGTGCAGTGCGAGCGCCATGACGTTCTTCTCGCGCTCGCTCCAGTCGAGCACGGCCGCGTCGAAGGTCGCCCGCGCACTCGGATCGGGTAGGTTGCCCTGGATCTCGTCGGTCGCGGCGCTCGCGAACTGCGAATGGTACTCCGCCCGGCCCTTGCGGACCGCATCGGCAAGCTCGCCGGAGTGGCCCGCGAAAAACGCGAAGCGCGCCGACGCGCCGAACTCCTGCCCCTGGAAGAGCAGCGGGGTCCCGGGGCAGAGCAACACGTACGCCGTCAGCGCCCGGATGGTGCTGGGATGCGTCAGCTCACCGAGACGCCGGCCGAAGGCGAGGTTCGCCACCTGATCGTGATTCTCGAGGAACGTGATGAAGCTCGCGGGCGCGATGTCCAGGCTGAAGGTGCCTCGACGTTTTTTCTGCCAGACGTAACGCTGGCCTTGGTAGAGGTAGCCCCACTTCGCAGCGGCGATGAGCTCGGTCGCCGTACCGTGGTAGTCGGTGAAATAGGCCTCGCGTCTGCCTGTCGCCGCGACCATCGCGCTGTGATGCATGTCGTCGTTCCACAAGGCGTCGAGCCCGTAGCCACCCCGCGCGATGGGGCGCACGAGCCTCGTGTCTTGCGGCTCGTTCTCCCCGACCAGGATGATGCCCCGGCGGCCGGCGGCGGCCCGTGCCTCTTGGGAGATCACGCTCAGAATGTGCTCGCTCGAGTCGTCGTGAATGTCTTGCGTAGCGTCGAGGCGCAGACCGTCGAGGTGATACTCCTCGACCCAGTGCCGGACGTTGGCGCGTACGCAATCGCGGACAGGAGCGCTGTTCTCGCCGTCGAAGTTGATGCCCTGGCCCCAGTCGGTGCCGTGCTCCTTCGAGAGATAGGCGCTGGAGAAGCGGGGCATGTAGTTCCCGTCGGGGCCCAGGTGGTTGTAGACGACGTCGAGGATGACGCCGATACCGGCGGCGTGCGCGGCGTCGACGAACCTTCGGAAATCGTCCGGCTTGCCGTAGAGACGCGTCGGCGCGAACCAGTTGACGCCGTCGTAGCCCCAGCCGAAGTCCCCCGCGAAATCGGCGAGCGGCATGACCTCGAGGCAGGTGACCCCGAGATCCGCGAGGTCCGCCAGCTTCGAGCGCGCCGCGGCGAACGTGCCTTCAGGCGTGAACGTGCCGATGTGCAGCTCGTAGAGCACCTGCCCCTCGAGCTTGAGGCCCGGCCAGTCGTTGTCGCCCCAGATGAAGCCCTTCCAGTCGATGACGCAGGACGCGCCGTGCGGGCCCTCGGGTTGGAAGCGCGATGCCGGGTCTGGATAGAGCGTCGTGTCGTCGCCCAGGCGATACGCATAACGCGTGCCCTCGCCCATACCCCGAACGAATGCGGCGTAGTAGCCGTTCGCTTCGCGCTTCAAAGGCTCGGTCCGCTCACCATCGATGACCACGGCGACGCGCTCGTGATCGGGGGCCCAGACGCGGAAATGGACGCCGTCGCCGATGAGCTCGGCCCCGATGGGTAAGCGTCTTTGCATGACGCCGTGAATGTAATCATATGGCGCCATGTCGAAAGTCCTCGATGACCTGGTAAAGCTCTTGGCGCTCGAGCGCATCGAAGAGAATCTCTATCGAGGCCAGAGCCAGGACCTGGGGTGGGGGACGGTCTTCGGTGGCCAGGTTTTGGGACAAGCGCTCTCGGCAGCCGTCCACACCTGTCCACCCGAGCGACACGTGCATTCGCTGCACGCGTATTTCCTGCGCCCTGGTAACGTCGCGATGCCGATCGTCTACGACGTCGACCGCATCCGCGATGGCAGCTCCTTCACCACCCGGCGCGTCGTGGCCATTCAGGCGGGGCGGCCAATTTTCAATCTCTCGGCTTCGTTCCAGCTCGACGAGCCCGGGCTCGAGCATCAAGACGAGATGCCGGACGCCCCGCCGCCCGAGTCGTGCCCCACCGAGCAGGAGCGTTACGCCAAGTTCGCGCACCGTCTCCCGGAAGCGCTGCGGGCACGCGCCACCGCGGAGCGCCCATTCGAGCTGCGTAGCACCGACCCCGAGGACGACCCATTCGCGCCCGCGTCGCGGCCGCCAAAGCGGATGCTCTGGCTCAAGGCCACGTCCCGCCTGCCCGACGACCCGGCGCTGCACCGCTATCTCCTTGCCTATGTCTCGGACTTCTCGTTCGTGACGACGTCGCTCATGCCCCACGGCATCACCTGGATCACGCCCGGGTTTCAGCTGGCGTCGATCGACCACGTCATGTGGTTCCATCGTCCGTTCCGCGTCGATGATTGGTTG
>JBGGMJ010000102.1:0-6488 GCA_041288095.1 Myxococcota bacterium
CTACGCGTCATTCGCGCGGTGGCTGGCGCGCGAAGGTTACCTCGCGGTCACCTTCGACTTCCGTGGGGTCGGCGCTTCGCAACACGGGTCGCTGCGCGACGCGCGTCTCGACATCTTCGATTGGGCCCGCGACTGCGCCCCCGTGCTCGAAGCCTTGAGGGCGCGCGCCGGTGACGTTCCCGTGACCTGGATTGGTCACTCGCTCGGCGGACAGATCGTCCCGTTCGTGCCCGGCCGCGAGAGCATCGGCAAGATCATGACGGTGGCGACCGGGAGCGGCTACTGGCGCGAGAACAGCAAGCCGCTGCGTCGCAAGGTCTGGTGGTTCTGGTTCGTCATCGTGCCGCTCGCGGTGAAGCTCTTCGGCTACTTTCCGGGGAGGCGCTTGCGCGTCGTAGGTGATCTGCCGCGCGGCGTGATCGAGCAGTGGCGCCGCTGGTGCCTGTCGCCCGAATACGCCGTCGGCGTGGAAAAAGAGGCACGCGCCGCCTTCGCCGCGGTCACGACTCCGATCGTCTCGATCTCGTTCACCGACGACGAGATGATGTCGGCCGAGAACACGGCCTCCATTCACTCGTTCTACTCGGGCGCCCCGCGCACCATGAAGCGGCTGCATCCGCGCGAGGTCGGCGTCAAGCGCGTCGGCCACTTTGGCTTCTTTCGCCGGCAGTTCGAGGAATCGCTATGGCGGACACAAGTCCTGCCGGAGCTGCTCACCATTTACGACTCGGTTCACGCACGCTAGTCTCGCGAACGATGACGATTCGCACGCGGTTGACCGACCCTCGATTGCTCGAAAATCAGGCCGTCCCCGCGCAGCAGACCGAAGGCGCGAAGCCGGTCTCGCCACCGACGCTACCCACCGACATCGACCCGACGGCCGTTCGTCTCGCCGCCGCGAGCGGCACCGAAAATCAGGTGGCGCGCTCGAGCGGAAGGTCCAACCCGATGCTCGCCGCGCAGTGGCGCGGCGACGTCGGGACTCCATTGGGTAGCGCTCGACGAGCTGCTTGCCGCGCGCAAGGGCATCACTGATGGGCACTTGCTCGTGGGCTTGTATCGCTTGGCCCATGCGCTCGTCGTCGAGCCTTCCGCCGCCTAAACCCTTTACAAAATCCGGAGGGTATGGCGCAGTGCGTTAGATGTTTCCGCTCTACGCGAAGGGCTTCGAGCACGACGCTTGTGGCGTTGGTTTTATCGCCGACATTCGCGGACGCGCATCGCACGCCATCGTCGACGACGGCCTGACCGCGCTCGAGAGGCTGTCGCACCGCGCCGCCACGGGTGCCGACCCGAACACCGGTGACGGCGCCGGGGTGATGATCCAGATCCCCGACCGCTTCTTCCGCGAGGAGATGGGGCAGCGGGGCATCACGCTACCGCCGCCTTTTGCTTACGGGGTCGGCTTGTTCTTCGGCTCGCCTGACCGCGAAGCACGCACCCTCGCCAAGATGGTCTTCTCGATGATCGCCAAGCAGTGCGGTGTCGAGGTGATCGCCTGGCGCGAGGTCCCGACCAACAACCGTGGGATCGGCGTCGCGGCGCTGGCGGCCGAGCCGGCGATGTTGCATGCGCTGGTCACCGCCGCGGGCGATGCGGTCGACGAGAGCACCTTGCAAAACCGCTTGTGGACGACACGCAAGCGCTTCCAGACGACCATCCTGTCGAGCGGACTCGACGACCGCGTCTATTTTCACGTGCCCTCCTTGTCGACGCGGACGCTGACCTACAAGGGCATGCTGACGCCGCGGCAGGTGCGCACCTACTACACCGATTTAGCGGACACGCGCGTCGAGAGCGCCATGTGCATGTTCCACAGCCGCTTCTCGACGAACACCTTCCCGAGCTGGGAGCTGGCTCACCCGTATTCGATGATCGCCCACAACGGCGAGATCAACACGCTCCGCGCCAACGTCAACTGGATGCATGCGCGCGAGGAGATGCTCGCCAAGAGCGACCTCGCCGGCGAGCTCGACAAGGTCATGCCCATCATCCGCGAGGGCCTCTCCGACTCGGCGGCGCTCGACAGCGTCGTCGAGCTCCTGGTGCGCGGTGGTCGCAGTCTCCCGCACGCCTTGATGATGCTCATCCCCGAGGCCTGGGAGTCGCGTGACGACATCGACCCCGACCTCGCGGCGTTCTACGCCTTCCACGGCTGCATCGTGGAGCCGTGGGATGGTCCTGCCGCCGTCATGTTCAGCGACGGCAAGCAGATCGGCGCGACTCTGGACCGGAGCGGCCTGCGTCCGTCGCGCTACTGGATCACCGCCGACGAGCGTGTCGTCGTGGCGAGCGAGGTCGGCGTCCTCGACGTGCCGCCCGAGCGCATCGTCTACAAAGGGCGCCTCACGCCCGGCAAGATGTTGCTGGTCGATCTCGAGGCTGGCCGCATCGTCGATGACGCTGAAATCAAGCGTGAGCTCGCGAGCCAGCAGCCATACCGCGAATGGACGCGGGAGCAGACGCGCACGCTCGCGGATCTGCCGCCCGCCGATGCGCCTCCCGATCTCGAAGGCGAGGCTCTGCGTTTCCAGCAGCTCTCGCATGGGTACACCATCGAGGACGAGAAGTACGTGCTGTCGCCGATGGCGGAGAAGGCGCAAGAAGACATCGGCTCGATGGGGCACGACGCCGCTTTGGCGGTCATGAGCCCGCGCCCGCAGCTCCTCTACGACTACTTTCACCAATCGTTCGCGCAAGTGACCAACCCGCCGCTCGATGCGATTCGCGAGGAGCTCGTGACCAGCACCAGCATCGCGGTCGGCGCCGAGGGCAATCTCCTCGAGCCGACGGCGAAAAGCTGCGCCCTCGTCGTCCTCGATAGTCCATTCGTGCGCCGTTCCGAGCTGGCGCAGCTCGCGCAGATGCGCGAGGGCGCCGTGGTCAGCGCCAAGCTCGATATGCTCTTCCCGGTGCGTGATGGTCCCGCGGGGCTGGCGCCGGCCCTGCAAGCGCTGTTCGTGAAGGCGGGTGACCTCGTCGACCAAGGGGTCAACGCGCTCGTCCTCTCGGACCGCGGCGTCGCGCCGCATCTCGCGCCCATCCCCTCCCTGCTCGCGGTCGCCGGCCTCCACAACTATCTCGTGCGCAAGAAGAAGCGCACCAAGTGCACGCTGCTCGTCGAGTCCGGTGACGCACGCGAGGTCCATCACTTCGCGTTGCTCGTCGGCTACGGTGCCGCCGCGGTCTGTCCTTATCTCGCGCTCGATAGCGTCGCCGATCTGGCGCGACGCGGCGTCATTAGCCATCCACCCGACGTTGCGCGCCGGCGCTACCTCGGCGCCGTCACCAAAGGCGTCGTCAAGGTGATGTCGAAGATGGGCATCAGTACGGTGAGCGCGTACTGCGGCGCTCAGACCTTCGAAGCAGTGGGACTCGCCGGCGACGTCATCGACAAGTATTTCACCAAGACACCGTCACGCCTTTCGGGTCTCACCATGAAGGACGTAGCGGCGGAGGCGCTGGCACGCCATGCGCGCGCGCAGGCTCCCGAGAAGGAGCTGCCGGCGAGCGGCCAGTACCAGTGGCGCCGCGATGGTGAGCAGCATCTCTTCACGCCCGAAACCGTCTTCAAGCTGCAGCACGGCACGCGCCAAAGAAAATACGACGTCTTCAAGGAGTATACTCAGACCGTCGACTCGCTATCGCGTACGGTTACCTTGCGCGGTCTCCTCGATCTCAAAGTGGGCGCGCAGCCACCGGTACCGCTCGAAGAGGTCGAGCCGGTGGCGGCCATCGTCAAACGCTTCGCCACCGGCGCCATGAGCTACGGGTCCTTGTCGCGCGAGGCTCACGAGACGCTGGCCATCGCCATGAACCGCTTGGGCGGACGCTCGAACAGCGGGGAGGGCGGCGAAGACCGCGACCGTTACACCAAGGACGCCAATGGTGACTCGCGCCGCAGCGCCGTTCATCAGGTGGCGAGCGCGCGCTTCGGCGTCACCAGTGAATACTTGATCGAATGCGACGAGCTCCAGATCAAGATGGCTCAGGGAGCCAAGCCCGGCGAGGGCGGCCAGCTCCCCGGCAACAAGGTCTACCCGTGGATCGCCAAGGTCAGGCACGCGACGCCCGGCGTCGGGCTCATTTCGCCGCCGCCGCATCACGACATCTACTCGATCGAGGATCTGGCGCAGCTCATCCACGACTTGCGCTGCGCCAATGACCGCGCCCGCATCAGCGTCAAGCTGGTGGCGGAGATGGGTGTCGGCACCGTGGCGGCGGGTGTCGTCAAGGCAAAGAGCGACGTCGTCCTCATCAGCGGACACGATGGCGGTACCGGGGCTTCACCGCTCGGCTCGATCAAACATGCCGGCGTGCCTTGGGAGCTGGGTCTTGCCGAAGCGCAACAGACGCTCATGGCCAACGGTTTGCGCGACCGCGTCGTCGTGCAGGTGGATGGCCAGCTCAAGACCGGCCGCGACGTCGTCGTCGGTGCGTTGCTCGGCGCCGACGAATTCGGCTTTGCCACCGCACCGCTCGTCGTCATGGGCTGCATCTACATGCGGGTCTGCCACCTCGATACTTGCCCCGTCGGCGTGGCCACTCAAAATCCGGATCTGCGGGCCCGCTTCACCGGGCAGGCGGAGCACGTCGTCGCCTTCTTCGAGTTCATTGCCGAGGAAGTGCGTGAGCTGATGGCGGCTCTTGGCTTCCGCACCATGGACGAGATGATCGGCCGCAGTGATCTGCTCGCGCCGACGGCGACGCCCGCGCACGCGAAGGTCGCGACCCTCGACCTCTCGGCCATCTGCGCGAAGCCGCCGCAGGGCGCCCCGAGCCGCTTCGTGAAGCGCATCGCCTATGACCACAGTGAGCACCTCGACATGCGCTTGATGCCGTTGTGCCAGCAGGCGCTCCTCGAGAAGAGGCCGACGGTGGTCGACAGTCCCATCACCAACGTCGATCGCACCGTCGGCACCATGCTGGGTGCCGAGCTCACGCGCCGTCATGGGCACGAGGGCTTGCCCGACGACACCCTGACCCTGCGCTTCACCGGTTCGGCCGGTCAAAGCTTCGGCGCCTTCGTGCCGCGCGGCATGACCTTGACGCTCGAGGGCGACGCCAACGACTACGTCGGCAAGGGACTCTCCGGCGGTCGCTTGTCGGTGCGACCGGACGCCCGCGCGCGCTTCAAGGCGGAGGAGAACATCCTCATCGGCAACGTCGCCCTTTATGGCGCGACCGGCGGCGAGGCTTTCTTCCGCGGCATCGCCGGCGAGCGCTTTGCTGTACGTAATAGCGGAGCGAGTGCCGTCGTCGAAGGCGTCGGTCAGCACGGTTGCGAGTACATGACCGGGGGCCGCGTGATCATTCTCGGCAACATCGGCCGCAACTTCGCCGCCGGGATGTCGGGCGGCATTGCTTATATCGCGAGCCAGCAAGCCAAGCGCGTCAACACCGACATGGTGCGCGTGGGGCCTCTCGAGGATCCCTTTGAGATCGACGAAGTGCGGCGCCTCATCGAGCTGCATGCCCGGCTCACCGGCAGTCCGGTGGCGCAGCGCGTGCTCGCCAACTGGGCGACCTCGGTCGCGCGTACGGTCCGCGTCGTCTCACCCGACTACGAGCGCGTCATGGCCACGCCGCTGAAACGGACGGCGTGATGGGTAAGCCGACCGGATTCATGGAGCATGTCCGCGAGCAGCCGCCGAGGCGCCCTGTCGCCGAGCGCACCCATGATTGGCGCGAGGTCTATGAGCCGGCGCCCGACCAGCTCGTGCGTACGCAGGCGGCGCGCTGCATGGATTGCGGCATTCCGTTTTGTCACAAGGGTTGCCCGCTCGGAAATCTCATCCCCGACTGGAACGATCTGGTCTACAAGGGCCGCGACCGCGAAGCGCTCGAGCGGTTGCACGCCACCAACAACTTCCCCGAATTCACCGGCCGACTCTGCCCGGCGCCTTGTGAGGCCTCGTGCGTGCTCGCTTTGGCGGACGCCCCGGTCAGCATCAAGGTGGTCGAGCAAGCGATCGTCGACAAGGGCTTCGCGCAAGGCTGGATCGCGCCGCAGCCGGCGGCCGAGAGCTCAGGTCGGAGCGTCGCCATCGTCGGCAGCGGGCCCGCGGGCCTCGCGGCGGCGCAGCAGCTCGCGCGTCAGGGGCACGCCGTCACGGTCTACGAGCGCAGCGACAAGCTCGGCGGTCTGCTCCGTTACGGCATTCCCGACTTCAAGATGGACAAGATGCTGCTCGACCGGCGTTTGCAGCAGATGGAAGCCGAGGGCGTGCGCTTCGTCACCGGCGTCGAGGTCGGCAAGAGCCAGAACGCGGCCGGCCTGAAACGGTTTCACGACGCGGTCCTCTTGGCATGCGGCGCCACTCAAGCGCGCGCCCTCGCCGTGCCCGGCGCCGAGCTGCCCGGCGTGCACCTCGCCATGGAATACCTCGAGCAGCAAAATCGCGTCGTCGCCGGCGAGCGCGTCGCGAACCGCATCGACGCGAAGGACAAACACGTCGTCATCCTCGGTGGTGGCGATACCGGCGTCG
>JBGGMJ010000103.1:0-39877 GCA_041288095.1 Myxococcota bacterium
CCACCGAGATCGGCTTGAGCACGCCGTCGATGAACGTTTTGGCGCGGCTGCGCATCGCTGGCGGCAACGGCAAATAGAGGAGCTGCAAGGTACTGTCGTTGACGGTGTAGCGAAGCGAGTTCTCGGCGCCCTTGGTGAAGACCACCATCGCGAGGGCCGGCAAGAGCGGCACGAGGCCGACGCCGATGGAGCCGGCCAGCAACGTCGTGGGGAGGATGGCGAGCGCCACCAGCAAGCCGCCGCGCTCGAGGATGCGTGACACGAAGAAGAGCTGTACGACGCCGGCGAAGACACCGGTCCAGGCGTAGAAGCCACCGAGGTAAGCGCTGCGCGCGTCCTTCGAGGTGATGCTGTCGCCGACGATGGCCTGGAACTGGTAGTCCACGATTGTGGACACGAGATAGGTGACCACGACGACCATGGCGAGTAGCCGGACGTGCTGCGACGACAGCAAGCGCTGTTGCAGCACCGGCGCGTTGCTCTTCTTGCGACCGCGCGCGGCCTCGAGCTCGCGCGACGCATCGCGCCCGAGCATGGTCACCATCGCGAACGCGATCAGGAAACAGCCGCAGATCAAGAACAGAAGGTTCTCGGTGCCCAGCTGCTTCGCGACCCAATTGACCGCCACGCCAATGACCACGTTCGCCAGGACGCCGCCGGCGCCGATGACCGCGAAGAGGCGCTTGGCCTCGCGCGCGTGGAAAAGCTCGCCCGCGAGCTGCCAGAACTGGATGACGGCGAAGGTGCCGTAGATCTCGACCCAGAAGTAGAAGCCCCAGGCCGCGACCGAATGGTTCACGGAAAGGGCGAAGCGGAAGGCGATGGTCACGACGGTGAGCAGGGCGAGCGTGACCGCGTTCGTTCGATCACGGCGCAGGATACGCTCGACACGCTGATAGACGGTGACCGCGAGCGAGACCGTTATGGCGGTGCCGATGTAGGCGAACGGAAGGAGCTGCTTGAACTCGGGGATCTCGAGGAAGAAGACGGTGCGCGCGACGCGGCCGACGATGAAGGCGCCGATGGCGGCGAAAAGATAGACGAATGCGAGGCCGGTCCGACGCGCTTCGTTCGGCCTCACCTTGAAGATGTCGAGGATTAGGGCAGCGACCTGGGCGCGCATCGTCTGTCCTACTAGCAGGTCGCGCCGGCTACGGCGAGCGCCGCACGCTGCCCACTTTCGAGAGCTCCGTGCACGGTCCCGGAGTGCTCGGGATGCGTTGCTTCCCCCGCGAAAAATATCGTTTTTTGGACATCGCGGGTGAGCGTCGTCGGAGCCTTCGCGTGACCCACCTTTACGTAGGCGTAGGCGCCGCCGGAGCAAGGGTCGCCTTGCCAGTCATGGCAGGCACTCACGGTGAGGTGGCGCTCCAGATCGGCGCGCGAGCGTCCGCCGATCTTCGCCAGAGAAGACAGTGCTTCGCGCACGGCGTGGTGCGCATCGAGGTCATCGACGCGCGAGCCTCCAGCCCAGGCGGTGAGGCGCAGCGGGTCGGCTGGGTCGGTCCAGAACGTAGGCCAGCGCTCGTCCGGCGCGAACATCATGCCGAAGGGCTTGGCCGGGTCGGCAAACGGAAAGCTCTCCCAGACCGGCTCGGAGAAGCGCAGCACGACCTTGAGGACGGGGCCCATGACGAACGCGCGCAGGGCTTCTTCGATTGGGCGAGGAAGAGCCGGCTCGAAGGGAAGCTCGACGAGCAGAGGCGGCGGCATCGTGAGGATGATGCGGCGCCCTTCGAAGGCCTTGTCGCCGTCGACCTGGACGCGCACGTCGTCGCGCTTCCATGCGATGCCGCTGACGCGATGCCGCAGCTTGATGCTGCCCTCGGGGATGTCCCGGGCGAGGGCATTGACGACGCTGTCGTAGCCGGCGACGACATGCTCGATGTGATCTTGTTGGATGCGCTCACCGGCCTCTTCCTGCGCGGCGATCCACTTGGCGCTCACATCCTTCGCGCGCGCGGCGTAGAAGCCCTCGACGTAGCCGAGCGCCACGCGTCGAGCCTCCGCCGGCAGGGTCTTCGTGTGGGCGGTGATGCTCGCATCGCGCTTCGGTGCCGCGCCGAGTCTCTCGGTCGCGGTTTCCCAGGAGGCGTCGGCCTCGACCTGGCGGCCGGCGCGGACGGTGATGCGGGGACGGTTCAGCGGCAGTGTGCGAAGGCCGCGAGCGCGCAGGAGACGCCACAACGCCGGATCGAGTCCGTGCACGAACTCGGGTCCCAGCTCGAGCGGGGTTGGCCACGCGGGATCGTGCCGGGTGCACACACGTCCGCCAATACGGTCACGCGCCTCGAGGACGAGAACGTCGATGCCGCGCTTTGCAAGCTCGGACGCGGCCGTGAGCCCCGCGACCCCGGCGCCGACGATGATGACCTCGGCCGACATCTGGCTCGAAGCGTTGCCAGAACGCCGAACGAAACGCTATGCCCGTGGGCGATGTTCATCGACTCGCACTGCCACCTGGAGCGCCACACCTTCGGCGATCAACTCGACGCCGTCATCGAGCGTGCCTTCGCGGCCGAGCTGTCGCACATGGTGGCCGTCGGCGCCTCGCGTGTCGCCGAGGGAGCGAGCGAGGCGATCGCCCTGGCGGAGCGTCTCCCGAAGATCTACGCCACGGCGGGCATCCATCCCCACGACGCAGCCAAGGCAACGGACGCCGACGTGTCCGCGATCGCGGCCGCCGCGCGCCATGTCAAGGTCGTGAGCGTCGGTGAGATCGGTCTCGATTACTACTACGACTTCGCGCCCAAGGACGTGCAGGGGAGCGTCTTCGCGCGTCAGATCGCCATCGCCCACGACGTCGACAAGCCGATCATGCTGCATGTGCGCGACGCTCACGAAGACGCCTGGAAGATCCTCGACGAGGCCGGCGTTCCCAAGGCCGGCGGCATCGTTCACTGCTTCACCGCGGGCCCGCGCGAGGCCGACGAGTACTTGAAGCGTGGCATGCACCTTTCGATCCCCGGTGTCGTCACCTTCCCCAAGAGTGTCGAGCTGCAAGAGGCGGTGAAGATGATTCCGCTCGAGCGGATGCTCGTCGAGACCGACACGCCTTACCTCGCGCCGGTGCCGTTTCGCGGCAAGCGTAACGAGCCCGCCTACGTCGTGCACACGGCATCCAAGATCGCCGAGCTCCGTGGCAGCACCCAGCAAGCCATCGGTGAGGCAACACGTCGGAATGCACTCGCGATTTTCCGCATCGTTGCGTAGTCGCATGGCTACGTATGGCAAGACGTCCTGGGGACCTGGCTCCACAGGACGACGCGGCCGCGCCCAATGAAATCGCTGACTTTGCCCGCGTCAGCGCATGTGGGCGATTCGGCACGATGTGTGCTTCTCGAGAGGGACCATGCGCCGCGCTGCCCTCTTCATCACCGCCCTCACCGCCGCCTGCCACGGCGCCATCGGTGACGCTCCGGACTCGCCGCTCGTGCCCGAGAGCGAGCGGGATCCCTCGCTCGACATCAACGTGCCGGCCTACACGCAGCCGGCGGTGCAGGTGCGCCTGTTGCCGTTCAGCATCCGCCTCGCGAAGGTCTCGGCGGTCGTGGGTAAGCCGACCACCGACGCCATGTTCGGCGAGCTCCTGCGGCGCCGCTATCAGCTCGGTGACTACGATTTCGCCAACGGGATCGTCGCCGACAACCAGTGGTCGGCCTCGCGCATGAGCAACTGGGTGGATAGCTTGAAGCCGGTGTGCGCTTCAGCGGACATTTCGCAGCGGTACCCCGATCTCGCGGGCCGAGATCTCGACGCGTTTTACAAAGCGGCCACCGGCCGCACGCTCACCCAGGACGAGCTCGCTGTTTTCGGTGAGGCTCTCGCGGGGCTCACCGGCGAGGAGCGTGACACGACGACCTGTCTCGCCGTGTTCGCGTCGCTGGAGTTCGTCGCCCAATGAAGCGCCTCATCCTCGGCATAGCGCTCCTCACCGCCTGTCAGGAGATGGAGAAGCTCCCACCGATGGAGGGGCCGGTGCCCGCCCCGAAGCAGCCCCCACAGGTCTTCCAGCTCACCGCGCCCGAGGCAACAACGTATCTCACGCGCCTCGCGCCCATGCTCGCCGGACGCGTGCTGAACGACGAAGAGACGGGCCGCATCGCCCAGGAGCCGACGACCGCCGTTCGGGCCATCGTCGATGCTTGGACCAAGGCGCCGTACTTCAAGCGCGCGGCGCGAGATCTGATCTCGCAGAAGCTGCTGGTGAGCGGCGAGAGCGGCGGCATCGACTTCGACCTTCCGGGCAACCTCGCGGAGTACATCGTCGCCAACAACTTGCCGTACGCGGCCCTCCTCACGGCCGACTACTGCGTCGACGGCACCGGCAACAAGCGCGCTTGCGACACCGGCGCGCCGTTCGCCGCGGGCGTGCTCGGAACCCGCGCCTATCTCGCGAGCCGCGCCGGCCGCTTCAACCTGACCCGCAGCAGCACCATGATGCTCGCCTTCGCGTGCAGCCGTTATCCGATGGACGTCGAGATGCAGCCGCGCGTCGAGCGCGAGCAGCTCATCAACATGTTCCAGGCTGAGTCGCTCGCCGAGCAAACCGAGCAACGCGCTACGTCTGGGTTCGGTAACGGCGAGCAGTGCTACACCTGCCACGGGCAGTTCGCGGCGCACGCCCAGGTCTTCGTGCGCTTCGACGAGACCGGTGCCTACCAGGCCAATGCCTCCGGCCTGCAAGACACCGGATCCGGCGCCGAGCTCGGCAGGTCCGTCGACGGCCTCTACGCCTCGCACTTCCACGACGCTGGCCAGGCCGCGAGCGAGCGCTCGCAGATGATGGGCACGGACGTCGCGAATCTCGCGGACGCCGCCAAGGTGTTGGCGCAGAGCTCTCAGTTCTTGGCCTGCGGCGCCCGTAATCTCGTCGAGTATGTTTTAGCGGTCGACGGCAGCACCCGGGTCGACGAGAATACCTTGTACGCCATCGCGGATGCCGCGCGCGCGGTCGCCGCGGAGCCGACCCTCGCGACCATCGCCGTCGAGACATTCTCGAGCTCGCGCATCGTTCGCTCCATCGTTCCCAAGGAGGCGACACCATGAACTTCCACGAGCTGAAGGGCC
Organism: Myxococcota bacterium; assembly: GCA_041288095.1. Lineage (GTDB taxonomy): Bacteria > Myxococcota > XYA12-FULL-58-9 > XYA12-FULL-58-9 > JALHOP01 > JALHOP01. Next base: position 5,071 of record JBGGMJ010000103.1, read on the forward strand.
TGAGCAGGCTCGACCGCCGGCGCCTACTCAAGATCCTCGGCGCCACGGCCGCGTTGCCGGTGGCGACCCGTCTTGCCGCGAGCGACATCCTGATGGGCAAGGCGCACGCGCAGTCCGCGCAGGAGCCGATGTACTTCATCGAGATCAACCTGCGGGATCAGTGGGATCACGGTCACGTTTTCGTGGCGCCGTCGCTGGCGCGCAACGTCAACCTGCGGCGCGGCGCGACCGGCCTCATGGCCGCCATCTACGCCTCGCAAGCGGAGATGAAGCAGGTCTCCGGCACCGAGGTTTTTCTCACCAACGACTCGCTGCCGCTCGAGCCGCATGTCGACACCATCGCCATGATCGATTGTTGCGAGGTCGGGGCCGGCGCCATTCACGGCCACGAAGCGGCAAACCCGCTGCGCTCGCCGGGCCGTACCTATCAATCGAACAAGCCCGGCTACCTGCCGATGTTCAACAACGAGCGCGGCTCGAATCATCCCCAGGGTTGCGAGGCCTATTACTCGGCCACGCCCACGGTGGCCGCGTTGCACAGCCACTACTCCAAGGTCGTCGACCAGAACACCAAGGTCGGCATCGCCTTCAAGGGCGTCGGGCGCACGCTGCACACCGTCTACCACTACGGCGCGGGTCTGCCGAACGGCGAAGTCGATCGACTCCGCAGCCGCGAAGAGCTCTTCGATCACTTCCCGGACACCGTCGAGGACTTGAACATCCTCCCCAAGCCGGAGGACGCGCGCGCCCTCACCAATATCTTGCGGCGCATCGACCCGACGTTTCTCGCCAAACGCAAGATCGCCGATAGCGGCGGGGTGCAGCACCAGGCCAACGTCGACGAAGCGCAGCGCCTGCTCTACACCAGCGCGCCCCGCGTCATCAGCCTGCCGCTCACCGCGGAGGAGACCGCCTACTGGAGCGCCGACGTTCCCAACCAAGTCACCGAGTCACCACGAGCACAGATCTGGGAGCAAATTGCATGGGCCTTCAAGCTGGTGTCGAACGACCTCTGCCGCACGGTCGCTATCGAGTTCGATTACATCGACGTGCACGATCAACGGCAAGAATCGCAGGTCCGCACCCAGGCGAAGCAGATCTCGCTCCCGCTCGCGCGCCTGATCACCAAGCTGAAGGAAGCGGGGATCTACGACCGCACCGTCATAGCGGTTTATACCGCCGACGGCAGCCGCGCTCCCTCCGCCAACTCAAGCGGCGATCAGGGCAAGAACACCATCATCCTCGCGGGTGGCATGGTACGCGGGGGCTACTACGGCGATATCTCGGTCGCCGCTAACGAGGGCGACGGTCACGTCTACGGCTATCACATGCCCGATCTGACGACCGGCGTGCGGGTCGGGACACCCGCCGTCGGCTTCGACAACGGCGGTCGCGCTCCGGCGAGCGCCGTATGGCGTACGGTGACGCGAGCGCTCAAGATCCCGGATAGCTACTTGCAATTCCCGGACGTCAAAGACGCGCGACCCTTGCCGTTCATGCTGAGGGCATGACCGGGAACGGTGGTCTTCTTCGCGGCGCCCTAGTCCGCTCCGTTGACAACTCGCGATCCAGATTGCTAGGAGGCGCGTGACATTTGGTTGCTGTCCCTAGGCCTTCCACGGCCGGATAGCTCGGCTAGATGGGCTCTTAGGGGGCCCATTTGCGTTTTTAGGGGTTACGATGAGCGACAGTCTCGTGCAAGCGATCGAACGGGCGATTTTGCCTGTCCTTGCGCGCGATGGCTACGAGCTCGTCCTCACCGAGTACTCCTCGAAGGCCAAGGTCCTCAGGCTGTACATCGACAAAGAGGCGGGCGCGGAAGTGAACGCCGATGCCCCTAGCGGTATCTCGCTCGAGGATTGTCAGCGGGTGTCGCGGCTGGTCAGTGACGTCATGGACGCCGAAGGGATCTCCGACGGCATCGATGGGCGCTTCACGCTCGAAGTTTCGTCACCCGGTCTCGATCGACCGCTGGTGAAGCCGAAAGATTTCCAACGCTTCGTGGGTCGGCAAGTGCAGCTTTCGACCCGCGAGATGCTCGAGGGGCGCCGCAAGTTTTCTGGGGCGCTCACCGCGGCGGACGAAGGCGCGATCAAGCTCGATGTCGACGGTAAGCCATGGACCATTGCTTACGACGTCATCGAACGGGCGCGGCTCGTTCCCGAGTTCTGAAAAAAGAAAGCGTCCGCACCAAAAAAAGCGGCACGCAGCAAACACAAAGGAAGAAGTGACATGGATGCAAATCTCAACCTAGTTCTCGATCAGGTCAGCAAAGACAAAGGCATTGATCGAAGCATCCTCTTGAAGGCGCTCGAGGAGTCGATCCTCGTGGCCGCCAAGCGTGCCTTCGTCGCCGAGCGCAACCTCACGGTCGCCTACAACCAAGAAAAAGGCGCGGTCGACCTCAACCAGGCGATCAAGGTCGTCGAAAAAGTCGAAGACAGCTTCAACGAGATCTCGGTCGAGGAAGCCAAGGAGCGCGGCATCGAAGTCGACGCCGGCGACGAGATGGTCTTCCCGATCTTCTATCTCGACCAGGACGCTCAGGCGGCCCGCGAGCAGGACGAGCAGTACGGCGACATCTTGCGCCTGAAGACCTATCGCCGCGGCTTCGGCCGCATCGCGGCGCAAACCGCCAAGCAGGTCATCATCCAGCGCATCCGCGATGCCGAGCGCAACATCGTTTACGACGAGTACAAGGATCGTCGCGGCGAGCTGGTGACCGGTATCGTGCGTCGCTTCGAGCGCGGCAACATCATCGTCGACCTCGGTCGCGCCGAGGCGATCTTGCCGCTGCGCGAGCAGTGCCCGCGCGAGTCGTATCGCGCCGGTGACCGCGTGCAGGCCTTCGTCATCGAGGTGCAAGAGCACTCGCGTGGACCGCAGATCGTGCTATCGCGGACCACCCCCGAGCTGCTCGTGAAGCTCTTCGAGCTCGAAGTGCCGGAGATCTACGAAGGCATCGTGCGCATCGAGAGCGCCGCCCGTGAGCCGGGTGCGCGCGCCAAGATCGCCGTGAGCTCGTCCGACCGTGACGTCGACCCCGTCGGCGCTTGCGTCGGTATGAAGGGCTCGCGCGTTCAGGCCGTCGTGCAGGAGCTGCGCGGCGAGAAGATCGACATCGTACCGTTCAGCGAAGATCCCGCGACCTTCGTGTGCAACGCGCTGCAGCCCGCCGAGGTTTCGCGCGTGCTCATCGACGAGTCGAACCACAAGATGGAGATCATCGTTCCCGATGATCAGCTCTCGCTGGCCATCGGCCGCAAGGGTCAGAACGTCCGTCTCGCGTCGCAGCTCACGGGCTGGCGCCTCGACATCCACAGCGAGTCGCGCATCGGTGAGATCCGCGATCGCGCATGGAAGTCGTTGACCAAGATCGACGGCATCAACGAGTTCCTGATTCAGACGCTCTACAACCACGGCATCCGTAGCGCGCAGGACTTCATGGAGAGCGACCGCAGCTTCCTCGAGCAGTTCCCGGGGATGACCGAGGAAGTTCTGCAGAAGCTGCTCGCCTCGGCCGGCGTCGTCGCCGAGAGCGAGAAGAAGGAAGAGGAGCAGAACAAGCTCAACCAGCAGCGCGCGACGCAAGCCGCCGACTGGGCGCGCAAGCTCCAGGAGCTCATGAAGCTCGACGACATGGGCCGCCTGCGCTTGGTGCGCGGTATCGGCGAAGCGTCGCTCGATTCCCTGGTGAAGGCCGGCTACAGCTCGGTCGAGAGCATCGCGGAAGCGGAGCTCGCGGACCTGGCCGCTAAAGCGGGCATCAACGAGAAGAAGGCGAAGCAGCTCAAGTACTCGGCGAATCAGCGCTTGAAGACGGAGCGCGAGATCAAGGACGAGGCGAAGGCTTCGGGTGTCACCGTGGACGGCGGCGTCGTGCGTCTGCCGGGTGATGGTGTCGATGCTCACGTCGCGAGCCAGGCCGGCCACAAAGGCCCGTCGAGCCGTGCCGAGGCTTAAGGAACAAGTCGGATGTGCGCCGGGCGGGCTCGATTCGCGAGCCCGTTCGGCAACCTCCGTTCGAGTCGATGAAGAAAAACGACAGATCCCATGGCCGCCGCGATGAACGCGCGAGCGGCAAAGACGGCGGGCGTGCCGCCAGTCCGGCTGGCTTTGCGCATCGCGGGCAGCGCCCCGATCCGCTAGCGGCCAAGCGCGCCGAGCAGAAGGCCGCGATCGAGCACGAGCCGCAGCGCACCTGCATCATCACCAAGAAACAGCTCCCACCAGCCGAGCTCTTGCGTCTCGCATGGGCTGAGGGCCAGCTCATCCCCGGTCCCAAGGGCGGGGGCCGCGGCGCCTATATCAAGGTCGCCCGCGAGGTCTTCGCGCAGCTCGACGCCAAGGTCCTGAGTCGCGCCTTCCGCGAACAGGTACGGGACTTCGACCGCGCGCAATTTCTGAACGATCTCCACAAGATGGCCGAGCGCCGAGTCCTCGAGGCGGTTGGCCTCGCGCGCCGCACCGGCATCTTGGTGACGGGCACTGACAACGTGCCCGCGAATGCACATGATGGCGTGCTGCTTCTTGCTGACGACTTGGCGGCACGGTCGAGCGGAAAGTTTGGCGCGCCCCCTTTCGTCAGCGGCGCAGCACTCGGGCAGGCCGCGGGCATGGGATATGTCGGCGCGGCGCTGATTCCAGGGAAAACGCATCACATCACGAACGAGGCTGCCTATTGGCTCGCAGTATGGTACGAGTCCGACCCCCGAGGGCCGGGCCGTTCGCGCGAACAGACAGGCACAGAGGGGCAGAACGAGGCATCGCATGAGTAAGAAGCGGGTTCATGAGTTGGCAAAAGAGTTTGGGTTGGAGAACCGCGAGGCCGTTCTGTTGCTTCAGCAAGGTGGCGTCGACGTGAAGACCCACTCGAGCTCGGTCTACGAGGACGAAGCCCGCGCCGTCTTGATCAAGGCCAAGGGTAAGCCGGCTCCGGCCGCCGCCCCCGCCGCTCCGGCTCCTGGCGCCGCCGCCCCGGCCGCTGCTCCCGCTGGCGCCGCCGCTGGTCCGAAGCGCGTCGGTATGATGATCGTCAAGAAGAAGGCCTCCGACGAGGTCGGCGCTCCGGCCGAAGCGCAGCACGCCGCGTCCGCGGAAGTGGACGAGCCGAGCGCACCCCAAGCCGCTCCCGCCGAGGAGCGTCAAGTCGAGCACGAGCTCGCTCCGCAAGTGGAAGCGCGCGAAGAAGCAGTCGACGACGGCGAGCCGCGTCCGGCCCGCGTTCCCGAACAACGCCCTGCGGCGCCTCCGCCGCAGAGTCAGTCGCGCGACGCCGCTCCGCGCCCGGCTTACAATCAGCCGTCGCGTACCGGCGGCAGCCGGCCCGCGGCTTATCACCGCGATCCCTCGCAGGACCGCGGTCGCCAGTCGGCCGATCAACAAGACGCGGGTGAGCCGACCGACGTGCCGCCTGGCGATGATGTGGCCGCTACAGCGGACCCGACCCAGACTGGCATGCCAACGGTGGCGCACCGCCCCGGCGCCGCACAAGTCGTGCGCATGATCGATCGCGACAAGCTCCTCGAACGCATTCCCTCGCGCCGCTTGGGCGGTGGCCAAGGTGGCCCGCGCCAAGGCGGCTACGGTCCCCGTCCGGGTGGGCCCGGCGGTCCTTCGGGCCCCGGCGGCCAGCGTCCCGGTCCCGGTGCTCCCCGCTTCGGCGGAGTCACCGAGCTTCGCGTCGTCACCGATCCGTTCGGTCGCGGTCGTGAGATGGTCGACGTCAACCGCCGTCCGCCGATGGGCGGTCCTGGCGGCGCTCCCGGCGCGCGTCCCGGCGGCTTTGGTCCCCCACGCGGTCCCGGCGGCGGTGGCCCCGGTCAGAACAAGGGTCGTCCCCCGAGCAAGCGCCAGATGGTCGAGATGCGCGAGCGCGCCATGCATCCGGCGCGTCTCAAGAAGAAGAAGACGACCAGCCGCACCGGTAAGCAGACCGTCGTGACCCAGCCGCGCGCCTCGAAGCGCGTGGTGAAGATGGGCAAGAACATCACCGTCGCGGAGCTCGCCTCCGAGTTGGGCGTCAAAGCCGCCGAGGTTATCGGCAAGCTGATGAAGCTCGGCGTGATGGTGACGCAGAATCAGTCGATCGACTTCGACACCGCGACGCTGATGGCGACCGAGTACGAGTACACGGTCACCTCGGATGCCTTCGACGAGACGAAGATGCTCGACGTCGGCAAGCCGGAAGAGGCCGAGGAGACGGAAAACCTGAAGCCGCGTCCGCCGGTCGTGACCGTCATGGGCCACGTCGACCACGGTAAGACGTCGCTGCTCGACGCGATCCGCAAGGCAAAGGTCGCCGACGGCGAAGCGGGTGGCATCACCCAGCACATCGGCGCCTATCAGGTGGCGGTGCCGGGCAAGGGTCTGGTCACCTTCCTCGACACGCCGGGCCACGCGGCCTTTACCCAGATGCGCGCGCGCGGCGCTCAGATCACCGACCTCGTCGTGCTGGTCGTCGCGGCGGACGACGGCGTGATGCCGCAGACCGAAGAGGCCATCAAGCACGCGCAGGCCGCGGAAGTACCGATCATCGTGGCGGTCAACAAGATCGACAAGCCCGAGGCGCAGCCCGACCGCGTCATGCAGGAGCTCTCGAAGTTCAGCCTGCTCTCCGAGGCCTGGGGCGGTGAGACGCTCTTCGTGAACACCTCGGCGACCAAGGGCACCGGCATCCCCGAGCTGCTCGAGGCGATTCTGTTGCAGGCTGAAGTGCTCGAGCTCAAGGCGAATGCCGACCGTCCAGCCATCGGCTCGGTGGTCGAGGCTCAGCTCGACAAGGGTCGCGGCCCCGTTGCCACGCTCCTCATCGAGACCGGTACGCTGCGCACGGGCGACGCCATCGTCGTCGGCGAATGCTCAGGCCGCGTGCGCGCCATGCTCAACGACGAAGGCAAGTCGATCAAGGAAGCCGGCCCGTCGACGCCGGTCGAGATCATCGGTCTCGACGGCGTGCCTGATGCCGGCGACCAGCTCAACGTGGTCGAGAACGCCGATGCGGCGCGCGAGATCGCGGAGAATCGCAAGGCCGCGCGCAAGCAAGACGAGCAGGTCGTGGATCGCAAGATGTCGCTGGACGACATCATGAAGCGCATGGCCGGCCAGGAGTCGCTCGAGCTCAAGATCGTGCTCAAGGCCGACGTTCAAGGCTCCGCTGAAGCGGTCAAAGACGCCTTGAACAAGCTCACCACCCCCGAAGTGAAGGTCAACGTGATCTACTCGGGCGTTGGCGGCATCTCGGAGTCGGACATCACGCTGGCGGGCGCTTCGACGGGTATCGTCGTCGGCTTCGGAGTACGCCCCGACGCCAAGGCGCGCACCGTCGCCGAGCGCGAAGGTGTCGAGATTCGCACCTACGCCATCATCTACGAGATGCTCGACGACGTGCGGAAGGCCATGGAAGGCCTCCTTACGCCGGAGTCGCGCGAGAAGATCGTCGGCCGCTGCGAAGTGCGCGAGATCTTCCGTGTGTCGAAGATCGGCACCATCGCTGGTTGCCGCGTCGTCGATGGCAAGGCGCAACGCTCGGCGCGCATCCGCGTGCTGCGCGACAGCGTCCAGGTCTTCGATGGCAAGGTCTCGTCGCTGCGTAGCTTCAAGAACGACGTTCGCGAAGTGGACGCTGGAGCGGAGTGCGGTGTCAGCCTCGAGGGTTACCAGGACGTGAAGCCCGGTGATGTGCTCGAGTTCTACACCGTGGAAGAGGTGGCTCGCCGCCTCGACACCTCGCCGGCCGGTGGCGGTCGCCGCGGACCCGCGGCTACCGAAAATCGGCCGCAGGCCTAAGGCTCGAATGGTTCCGCGCGAGCACGCCGGCTGTTAGCAGTCGACGTGGTCGCGCGGTCGCGTAGACGAGCTCGTTCAGATGCTCGGCCCGTGGCGGTGCTGCATATCGTTTCGCGCCGGCGGTTCGGCGCGGGGCGCACCTTCTCCCGGTCCGTTGCGATGGGTGCGCTCGTTGCTCCCCGTGCCGCCAGGGTTCTGACGACGCAGGCGCACACCGTCTTCGTCGCGCTCCATGCGCGGCAGGAAAGGCGTCGCGGGTCGTCCTTCCAAACGGTTCGGCTCGCGCTGCGAGCGTTGCTCCACCCGATCCTGAGCCTCGCCGCCGTTGTTGGACAGCGGTGGTTCCCCCGTTCCGAGCGCCGGAGGCTCGCCCGCCGGCGGATCAAGCTCGCGGACGTTCGGGCTGAGTGAGTTGGGTCGCTGAGTGATGCCTTCCATTTCTGACTCCTCATGTCGAGCATGTGCTCGGCAAAACATTGATCGGGGCTTGCTTCGTCGTCCGCTTTAGAGGGCGCCGCGGATATTGACGCCGCCGCCGGCGCCGGGGGTTTGCAGTTGCGGGCGAGACGGCACGCGGTCCTGCGGAGGCTCGGGCCGCACCTGCATGGGCTCGACGCGGTCACTCGACCCTGGATTGCGCGGCTCGCGTTGGTCCGGGCGCGGTCCCCGCGGGCCGGTAGGCTCGGAGCTTTGCGGGCGCGTCTGCGTTGGCGCCGAATCGGTCGGATGGGTTGACGGGCGGGTCGTGATGGCTAGGCCGGACATGATGGCTCCTGGTGATTCGGCGCATTGCCGCGCCTGCCAGGAGTGGATTGCAGTAGGTGTGCCGCCCCCACGCGAGCCGGAGCGCCCGCTAGCGCGCCGCGGACGCGGCCAAGAGCCCCCAAAACCCGACGGTTTGGGGAGGAGGGGGGAGCCAACTTTTTCCCACCCTCTTGCGGGCGGCTACCCCGAGCGGCCGAGCAAGCCGTGTTTGCGCAGCACGCGCTTGAAGTGATTGCGGTCCATCCCCGAGTTGCGCGCCGCCTTGGCTAGATTCCCCTCGGCGGCCGCGAGCTGCGCCATGGCGTACTCGCGCTCGAACGCGTTGATGACGCGGCGCTTGCTCTCGACGAGCGCGGACTTGGTGTCGATCTCGAGCGTCGGTTTCGCCTCGCCGCCTTTCTGCACCCGTTCGGGCACGCGGCCGACCTCGAGGACGCTGATGATGGCGTTGCGGAGCTCGCGCACGTTGCCTGGCCAATCGTAGCCACTGGTGAAGAGCTCGAGCGTATCGGCGGAGAGCGTCAGATCGCGGCCGAGCTTGGTGAGGACGTGTGCGACCAGCGCCGGAATGTCTTCGCGACGCTCGCGCAGCGGCGGAATGAACACGGAGACGACACCCAAGCGGAAGAGCAGGTCTTCACGGAAGCGCTTCCGCGCCACGAGCCCTTCGAGGTCTTGATGCGTCGCCGAGATGATGCGGACGTCGACGCGGTTTTCGAGGTTCGAGCCGACGGCGCGCAGCTTCTTCTCGTCGATGACGCGCAGGAGCTTCGGCTGCGACTCGAGCGGCAGCTCGCCGATTTCGTCGAGAAACACGGTGCCGGCGTCGGCGCGCACGAACACGCCGGCGCGATCACCGGCGGCGCTGGTAAATGCGCCGCGCACGTGGCCGAAGAGCTCGGACTCGATGAGCTGCTTCGCGGCCGCGCCGCAGTCGAAGACCTCGAAGGGCTTACCGGCGCGGCGTGAATGGTCGTGGATGGCCCGCGCCACCATGGTCTTGCCGACCCCGGTTTCGCCCAAAAGCAGGACCGGCGAATCCACCGGCTCGAGCTGCTCGAGGACGTGGAAAAGGTGGCGCATGACCGGGGTCGCCCCGACGACATCGCCATAGCGGTCACGCTTACTGGTGGTGATGCCGGCGAGCTCGGGCGTCGCGAGCTGTATCTTCGAACGACCGAGCGACAAGGTGGCGCCGAGCTCGACCACGACCTCGCTGCAGCGAACACCCAGGTAGAAGGTGCCGTTGCGGCTCCCGAGGTCGGTGACCTTGATGCCGCTATCCCCAAGCGTGATGCGGCAATGGCGGCGCGAGATGGCGGTGTCGTTGAGCCGCAACATGCACCCCGGCTCGGTGCCGATGTCGCACTCTCCGCGTGCCAGCAACACTTCGCGGCCGCCGTCGACACCGTCGATGACGCGGATGCGGACGCTTTCGACACGTTGGCCGCGCGCGGGTAGGCCGTCGGTGCGCGGTCGCGTATCGCTCACGTATCGCTCACGGTGGGTCCAGCGAAACGCGTGCTCGACTGACCTCGTCGCGCCGCCACGGATGCGTGACCGCGAGGGCGCACACCCGCGTTTCAGCCGCGAAGCACTCGATCTCGTGCACCAGCGGCGAGGGTGTGCCCTCGGTCGGGGTCAACAAGAGCACGATGGGATAGGCGTGCGACGCCGACACGTCGACCACCACCTCGAGCCGTGCCTCGGCTTCGCCGATACCGTGCGAGCGGACCGCGATGCTGTCGAGGCCGCCGGGCAGCGGCAGTCTCTCGGAGGTGAGCTCGAGTAGGATCTGCGGCTCTTCGCCGCCGCAAGCCGTGCAACCCAGGAGCAGGGCGATAGCGACTCGCGCTACCATGGCCCAGCGCTCCCGCCGGTGGCTGTCTCTACACGGAAAGGTCCGTAGTCGTGATCGGGCAGACCGTCGCCGCTCGACGCCACCACGACGACGACCACCACCGTCGCGACGACGGCCGCGGTTGCCGCCCAAAACCATGGACGTGACCAGAACCCCGGCCGTTGGTCGGTTTGTACCGTCGTAGTCGCCGCGGGCTGCGCGATGTCGACGCGATCTTCGACCGGCGGAGCCGCGAGACGTGGGTCGGGGACAGGTGGCGAATGGACCGCGCGCGCAAGCTCGAGTGGCCCCCGCAGCTTGGGCGATACGCTGGGGGCTAGCTCGTAGCTCGGGTTGCGCTCGAGGATGGCCAGATAGGCGTCGCGCGCCTCGAGCTCGCGGCCCTCGATGGTATGGACGAAAGCGCGAAGCTCGTAGGCGCGAATGGTCTCGGCCGGGCTCAGCGACTCGCCGAGCGCGCGCTCCACCAGCGGCAAGACCCGCGCGTAGTCGAGCTCGGCGTACGCCAAAGCGGCCTGGTCGAGTGTCGAGCTCGCGGCGCGCGCCCCACCTGGATGTAGGCCGAACGCCAACACGAGGGCTGCTACGGGTCTCATCAGGCGCTTCCTTCGAACAATCCGTGGTTTATGCAGCAAGTCGAATGCCAGACGGCCGAGAGCCCCGCCTCTGCTAGCATGTGTAAGTATAGCAGGAGTCCTGTTGACGTCTCTGGGGCGCTACACCGTCATTTCGCGCCTCGCCGTTGGCGGCATGGCCGAGGTGTTTGCCGCCACCATGGCGGGCGCCGAAGGCTTCGTGAAACCCGTCGTCGTCAAGCGGCTGCTGCCTCACCTCTGCGCCAAGCCGGAGATCGTGCGCCTCTTTCTCAATGAAGCCCGCCTGGCCGCCCAGTTCAGCCATCCGAACCTCGCGCAGGTCTATGAGCTCTTCGAAGCAGGCGGCAGCTATTGCATCGCCATGGAGCAGCTCGACGGCATCGACCTGTATGAGCTCCAGCGGCGCTTGCCGGCGCCACGTCTGCCCGCTCGAGCGGTCGGTGAGATCATCGCCGGGGTTGCCGCCGGCCTGCACGTCGCGCATTCGACCCGCGACGCCTCGGGCAAACCCGTGGGCATCATCCATCGCGACGTCTCGCCGACGAACGTCGTGGTGACGCGCAGTGGTGTCGTGAAGCTCGTCGACTTCGGCGTCGCCAAGCTGCTCGATTCGCAGGCGCCTACCCAGCGTCGCGGCAAGCCGCGCTATATGTCTCCGGAGCAGATCAGCGGCACCACCCTCGACGGCCGCAGCGACCTCTTTGCGCTCGGCGCCGTCGCCTACGAGCTGTTGACCGCGTCGCCGTGTTTCGATGGCGAGACCGTCATGGACGTCGCCCACGCGATCAACAACGCGGCGTTCACCCGCATCGGCGCCATCGCCCCGGGCGTCGATGCCCAGCTCGCCGGCCTCGTCGAGCGCATGTTGGCTCCAGAGCGCGATGTTCGCCCCGCCAACGCCGACGACGTGCGTCGCGAAGCGCGTGAAATCGTCAGCCGCCTGGGCGGGCCGGGTTACGCGCTGCTCGACGACATCGACGTCGCCATCTTTGGCTTCGACGGCGAGATCACGCACAAGACCGCGATGACTGCTCGCTTCCTGGTCACCGAGGCGACCGAGATCGCCGCGCCGCCGGTCACCGAAGATCTCATACCGCTCCAGTCGCGGGAACAGCCGGTCGCACGCTCGAACCCACGCTTCTCCCCGCGCCTCATGGCGATATCGGTCATTGGCGCGGTGGTTGCATTAGCGACGGGCATGATTTGGCAGCATGCTCCCCGCGATGTCAGGGCCGAGACGGCGCCACCGGCCGCCGTCGCTCGCGCCGAGGCCCCGTCTGTCGCTATAGCGGACATGCCGGACGCATCGCCGCCTCCTGTCACGACCCCGCTCGTGCCCGAGCCGCAACGACGGCCCGTCAAGGCTCGCGTGCGTCCGCTCCAGCGTACAGCGCCCCCGCGCGAGGAGCCGGCGCGCGGCAGTGGCTCCTTGATCGTCAATAGCGAGCCTTGGTCAGATGTCTATCTCGATGGTGTCCGCGTCGGCATCACGCCCCTGGCGCTGCACGACGTCACCGCCGGGCCACACGACCTGCAGCTACGCAACGACGCGGCGGATTTTCGCGTACGCCGCGACGTCCACGTTCGCGCCGGCGAGACCACCAAGGCGTTCGAGCGCGCGGCACCCGACAGATGAGGTGCGCGTTTGCTCTAGCGGTCACGCTCTGCGCCGGTTGCGATGCCATCGTCGACGTCGCGCCCCAAATCGACTATGTGCCGTTCGGAGACGGTGATGTCGACTTCGCCGCCGACCACGACGCAAGCGACGGGGACGGCGGTGATGGACAGGGCGACCAGGACCGCGATGATGGTCCGCGGACGAGCTTCGTCGAAGCAGTGACGCAGGCCGCGCCCGTGGCCTGGTATCGGTTCGGCCGCGAGGATCTCGGTAGCACCGTCGCCCGCGACGCAACCACCGGAGGCCATCCCGGGAGCTACGTCGGCGAGTCGCGGCCCGGCGCGTTCGGCGCGTTGGCTCACGATGCCGACACAGCGGCGACGACCGCCAGCGAGGTCGACGGTCCGATCAACATTCCCAACGTGGGCGTCTTCACGGCGGCGGGCGCCACCTTCACCGTGAGCCTCTGGGTCAACCTGCACCACACCGTCTACTTCGACACCGTAGCGGGCCTGTTCGCCGTCGGTAGCGACGAGGTCGGACCGAGCCCCGCCGCGGCCTTTCGCATGCTCGTGGGCGCCGATCAGAAGGTGCACGTCCAGCTCGCGGGCGTCGACGTCTTCGTCGGCGCTACGGCGCTCGCCCCCGGCCGTTGGACGTTGGTCTCGGTGACCCGCGCTGTCGGTGGCGCGCTCAAGCTCTACGTGGATGAAGCGCTGGACGGTGAGAGTCTCATGTCCACGATGGCGGTCTCGGACGCGACGGCGTACCTCGGCGGGGGACGTTACCCGGGCTCGGCTCACTTCGATGAGCTCATGATCTTCAACCGCGAGCTCGGGGCCGCCGAGATCTCGAGCTTCGTCCGAGCGGGCCGTGACGGTACGCAGGAACCAGCATCGTGCGGCCAGACGGAGAGCCCGGGCGACGTGTTCCTCGAGGCCCAGACCATCGCGAACCATCGCTTCACCAGCTCGGTCGTCATCCGCGCGTCCAACCTGCAGCTACGCAACGTCCTCATCGAAGCGACCGGCGACGGTGTGTTCATCGACGGCGCCGACGACGTGGTCCTCGAGGACGTCGCCATCGTCGTTACGACGAGCAGCGACCAGCCGATTGGCGTGCGCTTGCGGAATTCGCACCGAGCGCGCCTTACCCGCGTCCGCGTCATCGGCGCCCCGCGCGGAGTGGTCGTCGAGAATTCGGACGACCTCGTCGCCCGTTTCGTCGTGGTGCGCGAGGCCATGACCAGGGGGGCCACGTACCCAACCGTCCACGTGGACAGCGCGTCCAGCGGCGCCCAGCTCGAGGACTTCGAGGTGGTCGACTTCGGCGCCACCCATACGGCCCCGGTCAGCATGGCGATCGAGAATCCCGATATCTTCGCGACCCGCGGCTTGCTCGCGGGTAACAACGCACTCGACAGCATCGGCGTTCGTGTCGCGACCGCCGGCGCGTCCAGCGAAACCGCGCTCACCGACATCGACGTCACCGATCACAACTACGCGTGTCTCCAGGTGGCGAGCTGCGGGGATTTACTGGTGGCCGGTCTGCGCTGTCGCGACACCCGCTGCAATGGCGAAGTGCCGTCGGACATTGGGTACGCTATAACGGTCGATGCCGGGGTTGCAGGCGTCATCTGGGAATCGATCTACGACGACCTCTGCGGTCCCGCGCTCGGCGGCACGGGTAGCATCAGCACCGAGCTCGACTCCGCGGGGTTTCAAGCGCGGCAGCGACTGAACGCCAGGTTCTGCTGGGAGTAGCTCAGCTCTCCGCTTTGGCGTCCAGCTCCGCGCGCTTGGCGCGTGCCTTGTCCTCACCCTCCGAGATCGCCTCGTCGAAGAGCTCTTCGGAGTTGGCAAGCCGGCGGCGGCGACGCGCGTCCTGATACTCGAAGGCGAGGAAGGCTTTCGCGTGCTCCCCGAGACGACGCGTCGTGCTCGGTTGCAGGTTCGCGAAGAGGCAATTACCGACGGCCTGCGCGAGGTACGGCTCTTCGAAGCGACGTGGGTCGTCGAGCGATTTCGGACCTAGCTCGGCGACGACACCAGCAACCCAACGATTGAGGGACTCATAGATCGCCTCGACGCTGCCCGCGCTCTTGCAGCGCTGCGCCAGGACGTCGGCGATCAAGGTCTTCAGGCTGTCGCGCATTTCGGGCGTTGCCAGAACCGCGTCGCGGATGGGGTAGACCTTCGAGCCCTTTTGGGTGTGCGTGCCGTTGAGGTAGCCGGCGTTGTCGAAGCGCAGCAGGTAGTGCTTCTGGTAGCCGACGAAACAAGGCTCGAGCTCGATGTACATGGCGTGCGTGAAGGTGTTCACGGGGACGAGCTGGTGTGTGAGCTCGCTGTTGCCGTCGGCGAGCGCGGCGTCGATCTTGCGCAGGATGACCTCGGCTTCGTTCTCGAGAGCAGCTCGCATGAGCGGACCGTCGGCCTTCTGCGTGATGACGTAGACCCGACGCTCGATGTGCAGCGCTTCGGTGGTGACGGCGATCTCGCGGGTCAGGGCCTCACACAAGTCGGCGTTATCTGCCCCGTGCGCCGCGACCATGCCGACGAGCGACCGGATGCGCATCTCGAGCGCCCACTCCGGGTTCCAGCCTTCGGCGCGGTAGATGCCTGGCACGTCGTCGGCGTCCTTCAAGTGCGCGCAATACAGGGAGAGTTGATCGGCCTTGTTGAGCATCCGCTCATTGCCGCCGCTGATCGAGAGAGCGACGCGATCGAGGTCCGCATCGGTCGCGCCCGCGATGATGGGCGCGATCTTCTCGCGCACCCAGGCGAGGCTCACGCGCTTGGGATCGATCAGCGCTTCGCGCAGCTTCGGGGTGGTGAGGAAGGTTCGCGCGGTCTCCGGCTGACCCTTCTCGAGCGCGATGTGCACCGCTTGTAAGCCGGTCGTGGTTTGCACGTTGAGAGCCGCGCCCAGGCCCGCGTACACGGCCGCGAGCTGAGGCAAGCCGCGGCGCGCGGCATCGAGCACCGGTACGAGACCGGGATTGCCGAGCGGGGTGGTGAAGATGCGTGCGCGTTCCTCCGCGCTCATCGGCGCGCCCAGCGCCTTGCACACTTCGACGACGTCCATCCCATGGAGGGCTTTCGGCACGTCGGGCTTGTCCGAGGAGGCCGCGTCGGTCTGGTGCGTGTCGACGAGTGACGCCGATGCGAGCTGAACACTCTGGCTGTCGCGCACCTGTGTCATGCGATGCAACCTACCGTTGTCGCCGTCCTCATTCGTTATCGGCCGCGACAATCGCGAGTTGCGACGGGGAGATCTGCCAGGCCGGCGAAAACGAGCCTGCGCAAGCAACATCCGACCCCGCCCAGCCGATACTCAACTCTGATCCCGAAAATGGGGATATTGCCGCCGCCGAGGAGGGACCCATGACGAGGGCCATAGCTGGTCTGCGCTTCGCGCCCGCCGAGCATATTCAGCCCGCCGAGGCATCGGCGAAGCAGCGTCTTCAGGCCGCGCAGACGGTCACCCAGATCAACCGCGACGTATCGGTGCGTGCCACTGACCATTCGAACAAGGTCGCGCAGTGGACAGCCCGCAACGGCCGCGCCGCGATAGCAGCGCGCTCCACGCTCGCGGCCCTGACGCAGCCGTCGAGCTACGTCTAGGCAGACGGCAGCGCCGTTCGGAATGACGCAACCCGATCGCCCCGCGGTCGATACTGAACGCGTCAACCGAATAGGTAGAGGTTTTGCGTGCGCATCCTTCCTGGACTCCCGAATCTCGACGCTCAGCAGGTGCGTAAAGTCGCGACCCGCGCCCTGACCGCTGGAGCGGTCGGCCTCGCCGCTGTCGGCCTCTCCGGCTGCAAGAACGAAGACCCGCTGCCCCAGAGCCGAGCCGGAACGGGTAGCTACTCGACCGATTCGATCCGGCTGCCCGTCGACCCCGGCACGCACCTCATCCTGCTGGAAGTCGACCGTCCGGTCGCGCCGACCATCGTGCAATACGCCGGCGGGCAGGGCCCGGGCATCGGCCGCGACGACGCCCTCGTCGACGGCAATCGGATGAACCAGTCGAAAAAGTTCAACCTCACGGGCCGCATCGCGAACTACACCATCCTCGGTCGCGACGCCGTCTTGAGCCAGAACATCGCAGCCATCGGCGCGCACATCGCGGTGGAGGCGACCGATCGCAAGACGACCATGCTCGGGCCGGGGCACGTCGTCGCTCTCAAGTGCCAGGCGAACCTCGAGGTGACCTCGACGCTGCGCCAGCAAGAGGTCCTCACCACCGAGAAGCTCGAGGAGCGTAAGATCCTCGAGTTCGACTACTGCGAGATGGCGATCCCGAAGACCAACGCGACGGAAACTGACTTCAGGAACCTGATCGCCGCGGCACAGCAAACGCCAGTGGACCTCGCGAAGTACGAAAACAAAGGCATGTTCGCGGGCTACGCGTTCCCACTGCCGAAGAGTCGCGAGGGTGCGCCAAGCTACGAGGGCTCATCGACGACCCAACGCTTGCCCGCCGACAACTCGACGCATCTGCTCTGGCTCGAGGTTGGCTCGGCGCCGGTGGTCGACGTCAAGTCGAACCGCTACTCCAACACGACGGGCACCACCTTCGGCATCAGCGGTGCCTATACGTATGGCAGCGTCAGCACTTATTCGAGCGGCGGTGACAAGCCGAAGACGATGATCGTCGGCCGAGTCTTGGGCTACGAGACCGTCGGCGGTGTGCAGGAGCTGGTGGTGCGCCACACTTCGGTGGGAGAGCAGATCGTCATCGAAGCAACCGATCGCAAGACCTCGGCGCTCATGGCTGGCGATCGCATTCTGCTGCGCTGCAACGGCGATACCTCAGTACTTTCCGCGGTGCGCGACAACGAGACGCTGACGCCCGAGAAGCTGCAACAGCGCCGGATCGGCGAGCTCGACAACTGCGAGGTTGCAACACCGACGATCAGCGCCACCCAGGGCGACTTCGATGCCGCCGCCGGCCGCGCGCCCAACCGCTCGTAGCGCGCACGCTTGCTTCTCGCGGTGACCATCGCTACGCCTAGCGCGATGGTCGTCGGAGTCATGGAGCTCGCGCTCGCGCTGTACGACAACGAGTCGCTCAAGGACAAACGCTCGGTCGTGAAGCGGGTGATCGGGCGCGTGCGCCAGACGTTCAACGTCTCGGCGGCCGAAGTGGACGATCTCGACTTCAGTGATCGTGCGACCATCGGCATCGTCGCCGTCGGCAATGACCGGCGCTACATCATGGGCATGCTCGACAAGATCGAGGGGTTCGTCGATCGGATGGCGATCGCTGACATCCTCGACGCGACCAAGACGCTCGAGAACTACTGACGTGGCGAGCAAGGCCCGCTTGGTGACCGACGGCGTGCTCGGGGTGTTGGGGGCGACGCTGACCGTGTTGCTGCTGATCGCCTCCGAGCGCGTCTTCGCCATGAAGGCGAGTGACTCCGATGTCGTCGGTGGTCTGTTGCTGCTGGCGGCGGCGGGGCAGGCGGCGCCTACCCTCGGGTTGATGCTGATGGTTCATCGTCTTCTTTTGCGGACAACGAAGACCAGCGGCCCCAAGGCCGACAAGGTGCGCTCGCCCTACGACCCGCCGCCTACCTCGCAGAACCTCTTTTTGGTTGCCCTCGTCGCATTCGCGGTCGCCTTCATGGGCGTCTTCGCCCTGTTCTATTCGACGATCTTCGTGCCTGTCGTGGCGTTGGCAATCGTCGGCTGGCATCTCTACGTCCCGCTTGCCCGCGACGTGCCGCGGACGCGCGCCGTCTGGCGGGTGCTGTCGGCCTCGGCCGTGACCTTCGGGCTGATCGCCCTGGGGCTCGTGCGTTTGGCGCACCTCTGATAGAGCCACTCCGGTCATGGCGAAGTCGAAAGCCAACGTAGAAGCGCAGGCGCAAAGCTTGCGCCGCGAGCTCGAAGAGCACAGCTACCGCTACCACGTGCTCGACCAACCCATTGTCTCCGACGCGCAATACGACAAGCTGATGCGTGAGCTCGAGGCCCTGGAGGCCGCTCACCCGCATCTCGTGACGCCCGATTCTCCGACCCAGCGCGTTGGGGCCGCGCCCTCGACGGCGTTCGCTTCTGTCCGGCATCGCGTACCGATGTTGTCGCTGGGCAACGTCTTCGACGAGGCCGGCTTCGTCGATTTCGACGCCAAGGTGAAGCGCCAGCTCGGCCTGCCCACGGACGCGACCGTCACCTACGCGGTGGAGCCGAAGATCGATGGCTTGTCGATCGAGCTGGTCTACCGTGATGGTGTCCTGTTTCAAGCGAGCACGCGCGGCGACGGCACCACCGGCGAAGACGTGACGTTGAACGCCCGCACCATCAAGGCCATTCCGCTGCGCCTGCGCGAAGCTCATGCCGGCGAGCTCGAGGTGCGTGGTGAGGTCTACTATCCCAAGGCGCGCTTCGCCGACCTCAACCGCGAGCGCGAAGAAGCAGGGGAGTCCACCTTCGCCAACCCCCGCAACGCCGCCGCCGGGGCCTTGCGTCAGATCGACGCCAACATCACCGCCAAGCGGCCGCTGTCGGCGCTGTTCTACGCCGTGGCCGAGCCGTCGCGCATGAAGCCCAAGACGCACGCCGAGCTCACCACGTGGCTCGCGAGCTTGGGCCTACCCATCCCGAAGCCCACGGTGTGCGACGGCACGGACGCGGTGCTCGCGGTCTACCGTGAGACCATCATCAAGCGCGAAGAATACCCCTACGAGATCGACGGCCTGGTCGTGAAGGTGAACGATCACGCGCTGCAAACCGATCTCGGCTTCGTGTCGCGCGCGCCGCGTTGGGCCATCGCCTTCAAGCTCCCGGCTCGCGAGGAGACGACTACCGTCGAGTCCATCCGCGTGCAGGTCGGGCGCACGGGCGCGCTGACCCCCGTGGCGAACCTCGCGGCCGTCCAAGTCGGCGGTGTCACCGTGACCAGCGCGACGCTCCACAACGCCGAGGAGATCGCGCGCAAGGACGTGCGCGCGGGCGACAGCGTCCTCGTGCGCCGAGCCGGTGACGTCATTCCCGAGGTGGTGCAGGTCATCCTCGAGAAGCGGCCGGCGAGCGCGACACCTTTCGTCTTTCCCACCACCTGTCCTTCGTGCGGCGCCGCCGTCGTCCGTGACGAAGGGGAGGTCGTGTGGCGTTGTCCCAACACCGTGAGCTGTCCGGCGCAGGTGCGCGAGCGGATCCGCCACTGGGCCGGGCGCAGAGCAATGGACATCGAAGGGCTCGGCGACAAGATCGTCAACGCCCTCGTCGACAAGGAGCTCGTCCGCGACGTCGCCGACCTCTACACGCTCACCCTCGAGCAGCTCACCGCCATGGAGCGCTTCGGCGAGAAGTCGGCGAGCAACTTGCTGTCCGCGATCGCGTCATCCCGCGAGCAACCATTGTCGCGCTTCATGTTCGCGCTCGGCGTCCGACACATCGGCGAGACCGTCGCGGCTCGACTAGCGGAGCACTTCAGGAGCGTCGACGCCATGCTCGCGGCCACAGAGGAGAGTCTCGACGGCGTCCACGGCATCGGACCAGAGCTTGCGCAAGCCTGGGTCAAGCACTTCGCCGTGCCCGAAAACCGCGCCCTCGTCGAAAAGCTACTCGCTGTCGGAGTGAAGCCGAAGCCACCGGTGAGCACGGTGATCTCCGCGCAGCTCGCCGGCAAGGCCTTCGTCGTCACCGGCACGCTCTCGTCCATGAGCCGCGACGAAGCGCATGCGCGTATCGTTGCCCATGGCGGTCGCGTAGCCAGTAGCGTCTCCAAGAAGACCGACTATCTGGTGGCGGGCGAAGCCGCCGGGTCCAAGCTCGCCAAGGCGCAGGAGCTGGGCGTCAAGGTCATCAGCGAGGATGAGCTCTTGGCACTGACGCGCGACTAGGCCGCGACGTTGCCGCCCACGCGTCTACCTTCCATGTCGTCGATCGCGGACTGCCAGGTGTTCTGGTCGGTCGGCGCGGCGTTCGCGAGCTGGATGCGGAGCAACCCGACGATGGCGTCGGCATTCGCGGCGCGGCCGAGGGGCTTCCAGTCCTGGGCGCGAGCGCTCGCCGCATTCATCCTGCCCGTCCGCAAAAGCGACTCGACCGCCTTACCCTTGCTGTCGATGCTGGGCTTGGCGTCGTCGTTGGAGGCGAGGCCGGTGGGTGCCGGCGCAACCGTGAGCGGCCTACCCGTCGGTCGTGGTGCGCTGAAGCGGTCGGACGCCGTAGCCGGCGCCGAGGGTCCGAAGACCGCGAGCGACTGAGCCGCGGCCGCGCGCTGCTGTTCGAGAGTCTTGATCTCCATGCGCTCGCGCTTGCCGTCCAGATACTGGCCAAGACGCATGTCGCCCTGATTGACGTCGCGGGCGACGGTGCGAATCGTGTCCCACGCCCAGTAAGTATTGGGATGCATCTTCTCGACCTCGCGCGACGCCTCGAGCGCCTGCCGCATGGCGTCGTCGATTTGCCGCTGGCGCTCCTGCACCAACCGTCTCGACTCTTCGAAGGCGCGTCGCTCCGCGTCGTCGCGTTCCTGCGCGACCGGCAGCATCATGTTGGCGCGGTCGAGCGCTTCGACCGAGGTGCGGTACTCGTAGTTGGCCTTGAGCACGTCTTGATTGGCGCGGCTGACCTTGGCCTCGGCGGCGCGCTTCTTCGCTTCGTAGGCCTGCTGCGCCGCGGGATCGACCTTGCCGTCGGGTCCAGGCTGAGGCGGGCCGATCGCCGCGAGCTCCGCCAAGGCGGCGTTGAGCGCCGCGAGCGCGCTGTCCATCTTGAACGCGGCGGAGATGACCATGGCCTGTGCCGATTTGACCATCTCGAGCGCGTTGGCGGCGTTGCCGTTGGCCGTCGCCGGGTCGGAGAACACGTAGCCGGTGCCGGTCATGACGTTGACGATGTCGATGGAGACGCCCATGGAATTCTTACTGCCCTTCGCATTGCTCGCGTGCGTCGCGAACGCCGTATGTGGCCTACTGGCGGAAGAGACGTGGCGGCTCGCCGTCTTTCTGACCCCGTGACAGCTCAGAAGACTAACCAGCGCGTGGTTTTGCCTCCCCAAACTGACGGCCCGTCACCTCACCAGGGAGCGCGGGCGCCGCCTTCATGTCGTTGATCGCACTACGTTTTTGCCTGGCGCGAATGTTGCGAACCCTGGCGCTCCCGTATGCGTCACGCCTGGCTCATGAGTGCAGTGGTCCTTCTCGCGACCAGCTGTGTCGGCACCATCGACGACACGCTGCCGCTCATTCCGCAGCAGTGCCGCTCGACCGCGAGTCTCTTGCCGCGGCTCGGCGTCCGCCGGCTGACGCGGGTCGAGTACCGCAATAGCGTACACGACGTACTTGACGTCGAGCCTCCGGAGCTCACGGCGCTGCCGGAAGACGGCGAGCTTGCATCGTTCACGACGACCATCGGACAGACTCTCAACGCGTCGGCGGTCGCCAAGTATCTCGATGCCGCCGAGGCCGTGGCGGCGCGCGTGATGGCTCGAGGACTTCCCGACGGTTGCGGTAGCGACGAGAGCTCCTGCGTGCGCGGCTTCATCGTCCGCACAGGGGAGCGCTTGGCCAGGCGGCCGCTCACCGAAGACGAGCTGAACGGCTACGTCGCTCGTTTCGACGATGTGCGCCGGGATGACGACCTCGCGACGAGCCTCGGCGTGGTCCTTACCGCGTTACTCGTGAGCCCCGAGTTCTTGTTCGTTTCGCGCACCAATACCGGCGCCGGTGGTCCCGGGTACGCTATCGCGGCGCACCTCGCTCATGGCTTGTGGCGTACTAATCCCGACGTCGAGCTCATGCGCGCCGCGGCCGCGGGTGAGCTCGCGACCAACGAAGGCATAGCGAGGCAAGTCGACCGGCTCGCCGCCGATCCTCGCGCCACTTCGACGCTGCGCGCCTTCATCGAGCAATGGCTCGGGGTGTCCGCCATCGCCAAGATCAACGTGCAACAGACGCAGCCGGACGTCACTCCTGAGGTCGTGTCCGCCCTTGCCCAGGAGACCATGGCGTTCATCGAGGACGCGGTGGTCACGCACCGCGACTATCGCAAGCTGTTCGTGTCCGACCGCGTGTTCCGCAATCGCGTGCTGTCGCAATATTATGGTGACGGGCTCGCGGGCGGCGAAGCGCTGCAAGCCTTCGCGGTCACGCCGTCGCAGCAGTCGTTCGGCTTGCTCTCGCAAGCGGGCGTCCTCATGGCGGCTTCGAAGAACGAAGAGACGAGCATCATCTATCGGGGCAAGTTCGTGCGCGCGCGTCTATTGTGCGGCGAGCTCGCTCTACCCCCGGAGGGTCTGCTCACCGGGTTGCCCAGCAGCAATCCCTTCAAGACGAGTCGCGAGCGCATCGAGAATCACACCGCCGGCTCGACTTGCCAGGGCTGCCACTCGCAGATGAATCCGATCGGCTACGCTTTGCTGCACTTCGACGGCAGTGGACGGTGGCAGGACACGGAACACGGCGAGCCGATCGACAGCGGCGCGACTGTCGACGGCCTTGGCACCATCGACGGCGCCTATGGTTTGTCGCAGGCGTTATTCGACAGCGGCGAAGCATCGCAGTGCGTGGCGACCACGCTGGTCACGATGGCGCGCGCCGAGCGCTTGCGGGGTGACGATGGTTGCCTCGCCGCGGCCTTCGGCGAGCACTTCGCGACCGCCGGCTACGACATGGCGACACTGATGGCCGCCGTGGTGCGCGAGCAGGCGTACGCCATCCGAGGGAGCGCCCCATGAAGCCTATTTCCCGCCGCGCGGTCCTACGAGGCGCGCTCGGCGGAGTGCTGGCGCTGCCGTTGCTCGAGGCGATGATGCCCCGCCGGGCGAGCGCCGCCGAGGCCGCCATTCCGCGAAGGTTCCTCGTGTGGAGCCAGCCGAACGGCACGGTGCTCGATAACTGGCGGCCAATCTCAGGCGTCAGCGAGCGCGACTTTTCACTATCGCGGATCTTGGCGCCGTTCGAACGGCACAAGGCGGACATGCTCGTCGTCCAGAACCTCGAACAGAAGAGCTCGTACGGACATCACTACATTTCCGGGCTCACCGGCCGGCCCGCCAACGACTACGTCTATCCCAACCTCAAGGCCCAAGGGATCTCGCTCGACCAGTACATGGCGAACGCCTGGCGCGACCAAACGCCCATCCCATCGCTCGAGCTCGGTGTCACCATCGACGGCGGCCGCGACACCACGGCGTGCGTGTCGTGGGCCGGCGTCGAGCGCCCAATGCCGCCCGAGAGCAATCCTTTCGCCGTTTACGCCCGGCTCTTCGGAAACGGCGTACCCGCGCAAGACGACCCGCTCGCGGCCCGGCGGATCGCCCGACGTGCCTCGGTCATCGACAGCGTCAAGGATCAAGTGGCGCGTCTGAACGCCAAGCTCGGGACCGACGACCGCGCCGTGCTCGACAACTACCTGGAGTCCGTGCGCGCCATCGAGCGCGAGCTGGGTGAGCTGCGGGAGCGTCAGAACGCTTGTGCGGCACCGGACATCGGCGCTGACCCAAGCACGCCAGGCCAGGAGCCGTGGTGGATGAAGAACGACAACGCGCCAGCGGTCATGCGCCTCCAGAGCCGCCTCGCGGCCGCCGCCTTCGCCTGCGATTTGACCCGCATCGTCACCCTGACCATCTGGCCCTCGGGCGGCGGCTTTCGCTTCTACGGGTTCCTCGACGGCGTCTCGGGCAGCACCGACCTGCACGGTCACTCGCACAACGTCGAGGTCGGGAACCGTGAGCCTTTGACGCGCATCGATATCTGGCACGCGCAGCAGCTCGCGCTATTGCTCGACGACTTCAAAAGCTACCTCATGCCCGACGGCAAGACGTTGCTCCATCATGCGCTGGTCATGTCCAACAACGAGTACGGCCCGAACGGCAGCGTCGACTACCTGCCGATCCATCCGGTGCTCGGCGAGCGCGCGGCGTTGTCCCACTACACCCGCATGATGCCCTACGTGTTCTTCGGCCAGGCAGGCGGAGAGCTCGACACCGGTCGCAACCTCGAATGCGCGCTGCCCAGTGATGACGTGTTCAGTCTCGCGGACGGCCTGGGGCAGCACCACAACCGATTGCTCGTATCGATCCTGAACGTCTTCGGATTTCCCGATACGACCTTCGGCGACCCCAGCTTCGACCAAGGGGCCCTCGATGGCTTTTACATCTAGTGGCGGCCGCCTTAATATGAGGGCAACCGTCATGACCGAGAACCTCGCACGCGTCACCTTGTGGATCACCGGCCAGGTCCAGGGCGTCTTCTACCGCGCCTCCGCCCTCGAAAAGGCCCAGAGCCTGAGTCTCTCGGGCTTCGTGAAGAATTTGTCCGACGGTAGTGTCGAGATCGTTGCCGAGGGGCCACGTTACGCGCTCGAGCAGTTCGTCGATTGGGCCAAGCAGGGCCCGCCAGCCGCCGAAGTCGAAAATGTCAGCGCGCGGTGGGGCACTTACCTCGAAGAGTTTCGCACCTTCATGATTGTCCGCTAGGGCGGACGTCGGCGTGATCGAGGCCGCTGGAGATGACGGGCAGCTGTGTGTACCGAGTGGCGGCTCGCCGCCGGAGGCCATCGTCGCGTTCGTCGGCCTGCCGTAAAGAAAGCTTGCCCTGCAGCTCGCGCAACCGCTCGTCGTAGGCTTGCTGCGCCGCGGTGTTCACCTTGCCGTCGGGGCCCGGGCGCGGCATCTCCAGGGCTTCCATCTCGGCCAGTAGGCCGGCCAGCGTCGCCAACGTGCGCTCGAGGTTTTGCGCCGCCATCTGCATCGCGTCGTTGGCGGCGTTCTCCATGCCCAGCGGTCTTTCTGGAGCGCTCGCCGCTGGCGTACCGGTACCGGTGTTGAAGATGCGGATCATCCCAGAAGTACCGCCGTACGGGCGCCCGCGGTTGCCGTAGCCAGTGACGGACGGACATGTGGGTCTGCTGGGAGGACCCGTCAGGCCTCCACGCGCCCGAAATCAGGGGTCGGGGTCCAGACGGCGCCGTCTTCCGAGGTCGCGACGCCACGCAGGATGAGGTCGGTGGTTTCGCGCATGACCCGATTGAGCTGGTCGACCGTGCGATCGGGGTTCACCACCCAGGCCATGCAGGCGTAGTCGAGGGCGCCGAAGACCAGGTGCTTGACGATGTCGGCGTCGAGCTCGGGCCGGAAGTGGCCCTGCCGCTGGCCCATCTCGAACGTCTCGCCCCAGGTCTCGAGGTAGGTGCGCACTGCTTTCTGAGCATGCGTTTTCACGAAGGCGCTGCCGCGACGTAGCTCGACGGTGAGGAAGCGGGTGAGGGCTGGGTTCTCGTAGGCGAGGCGCACATGGAAGCGCACCATGTGGTGTACGCGGTCACGGGCGTCCGCTATGTCGGACAGGCTCTTCTTCATGAGCTCGTTGATGAACGCTACTTTGGTTTCGAGCAGCGACACCACCAGATCATCTTTGTTCTTGAAGTAGAGATAGATGGTGCCGTCGGCTACGCCCGCGACTCGCGCGATCTCGGTGACCTTGGCTTCGTGAAAGCCCTTGTCCGCGAACACTTCGAGAGCAGCATCGAGAATGCGCTGATACTTCTCTTCCTGCTGCCTACGACCTTGCTCTGTGTCGGAGTATTTCGGCCGCGCCATTACTATTTCACCCACGCCGCGTCCGCCTAGGCGGACCACCACGAGTTGTAATTACGCGCTAGAAGACGACCCGAGTCAACTATGAGATACGACGGAATTGGCTTCGTGGATCTTCACCGCCACGTTTTCGCGGACACTACGCGCGTGTGCCGAAACGGTACATCGTCAGGTGACAGCCCACATCACCGACAACATCAGGATCCAGACGACGTCTAGAAAGTGCCAGTACTGCGCGCAGTAGCGCACGCCGCGGTGGCTCAAGCTCGAGTAGGTGCCGCGATAGGCGTTGCGCACACAAATGCCGAGCGGCACGAAGCCGCCCACGACGTGCAACGCGTGCACGCCCGTAAGCATGTAAAAGGTGAAGGCGTAGAGACTCTTGGAATTCGGTGCGAGGTCGCGATGCACCAGTGCGAGCCAGTTGAGCGTCTGGCCGGCGAGGAAGCCGAGCGCCAGCACGAAGGCGGCGACGAGCCAAAGTCGCAGCGTGTCGACGTTGTTCTTGCGAATCCCGCTTACAGCGCGGTGTAACGCGACGCTCGCCGTGAGGATGAAGAGCGTGCTCGCGAGCAGCCCTAAAGGCAACCCGGGCTGCTCCGCGGTCCGCCACGTGTCGTTGTTGAAGCGGACGATGAGGTAGCCCGCCATGGTGCCGGCGAAGAGCACGCCGAGCGAGATCAGGAAGATGATCATCCCGAGCTGACCGGTGGAAACCTGCGGCAAGTCGCCGGAGCCGGGCTTGTCGGCGCCGCCTTCGACGACGTGGAAGCGGTCGCGGCCGGTGCCCGCCATGCGTCAACCCCTTGGCGAAGCGCTACTGGGCCTGCGCCTCGACGCGGCTCTGGATCGCTTGCTGATACTGCGCCGTGTCCAACATCGCGAAGCTCACGAACAAGAGCACGAAGAGCAACGAGCCCATGAAGATCATAAGGTTGAACTTCCGGTCGTAGAGCAAGTGCATGAAGAACAGGCAGACCGCCGAGGCCTTCACGGTCGCGATGATCATCGCGATGACCAGGTTGGTGTAGGCGCCGAAGTTGAACATCGGCTGCGTCGCGGTGACGACCGTGACGACCGTCAAGACGATGAGCAGTCCCCAAACCAGGAGGAGGGTCTTCGCCGATATGACGTGCGAGACGTGGTCTCCGTGACCATGACCGTGTTCGGCCGAGTGTGTCGTCGTGCTCATCGGAAAGACCTCGTTAGCGAATCAAGTAGAGGAGCGGGAACAAGTAGATCCAGACCAAGTCGACCAAGTGCCAGTAGAGGGCCGCGAAATCGATCGCCGCGTACTGCTTCGGACCGAACTCGCCCTTGAGTGCCCGCCATAGCAGCCAGATGTACACGATGATGCCCGCGATGACGTGCAAGCCGTGCAGGCCGGTCATCGCGAAGTAGATGCTGAAAAAGATGGAGGTGTTGCGCGGCGTGGTGACCTTGGCATCGCCGGCGGCCTCGTGAGTGACGGCTGGGCTCGCCGCGTGCTTCTCGGGCTGCGCCGTGGCGCCGTGGTCACCAGGACTACCGGTGTTGTCGACCTGCGCGGTCGACCCCGCGGCTTCACTGTGCGGGGCTCCGTGACCGGTTTCCTCACCGTGTCCACCAGGCGCGTGCTTGGGGTTGAACTTCTCACCCCAGAGCAACCCTTCGTGGAACTTGTGCTGATACTCGACGTACTTGATGCCCAAGAAGCCGAACGCGCAGGCGATGGTGACGACGATGCAGCCGATCATCAGCTTGCGCTGGCCGAGCTGAGCGGCGCGCACCGACCAAGCGGCCGTGAGCGACGAGCAGATCAGCACCACGGTGTTGACGGCGCCGAGCGTCACGTCGAGGTAGCGGTGTGCGAACTCGAAGATCTCGGGGTGGTTGCTGCGGTAGACCGCGTAAGCGCAGAACAGTCCGCTAAAGAAGAGGATTTCCTGCACCAGGAACAGCCAGATACCGAGCTTGCCGGAATCGAACTGTTGCTGCGGCGAATCGAAGTGATGCGCCAAGTGCGGGTCGTGCCCGTGCCCGTGGTCGCCTTGATGGTCGTGTGCGGCTGCTGTCGACATCGTTTTCGTTAGCTCCTGCGCGCGACGTAGCCGTCGGTCTTCTCGTCGTAGGTGAGATGCGCGAAGTCGTAGGGATCGCGCGCGGTCGGCATGACCGCGAAGTTATCGTGCGGTGGCGGCGAGGCGCACTCCCATTCGAGCGTGGCGCCACCCCACGGATTGGCCGCTGACTTGCGACCGCGGAAGGCCGCAATGGCGAGGTTCACGAACGCAAGCACGATCCCGAAGCCGAGCAGATACGCGCCGAGAGTAGAAGCGACGTGGAATGCCTGGAACTCGGGCAGGTAGGTGAAGTAGCGCCGCGGCATGCCGCGGGTGCCCATGACGAACTGCGGGAAGAAGGTGACGTTGAAGCCGAGCGTCACCAGCACCGCGCCGACCTTGCCCCAGAATTCGTTGTACATGCGGCCGAACATCTTCGGCCACCAGTGGTAGAGGCCACCGAACAAGGCGAGCAGCGTGCCGCCGACCATGACGTAGTGGAAGTGCGCGACGACGAAGTACGTGTCGTGCAGGTGGATGTCGACCGCCATAGCGGCCAGGAACAGACCGGTGAGACCACCGATGACGAAGAGGACGATGAAGCCGAACGCGTACCACATGGGCGTCGTCAGCTGCAGCGAGCTCTTGTACATGGTCGCGAGCCAGTTGAAAATCTTGATCGCCGACGGAATCGCGATGGTGAAGGTGATCGCCGAGAAGATGACCGAGGCGAGCGCCGACTGACCGCTGGTGAAGAGGTGGTGCCCCCAGACCAAGAAGCCCAAGAGCGCGATGGCGAGCGACGAGAAAGCGATGAAGCGATAGCCGAAGACATGCTTGCGGCTATGGACGCCGACGATCTCCGAGATGATGCCGAAGCCTGGCAAGATCATGATGTAGACGGCGGGGTGAGAGTAGAACCAGAAGAAGTGCTGGAAGAGCACGGGGTCGCCGCCGAGCGACGGGTCGAAGATGCCGACGTGCAGGGTGCGCTCGACGGTTAGCAGCAAGACCGTGATAGCGAGCACCGGCGTCGCCAAGACCTGAATGATAGCGGTCGAGTAGATCGCCCAGAGAAACAGCGGCATGCGGAACCAGGTCATGCCCTCGGCGCGCAGCTTGTGAATCGTGACGATGAAGTTCATGCCCGTGAAGATCGAGCTGAAGCCGAGAATGAACACGCCCATCGTCGCCCAGACGACGCCGTTCGCGGGAGTGGTGACGCTGTACGGGGTGTAGAAGGTCCAGCCGGTGTCGATGCTGCCGTGCACCATGGCCGTCACGAAGAAGATGGCGCCGAAGACCCACAGGTAATAGCTCGCGAGGTTCAGCTTCGGAAACGCGACGTCCTTCGCGCCCAGCATGATCGGCAGCACGAAGTTGCCCAGCGCTCCCGGAATCGCCGGGATGATGAACAAGAAGACCATGATCGCGCCGTGCAGCGTGAACATGCGGTTGTAGGTGTCGTGGTCCATGATGCCGGGACCAGGCGTGAGCAGCTCCGTCCGCAATAGCAGGGCGAAGACGCCGCCGAGCATGAGCGCGCCGACCGTCGAGCACAGGTACATGATGCCGATGCGCTTGTGGTCGAGCGTCAGCGCCCACGACTTAAAGCCGTGCGCGTGCGTGAGGTAGTTGTCCTCGGCGTGGGAAGGGGCGCCGTGGCCCACGGTGTCGAGACTGCTCATGAAACGATCCTCACTTCAGCGTCTTGAAGTATTCGATGATGGCGGTGATGTCGCGATCCTTCAGCTTGCCCTGGAACGTCGGCATCACGGGGCCGAAGCCGGCCACGACCTGCGCCTGCGGCTGCAAGATCGAAGTGCGGACGTAGTTCTCGTCGACGGTAACCGAAGAGCCATCGCTAAGCTTCTCGCTACGACCCCAGATGCCCTTCCATGACGGGCCGGTCGAGGTGCTGCCGTCCACGGTGTGGCATTGCAAGCAGCCGCGTTGCTTGACGAGGAGCTCGCCGGCTTCGACGGGGCTCATGCGCTCGTGGATGTTGCCGGCTTGGGCGAGCCAACTGCTGAACTCGGCTTCCGTGTGGACGACGACCTTCGAGAGCATTTCGCTGTGCTTGGTGCCGCAGTACTCGGTGCAGAAGATGACGAACTCACCGGTCTCGGTCGCCTCGAACCACTCTTCGGTGTAGCGGCCGGGCACCACGTCTTGCTTGGTGCGGAATGCCGGGATGAAGAGGGAGTGGATGACGTCTTCGCTGCTCATCACCAGGCGCACCGGGCGATGCACCGGCACGTGCAGCGTGTCGCTCACGGTTCCGTCGGGGTAGGTAAACGCCCAGGCCCACTTAACTCCGGTGACGTTGACGACGTAGCTGTCGTCGGGCGGCGTATGCGTGTCCATGTAGCCGGTGAGGCCGAAGTAGAAGATGAAGACGCAGAGGATGGCGGGGACGACGGTCCAGGTGACCTCGAGCGCCGTGTTGTGTCCCGCCTCGGCCGCTGGAGCGGTCTTCGCCGAGCGAAACTTGATCATGAACCAAGCGCCGGCGGCGAGGATGAGCACCGTGAAGAAGACGCTGATCCAGTAGATGAAGTAGTAGATCCAATCGATCTCGGCCGCGACCGTCGACGCTTGCGGCGGGAACCAATAGGTAGCTTCGCTCCCCGCCGTGACGAGCTGCGAGAGTAAGCTTGCGACCAACGTATTCATTGCCTGACCTCGTGCGGAACCTTGATACCAGGGGAAGCGTCGGCCGCGCCCCTCTTAGATCTTTTGCGGCGTTCTCTCAACCACAACGCACCCAAGAACGCGGCGAAAAACAGGACGAATCCGGCGCCGCCGATCCTCATGACGTTGTTGGCGACCATGACGTAGCTACCGGCGGTGGCGTCGTAGTGGAAGCAGTAGAGGATGACCTTGTCGAGCGTCGAACCGCTCTTGCCGGAGGTAGCCTCGACGAGCGACAGGCGCAGCGTCTCGGGGCTGTGCTGTAGGCCGTACATGTAGCGGGAGACGACGCCCGCAGGGGTAAGGAGCATCATCGCCGCGACGTGCAGGTACTCCTTGCGCGTTTCGCTGTAGGCGTAGCCGAAACCGACGCTGTTCGCTAAAGCGTGCACGTTGTCGTCACTGCCCACGAGGAAGTGCCAGCCCGCGGCGGCGCTCTCACGGCCGTAGTCTTTGACATAGCGCGCCTTGGTGGCCGCGGCGCGATCCGGCTTCTCGTTGGGGTCGAGGCTCACGGTGAGGATCTCGAACTCGTCGCCGACGCTCCAGCGCATCTCGCGCAGGGTCTTCACGAACTGATTGAGCTGCAGACTGCAGAGCATCGGGCAGTCCGAGTAGTTCATGGTGAGGATGACCGGCTTACCGCTCTTGAAGTAATCGCCGAGGGTCACCGACTTGCCTTCGGAGTCCGTGAACGCAAGGCCGGTGAGCACGTTGGCGCCGAGCTTCTCGGTGATCTCGACGCCCTGCAGCTCCTTGGGGAGCGGCTCGGCTCGGCCTGGGCGCTCTTCAGCCTGGGAGGGCGGAGCGCCAAGAGCTGCGGCGAACGCCATCACGGCCAAGGAGATCATGGGGTGGGTACGCGACGCGCTTTCTCTTGCTTGGGGCCGTCCGAGGTCGCGTTGGGGCTAGGCAGCATGCGGCGCTCGAGGCCGCCCTGGCCGCTATCGACGGCGTCGGAATGCGACGGGGCGCTGTCGAGCTTGTGCGAGCTCGCGAGCTCCTGCGTGACCTTCGCCATGGCGATGTCGATCGGCAAGTGCACGGTGCGGGCCTTCTCGTCGCTCCAACGGTAGCCGCCGCCGAGCTTCTCGTGTTGCTCCTCTTGGTACTTCACGAGGGTGCGCGGCTTGCTGTCGATGAGCTTGATCTGCGTCTGCTCGTCCTCGAGCTGCATGAAGGCGACGCGAGTCAGAGTGATGAAGACGTAGACGGCGACGACCGAGCACACACCGATGACGGTGATTCGTGGAACGTCGACATCATCATTCATTGCCGCCATGAAAAACCTCTAGATGTTCTCGAACGAGAGCGCTTCGGTGACGCGCGGATCCTTGAGCGGGACGAGCGAGCGGCGGCTACCCAGGAAGCCGACCACCGCGAGGAAGATGCCGACCATGCCGACCCACGAGAGGACTTCCATCGGGCCGAACGGGATGCCGTGAGCGTCGTGTCCGCCGACCGTGGGCAACACATACCAGGCGATGTCGACGTAGTGCATGACCAGCAGCCACACAGCGAAGAACGCAAGCCCCTTGCGGTTACGCTTCACGTGCCGCGATAGCAGACCAGCCATCGGGAACGCCCAGTGGCCGAGCAAGAGGAACCACGAGAACCAATACCAGGGCCCCTGGAAGCGGTGCAGGTAGAACTCGGTCTCTTCGGGGATGTTCGCGTACCAGATGAGCATGAACTGCGAGAAGCAGATGTAGCTCCAGAAGAAGGTGAAGCCGAAGAGGAGCTTGCCGAGGTCGTGGTAATGCTCGGTGTTGAGCACCTGGGTCATGCGACCGCTCTTCTGCAACGCCATCGCGAACAAGATGAGGAAGGAGAGCGACGAGGTGCAGGCGCCGGCGAAGAAGTAGACGCCGATCATCGTAGAGAACCAGGTCGGCGCGAGGGACATGA
Organism: Myxococcota bacterium; assembly: GCA_041288095.1. Lineage (GTDB taxonomy): Bacteria > Myxococcota > XYA12-FULL-58-9 > XYA12-FULL-58-9 > JALHOP01 > JALHOP01. Next base: position 37,906 of record JBGGMJ010000103.1, read on the forward strand.
TGAAGTCGATGCTCGCGAAGGTCAGCGTCAAGGCGAAGAGCAGCGTTGCGGGGCCCGACACGATCTCCATGCGGCGCGTGAGCTTCGGGTCACCGGAGGAGTCCTGCTTGGTCGAGCTCGACAAGAAGTACCATGACAGCAGCGCCCAGATGGCGAAGTAGACAACGCAGCGGACCAGGAAGAAGTTCAGATTGAGGTACGGCGCTTTGTGCTCGAGCAGGTGGCTTTGGCTGACCACCTCATGATCGGTCCACGGGTATAGCGAGTGGTTGCCCATGGCGACGGAGACGATGATCGGCAGGGCGAGGACCGCGAGCACTGGTAGGACGCCCGCGCCAAGCTCCGCGAGCCGGCGCACCGTGACACTCCAGCCCGAGCGGAACAGGTACTGGATGCCGACGAAGAAGAGGCAACCGAGCGCGATGGTGAGGACGAAGTAGAACGCCAGGAGATAGGCGTGCAGGAAGCGTCCGAGGTGATCGTCCGCCGCGACGCCCATGGCCGCCGCACCGCCTAAAGCAAGGAGACCGACGATGCCGCCGATGATGGTGAGCTTGGTGCCCGCGGCACCAAACGAGTAGTTGTCTTTCGGGAGCTCGACGAGAGTTGGACCACTCATGTTCGTTATTACCTCAAAGCCCCACGTTGATTGGCGGGCACGTCGTCGACGCTCGCCGCGTCAGACCGCTGTAGCGCACGGATGTAGAGAGTGATGGCCCAGCGATCCATCTCGGGGATCTGCGAGGCGTAGCCCGGCATGTTGCGGATGCCGTTCGAGATGACGTTGTAGAAGTGGCCGACGGGCTCCTTGGCCAGACGTGGCTCGTGCAGCGACGTCGGCGCCACCCAGGTGCCCTCCGAGAGCTCCTCGGCCCTACGTGCCACCATGCCGTCGCCGTAACCTGCCTGGCCGTGGCAGGGTGCGCAGTAGATGTTGAAGCGCTCTTGGCCGCGCGCCATCGCCGCCGCGGTGACTTGAAACTGCGGCGGGAAGTCGGTCACGAACTTGTCGTTGGTGCCGGCCTGGACGCCGCGCGACAGGTGATCGTCGAGCGCCAGGTCGTCTTGCGCGACGGTGCCCGCGATCGGTGGACGCATGGTGCGGCCGTCGGCGAAGAAGTCAGTGCGCCGCTGGGTCTTGTACTTCTCCTGGTAGTCCATATTGCTGACCAGGTTCAGCGGAGCGTCCGGGCTCTTGGTGTAGCGGGCCTGCGCGATGCGCGCCATCGGCACGAACGACAGGAACGTGGCGATCAGCAGGCCATAGATGATCGGCCGCGGCAGCGCGGCGTTGACCTTGCGGTCGTCATCGACGCTCTCTAGCGCCGTCGGGTGCGTCCGCTCGAGCAGACTCTTGGTCTTCTGTTCGTCGAAGAGCTTGTCGTCCGACTCGATCGAGATGAAGAACTTGTCGTCGGTTGCCTTGGCGAAGCGCTTCTTCTTGAAGAGCGGGTGATAGAGGTCGGGCAGGCTGTTGAGCACCAAGCAGCCGCCGAAGGCGGTGAGCGCCGACAGCAAGATGGTGGTCTCGAAGGCAACCGGGACGAACGCCGGCACGCTCCACAACGGCTTACCCGAGACGATCCACGGGTAGTCGAAGCCGTTGAGCCCGATCTCCATGAGGAGGCCGAGCACCATACCGGTGAGGCCGGCCCCGAGGACGAGCCAGGGCAAGATGGTCGCGCGGATGCCCATCGCCGGATCGATGCCGTGCACCGGGAAGGGTGAGTAGGCGTCCCACTTCTTGTATCCGGCATCGCGGACGGCCTTGCAGGCTTCGACGAGCGCCTGCGGGGTCGCATACTCCGCGAGGTAAGAGAACACCTTCTGTTCGCCGGCGGTGACTTCGGGAGTCTTACGGTGTGCCATGATTAGTGGGCCCCAACGTGCGCGTGCTTCTTGGCGTCGTGCGGCTCATGCCCGTGTGCTTGCGGCATGACGGTCTTCATTTCCGCCATCGCGATGATCGGCA
>JBGGMJ010000104.1:0-4746 GCA_041288095.1 Myxococcota bacterium
CGGCGGACACGGATGGCGCGAAGGAACGGGTCGTCCCCGACCATGGCGGCGCCGAAGAGCGCGGCAATGGGATTGTCCTTGGTCGTCGCCTTGATCCGGCCGGCGAGGATGCCGAGGGCGGTCTTGAGAGCCTCGAGCTTCTGCTCGTCGACGGGCACGGTGAAGACCGGGGGCTCGGGGGCTGCTTCCGCGACCATGGCCCGCGGTTTCGCCGCCGCAGGGGTCTTCGTGGGCTCGCCCCGGGTGCTCTTCGCCCAAGGCGCGAAGTTGCTGGCGACGGCGTCGGGTTGCTGGGCGGCTGGGCGGCGCATCTGAGCGATGGCGGCGAGGCGCGATTCGAGGACGGCCTCGGGCGGAGGGGGAGGAGGCATTTCCGGGGCCGCGGGCCGTCGCGGAATGGTCGCCAGAGTGTGCGTTTGCGTGGCGTCTGTGAGTGGCGTCGGCATGGCTAAAAGCGAGAAACGGGCCCCAATATCGTCTGTCGTGTGTATCGGCTGGCCAAAAAGGAAGGTGCGTCCCAAACCCGGAAAAAGCACCGCGGGCGTACCTGCCAGGGTGGCGAATCCAACCGGGCGCCTTATCTAAAACGTCGGGGGAGGCGGGGCCGCAAACGGGCCGTGCCGACGCAAATATGATGACCAGCCTCGCTTTGGCGGTGGCGCTCGCGGCGTTCGAACCGCAGGGCTCATCACCGTATGCCGTCGATTGGGTTTTCGACACCACCCTCACCCTGGCCAGCTTTGGCACGCTATCGGCGATGCATCAGCTCGCTGGACGCAGCATCCAGGGCGACTACGTGTGCACGGAGGCCGACCCGACGACGCCCTGCGACCCAGGTCAGCTCAATCGCCTCGACCGCGGCACCGTCGGCGACAACTCGAAGACCTGGGACAAGATCGGCAGCGTCAGTCTCTACGCCATCATCGGCGGTGTCGCGGTTGGAACCGTGCTCGACAACGCCGTGAGCGGCACGCACGGGCGCTTTCGCGGGTTCCTCGCCGACGCGGCGGTGACCGCCGAAGCCACGGGCCTCGCGACGCTGACAACGCACGTCTTGCGCTACGCGGTGCGTAGGCCCCGCCCGACTCAGTATGCAGGCGGCGCCGACATCGCCATGTCCGATCAGGAGCGTCACCTGTCTTTCCCTTCGGGCCACGTCACCTCGACCTCGGCGATGGCGACGGCATTCGCGACGACCTTCTGGCTTCGCCACCCCGACTCGCCTTGGCGCTGGGTGATCGCGAGTAGCAGCGTCGTCGTCTCCGGCATCTCCGGCTATGGCCGCGTCGGCGGTGGCCGTCACTTCACGAGCGACTGGATCGCCGGCCAGGTCATCGGCACCGCCTTCGGCTTGCTGGTGCCCCTGGCGCACCGCGCGGACCTCTCGGTCAGCGTCAGCACCGGCGACACCAAGACCCTCAACGTGATGGGTAGTTTCTAACGACTGCCGGTCAGGTCAGCCAGGCAGTCGCCGCTCGCGATACACGGTAATCAAACGCTGCGTCGACGTATCGTGGTGCGTGAGCTGCGATGCCGTCGTGAGCTCGGGTAAGATGGCGCTGGCCAGCTGCTTGCCGAGCTCGACGCCCCATTGGTCGTAGCTGTTCACGTTCCACACCGCGCCTTGCACGAAGATCTTGTGCTCGTAGAGAGCGACCAGGGAGCCCAGCGCCTTCGGCGTGAGCTTCTGCACGAGCAGCGTGCTGGTCGGGCGGTTGCCGGTGAACACCTTGTGGGCCGCGAGCTTGGCGATCTTCTCCTGCGACGTGCCCGCTTTGGCGAGCTCGGCCTCGGCCTCTTCGCGGGTCTTGCCGCGCATGAGGGCCTCCGTTTGCGCGAAGCAGTTCGCCACGAGGATGTCGTGGTGATTGCCGAGTGTATTCTGCGTCTCGAGTGGGACGATGAAGTCGCAAGGAATCAGCCGCGTGCCCTGGTGGATGAGCTGGTAGAACGCGTGCTGGCCGTTGGTGCCGGGCTCGCCCCAGATGATCGGCCCCGTGCCGTATTCCGTGATGCGTTCGCTATCGCGGTCGACGCCCTTACCGTTCGACTCCATGTCTCCTTGCTGGAAGTAGGCGGCGAAGCGATGGAGGTACTGGTCGTAGGGCAGGATGGCGTGGGTCTCGGCGCCGTGGAAATTGGTGTACCAAATGCCCAGCATCGCCAGGATCGCCGGCATGTTCCGCTCGAGCGGAGCAGTCTTGAAGTGCTGGTCCATGGCGTGACCGCCGGTCAGCATCTCCTCGAAGGCGTCCATGCCGATCATGCACGCGATCGGCAAACCGATGGCCGACCACAACGAGTAGCGGCCGCCGACCCAATCCCAGAACCCGAACATGTTCTCGGTGTCGATACCGAACTTCGCGACCTCCTGCGCCGCGGTGCTCACCGCCACGAAGTGCTTGGCGACCGCCTTCTCGTCGCCGAGCGCCTTCACGAGCCAGGCACGGGCGCTCTTCGCGTTGGTGAGCGTCTCCTGCGTCGTGAAGGTCTTCGAGGCGACGATGAAGAGCGTGGTCTCGGGATGCACGGCGCGCAGCGTCTCCGCCATGTGCGTACCGTCGATGTTCGAGACGAAATGCGGCCGGAGCGAGCGCTGCCAATAAGGCTTGAGCGCCTCGCAAACCATCACCGGGCCGAGATCGGAGCCACCGATGCCGATGTTGACGATGTCCGTGATGCGCTTGCCGGTGTGTCCCGTCCACGCGCCGTTGCGCACCTTGTCAGTGAACGCTCGCATGCGCGCGAGCACGGCGCTGACCTCGGGCATCACGTCCTTGCCATCGACCATGACCGGCCCGCTGGAGCGGTTACGAAGTGCTACGTGCAGCACCGCGCGGTTCTCCGTGACGTTGATCTTCTCGCCTCGAAACATCGCGTCCCGCAGCTGTTCCACGCCGCGCTTGCGTGCCAAGGCGAAGAGCTTGCCGAGCGTCTCGTCGGTGATGCGATGCTTGGCGTAGTCGAGGAAGATCTCGCCGGCCCGCAAGGCATAACGCTCCGCCCGGCCCGCGTCGCGCTTGAACAAGTCGCGCATGTGCACGTCGCGCGTCGCGTCGGCGTGTTGAATCAGCGCCTGCCATTCCGGAAGCTTTGCCGTGGTCGTCATGGGGCGACACATTGCGACGAGGGCGGCCCCAGGACAACCCCGTTGACCGCTCCGCCGCCAAATCGAGCACCTGGAGCGTTCGAGTGACGATACTTCAGGCCTGAAACGCGGGCCTGTGTATGCCCGCCCAGGTCCAGGAGAGCGCGTGCGAATTACCCATGACGTCATTGCCGCCTACAAACGCCAGGGTGCGTACGGCATGGACATGGATCGCTTGTGCGAAGCGGGCATCAGCCCCGAAATCTACGCTGGCTACGCGAGCCGCGGCGCCTACAACGGTGATGCCATTCGATTGCACGCCGCGGGCATTACTCCGGCCCACTACGCCGTGTTCACCATCCACGGTGCATACGTCGAAAACGCGCTGGCGCTACACGCCGCGGGCATCACTCCGCGGGTCTACGGAGCCTATGCGGTTCAACGCGCCTACCACACGGACGCGGTGCGGCTCCATCAGGCCGGTGTATCGCCGGAAGCTTACGCCGAACACGCCGCGCAGGGCCGCTACGTGAACGACGTCCTCCGCGCCCTCGGCCACGCGCCCCCGCCCCTTGCGGGGCGAGCACCGTCCGCTGTAGCGCACGGTACGGACGCGACCCACGAAGTCGTCCGGAATGTCGACGCGGCCGCCCGAGGCGCGAGCGCCGCCGGCTACGCCATCGCGGACCAGACTTCGCGCTTCGCGCGATCCGTCTGACGCAGCCCTGCGTCGGTCTCAAGGCACCACAGGATAGCCGTTTTCCGGATGCGCGAACATCGTCACGTTCGAGATGACCCCGTTCGTAAAGGTGCATTGCGTCAACCTGTAGTCGCCATGCCCCTGGTACGCCCCGAAGTTCGGCGCGTAGACGCAATGCTCGTCCGTTTCACAGAGCCCGTCATCATCGCCCCGGTAGTCATCGACGATCTCGATGGCCGCGGTGAGATACTTGTTGCCGGCGCAGCTCTCGGTGCCCTCGCACAAACCATCGTCGTCGCCAACGCTGTCGAAGAGGAGCTCGCCGTCGCGCAGGTCCGCGATGAAGTCGTTGCCCGTGAGGCCGACTGGGCAGGGTCCTCCGGACACGAACGGTTCATTGGGCTGATCGAGCGTCGTGTTGAAAAGCGGGCTGGCGTTCGCGACCAAGGACCAATCGACGATGCGCATGGCCGTACCGGGCGCGCCCCAACAGGTGCCGCTGTTGCCCGGGCAGTTGCGATTGCCGCTGGCCAAGAGAAGGCCAGCCCCATTCGCAAGCCAGCCGCGATAGCGGTTGCTGGCGCCCGCGTAGTCGAAGACAGTTTCGGCGGCGGGCACGCCGGTGGTGCCGGCCGTGTCGCTCGTGTTCGCCGGGTCGTCGGCGACGTAGCCGACGAAGGCCGGGCTGAGCTCCTGCGTGAGCAGGCGGACCGCGAGCTGGGGATCCGAGAGGTTTGTCGGTGTGCAGCTCGGTTCGTCCAGCGCCGGCCCGGTGGTCGCCGCGCCGACGTCACAGGTCGTCGCACCGTTCGAGATGACGCTGAGGATGCCGGCGAAGCGCAGCCATTCCGCGACATTCTGGATCTCGACGCCGGCGAAGGCGTTGGCGCCGGTCAGGAGGTGGGAGACCGTCGCCGCGCGACTCGTCAGATCGATGCCATGCTCACCGGCATTCACG
>JBGGMJ010000105.1:0-64133 GCA_041288095.1 Myxococcota bacterium
TGCTCCTGCTCTGGAGCCATGTAGCCGGGTGTGCCGAGGATGGCGCCGTGCGGCAGGATGGCCGTCGAGCGGCCGGTGCCCTTGTCGATCCAGCGAGCCGCGTCGAAGTCGTAGAGCTTCACGCTGACACTGTCGCTGCCGATGAGGCCGCCGGGCGTGAGCATGAGATTGTCGGGCTTGACGTCGCAGTGAATGACGCCAGCGGCGTGCACGGCATCCAAGGCATCGGCGAGCTGAATCGCGATCTGCAAGCTGTCGCGAAGCGAGAGTACGCTTTCGCGGACGAGGCGCTCGCGCAGAGTTTCGCCCTGCAAGAGCTCGATGGCGGCGTAGCGCTCTTCGCAGTGACCGCGCTCGATGAGCCGCACCACGTTCGGGTGGCTGAGCCGCTCGAGCAGCTCGCACTCGAGCTGGAAGCGCATGATCTTCGTCAGGCTATCGCCGTGGCAAGGAAGCATCAGCTTCAGCGCCACGCGGCGACCATCCTCGAGGTGCTCGGCGACGTAAACGCGCGATGACGCGCCTTCGCCGAGCACCTCGAGAACCCGGTATGGGCCCACGACAACATCGACCGCCACGTCCGACTCAGCGCGCCCGAAAGCACGGTAGGTCGTCCCGTAACGCGTCCCCTCGACGCCCTCGACACCCACGATGTTGCTCACCTGACGCCCCCCATCACATCCCATACGGACGGTCGCCACGCCTCGAACCAACCTGTGAGGCAGTACCTAGCAGCCCCCGTGCCAGCGCCTGGAAAGGCCTTTCTGGTGAGGTTCTGCGCCACGTTTGGCCCAGAAATGGGCCACTACGCTGGGGATTTGGCCGGCGGGGGGCGGCGGGTGTGTGGCCAAAGTCCACCTCCATCGCCAGATTGACTCAATCGCGGGTGTTTACCGGCGGCGAACAGCCACCAACACCCAGCACGATCGCGCGAAGCCTTGGCCCCCCGATGGCAAGGGCGCGTGCCTGTGTTATAGCGCCGCCCAATGTCGGCCGCGGAGTACCTCATGAACGCCAACGAGCCCACTCTCAGCTCGGTCCCCCTGTCCCTCGATGCCGTCGATACCTTCGTCGACCGCCACATCGGGCCCAGCCACGACGAAGAGCGGGCCATGCTCGAAGCCTTGGGCTTCGCCTCGCTCGAGGCGCTGACCAACGCCACAGTCCCCGAGAGCATCCGCACCCAGGCGCCGCTCAAGGTCGGGCCGGCGCGCGGCGAATACGAGCTGCTCGCCGAGCTGCGTACGATGGCCGGCAAGAACAAGGTGCTCCGCAGCTTCATCGGCCAGGGCTACTACGACACCATCGTGCCGCCGGTGATCCAGCGAAACATCCTCGAGAACCCAGGCTGGTATACTCAGTATACTCCCTACCAACCCGAGATCTCCCAGGGCCGTCTCGAGGCGTTGCTCAACTTCCAGACGATGATCGGCGACATGACCGGTCTTCCGATCGCCAACGCTTCGTTGCTCGACGAAGCCACCGCCGCCGCCGAAGCCATGGCGATGTGCCGTACGCAGTCGCCCGATCGTGACACTTTCGTCGTCGCCGCCAACTGCTTCCCGCAGACCATCGAGCTCCTGAAGACCCGCGCCGAGCCGCTCGGCATCAAGGTCATCGTCGCCGACCCGGCCCGCTTCGAGCTCACCGCCCAGGTGTTCGGCGTGCTCGTGCAGACGCCGACGGCGGACGGCCGCGTCGTCGACTACACCGACCTCCTCGCCAAGGCGAAAGCCGCGGGCGCCGTCGCCGTGGTCGCCGGCGACTTGCTGGCGCTTACCCTCATGAAGACGCCGGGCGAAATGGGCGCGGACATCGCCATCGGCTCGGCGCAACGCTTTGGCGTACCACTCGGCTTTGGCGGACCGCACGCAGCGTTCATTTCGTGCACCGAGGGCTTCAAGCGCGTGCTCGCCGGCCGCATCGACGGCGTTTCGAAGGATTCCAAGGGCCGCCCGGCGCTACGCCTCGCCATGCAAACGCGCGAGCAACACATCCGTCGCGAAAAGGCGACGAGCAACATCTGCACCGCGCAGGTCCTCCTCGCCAACATGGCCGGCATGTACGCGGTCTACCACGGACCCAAAGGGCTGCGGCGCATCGCCGATCGCGTCCACCTCGCGGCGCGCACTCTCGCCAAGGGCCTGCAGATCTTGAAGTTCAAGATCGCCCACGATCAGTATTTCGACACCATTCGCGTCGAGCTCGCCGGTGAGCCCGCCGACGACGTGCTCGCCCGCGCCCGCAGCCGTGGCTTCAATCTCGCGAAGGCTTCGCCGGTCGCCGTGACCATCGCCCTCGATGAGACCGTCACCGCGAGCGACATCGCCATCTTGCTCACTGTCTTCTGCGAGGGCTGCTCGCTCGACGTCGACGACCTGGCGAAGAACGCCGGCCCGGCGCTGCCCACGGCGCTGCGTCGCAAGAGCGCGTATCTCACCCACGAGGTCTTCAACAGCCATCACTCCGAGACCGAGCTGTTGCGCTACATGCACCGCCTCGAGGCGAAGGACATCGCCCTCAACACCAGCATGATCCCGCTCGGCTCGTGCACCATGAAGCTCAACGGCACCGCCGAGATGATACCGTTGTCGTGGCCCGAGCTGTCACGCATGCACCCGTTCGCTCCGCGCGAGCAGACACGTGGTTACACCGATCTGTTCACCTCGCTCGAGCGCATGATCGCGGACATCACCGGCTTCGCGGCGGTGTCGCTGCAGCCTAATGCCGGTTCGCAGGGTGAATACGCGGGGCTGCTCGTCATCCGCCAGTTCCACAAAGAGCGTGGTCAAGGTCACCGCAAGGTCTGCCTCATCCCGGAGTCGGCGCACGGCACCAACCCGGCGAGCGCCGTCATGGCGGGCATGCGCGTCGTCGCGGTGAAGAACGACGAGCGCGGCAACATCGATCTCGCCGATCTCCGCAACAAGGCGCAGGAGCACTCGGGCGACCTAGCGGCCCTGATGGTCACCTACCCGTCGACCTACGGCGTTTTCGAGGAAGGCATCCGCGAGGTCTGCGACATCGTCCACTCGAACGGCGGTCAGGTTTACATGGACGGCGCCAACCTGAACGCTCAGGTCGGTCTCGCCCGCCCTGGTGAGATCGGCGCGGACGTCTGCCACCTGAATCTGCACAAGACCTTCGCCATCCCTCACGGCGGCGGTGGCCCCGGCATGGGTCCGATCGCCGTCGCCAAGCACCTCGCGGCTTATCTGCCCGGCCACCCGACCACCAAGGTCGGCGGTGACAAGGCCATCGGTCCGGTGTCGGCGGCGCCGTGGGGCAGCGCTTCGATCCTCACCATCTCGTGGGTGTACATGATGCTGATGGGCAGCCAAGGGCTGACGAAGGCCACTCAGGTCGCCATCCTCAACGCCAACTACATGGCGAAGCGCCTCGAGCCCCACTACAAGGTGCTCTTCAAGGGCAGTAAAGGCCAAGTCGCGCACGAGTTCATCCTCGACATGCGTCCGTTCCAGCAGACGGCCGGCATCGGCGTCGAGGACGTGGCCAAGCGGCTCATGGACTTCGGCTTCCACGCTCCGACGATGTCCTGGCCGGTCGCTGGCACCATCATGGTCGAGCCCACCGAGAGCGAGTCGAAGGCCGAGCTCGACCGCTTCTGCGACGCGCTCATCGCCATCCGCGAAGAGATTCGCAGCATCGAAGAAGGCAAGCTCTCGCGCGACGACAATCCGCTGAAGCACGCCCCGCACACCGCCGAGGAAGTCACCGCGACGGAGTGGTCGCATGCCTATCGTCGCGAGCAGGCGGCATACCCGGCCAAGTGGGTGAAGGCCGCCAAGTACTGGCCGCCGGTGGCGCGCGTCGACAACGCCTACGGCGATCGCAACTTCGTGTGCTCGTGCCCGCCGATGAGCGACTACGACAAGTAGGCCGCTCCGCTATCACTTGCGCTTCCGTTCGCCTTCGAGCGCCAACAAGCGCTCCTTCACGTCGATGCCCCAGCGATAGCCGTGCATCTTGCCGTCCGAGCCGACGGCGCGATGACAAGGCACGAGCACCGAGATCTCGTTGCGGCCGCACGCCGTGCCGACGGCGCGAACGGCGCGCGGCTTGCCAATCTTCTTGGCGAGCTCGGCGTAGGTCATCGTCGTGCCGGCGGGGATCTTGCGAAGCGCGTTCCAGACGCGCTCCTGGAAGACCGTGCCGCGTAGCTCGAGTGGCAAATCGATGACCGCGCCCTCATCGATGTGGCGCACCACGGAGCGCACCCAAGCCGCGAGCGAGTCGTCCTTTTTGACGGACACGGCGTTGGCAAAGCTCTCACGCAAGTCGGCAACCAGCTTGTCTTCGTCGCCGCCTAGATAGATGGCGCAGACGCCGCGGTTGCCGGCAGCCACCAGCACCTTGCCGAGCGTGCAGCGCGCCACCGCGTAACGCACCGCGACTCCAACACCACGACCTTTGAACGCCTTGGGCGTCATCCCCAAGCTCGCGTCCGCTTCAGCGTAGAAGCGTCCACTCGACTCGAAGCCGGCGTCGTACATCGCCTGCGTCACGGTGCCGCGACCCCGCAGCGCCGTCCGCGCCCGATGGCGACGCCGCGCCTGGGCATAGGCCCGCGGCGTCAGCCCGGTCGCCGCCTTGAAGACGCGATGGAGATGATACGGTGACATGCCCACCGCACGCGCCAAAACCTCGAGCGACAGGCGGCTATCGCTGGCATCGATGACCGCGCAAACCCGAGCCACGATATCGCCGTGCGCCGCGACGGGAGTCGTCGGCTTGCAGCGCTTGCAGGCCCGAAACCCGGCGCGCTCGGCGGCCGCGGTGCTCCCGAAAAACCGGACGTTCTCGCGGCGTGGCAAACGCGAGGCACAGCTCGGCTTACAGAACACCCCGGTGGTTTCGACGGCGTAGTAGAAGGTGCCGTCGGCCTCACGGTCGCGATCACGAATCGCTTGGTAACGCGCGGCATCGGACACAGCAGCAGACATTGCAAATGCACTCATACTCGAGGCTCCTTGTGTGCACATCATGTCCAAGGGCGCAGGCCCCGAAACTCCGAAACTTGCGGTCCAATTCATGAACCTCTTCGTGGCAAACCAACTTCCCGAAGGTGTCGTCCTGCTGCCTGGCGTGGCCCGCGACCCAGCCATCCTCGACGCCGTGAACGCGGTGATCGCCGCGGCGCCCCTGCGCACCATGGTCACGCCGCGCGGTCCGATGTCGGTGCGCATGACCAACTGCGGCAGGCTCGGCTGGGTCTCCGACGCCGACGGCTACCGCTACTCACTCGTCGATCCAATGACACGACACCCGTGGCCAGCCATGCCCGCGGCACTCTCGACTCTCGCCCAGCGCTGCGCCGCCGACGCCGGCTTCGCGCCGTTCGACCCCGACGCCTGCCTCGTCAACCAGTACGTCCCCGGCGCCCAGATGGGCTTGCACCAAGATCGCGACGAGCTCGACTTCTCCCAGCCCATCGTCTCCGTGTCGCTCGGCTTACCGGCGCGCTTCACCATCGGCGGCGACACGCGCAAACATCCGACGTTCGACCTCGACGTCGAGCACGGCGACGTTGTCGTTTTTGGCGGACCAGCGCGGCGCATGTACCACGGGGTCAAGCGGCTGGCGCCGGGCCACCACCCGGCGCTCGGCCCTCAGCGCCTCAATTTGACGTTTCGGCGGGCGGGTTGAGCACGCTCGCGAGCGCCGGACAGCTCCACGCGTCGAGACCGGCCTCGCGTGCGCTCGCGACCGTCAGCTCGTAGCGCATGTCCGGCGGCGCGTTGGCGATTGCTTCCACGAGTCGACGCGCTTGACGACCGAAGGCTACGTTCGGAGCCTGCTCCATGAAGCGCGCGAAGCGCATCGGGGGTGTGGTGCGCGGCTCGGTGAGGATCTCGGTAGCGAGCTTGCACAAGCCGCCGAAGTCGCGACGCGCGCAACCAGCAGCGAGTATCAGGGCCGCGATCAAGCAGCTCCTAAGCAGCATGGAACGTGAGTAGCCCAGCTTCCCACAGCAGGTAAACGACCATGATGGCGGAGCGCCGTCGCTGCGGATTGTCGGTGAAGCGTCCCAGCAAGGCCGTCAGCGTGCTCGAGCCGTCGAGCTGGCTGAGTACGGTGCGCTCCGTGGGCGTCAGCTTGAACTCGGTCTCCTCGAGCGACACGTCGGGCGAGAGCTCGACACGTTGATGTTTGCCCTTACCGAGGCGGTCGAGCAGGATGCTTTCAGGAAGGTCACGGGCCGCCCGCACCAAGAGCTCCGCCGCGTCGAGCCGGAGGTCGAACTTCTCTCCGACGTAGCGCTGCTCGTCGAAGTACGTGAGCTCGCCGTCATCCCAGGCGCAGAGATCGACCAGGCGCATGATTTGCTGATCACGCAACGCCGCGATCACGTCGGGCTCTTCCATGACGTTCGTCTTGATGAGGGTGACTCCAAGGCTGTCGCCGCTGGTGGTCATGACGTCGAGCGCATCCTCGAGCGCCTTGGGGGAGAGCTCACCGCGACTGACCAGATAGGAGCCGAAGCGCTCGTTTTCGATGTTCGAGGCCGCGAACACCGGGTGACCTTGCTCGAGGAAGACGTCCTTGTTGTGTCCGCCGCGACGCACGGAGAGCAGCCCGGTCGCCCGTTTCAAGAAGAGCTCGTAGAAGACGCTGAAGAACGTGCGGCTCTTGAGGTTGCCCTCGAAATTTTCCAGAGGCGGCGCGCTGCCGACCAGCACTTCGAGCTCCTCGAAGCTCTGGCGCGGCAGAAATGGTCCGCTATTGCGCGCAAAGCGCACATCGGGGCCGACGGTGCCCATGGCAATCAGCTCGCGGACCAACTCGAGGCGGATCGGCCCCAAGACCCCACGCTTTGGATCGTGCAGCTTGTAGTAACCCATTGCGACGACGACTAAATTAGCCCGACAACGGACGTGACGCACGCCCATCACTCGCGCTACAGCCTCATGTGTGCGCGCGTATGCGATCAGTGACTCCTTTGGCATCGACAACCTTCGCCTCGTCGAGCGTGATTCACCGCGTCCCGGCAAGGGCGAGGTCGTCATGCAGATGCGCGCCTGCTCGCTGAACTACCGCGACCTGCGCATGGTACGCGGCGAGTACAACCCCAAACAGCCGTTGCCGCTGGTCCCTCTGTCCGACGGCGCGGGCGAAATCGTCGCCATCGGCGAGGGGGTAACGCGCGTGGAAGTCGGTGACCGCGTCACCACGTTGTTCTCGCCGCATCGTCAAGGCGGCCGCCCCACCCGCGCGACGATCAGCAAGAACCTCGGCGGTCCGCTCGATGGAGCCCTGCAAGAGCGCTTGCTGCTGCCCGAGACCGGCGTCGTGCCCATGCCCGCGCACTTGACCTTCGAGGAAGCGGCGACCCTCCCGTGTGCCGGCGTCACCGCTTGGAACGCGCTCGCCACCCAAGGCGACCTCACCAAGGGCGACACCGTCCTCACCATCGGCACCGGCGGCGTGTCGATCTTCGCCATCCAGATCGCAAAGCTCCTCGGCATGCGGGTCATCGCCACGTCGCGCAGCGCCGCCAAGCTCGAGCGCGTCAAAGCCTTGGGGGCCGACTTCACCATCGACACCAGCGCCACGCCCGACTGGTCGAAGGAGGTCCGCAAGCTGGTCGGCAACGACGGCGTCGATCAGGTCATCGAAGTCGGTGGCGTCGGCACCCTCGAACAGTCCATTCGCTCTGTCCGCCCGGGCGGACAAATCAGCCTCATTGGGGTCCTGGCCGGCGTCGAGAAACCGCTGAACCTGACGCCCGTGCTCATGCAGAACATTCGCATCCAAGGCGTGTTCGTCGGCGATGCCACGGTGTCGGCCGACTTCGCGCGGGCCGTCGAGCAAGCACGGCTGCGGCCGGTGGTCGACCGTGTCTTCCCCGTCGACGCGATCCACGATGCTCTTCGCTTCATGGAGAGCGGCGAGCACTTCGGCAAGGTGGCGCTGACCCTTTGGCAGTGACGACGGTCGAGTCGTTCCGACCCTGTCATGTGACCCCCGTCACGCCGCCGCGTCAGAGCCGTCACGCCGTCAGATAAGCGCGTCAGCCCGGGGGCTTAGGCCAGGGTACCATCGTCTACGGAGCGAGGTACCCACCATGAGAAACGAAGGCGTCAATCTTTCCCGACTGCTCGTCGAAACCCAGCTCGAGCGCCAAGACGATTGGGAGACGCTGGCCCAGCGCAACATCGACCTGCAGCTGGCTCTCGAGGCCCAACGCCGCGCTGCCGCGCAAGCGCAGGCCGCCGCCGATGCTCAGGCGGCAAACGATGCTCAGCTCGAAGCCGCGCGTATCGCGGCAGCCGAGGCGGAGATTGTTCCCCAGGTCATGCTCCCCACCGACGATGAGGCGACCGACCAAGCCGTCTTGGTGTCGGGCACGACCGACGCCGTAACCGAGCCCGGGCCGTATGCCCAGGAGCTCGAGACCCAGCTCGCCGGCCTGACGATCACCGAGGACCTCCAGGTGCCGGTCGACAACCTTCGCGCCGCGACCGCTGAAGCGGACGCACTCATCGCCGAGGGCTATCACGAGCAGGGCACCGCGATGTACGCGGCGATTCAGTACGCGAGTGAGCCGATCGTCACGGCGCTGGTCGCGGCACAGGTCGCGCCCGTCACGGCGCAGGCCGCGCCCGCCTCGGCGCAGACCATTGAAAGCCAACCGGTCGCGCAAAAGGCCGCGCAGCAAACAGCGACGTCACCTCTCGAGCAAGCGCCCCTCGCGGCGCCGAACGACTACTTCACCGGCAGCTTCGATGCCCCCCCTCCGGGCGGCTGGTTCTGGGCTATCGGCGATGCCGGCCGCACCGGTCAGGATGGCGTCTATCAGTGGCTCTCCGAGGCCGTCACTGCACGCGCCCGGGCGAGCGAGCATGGCGCCTACCTGCTCGCGGGCAGCGATCAGGTGACGAGCGTCGGCCAGCATCTCCGGGATGCCGCGGCCTATCCGGTCGGCTTCGAGTTCGAGGTCTACGGCGGCGAGGGCGAACACTACACCCAAACGCAAACGCGCATGCTCTCGCGCGACGAGACCATCGCCGAGCTCCGCAATCGCGGAAACGACGACAGCGCCATCGCCACGTATCTCGGTGAGCACGAGCAGTACATGGTTCAAGCCAGCTACTTCTCGGGCGGCGAAGACGGCACCGTCGTGCCCGCGGTGTATGGGACGCGCGACGCGTACCTCAGCGCCATCGGCCTTCCGCTCGACGTACCGATGGACCTGCAGATCGCGTTCAACTACTCGGGCGCGGGCAGCGGCGACGCATGGCTCGACGCCTCGCACGCGCGGATGAGCATGGCGGGGGGCGGTGTCGAGAGAGCTTACGTCGCCATCGTCGACGACAGGCTCGCCGCTGACTGGGCGCAAATCGGCGACATCGGCCCGATCAACGACGACGTCAACGAGATGCTCGGCGATATCTACGGGCGCTACGGCGCGACGACGCCCGAGCAACAAGAGGCGGTTCGTAACGTTCTCTTCAAGTACGACGAACGCTTCGGCGTGCTCGCGAACCGCGAGTTCGTCGAGGCCGCGGTCGAGAAAAACAACGCGCGTCGCCAGGGCTTCTTCGAGGGCCCGGTTGGCCGCGCGATCCTCAGCGTCGCGGCGAGCTTCATCCCCGGCGTCGGACCCTACGTTTCGATGATGCTCAACGCCGGCTTCCAGCTGTCCGACGGCGCGTCATTCGGCCAAGTCATCGCCGGCGCCGCGGTGAGCTACTTCACCCAGCAGTACACCGCGGACTTCGGAAACTACGTCGCCGGGGCCTTCGGCGACAGCATCAGCCCGGCGGTCGCTGAGGTCATCGCCGCCGGCGCCCGCAATCTCGGGAACACGGCGATCAACCAGCTCATGTCCGGCAACGGCCTCGATGGTGAGGGCCTACTGCTCGCGGCCGCGGCGGGTGGCTTCGGCAGCTTCATCACCAACTTCGTCGACGGATCCGACTTCGGTAAAGTGCTCGACGAACAGTTCGGTCGTGGTCGCGCCGGCGACATCATCGGACGTTTGGGTGCTTCAGCGGTCGACGGCAAGCTCTCCGCCAGTGACTTCGTCGGTGCCTTCGCGGCCGGTCGCGCGGACCAGGTGACCACCGTCGAGGGCGCGGACGGCACGCACGTCTTCGTCAAGACCGATACCGGCATGATCACCCGCAACCCGGACGGCAGCATTACCCAGCTCGATGAGGGTGATGACGGCCAGGTCGTTGCCACCACCTATGACAGTGATGGCAATCGCATCGTTTCGGCGGACGCCTTCACCGGTGCGCTCGCGAATCCGGTATGGCGGACGGCGACGTTGAGTGATGCGCTGACTGACCAGCTCACCGGCGAGAGCTTGTTCACCGGGCTCGAGGACATCTTCGGCTTGGCGGCCGGCTCCGTGAGCTTCGACGGCTTCACCCCGGACTTCGACGGCACCTTGTCTCTGTTCGGCTCCGTGCTCGGCGGCGCCAGCCCCCTCGAGCTCGCCGCGCTCCAGGAGGGTGGCTACGGCCTCGACGCGACCATGACCTCGTTCGTGCCCGACGACGTCGCCGTCGATGCTCCGCCCCCGGATCTCACCTCTAAAACGTACACCAAGGATCAGAATGGTCTCGAGACTTGGCGCGATCCGGATACCGGCGCCATCATCAAACAGCGCGATGCCAATGGAGCGATGCTCGAGGTCGTCGGCGATCGGCGCGTCATCACCGATCCGCAAGGTAAGGTCGTCTCCGTGCAAGGCGGCACCCGAGGCGAGGCGCTTCGCCAAGCCCGCGACAGCGGCAGCGGCCTGGTCGAGTGGAACGGCAAGCTCTACACCACGGTGACGGAGGAGGACCTCGTCCGCCAAAGCGGTCAGAGCGTCAAGGCGTTCCGTGAGTTCAAGGCGACCAAGGGAGGGACCTACGCGGACTTCCAAGCCGAGATCACCGCCAACAAGTGGGGCGTGTTGGCTCAGGGGGGCGTCGATACCAAGTACTGGCAGTCGCAAGGCTTCACGCCCGAGCTGGTAGCCGTCACCTACGCCGTCAACGGTAACGACCATCGCCTGGCCACGATGAAGCCGAACGAAACCGTGGCCGTCGACAGTCTCGCGCTCAACATCGCCAACAACCTGGCAAACCTACCCGCGGGCTTCGGCGAGCTTTATCGAAGTGCCGTGAACGGCTTCACCGCCTTCGCCCAGAGCCAGGAGATCAACGGCCAGACCATGACCTTCACTGAGCTCATGGGCGCGGGCGTGAACTACCTCTTGAACGCTGGACAGAGCGCCGCGAAGCGTCTGGTCGACAACACCGACAGCACCGGCGAGGCCGTGTTGGTCGCGGTCGGCGGCGGCTTTCAGGCCATCATCAATTCGTTCAAAGGCGGCGTCGAGGCGCTCGATAGCTTGGGCAAGCCTCTCACGCCACAGCAAGCCGCCGTGGAAACGCTCAAGTTGTTTGGCGGCATCGCGTCGGTGTTCGGAGTCACTGGGCTCGCGCGCGGCGCCGTCGCCGGCACGGCGGTGACGACCGAAGGCTTGAGCGCCGCGAGCAACGTCACGGTGCGGACGCTGGCCGACGCGGCCGGTCTGCTGCTGCCGGACAATCCTGGCTCCGTGGTGAAGCACATGGACTTCCTCAGCCCGGGCCCACAACCGACGGCGCTCGCCAACGTCGACGACGTCTCGGCGCGCATCGCCGCCGTCGACCTCGCCGTCGAGACCAAACATTTCTACGACAGCTTCGACTCGGCGCGTGACATCGCCACCGTGCTCGTCGGCCCGTTGAGTGATTCCCTGGGGGTCGCGCGCGGCAGAGCCAGCGTTTACGACCTGGCACTGCGCGAGTCGCTGTTCGACTACCAAAACGTCGGTGGCACGGTGCCGAGGCTCAGCGATGGCACGTGGATCTTCCCCGTGGGCACGCGGCCAGACGGGCTCGAGTTCATCGGTTTCGATGCATTCGCGCCGAGCATCGTTCGTCACGAGGCGCAGCACGTGCTCGACTACGCCGCCGCGGCTCTCGACCCGGCGAGCCCGTATCTGCTGCGGATGGAGTGGCCGAATTCAGGAAGCTCGCTGTACAAGGGGTTCGCGTATACCGAGCTCAACGGATTCGGCATCACCGCCGAGGAGCTTTCGCGGTCGTACGTTTTCGCGATGGCCAACGGCGACGTCGCCGGCGCCGCCAACGCCTTGAAGGGTTATCAGTCCATCCTGGGCACCTATGACGGCCTGATGGGCCGCGTCGAAGAGGTGCTCGGCAACGCGGTGTCACAACCGTCGCGCTCGCTCATGGCGCAAACCATGACGGCGAGCCCCGCTGTCCCGAAGAACTCTGGCTTCCAGGTCGTCGAGTTCCAGATCATCGGTCCCGAAGGCTTGCCGGTGAAGATGTCGGCGGAGGTCCAAGCAGGTCTGACGCCGGCGCAAATGAACGACGCGGTCACGGAGCAAATGATCTCGGGCCTGAATCAGCTCGATGCCTACGTCGACTTCCGCGCCGCGCGCGCGGCCGATCTCGCGGCGTTGAAGCAGCACTATCAGCAGCAAGTGGGGACGCCGAACACCGGCAACGGGGGTGGTAACACCGGCGGTCGCGGCGGCGGCCTCGACCCCTAGGCGCTGGGGTGCGCCAAGGCGACTGCCGTGGAGGCGCAACCGCGACCGCGATTGCCCGATAAAGGGTTCGATTCAGTCGAGGTGTTACGCGTGTCAATCGAAGTCTCGCAATTCAAGCTCGACCCCGCGGCCATCGTGCCGCCCGGAGAACCAGAAGCGCAGGCTCCTCGACCCTCGACCGCGCTCGCCCCGAGGCAAGAAACCGTGCCGGCGCTGCCCCCCTCGACGGTGCGCACCCTTCTCGTAGCCGATTACGCCTTGCCGGGCGCCGCAGGCTCGGCCTGGCTCCTGAGCCTCGGCCTCGCGTTCAGCCAGAGCGCTTCGTTGCCTCTTCTCGCGGCCCTGACCGCCGCCGGGATCGGCTCGGGGCTCGCCATCGCGCGTAGCCTCATCATGCAAAAAACAGCCGCGCCCGTGGCGACCGACCCAGCAATGGCGCAGACGCACTACAACTATGCGATCGACCTGGCCAACACGGCGAAGCTGCGCCTCGAGCATGCTTACAAGTACGTGTGTTTGTCGGACGCCGTGCCGGGCGACCAGGCCGAGCGCCTCTTGAAGGACCTCCCTCGCGGCCAGGAGTGGGGCATCCTCCGTGGTCCATTCGGAAACGCGCGCACCAACCCGGTGACGTTCCAGGCCGTCCTCAAGGAGATCGGCCTGCGTGAGTGGCGCCGCTACCGCTTCGTACCCTACGACGTCGAGCTCGTCATCGCCGGGCTCAAGAAGCTCGGGCCCGTCACTCCCGAGCAGCGACTGCGCATCCAGGCGAACGCCCTCGACATCATGAGCAAGTACCACAACCATCACGAGACATCAGAAGCGCTGCAGGCTGATCTCGTCGCCGCGGTCCGCGAGCTCGCGCGCCGTGCACCAAGCGCGCCTCACCTGGGAGACTTGAAGCCGGTGCAAGCGAGCACGTAGGGTTGCGACGCATGCCGCCGCCAATCATCTTTCTCGACCTACCGGCCGTGGCGCGCTGGCGCGATGCAAGTCACTTGGAGCTGCTCGACTTCGTGACGGGCACCCGGCTCGTCGCCGACGGCGAGGTTGCACACGATCTCTGGCACTGCTTCGAGCGCGGTGAACAGAGTGAGCGCGTGCGTGCCCTGAGCCTGGCTCAACCCTTGATCAGCGCCCTGCTCGCGGATCAGCGTCGCCAGGCCTGGAGCCCGCGCGCATCGCTCGAGCTTGGTGGCTTCGACACTCTGTTCATCGAGCTAACCGGCCGCTGCAACGAGCGCTGCCTCCATTGTTATGCGGACTCGAGCCCCGAGGTGACCACCGCATTGGATCGCGCCACCTGCGAGACGCTCCTCGACGACGCCGTGAGCCTGAGATTCCGACGCGTCCAGCTCACCGGCGGTGACCCACTCTTGTGCTCGTTCTTGCCCGAGCTCGTCGATGCCGCGGATCCGAGCCTTACCGTCGAGATCTACACCAATGGTCTCGCCTTGAAGGACGAGCTGCTCGCGAAGCTATCGCGCCGTCGTCCGGCGTTCGCGTTCTCGTTCTATTCGCACGATGCCGCGCACCATGACGCCATCACCCGCACCCCCGGGAGCCAAGCACGAACGCGGGCCGCGATCGCCCGTGCTCTCGCGGCCGGCCACGCGGTGAGGGTCTCGATCATCGTCATGCGTGAGAACGCAGACGACGTGGCCGCCACCATCGCCATGCTCGAGGCCATGGGAGTGACCGACGTCAGCGTCGCGGGCACACACGCGGCGGGGCGTGGTGACTACTGGGATGGGAAGGTCGAGCGAGCATCATCCGCCCACTTACCGCGCCCGCCCGACAACGATTCCGATCGCCCGCGAGGCAGGCTTTGCGTCACCGCCGCTGGAGAGGTAACGCCGTGTATCTTCAATCGCAAGGACGTCTTGGGCCGCGTCCCCGGAGCGCGGCTCGTCGACATCGTCGCAGCACCCGACCTCGATGCCCTACCGACGCGAGACGACGTGATCATGCTCGACGCACTCAAGCGCTCGTTGCAATGCACTGAGTGCCAGGCCGCTGCCTTCATGCTGCGGATTGGGGGGAAGGGATGACAGCCCGTGCGCCCCTACGACACGCCACGGTGACCGACCGGGAGCTGCCCGATGGCGAGCGGGTGTTGCTCACGCCCGATGGTAGTGGGGTGCTCGTGCTCAATCCGCTGGGGAGCGTGATCTGGACGCTCTGTGACGGCGCACACGACGTGGAAGGCATGGCACGCATCATCGGTGAGCGTTTCCCCGAGGTCGCGCCCGAGCAAATTGCACGCGATGTGAACGCCGTCCTCAAGCAGCTCGCGGAGGCGAAGCTCCTCGACGATGTCAGCTAGCTTTCGTCGGTGCTTTCGCGCGCTCGACCTGACGGTGAGCGTGGCCTCCGACGTCCCCACGGTCGCCGCAACCCTCGACATGCTCACGAGCTGTTACGAGCTCGTACCCCGCGCCGAGGACTACGCTTACACGATCGACCAGGCCTCGTCGTACACGGCGCGTGTAAACGACGTGGTGCTCTACGAGAGCGCAAGCGAGCACGAAGTCGTGAGCGCCATCGAGCTGGATATCTATGACAGGGTGATGCGCGCGGCGCAGGGACGCTGGCTCGTGCACGCCGCCACTTTGGCGCACGACGACCGTGGGCTCGTGCTCGTCGGCGCGTCGGGCGCGGGCAAGAGCACGATGGCGCTGGCGCTCGTCGCGAAAGGGGCGAGCTATGTCACCGATGAGATGACCCTCATCGACGAACGTGGGGTCTGCCGCGGCCTTGGGCGCCCACTCACATTGGAGAGCCGCCCCGATGCGATGTTCACGCAAGGCATGCGGGTAGCGGTGGCGGGCTCGGGAGCTGCTCAGAGCGTTTGGGTCGCGCCGCCCCCCGAGCGACGCAGCGTGACGGCATTGGAACGCCACACTTGGGTGCACCTCAGTCAAGGCCCCGGCGAGCTGCGTCGTCTCACCAGCGGCGAGGCGTTGGTGGCGTTCTGGGGACAGAGCCTCACCACGGATGCACGAGCGCTCGCGATAGCGACCGACGTCGTGAGCGGCATGCCTGCCTACGCGGTGCGCGGTCAGTCGATCGCCGAGAGCGCCGAGCTCCTGGAGAGCCTGCTCGCAGGCCCGGGCGGCTCGAATTGACGGCAACACGGCCATCGCCTAGTCTTTTCCTCAGGCGGTAGTCATGGCGAAAGACCTCGAGGACAGCCAGAGCGAGTCCGAGCTGCTAGCGCGACGGGCCCTCCTCAAGCTGGGTGTCTATGTTGCGCCAGCGATCGTCGGCACCTTGATGCTGAGCAGCAAGCCCGTGGCGGCACAGGCGTCGTGTGGTCCCCAAGCGTGCAAGCCCGCCGCCAGCTGCGGTCCGACGGACGGCACCCCCTGCGCGCCGAATCGTCGCTAAAGCACCGCGTCGACGCTGGTCGATGAGGTCTTTCGCAGTCGGGCCGCGACCGCCGAAGCCAAGAAGCGCGGCAGGGCCGACGTGCGCGTCGACAGCAGAGGCAACAATGCGAGCAGCTCGACGCGGATGTTGGCCACGTGCCCCGTGGTCCAGACGCGGCGCTCGCCACCGAGATTGAAGAGGCGGCGCAGGAGGTCGACACGCAGACGCTCCGCCGTCGCAAGTGGAATCTCGGGCACCTTGCCGCCGCGGCGCCGCAACATGTCAGCGAGCACGTGGAGGGCAATCGTAAGGTGTGCGTCGGCGCAGGTGCGGATCACCGCTTGCCAGTCGACTGCTTGCCGCGCGAGCAGACGAAAGACGTCGCCCAGATGGCGATCGTCGAGCGTGAAGCGAGCGCCGGCATAGTGGACGACGGCGTGGACCACTTGGTCTTCGGCGCATAGCCCCATGATCGGTCCGTCGACGCTGTCCCAGGCGTGTGCCCGCTCGAGGAGACGCTCGTCGTCCAGCGGAAACCACGGGCGCGGACCAAGCGCGCGATGCAGGTCGACGTCGATGAGGTCCGCGGGAGCGCGGAACGGCAGGCCGCGCAGCGCATGATGGGCGAGCAGGCGGTCACCACGAAAGCCGTGGGCGCGCAGCTCAGCGGCGAAGGCGTCGAATGCCCGAGGCTCGACGAGCACGTCGATATCGACCCCCCAGCGCTCGCCCAGTCCGCTATAGAGTACAGGGTCGGCCCACGCGGCCTTCAGATAGACGACCTTGGTGCCGACACGCGCACCGATGGCATCGAGGATGCCGCGCTGTCGCTTCACCATGAGGCTGCGGCCGAGACCCGCGGTGGCGCGCAAGCCTGCGTCCATGGGTCTTTTGTACACTAGTCCTTGCGCGTCGTCTTCGGACGGCTGGCCTCGCCGACGCGCCGGAGGCGATCAGCGAAGGCTTGGCGCAGCTCGGGTTGGAATCGCGGGTCGGCGATCGCGATCAGCGCTTCGGCGCGCTCCAGGGTGGACTTGCCCTCGAGCTTGGCGACGCCGTGCTCGGTGACGACGTACTGAAGGTCGTGCATCGAGGTCGTGACCACGTCATCGGTGCCAAGGTACGGGACGATGGACGAGATCACCTGGGGTTGACCATCGGCGCCCTTGATGGTGCGCGTCGAGGCGAGGGCGAGGATCGCGGCGCCTCCGGGAGAGCGCGAGGCTCCACGCATGAAGTCGACTTGGCCGCCGACGCCGCTGTACCAGCTGCCGTTGATCATTTGGGCGTTGACCTGGCCGTTCAGATCGACACGCAGCGCCGTGTTGATGGCAATGAGCTTGTCGATCTTACCGAGCGCGACCGGGTCGTTGCATGCGTCGATGGGCAGGGCGACGAGCTGCGGGTTGCCGTCCATCCACTGCAGCAGCTCCGCCGAGCCGCCGGCGAAGCTGAACTCGATGGGACCCGCGACCGCGCCCGCTTTAGCGAGCAACATGACGCCGTCGGCGATCATCTCCGAGTGAATGTGAAACCCCTTGCGGCCTTGCTCCGCGAGCCGCGCGGCAACCGCGTTGGGTAACCCCCCGATGCCAAACTGCAGGGTCGCGCCGTCGGGCACCAAGCCGACGATGTTCGACGCGATGGCGACTTCTTCGGCGCTCGCCGGCGGCGCCGGCACGGTGATGACCGGCGCTTCCGAGCGCACGATATGATCGAGCTCACTGACATGGACGCGGCACGCGCCACCGACCCGAGGCACGCTCGGGCTCATCTCGGCGATGACCGTTTTAGCGTGCTCGATGGCCACCGGCTCGAGGACCGCGCTGGTGCCGATGCTGACATAACCTTCGGCGTCGGGGGGGCTGACGCGCAGGAGGACCTTGTCGATCGGGAGCTCGCCGCCGCGAATCAATCCGGGCAGTCGGTGGAAGAAGCTGGGGATGAACGAGCCGCGCCCGGTGGCGATGGCGGCACGCGAGCTGTTGTCGACGAAGATGGCCTCGGGGACGATCTTGCCCTCGCCTTCGTAGAGCTTGGGATCGACCAAGACGGCCGTCCCGAAGAGCTTCAATGGTCGCTTGGCGTCGAGCTCGCCCGGCAGTCGCGCCCTCGCCGCCAGCGCCCCGAGGATGGTCAGAGGCGCCATGTGACCAACCGGCACGAGGACCCGCTCGCCAGGCTGTAACAGCGCCGCGGCTTGCTCGGCGGTGATCGTTCGTTCCGCAAGCACACGCTCGGCGCTCGGCAGAGGCGCCGCGTTGGCCAGCGCGTCGATCTTGCCACGCAGCGCCGTGACTTCCTTGGGATCGGTGAGCGCCCGCGCGTCGGCGCTCTTCGCGAGAAAGGCGTCGACTTCGGCGACGCTCGTCAGTCGGTCAGGACTCCCGGTCGCTTCGTCCGCGCGCGCGAGCAGCCGCTCATCGGAGGTGTTGGCTCGAGCGACTCGGGTGATGGCGACGGACTTGTTCACGAGGCTTGGCCCTCCGGGCACGGTGATAGCCGGAGGTCATCGGCCAGCGCGGCGCACAGTTGTGCGGGCGGCTCATGCCGGGGCGTCAGTCCTCTAAGGCCGCCGCTCGCCGCCATCGATGAAGACGCGAATGGGCACGGCGAGCGTGTCCGGCCGGTCGATGGGTGAGTCCGCGGTGAAGAAGAAGCTCGCGCGCTGGCCGACCGCGACGGCGCCAAGACCGTCGAAGCCCCAGTAGGCCGCCGGCACTCTGGTTGCCGCGTCCACTATGGCGGACATATCGAAGCCGGCCCGCAAGAGCGCGAAGACCTCGGCGTTCTGGATGCCGACAGCGGTGCTGTTGCCGAAGTCGGTGCCGTACATGACAGTGGCGCCGCGGGCGCGCAGCTCGTGCAAGTTGGCGATGGCCGCTCCGCCACCGCCGAACGCGGCGAGCGTGCTGATGACCGCCTTAGCGCTCCACGCGGCGAATGTTGCCTCGGCAAGCGGCTCGACCGGAGTATGCGCGAGCACGTCGCAACCAACCCGGGCAGCCAGTGCCGCATGGGCGTCCGTCAAAGCGTGCGCCGCGACCTTGAGCCCGCGCGCGTGCGCCGCTTCAACGATCGCCCTCGCGGTCGCTTCATCGAGCGTTGGTGGCTCCGAGAACGCGAGCTTCACGACCCGCGCGTTCTTCGCGACGAGCTGCTCGATCACCGCGCCCGCTTCACCAGGGCCGGCAACCTCGAGTCCGTAGCCAGCGCTCCCCCAACCCTGCGTCGGGTAACCGCGCGACGCCGTCAGCAGGGGTCCGGCGACCAAAAGCTCGAGGCCTGGGATGCGCGTGCCCATCGCATCGACCGGCATGCCGAGATCGACCGCGCCCGCGACGCCGCGGTTGGGGTCGCGCACGATGGTCTTCAGATAAGCCGCATGGACGTGGCTATCGATGAACGCCGGCAACATCCAGCGCCCCGCGGCGTCGAAGCGGTTCGCCGGAGTTTCGCCGGCGACCTCGGCGTCGTCGGGCAACACCTCGGCAATGCGGCCGTCGCGCACGACGACGGTCATGAGCTTGTTGCGGAGGGTCCGGGCGTGACGCACGACCAACGGTCTGAACGGCGGCGGCTCGGCGGCGAGCTGGCGCGAGCAGGCGAGGACGAGGAGGCTACAGAGCCACGCGCTTTTCGACCACTTGCAGGTATTGCGCATCGATGAGCGCCGAGATCCGCTGGTCGAGCTCGTCCTCGGAGAGGGCGTAAGCCTCGCCGTCAGGAAGCGTCTCGTCGTCGACCGGGTGGGCTTCCAGGCGTTCATGCGCAGGAGCCTTGTCGCTCTGCGCCGTCGCCAAGGCAACGACTCCGCTGGTCACCAACATCGCCACGCACGCACCCAAGACCGTAGCCAGCAGGTTCTTCATGGGGGCGAAGTTACGGCTTGAGATCGGAAGACGCAAAAAACTCGCGCGCGACGTCCGCGATGGCGTCCGCGTACTCCTCCGCTCGAACCGGCACCAGCACCCCGTCGAGGTTCACGCGCTCGGAAAGGAAGCGGGGATATTCGGCGTCGGCGTTCATACAGGGTCCTTCGAGGAGCACCGCCGGCCCGGGGGCGCGGCGCAGGACCGCGAGATTGCGTGCATGGACGCCGGCTTTTTCGTCGAGGGTGACGCGGTTAGGGCGCTTGTCGTCGGGGTCCGGCCCAATCGGGGGCAGCGCCAGGCGTCGTTGCAGGCTCCAGGCGAACCGGGTCGCGAGCTCGAGGGAGACCGATAGGGTCCCGTCGAGCGCCCGGCGCAGCGCCCAGTAACGCTGTGACGGCGTCGACAGCTCCCCCTCGAGCGCATTGCCGTAGATGAAGGCCATGATGCCGTCCGCTTGGCCGACGCTCGCGACGTTGTAGTGAATGGACACGAAGATCTCGTCGGACTGCACGTCGGCCGGGCGCGAGCGGAGATCGTAGTGTGTGTAAGCCTCGTAGGCACGCGAGCCCGCCAAGGCCCGCCGCTCGGGCCACATGACGACGTGGTCCATCAAGGTCGGCCAACCGAGCCAGGGCGAGAAGCTCTCGCCCAAGATGATGCGCCGCTCGTGGGCGGGGTCGTAGCCCGCGCGCACGCCCGCGGGGAAAGTCGTCTCCGCCACCTGTGTGCGGGTCAAACGAACGTTGGGAAGCTTGGCGCGCAAACGCAACGCCGTCGCCAGGGTCAAATCGCCTTCGCGCACCGCCCCACCCGCGCCGACCGTCACATGACGGTGCTCGAGCTGCGACCACGTGCCGCCCCAGTGTCCCGGGTCGGCGACCACCGCGCGCCAGGGCCGATTCGCGGAGGCCTCCGCGCGCAAGATGACTTGGGCGACGAGCTCGCGGTGCTTCGCGTCACGGTAGAACGCGACGGTGCGATCGTTGATCACGAGGAAGGGATCGAGCTGATGCAAGGGATCGATGAGCTGCAAATCGAGGGCGAAGGCCTCGCGCGTCGTCCGCGCGGAGACCGCGGCGAGGCCAACCTGCATGGTCCGCAGATCGACCTCGTCGGCGAATGGCGACCAAGCTCCAGGAATCGGCATGACCGCGATGGCGGTTAGAAGGAGCCCTGCAAAGGCAACGTAGCGCCACCAGGCGCGGGGTTTCACTGTTGCCCCGCATGGGCTAAGAGGCGGTCGCACGAGGGAGGAATCGTCATGAAGAAGACAACGTCGAGCTTGTCCTGGGTATTGCTCGCATCGCTATCCGTCGCCTGCGCCGGCGAGCGCACCGAAGGTGAAACCGTCGCCGCCGCGCCGGAAGCCTCGGAAGTTTCGAGCAACGCGGCGCAAGCACCCGCAACCACGAGCGTCTCGCTCATTAGCCGCGAAGTCTTGTTCGGCAACCCAGAGCGCACGGCTCCGCAGCTGTCGCCGGACGGTAAGCGCATCGCGTTCCTGGCTCCAGTCAACAACGTCCTCAACGTTTGGGTCGGTCCCGCGGACGACTTCGCGCAAGCCAAGCCCGTGACGAGCGACACGAAGCGCGGCATCCGCGACTACTTCTGGACGTACACGAACAATCACATCGTCTATCTCCAGGACAAGGATGGTGACGAGAACTGGCGCGCCTATGCCATCGACCTCGTCAAAGGCGGCCAGCGTGATCTGACGCCGTTCGACGGGGTGCGCGCCCAGATCGCCCACGTCACGCACAAGAAGCCGAAGGAGATCTTGATCGGTCTCAACAAGCGCGACCCCAAGGCGCACGACCTTTATCGCGTCGACATCACCACCGGCACCATGAAGCTCGTCGCCGAGAACAAGGACAACCTCGCCGACTACATCGCCGACGACGACCTCAACGTTCGCATCGCCAGCAAGATCAATGACGACGGGTCGAGCGAGATCCTCGAGCCCGACGCCAAGAAGCGCGGCACCTGGAAGAGCCTGCTGCACGTGCCCTTCGACGACACCATGGGCACTTCGCCGGTCGACTTCACCAAAGACGGCAAGGCCATGTACCTGCTCGACAGCCGCGACCGCGACACCGCCGCGCTCTACACCTACGACTTCAAGACCAAGGAAAAGAAGCTCGTCGCCGAGAGCAGCGCGGCCGACGTCGGCGGCATCATGATGCATCCCACCGAGCACACGGTGCAGGCCGTGACGTTCGACCCGGGTCGCATCACCTGGAAGATCCTCGATCCGAAGATCGAAGCCGACTTCGCCTCGTGGAAGACCACCGACGACGGCGACCTCGTGAGCGCGCGCTCGTCGCTCGACCAGTCGAAGTGGCTGCTCACGTTCGTGCACGATCAAGGACCGACCAAGTACTACGCGTACGATCGCGCCACGAAAAACGCGAAGCTCCTGTTCGTGAACCAACCGAAGCTCGAGGGCGCGCCGCTCTCGGCGATGCAAGCGGTGACCATCCGCTCGCGCGACAACCTCGATCTGCCGAGCTACCTGACGCTACCCATGGACGCGGTCGCGTTGCAGGCCACCAAGCCGGCGAAGCCTTTGCCGATGGTGCTCTTGGTGCACGGTGGTCCGTGGGCGCGCGACACCTGGGGCTTCAACCGCTCGCACCAGTGGCTCGCCAATCGCGGCTACGCGGTGCTCAGCGTCAACTACCGCGGCTCGACCGGTTTCGGAAAAGCCTTCGTCAACGCCAGCAAGATGCAGTGGGCCGGCACCATGCACGATGATCTCCTCGACGCGGTGGACTGGGCGGTCAAGGAAGGCATCGCCGACCCCAAACGCGTCGCCATCATGGGCGGCAGCTACGGCGGCTACGCGACCCTCGTGGGTCTCACCTTCACGCCGGACGTCTTCGCATGCGGCGTCGACATCGTCGGGCCCTCGAACCTCGCGACCTTGCTGGCGACGATCCCCCCGTACTGGGCGCCCGCTAAAGCGTTGTTCACCAGCCGCGTCGGCGACATTTCGACCGAAGAGGGCAAGGCGAAGCTCGCCGAGCGCTCGCCGCTGACCAAGGCGGACAAGATCGTGAAGCCCCTACTCATCGGTCAGGGCGCCAACGACCCGCGCGTCAAGCAAGCGGAGTCGGACCAGATCGTGACGGCGATGAACGCCAAGAACATCCCGGTGACCTATGTGGTGTTCGGCGACGAGGGCCACGGCTTCAAGCGGCCGGAGAACAGCATGGCGTTCAACGCGGTCGCCGAGGCGTTCCTCGCCAAGCACCTGGGAGGGCGGTTCGAGCCGGTCGGTGACGACTTCAGCGGCTCGTCCATCGACATCAAGAACGGCGCCGAGCTCATCCCGGGCCTGCCGAAACCGGTGGCCGCCCGATGAAAATCAGGCTTTCGCTGTGCTGGTTGCTGCTCGTCGCCGCGTGCGGCAAGTCCCCGGATGCGACGACCGTCAAAACGGACGGCAGCCCGCGTAGCATCACGGCGGAGGCCTCCATCGCCCCGGCGAAGGCGGAGCTAGCGATCATCGCACGGCGCGACTTGTTCAGCTCGCCCGATCACATCGAGCCGCGCTTGTCCCCCGACGGGAAGATGCTCGCTTGGCTCGCGCCCGTGGGGGGGATTCTCAATGTTTGGGTCGCTCCGGCGACGAACGTTGAAGCCGCCAAAGCAATCACCAACGACGGCAAGCGCGGGATTCGTGTCTATCACTGGACCTACGACGGCCGGCACATCATCTACGAGCAGGACAAGGACGGCGACGAGAACTGGCACCTCTACGTGCTCGACATCGTCACCGGCCAAACGCGCGACGCCACCGCTTTCCAAGACGTAAAAGCAAGCGTGGTGGCGCTGTCACCGCTCAAGAAATCGAGCGCCGTGGTGGCGCTGAACCGTCGCGATCCGGAGTGGGAGGATCTCTTCGAGCTCGACCTCGCGCAAGCGACCTTGAAGCCCTTGTTCGAGAACCGCGCCAAGCTCACCGACATGCGCGTGAGTGACGACTACAAGGTGATGGTCGGTGACCACCAGAACGATGACGGCGGCAAAGACCTGGTCTTGGTCGAGCTGGGCAAGAAGGCCGGTAAGCCCAAGAGCATTGCCACCGTCCGCTTTGGCGATGAGGTCACCACCGCCGCCATCGGCTTCTCGAGCGATGCCAAAACGCTCTACATGATCGACAGCCGCGACCGGGACACCGCCGCGTTGATGGCGCTCGATCTCAAGACATTGAAGTCGCGCATGCTCGCCGATGACGCCAAAGCGGACGTGTCGGACGTCATCATGCATCCGGTGACGCACGCGCCGCAGGTCGTAACGTTCGAGTACGACACGGTGAGCACGGTGCTGCTCGACACCGACGTCGCCGCCGACGTCACCGCGCTACGCGCCGTCGAGCCGGGCAACATCACCTGGACCTCGACGCTCGACAACCAACACTGGATCGTCACCTTCGCCGGCACTGACACGCCGTATCGCTTCTACACCTACGATCGCAAAACCCGCGAAGCGCGCTTCTTGTTCTCCGCGCGCAGCATCCTCGAGAAGGCGCAGCTGGCTCACCGTCGCGCCGTGGTCATCCCTGCCCGCGATGGCGTACCACTCGTGTCGTATCTCACTTTGCCGTTCGCGACGCCGCGCGAAGACACCCAGCTTCCCGAGCGTCCTCTGCCGATGGTGCTCTACGTGCACGGCGGCCCATGGGCGCGCGACTCCGAAGGCTACGACGGTGTGGCGCAGTGGCTCGCGAACCGCGGCTACGCGGTGCTGCAAGTGAACTACCGGGGCTCGACCGGCTTCGGGAAAAAGTTCGTGAACCTGGCGAACCGCGGCTGGGGCGGCAGCATGCACGAGGACTTGGTCGACGCCGTGAAGTGGGCGGTGGCTCAAGGCATCACCAAGGACGACACCGTCGGCATCTTCGGCGGCAGCTACGGTGGCTACGCGACGCTCACCGGCATGACCAAGACGCCGACCCTGTTCCGTTGCGGCGTCGACATCGTCGGCCCATCGAACCTCGAGACCTTCATCGCGGCCTTCCCTCCGTACTGGAAGCCGTACCTCTCGATGGTCTACGAGCGCATCGGCGACCCACGTAACGACGACGGCAAGGCCTTCCTGCGCGAGCGCTCACCACTCACGCACATCGACGCCATCGCGCGCCCGTTGCTCATCGCTCAGGGCGCGAACGACCCACGCGTGAAGCGCGCCGAGTCCGAGCAAATCGTCGCGGCGATGCGCGCCAAGAAGATCCCGGTCACCTACGCCGTCTTCCCGGACGAAGGTCACGGCTTCGCGCGTCCGGCGAATCGCTTGGCGTTCTTCGCTTTAGCGGAGGAGTTCTTGGCGAAGCACCTGGGTGGCCGGGTCGAGCCGTTGGGCACCGATGGCAACGGCTCGTCGATGCAGGTGGCGAACGACTAAGCTCAAGCGCGCTTCGACCCCGCATAGAGATCGAAGATCAACAGCTTGCACGGGATGTTGCCGTTCAAGATGGGGATCCGCTGCGTGGTCTTGAGGCCGATGAACTTGTGCGGTGAGGCCTCGACCACGAGGAGTGCCGCGCGCCAGCCGGCGAAGCGCTGCTTCAAGGTGTCGCCGATCTCCTCGTAGAGCTGCGTGAGATTGCTGACCGCCAAGCGCTCGTCGTACGGAAGGTTCGTCACCAGGACGCCACTCTCCGCCGGCGGCGTCACGTCCTGCATGCGCTGCGTCGCGAACGTCATGTTGCGCTCGACGCGCGCGGTCAAAGCGCTCTTCTGAGTCATGGCGACGTACTTCGCTTCGACGTCGGATGCGACGAGCGGCACCGGGCATTGCTCGAGAATGCCGGCGCGGGCGCTCTCTTGGACCTCGCGCCACAGTCCGCGATTGAAGTCTTTGTGCCACTCGAAAGCGAAGTCGCCCTTCTTGCGCAGAAGCAGCGGGGGCCGCTTCACCGCCATCAGCGCCGCCTCGATGGCGATGGTGCCGCTCCCGCACATCGGGTCCATGAAGGGCTTCGTGCCGTCGTAGCCCGCGAGCACGAGGAGTGAAGCGGCGAGTGTCTCCTTGATGACCGCGGGGTGGCCCGACTCGCGATAGCCGCGCTTGTGCAGCGACTTGCCGGTGGTATCGAGCCCCAGTGTGCATCGGCCCTTGTCCATGAAGGCGACGATGGTGACGCGGCCGTCGTCGGCATCGATCTTCGGGACCTTGCCGAGCTTGAACTGGAAGACCTCGCGAACCGCCTCGCGAACCTGCGTGAGCACGGCTTTGGACGTCAACGGCCCACGCTGGTCGGCGCCGACCACTTCGACCCTGAAGCTGTGCTGGGCGTCGAAGAGCTCCGGCCAGTTGATGCGCTGCACCTGCGAATACAACATCACCGGCGTCTTGGCGGCGACCACTTTGAGGACGCGCAGGATGCTGCTCGGAGTGCGCAGCCGCAGATGCGCTTCGTAGAACTGCTTCTCGTCGGCGGTGAACGAGACCGCGCGAAACAACGGCTCGACGTCGCGGACACCGAGCGCGACCAGCTCTTGCAGCAATGCGTCCTTGGTCTCTTCGGGACAGGTGGCGACTAGCCGATATTCTTTGCTCACGAGGTCGTCATATCAGGCGGCGATCAGCACCGTCATGGTCTCGAAGCACTCATCGCCCCAGCGGGCCTTGTAATCGACGTCCGATCCCAGGTCATAGAGCGCGATGCCTTCGGCCGCCACGCTCTCGATGGTCACGAGCTGCATGAGATTGCCGAGACCGACGGGCGCATAGGCATCGTCGTAGGCGAACTGCAGCCCACGGTACGTCGAAGCGAACAGGCCACCCAAGATGTAGCCGACGTCGCGGTCCTCGTGGCGCGCGAACCACAAGCGCAGCGCGCCACGGCGGAGGAGACGCTCGGTCTGCAAACGATAGTGCAGAGCCATGGAGCTCGAGGCGAGGCCGACGCCTTCGCGACCCTTCCAGCTCCTGCGGTCGACGTCGAGGACACGCTCGTAGACCGCTTCGGCGGATGCGTCGTCGGGCACGCGCTCGAACGTCATTCCCATGGAGTTGGCTTTTGCACGCGAGCGCCTCAGGCTCTTGCGAAAATCGCGTGGCCGCCGCGACAAGAACCCATCGACGCCGTCGTGGAGCCATGCGCGATAGCGACGGGTGCTCTCGCCGCGGTGCAAGCGATAGTCTTCACCCAGCTGGATGATCAACGCCCTGAAGGCGCGCGACCCGGGGATGATGCCGCCGACCGCGCAGAGCTTCCACGCGCGTCGCTCGGTCGCGAGGAGCACCGCGAGGTCGACGACCAAGCTCTCCGGCGACTCGCCGATGAGCGGCGATGGAAAGCCCCACGAGAGCTCGAGCGGCATCAAGATCCGCTGCTGCTCCTCGAGGGCAAACGCGAGATAGCCATTCTCCGAGCGCCACATGAACGCCGTCTGCTCCGGCGCGAACGCCGTGTGGGCCGGAAGAATCCAGTCGCTCGCCGAGCAATAGAGATCGATCTCCGGAGTCTTCGCGACCGTGGCGTCGAAGGTGGCGCTATCGGCGTCGAGGTCTTCGAAGCTCAGGTGCCGCATTCAGTAACTCGGCGCGATGAAGTCCGGGTGCGTCGGA
Organism: Myxococcota bacterium; assembly: GCA_041288095.1. Taxonomy (GTDB): domain Bacteria; phylum Myxococcota; class XYA12-FULL-58-9; order XYA12-FULL-58-9; family JALHOP01; genus JALHOP01. The sequence continues at coordinate 27,412 of JBGGMJ010000105.1, forward strand.
TAGACGTAGCTCTTGTACGCGCGCATGTCGGGCTTGCCGGCGGCGACCCAGGCGTTGATCCAGAGCGTCGCGAGCACATCGGCGCCCGTCGCCAAACGCTCGGTGATGCGCGCCTGGAAATACGGCAGCGTCGCAGCCACCGGTTTGCGCTTCGCGGGCTTCTTCGCATCACCCCTGGCGATCAGCGCGTGCACGCTGTCGAGCCTGCGCACGTCGTCGAGCTGTCCAAGGGCGTCGAAGCTCTCGGCGATGGCAATCGCCACCGGGTCGGTGCCACTAACCAGCTTCTTCGCGGGCTCGGTGGCCAGCGCCACGGCATAGACGTCCGCCTCGAGCTGCAGCGGCGCGGCGTTCACCAGATCACTCTCGAAGTAGGCGTGAATGCCGCCCTGCCCGGTCTGCCAACCGTCGTGATCGTTGGTGTTGTGGTACGGCTGCGCCAAATCGCCAACGAAGTGCGACAGCAGCCCGGCGTAGAGTAACGCTTCGTTGACCCGCTCTTCGCTCGCACCCTGCTGCTTCACTTTGCCCAGTGCCGTCGCCATCGCCGTGGCGAGCTGCTCCACCCGCCAGGGTGCTGTGCCGACATCGCCCGCCAGATCGACGCCACGTGCCTTGGCGAGCTCGACCGCTTTGGCGTACGCGCGTGGCGCGTCATCGCGTGTTGGGCTCGACAGCAACTTCTCCCAGTTGATGTAGTGCGTCGGGCCGTTCGCTTTGGCGGTCGCTTGATCGCCGGCGCGCCAGACGATGTCGGGCACGTTGGCGAGATGCGCCAGCATGTGCTCGCGCTGCACCAGCGGCGTCGACAGCGAGGGGTCGTCGATCATGCGCGCCGCCACGAGGCGAGCAGCAACGCGCGTGACCACGTCGTGACCGCGCTCGCCCCAGGCATGAGCGCGGCTCGATACGCACAGCACAATCGCCAGGACGGTGAAGCGCATCAATCGATGAAGAAGTCGGGAATGAGCTGCGCGCCCTTCACCACCGCGTACTTGTCGAGGTCGGTAACACCGGCGCCCTTGAGGACCTCGTCATCGATGTAGAAGTTGCCGGTCACCTTGCGGCTATCGCTGGTCAAGATGACGTGCGCCGCGTCGGCCATGATGTCGGGCGTGCGCGAGGCGTTCATCATGTCCTCACCGCCGAGCATGTTGACCGCGGCGGTCGCGATGGTCGTACGCGGCCACAAGGCGTTCACGGCGACTCCTTGGTCGCGGAACTCCTCGGCCATCCCGAGCACGCACATGCTCATGCCGTACTTCGCCATCGTGTAGGCCACATGGTTCTTGAACCACTTGGCGCTCATCGACAGCGGTGGCGAGAGGTTCAAGATGTGCGGGTTCTTGGCCTTCAAGAGGTGCGGCAGGCAAGCGCGCGAGGTCATGTACGTACCGCGCACGTTGACGCCGAACATCAGGTCGAAGCGCTTCGGCTCCGTTTCCAACGTGCCCGTGAGCTGGATGGCGCTAGCGTTGTTCACGCAGATGTCGATGCCGCCAAAGGTCTTCACCGCTTCGGCGACCGCGGCCTGGACGTTGTCGTCGTTGCGCACGTCGACGGTGAGGGCGAGCGCCTTGCCGCCGGCCTTTTCGAAGTCCGCCGCGGCGGAGTGGATGGTGCCCGGCAGCCGCGGATGCGGTTCGGTGGTCTTCGCCGCGACGACGATGTTGGCGCCGTCGCGCGCCGCGCGCATGCCTATAGCGTAGCCGATGCCGCGTGACGCGCCGGTGATGAAGAGGGTCTTGCCTTTGAGAGTGGTCATCGTCCCAGGAACTCCGCTTTCTTTTTTTCCACGAACGCCGTGACGCCGCGCTGGAAGTCTTCACCCGCCGCGCACGCCGCGAACGATTCCGCCTCGAGCTGGAGCTGAGTGTCGTAATCGTTTTCGAGGGAGCGATTGATGAGGTTCTTGGTGCGGCCGAGGACCGCGGTCGGACCCGAGGCGAGCCGCTCGGCCAGCGCGCGCGTCTGCGCGTCGAGCTCGGCGGCGGGCACCACGCGATTGACGAGGCCGATGGCCAACGCCTGCTTGGCGTCGAAGCGATCACCGAGCAGCGCGATCTCCATGGCGCGCTTCACACCGACGAGGCGCGGCAGCACGTACGTGGACGAACCGTCGGGGCTGGTGCCGATGTTGGCGTAGGCGAGCGTGAAGTAGCTGTCCTCGGCGACGATGGCGAGGTCGGCCGCCATCATCAACGACAAGCCAAAACCCGCCGCCGCGCCGCGCACACTCGCGAGCACGGGCTTGGGCATGCGCCGCAACGAGGTCATCACCGGGTGCAAGCGAGCAACGAACTGCTCGAAGAGGACGCGTCGGTCCGTGGCGTTCGGTGTCGCCGCGACGGTCTCGGCGAAGAACTTCACGTCGCCGCCGGCCATGAAGTGTTTGCCCGCGCCGGTGATCACGACGGCGCGCACCGAAGCATCATGCTCGACCCGCGAGGCCGCCGCTCCGAGCTCGTCCATCATGACGGTGTTCAAGGCGTTGAGCGCCTCGGGACGGTTGAGCGTGATGGTCGCTATAGCGTTCTCGATGCGGACGTCGATGGTGCTCATTTGGCCCTCGCACGTGGCAAGATGTTCATCAACTTGGAGATGATGCCGAGCATGATCTCATCGGCGCCGCCGCCGATCGAGAGTAGCCGCGCATCGCGGTACAGCCGGTTGATGCGCGATTCCCACATGTAGCCCATACCGCCCCAGAACTGCAGGCACTTGTCGGCGACCTCGCGCGACAAGCGGCCGGCCTTGAGCTTGGCCATGCTGGCGTACTTGGTGACGTCTTCGCCGCCGACGTAGAGCTCGGTGGCGCGGTAGACCAAGGCGCGGAGCGCTTCGATCTCGGTCGCAAGCTCGGCGAGCGTGAAGTGCACGACCTGGTTGTCGATGACCGGCTGCCCGAAGGTGTGACGCTCACGCGTGTACTCGATGGTCCAGTCGATGGCGTTCGTCATCGGCGTCACCGCGTTGGCCGCGCCCCAGAGCCGTTCTTCTTGGAACTGGAGCATCTGGTAGAGGAAGCCCGCGCCCTCTTCGCCGATTCGATTGGCCTGCGGCACGCGCACGTTCTCGAAGAAGATCTGCGCCGTGTCACTCGCCCACATGCCGAGCTTCTTGAGCTTGCGCTCGATGGTGATGCCGCGGGTCTTCATGGGCACGCAGATGAGCGACTTGTTCTTGTGCGATGGACCTTCGCCGGTGTTCGCGAGCAAGCAGATCCAATCGGCCTGGGTGCCGTTGGTGATCCACATCTTGCCGCCGTTGATGACGTAGTCGGAGCCGTCTTTCACCGCGGTGGTCTTGATGCCGGCGACGTCGCTGCCGGCACCGACCTCGGAGACCCCGAGGGAGACGACCATGTCGCCGGCGATGGTGGGCGCGAGGAATTCCTTCTTGAGCTGATCGCTGCCGAAGCGCGCGAGAGCGGGCGTCGCCATGTCGCTCTGGACGCCGATGGCCATGGGGATGGCGCCGCACAAGCAGTGGCCGAGCTCTTCGGCGAAGACGACGCTGTAGGAAAAGTCGAGGCCCATGCCGCCGTATTCGGTGGGCTTGGTGATGCCGAGGAGGCCGGCGTTGCCGAGCTTCTTGAAGAGATCGTGGGCCGGGAAGATCTCGGCGGCTTCCCAGGCTTCGACGTTGGGATTGATCTCGTTGTCGACGATGCGACGAATGGTTCGGCGGAGCTCTTCGTGCTCGGGTGTGAAACGCATGGGCGCCGAGCTTACGCCACGGCCTGCCCCGGATCTACCCGCGCGGACCCAAGCGCCGCACCAGCGTGCAAAACTCGCGGGCCAAGAGGAACGTCAGCTCGACGCTCCCGAGGCGCACACGTGAGCCGGTGACCAGGCTGGTCGGTATGTCGCGCGGCAGGACCACGTCGTCGACAGCCGTGCCGTTGGTCGAGCCCAGGTCGCGGATGATCCACGGGCTGCTCTCGTTGTACGCTATCGAGGACACCTGAGCGTGTCGACGAGACAGCGACTCGTCGGGAATGACCACGTCGTTTTCCGAGGTGCGCCCGATGCAGATCGGCACGTCGAGGCGCTCACCCGGAGCTTTGCGCAAGCGGAACACGAAGTACTGGTGCAGCCACGAGCCGTCGATGCGCAGCTCTTCACTGTTGACGGTGCCGCGCAACGCGCTCGACGGAGGCAGGGTTTCGAGGGCGCCGTAGTGCACGAAGAAAGCTTCGCCGTGCAACGCGCGGAACGTCTCCAGGTCGAGGAGACGCGCGTCGTGATCGAAATCGCCGAGTCGATCGGCTGCAATCGCCACTGCGCTCACGCGCCGACTCGCGAGCCTTCTTGAGCCCACGACCTCATACTCGAGTAACCCTCCCCAGGGCGGTCCTCACGACCACGTCTGAGTATGGCATTGATCTCGTCCACATGCATGATCGCGGTGGGTGCGTTCATGACGTCAGCGGCGGCTAGCAACTCTTCACGGACGGCGGTCATCGATTTTGGTCGATCGGACGGGTACTTGGAGAGGCAACGCATCACCAGAGCGTCGATGGCCGGCGCCACCTTGGGCTTGCGGCCGGAGGCCCGACTCGGGCTCTCTGGAGTCACGGCCATGAGCTTGATGACGAGCTCCCCGATGTTGCGGGCGGCGAGCGGCGTTCTGCCGCAGAGCATCTCGTAGAGCACGGCACCGAAGGCGTAGACGTCGGTGCGCTCGTCAGTCGGGTCGCCGCGCACTTGCTCGGGCGCCATGTATTCGGGTGTGCCGAGCATGGTGCCGGTCCCGGTCGATTCGGCGAGCGAGGCAGCCGAGCGAATCTTGGCGATGCCGAAGTCGAGGATCTTGACGTTGAGCTCGCCCAGCGGTCCGCGATTGCAGAATACGTTTTCCGGCTTCACGTCGCGGTGGACGATGCCGGCTTTGTGGATCGCCTCGAGCGCCGCCACCATTTGCACCGCGATGGCGTACACGATCTCGAGCGGTGGTTTTGGCTCGTGATCGAGCAAGGTGCGCAGGCTCTGCCCGTCGAGCAGCTCCATGACGTACGCTTGGGCGGCACCGTCGTCGATGACGTCGATCAGCCTGGTGACGTTGGGATGCATGATGCCCCGCAGCGCCCTCGCCTCACGAGCGAAGCGGGCCGCCGTCGTCGACTGGGCGCCGAAGTGCGGATGCAGCACCTTCACCGCCACGCGCGCGCCGCTCAGGCGATCGCGGGCGGCGTAGACCGAGCCCATAGTGCCCCGCCCGAGCAGCTGCAGGCGCTCATAGCGCTGCAACGTCACCGGAGACCGGGCCTGCAATGATGTTTGCCGCGAGTGCGACACGATGGCGTAGTGCCTCCCAATGGTGCTCGGGGGGCGTACCTGCAGGCGGCGTGCCTAATTCTGACTCACTCTAACATTTTGATTTTCCACGAATTTCTAGAGTGTGGCGACCTGGTGTCACGGGAAAAAGGCTACAAAGCTAGAAACCCCGACAGGAGTTTCGCCTCAAGAGGTTCAGTGAGGTAAGCCCAAGGGACACTGTAGATGTGTAGAGAAACGCGGAGGATCTCGGCATGCGCCAATTGATGGTTTTGGGGTTGTTGGTGGCGGTGGCGTGCAGCTCGGACCGCGATCCGAACGACCAGCCGGGGGACGGGGACGGCGGCGACGGGGGCGGCGATACGCTGAGCAGCGCGACCTGTGACCAGCTCTACGCGCGCTCCAATGAGTGCATGACCGACAACGGGTGCGGCGGGGCCTTTGACGAAGAGGAATTCGTCAATGGATGTGACGCCTCTCCACTCACCGGTCGCCAAATCGCCCAAGTCATCGCCCTGAGCTGCGATGACATCATGCTCGACCTTTGCCAGCAGAGCGCGTCCCTGTTCACGCTACAGTGCTGCAAGCAGTTCTTCACCTGCCCCGGCGACCTGAAGTGCGATCCATTGCCGGACTCCGACGGGCAGGTCGGCGTCTGCATCACGCAAGAAGACGCCTTCCCTGATGGCGCTCAGGCTTGCGAGCAGGCCGGTGACTGCGATCCGGGCTTCACGTGCATAGAAGGGGCAACGAGCACGAAATGCGTGCAAGTCTGCGCACCTTAGTGACGCCATGGCGTGCTTTCATCAGGTGACGCACGCAACACCCGATCAAGGCTGACGATAACGAGTGCATAGACCACTGGGGGGATTCTGGCCTCCAGTACTTCTATGAGCTCGTCGAGATCCGCCCTCGCCAAGAGCTCACCTTTCAGGAGTGTGCCGTGGCGCTGTCCGTAAGCGACAAAGTAGCGATGGTCGACAAGATGTTTACCGTCGTCGATGAGTGCGATTCGGGTCTGAAGCGACGTGCCGAAGGCCGTTTCCGTCCCAAGAGCCTGACCTACGCCATCGACCCCCGCATGGTGCTCGAGGTGCGTGCGTACTTCGACGACATGGCTCCGACCGGCGCGCCGGAGACCGAAGCCTTCGATAACGCCTTCGCCACTCTCGGCGAAGTGGTCCGCATGGTCTTCACCGCGCACCTGGATGGCGCGGTCTACGTGACCGTGAAAGAGCTGACGCGGATGCGCCAGCTCATCGACCAGTGCCGCGCGGCGCTTCCGCAAGAAGCCGCCATGGCGGTCGCCTAGCAATTCGAGACACTCCCGCCGTAGGGCGGTAGCGTCAGCGAGAAGATGGCCCGGTCACCCCGGGCCATTTTTTTTACATCGACTCGGTTTCGGCTTCGGCCTTCATGCGCGTCGCCGCGTCATTGCCGCAGTTGTACGCCGTGCCCTTCAGATTCACGTAGCCGCCGTTCTCGACGGTGTCGGTGATGAGCACCCAGTTGGCGTTCATGCGGCCGGCGTTGTTGCGCAGCTCGGTCTCGGCCTTGTCCTGCGAGCTTTGCGTCGCATCGACGGAGCTAATCGGCTGGCAGCCGTTCACTTCGGCCCGATCCTTCGCGACGTGCACACCAGCGCCCGCCATCGTCGTCTTCGAGCAACCCACGAACAAACCAAGAGCCAACGTACCCACGACCAGAAGAGAAAGTTTCATGGCCGCGCATCATGTGGCAGTCCTTGGGGGAGCGCAACTAGGAGGAAACATGCGTTTGTCGGCTCTCGGATTCGTGGCGCTCGCGGTGTTGATCGCCTGTAAGGCGGGAGCGCAGACCCAATCGGGCCGCGGCACCCCGGGAAGCGAAGCCAAGCCGCCGATGACCGACGAGTCGCAGGCGACGCCGACCAACCTGCGCGACTGCTACATGCGCATCGCCATGAACAAGGTGAATCCCGACGCCATGTATCTGGCGCGGCAGATCTGCGATCAGCTCTTCAAGAAGCTCGACCCATCGTCGCTCGCGCTCTACGACGCCAAGGGTCAGAAATGCACCGAGTGGTTCTTCGACGGGGACGGCCGCTACGAGACCAGCGAGCTGTATTGCGCCTTCGAACCGCGCGGCGAGAGCAAGTACGTTTTAGCGTGCGAAGCCAAGGACGCGAAGTCGCGGCGCTTCTCGTACGCGGAGCTCACCAAAATGGAGCGCCGGTACGAGAAGACCAAAACCGCGGGCTTCGACCTCGGGCTCTTGTTTACCGGCATGGCCGGCTGCATCGAGCACAAGGCCCAGCTAGGCTTGAAGTCGGACTAGATGTCCGTCGACACGCTGGTGGTCCGGTTGCTCTCCAGCGTCTGACGCATCGACGCGAGCTTTTGCTCCGCCATCGCGTACGCGTCTTTGCCGAGGAACAGGTGCAACGGCGGGTCGCGCTGCTCGGCAACGTCGACGAGCGCCTTTGCGAGCTTCTTGGGGTCACCCGGCTGGTTGCCGTTGATCTCCTTCAAGTGCTGCTCGCGGATGGCGTGCGCCTTCGTATAGGCGGCGATCGGTCGCGCCGGTAGGCCGAGCGAGCCGCGGCTCAAGAACTCGGTGCGGAAGTAACCGGGATAGACCGCGGTCACGTTGACGCCGTGCTCCTGGAGCTCCGCTTGCAACGCTTCGCTCACGGCCGCGACGGCGAACTTGGTGGCGCAATAGATGCCCCAGCCCGGAAAGTTTCCGACGAAGCCGCCGATCGAGCCGATGTTGAAGATGTGACCACTTCGCCGCTCACGCAGGTGCGGCAGCGCCGCCCGCAGGACGTTGAGCGTACCGAAGACGTTCACGTCGAAGTTCATGCGCGCCTCGGCGTCGCTCAGCTCCTCGATGGTGCCGAGCTGGCCGTAGCCCGCGTTGTTCACGACCACGTCGAGCCCGCCGAAGCGGTCGATGGTCGCCTTGATGGCGGCCTGCACGCTCGCTTCGTTGAGGAGATCGACCTCCAGGGCCAGCACCTTGTCGCCGAGCGCCTCCACGAGCGCTCTCTTCGACCGTGACGTGACGGCGACCTTCGCGCCGCTCGCCACGAGCACTTTCGCAAGCTCCAGCCCCAGACCCTTCGATGCACCAGTGATGAACCAAATGTTGTTCTTCATGGGAGGCAACGTAGGCCCGACGGCTCTAGGGGCGTTAGCGCGAGACGCCAAACCTCTTGCCTAATCCTCCGGGCATCCGTATTTTTGTACCGATGGACGAGCTCATCGACATCGCCCTGCGCCACACGCCTGGTGATGGCTTCTGGCAAACGCGCGTCCCGGTGCTGAGCATCTTGCGCAGCGCCGTGACCGCGAACCGCGTGCCGGCGGTGCAGCGCCCCATGCTTTGTCTCATCGTCCAGGGTGCCAAAGAGGTCACGGTGGGTGAGCGCGTCTATCGCTACGTGCCACCGCAGTACCTCTTGTCGACCGTCGACCTGCCGATGACCGGCGAGGTCATCGAAGCCACGCCGCGCAAGCCGTATCTGTGCTTCGCGCTCGCGATCGAACCGGCGACCGTCTACGACGTGCTCGAGAGCAGCAGTATCGAGCCAGCCGCCGACACGCGTTCCGCCGTATCTGTCGCTAAAGCGGACAGTATTCTCACCGACGCGATGCTGCGCCTCGCGCGTTGTTTACCGAGCGCCAACGACTGCGCCGTGCTCGCGCCCGGCATCGTTCGCGAGATCACCTATCGTTTGCTCACGGGCCCGCTCGGCACCATGGTCCGCGACATCGGCGTCGTCGGTAGCCGCACCCAACGGGTGGCCAAAGCCATCGCGCACTTGAAGAACGCCTTCGCGGAGCCCGTCGCCATCAAAGAGCTGGCGCGCCTCGCGGGCATGAGCGTGTCGTCCTTCCACGAGCACTTCAAGAAGGTCACGACCTTGTCGCCACTGCAGTATCAAAAGCAGCTCCGGCTCCACGAAGCCCGGCGCTTACTCTTGGCGGATGCCGGCGGCGCCGGTGATGCAGGCTTCCGTGTCGGCTATCAAAGCGCGTCGCAGTTCAGTCGCGAGTATGCCCGCTACTTCGGACACCCGCCCACCCACGACCTGCGGCCGCGTCCGTGACCCGGGCGCGCGTGCGCTCTGACTGAATCAAGAGCCGTTCCGTCTCGGCAGTCAGCACGAGGTCAGTGAGCACGCGCACCTCGCGGCCGTCGTAAACCGCGACCGGTAGGGCATCGCGGAAGAGAATGCGATGCGTGGCGATGGCGGGAATACGGTCGCCGGGGATGATGCTGCCGGAGAAGTTGAGGGGATCCGCCGCCGAGAGCGCGACGTAGACCGGCGTATCGGGAGCTTCGCGATGGCGACGCAGCAACGCCAGAGCCTCGGGCAAGGCGTACTGCTCGCCGCTCATGCCGGTGACGAAGTAGCCGCCGCGCACCTCACCGCGCGCTTCCATGCGGCGCAACACGCGCAGCAGATCACGCCAGGGTGCGAGCAGCGCCTCACGCTCGATGACCTTGCGACTCACGAGGCCATAACGCGTGAGAATGGCGCGCGCTTGCGCTTCGACCGCCGTCCAGCGCTCCACCTCGCTGGCCTCGGCGCGCTGCTCGATGTGTGACCAGCGACCAGCGCGGTCGATGAGGCTCGCCGAGCGGGCGCGCTTCGCCTTGGTCTGCGCGTTCGCCACGAGATCGCGCAGGCCCGAGAAGTTGTCGGAGCTCACCCGCCCCGCCGCGACCAGCTCGCCGAGGACGCCCTCGAGCTGCGCCGGCAGCAACCCGCAAGCCTTGCCGATGCCGGCGGCAAACGAGGCGCCGCGAGTCTTCAAGTGCTCATCCACGCGCTGCGCGGCTTCCGAGAGGTTCGCGGACGACACGCCCGCGAGAGTCCGCCAGTGCTCGATGTTGTCGCGCAGATAAAGCGCGACGGCCGAAGCACGGGTGAGGCTGCCCGCCTTGGCTTCTTCGTCATCGAGCGGGCGCAGACGACCCCAGCCGACGAGACCACTCGTACACAGCGTGTCGAGGTCATGCGGGTCGTAGCCGTCGACCCGCGCCGGCAGCACCGACGCGTCCCAAGCCCCACAGGGTAGGTCGAGGCCGTCGAGCGCGCGCACCACGGCAAGCAAGCCCTCGGCATCACGCGCGCGGTATTCGGGATCGACGCGCTGCCAGGCGAACAAGTAACGCATGTACGCCGCAGCGGACACCGGCTCGATTTCGGCGCGCATCCTCCCGAGCGTCAGGCGATGCATGCGGGCCAAAAGGCGGCGATCACACCAGGTGTCGTTGGCGCCGCGCAGCACCACGCCTTCGGCCTCGATGCCGTGGAGCGCGATGAGTACGTCGGAGGGTGAAAGCGCGAAACGCTTGGCGAGCGACTCGGCGGTGACCGGACCGTCGATCTCGAGTCGGCCGCGCACCAGCTCTTTCACCGCCGCGTCACGCTCCCACGTTTTCTCGTAACGTGCCGGCACAGTGAGCGACGGCTCCCACCCCGCTTGGGGGTAGATGGCCCTGGCCTCGGGAAAGCGCTCGGCCGAGGCAACGAGGAAGATCCCTGGCGCGACCTCGGCGCGTGTCGCGCGCTTCTGGGCGGCGAGCGCCTCGAAGCTGTCGCGCGACACCTCGCGTCCTTCGAGCGCGCCCGCGAGCATCAGCGCGTCATGCAAGGCATCGGGATCATCGGTCGCGGGGCGCACCTCTTCGAGCACCTTGGCGACGGCCTGCGGGTCGAGGACGCTCTCGGCGCTCACGTCATGCTCGCGCTTCGACACCAAGCGCGTGCGGCGCTCCTCGAGTGGTGCGTCGTCGAGAAAGGCATAGGGCTTGGCGTTCAGGATCTCGAAGGCCGCGGGCGAGGGGCTCGCGAGATCGGCGGTGATGCAACGGATGTCGCCGCTCTCGATGCGCGTAAGGATCTCCATCAGCCCGTCGAGATCCATCGCCTCGTGCAGACAGTCGTCGATGGTCTGGGTCACCAGCGGGTGATCGGGGATGCGGCGCTCACCGACGATGTTCTCGAGGCAAGCGACCTGATCCGGGAAAGCCGCGCCCAGAAACTCCTCGGCATCGACCCGCTGGATCTGCGGCGGGATGCGTTTGCCACCGCGGTGACGCGGCACCGCTAGAGCGCGACCGGCATTCCAGCGCCAGCGCACGCCGAAGATCGGCGCGTCGAGCACCGCTTGGACGAGCACGTCGCGCACCGTCTTGGTGGTGACGAACTTGAAGACGTCGGCGAGCGGAAACGAGTGGTGTGTCGAGAGCGAGATGACGATGGCGTCTTCGTTGGCCGCGGCTTGGAGCTCGACATTGAAGGCGCGGCAGAAGCGCTTGCGCAACGCCAGGCCCCAGGCGCGGTTGATGCGGCTGCCGAAGGGCGAGTGCAGGATGAGCTGCATGCCGCCGGCGGCGTCGAAGAAGCGCTCGGCGACGATGGTGTCGTGGCTCGGCACCGTCGAAAGAGCGTCCGCGATAGCATGCACGTAGTCGACGGCCTGTGACGCGGCAGCGGCGTCGACACCGGGCTCGCGCATCAGCTCGGCTTTGGCGACCTGTGCCGGCTGATCGGCGATCTGAGCTCGGAGCACCGAGAAAGCGCTCGACAGCTCGTTGGTGCGCGAGGGTGCCTCGCCCAACCAAAACGGAATGGTCGGTGGCGCGCCCTTGGCGTCCTCGACGCGCACCGTGCCGTTGACCACCTGCAAGATGCGCCAGCTGCTGGTGCCGAGCTTGAAGATGTCTCCGGCCATGCTCTCGATGGCGAAGTCTTCATTGATGGAGCCGACGGTGATGTTCTCGGGCTCGAGCTTGACGATGTAGTCGGCGTTCTCGGGGATGGTGCCGCCGCTGGTGAGGGCAGTGAGACGCGCACCGTCACGCGCTTTCACGCGCTTGTTCACGGCATCGTGATGCAACAGGGCACCGCGACGCCCTCTTTGGGTCGCGTAACCTTGCGCGAGCATATCGACCACGGCGTCGAAGTCGGCGCGCGGCAGCTCGCGATAGGGATAGGCGCGGCGGACCAGATCATAGAGATCGTCTTCGGCCCACTCGTGCTCGACCGCGGCAGCGACGATCTGCTGCGCCAGCACATCGCGTGGTTGGCGCGGCTCGATGATGCGATCGAGGTCGCCGGTGCGGACGGCGCGTAGCAAGGCGATGGCTTCGACCAGCTCGTCACGCGATAGCGGAAAGAGGCGGCCCTTGGCGATGCCGCCGTGCCAGTGACCCGCGCGACCGACACGCTGCAAGAAGGTCGAGATGGCGCGCGGCGTGCCGAGCTGCACCACCAGGTCGACGTCACCAATATCGAGACCGAGCTCGAGCGATGCGGTGGCGACCAGCGCCTTGAGCTCGCCGCGCTTCAAGCGCTGCTCGGCGTCGAGGCGCAGCGCCGTCGCAAGACTGCCGTGATGCGAGGTGATGCTGCCTTCGGGCAAGCGATGGCCGAGCTCGTGGGCAACTCGCTCGCACAGACGCCGCGAGTTCACGAAGATGAGCGTCGTGCGGTGCTCGTCGATGAGCTGCACCAGGCGGTCGTAGACCTCGGTCCAGACCTCCGTGCTCATGACCGACTCGAGCGGTGAGCGCGGCACTTCGATGGCGAGGTCGCGGGCGCGGACGTGACCTTCGTCGACGATGGTGCAGGCGGCGTTCTTGGTGCCGACCAGGAAGTCGGCGACCTTCTCGATGGGCTTTTGCGTCGCGGAGAGGCCGATGCGCTGTACCGGCTTTTCGACCAAGGCATCGAGCCGCTCGAGCGACAAGGCGAGGTGGGTGCCGCGGCGGTTCGCGGCGACGGCGTGGATCTCGTCGATGATGACGGTGCGCACGCCGGCGAGCAGCTCGCGGCCGGTCTCGGACCCCAAGAGCACGTAGAGCGACTCGGGGGTGGACACCAGGATGTGCGGCGGCGCGACCAGCATGGCGCGGCGGATCTTCTGCGGCGTATCGCCGGTACGCACTGCCGAGCGAATCTGTGGTGCCTCGATGCCGAGGTTGGCGAGCTCTCTGGCGATGCCGGCGAGCGGCTCCGCCAGGTTCTTGTCGATGTCGTTCGAGAGCGCCTTGAGGGGCGACACATAAAGGACGCTCGGACGTTCCTGCAGCGTCCCGGCAGCGGCTTCTCGGGTCAGCCCATCGATAGCCCAAAGGAACGCGGTGAGCGTCTTGCCGGAGCCGGTCGGCGCGGCGATGAGCGTGTGACCGCCGGCGCTGATGGCCGACCAACCGCGCACCTGGACGTCAGTCGGGCCGGGAAAGCGGTGCGTGAACCAGGCGGTGACCGCGGGATGGAAGCCGAGCGCTTGCATGCGAGCGGCGACGTTAACGCGCGGGCCGCGACTTGGGCAGACCCTTGCGCGCTCCCGCGACACAAACCTGACAGTCAGCTTGCAGGTTTGGGCAGTTGGCGGTTGACGCACCCCGCCGTCAGTGTTACCGACCGGTCGGTAGGTAAAATGACAACATCGACAACAGGCCAAAAAGACGAACGAAAGTTCGAGGACGCCCGCAAGGCCATCCTCGAGCGCGCAGCGCTGCTCATCTGCGAGCAGGGCTACGAAGGCACGAGCATGCAGCAGATCGCCGTGTCCTGCGGCCTCACCAAAGCCGGGCTCTACCACTACGTGGAGAGCAAGGAAGAGCTGCTCGCCGACATCATGACCTGGGGCATGGACATCTTCGAGGAGCAGGTCTTGAAGCCCGTGCAGGACATCGAGGACCCGCTGCTGCGACTCGAGGAGTGCATGCGGCGCAACGTGCTCCTCTGCACCCGCGGTTGGAGCCGCGAGATCACCGTCATTCTCCACGAGCACCAGACGCTGCGAAACGCCACCGGCCGCGCCATCAACGCCCGCAAGAAGAAATACGTCGCTTTCCTCGAGGAGAGCTTCCGCGAAGCCATGGGCCGCAAGCTGGTGCGCGCCGAGGTCGACCCCACCATCGCCGCCTTCTCGTTCCTCGGCACGGTCTTGTGGATCTACAAGTGGTTCCGCAAAGACGGACGCCTCACCGATGAGCAAGTCGCCGACGGCATGGTCGACACCTTCTTCAACGGCATCCGTCCGCTGCAACGGAGTGGCCGGTGAAGAAGCCCTGGACCAGCCTCGAGCAGCTCGCCATGTCGATCCCCGATGGCTCGCTCATCGCCACGGGTGGCTTCATGCTCGGCCGCGCTCCGCTCGCGGTCGTTCTCGAGCTCATTCGCAAGGGTGCGCGCGACCTGCGCTTGATGTCGCTACCCAATCCGCTGCCGGCCGAGCTCTTGGTCGCGGGCGGGTGTCTTGCGCGCGTCGAAGCAGCGTTCATCGCCATCAACATCGACGGTCGCTTGCGCGCCATGCCGTGCTTGAAACGCGCCATCGAGAGCGGCGCGGTCGCCTGGACCGAGCACGACGGCTATCGGGTCGTGCAGCGCCTACGCGCCGCCGGCATGGGTCTGCCGTTCATTCCCGCGCCCGACGCCGAGACTTGCGAGCTCGCGGCCGCCGAGCCGCCGCCCATCGTCATCGATCCATTCAGCGGTAGGCCGGTCGCGGTCGAGCCCGCTGTCTATCCCGACGTCGCGATCGTCCACGCGCAAGCGGCGGATGAGGCCGGCAACCTCTTCATCGACGATCCGACGACCGATCTGCTGGTCTGCAACGCGGCGAAGCGCGTGCTCGCAACGGCCGAGACCAGAGTCGCGAAGCTCTCCCGGGTCACCATCCCTGGCTTTCAAGTCGAGGCGGTTGCCTTGGCGGCGGGCGGCGCTCTGCCGACCGGCTGTGCCGGCCACTACAGCTTCGATGAGCCCGCCTTGCTCGCCTATCTCGCGTCCGCTGAAGCGGGCAAGGCCGACGAGTGGCTCGCCGGCGTTCTGCATCGTGAAAGCGCGAGGGTCGCGTGAAGATGACCGCCGCCGACACCCTAGTGACCTTGATGGCGAGCGCCCTCGAAGACGGCGCGGTCGTCGCCACCGGCGTCGCATCCCCTCTCGCCATCCTCGCCATCGCCGTCGCCCAAGCAACGCACGCCCCACGGTTGCGCTACCTCGCGTGCGTCGGCGCCCTCGACCCCGACTTGGGCACGCTGCACCGCTCGTCGGAAGATCTGCGCTTCCTCGACGGCCGTAGTGGCGACGTCGCCATTCCCGACCTCTTCGATCACGCCCGCCGTGGCCGCATCGACACCATCTTCTTCGGCGCGGCCCAGGTGGACGGCCAGGGGCGCACCAACATGAGCGCCATCGGCTCGCTGACGAGGCCCAAGGCAAAGCTCCCGGGCGTCGCCGGTGCCGCGACGCTACGCCGCTGGATCAAGCGACCAATTCTCGTGGTGCCCAAGCACACGCCACGCACCTTGGTGCACGCCGTCGATGTCGTCTCGACCGCTGATC
This sequence comes from Myxococcota bacterium, assembly GCA_041288095.1. Taxonomy (GTDB): domain Bacteria; phylum Myxococcota; class XYA12-FULL-58-9; order XYA12-FULL-58-9; family JALHOP01; genus JALHOP01. The sequence continues at coordinate 43,051 of JBGGMJ010000105.1, forward strand.
CGCAACGCCGCGTCACTCTGCTCACGGATCTTGCGACCTTCGAGCTCGGTGAAGGCGGCGCCGTGCTCACCTCGCGTCATCCATGGGTGAGCTACGAAGAGATCGCCGAGCGCACCGGCTTTACGTATGCCATAGCGGACACTTCCATCACCGATCTACCGACACCGTCGATCATCAACGCCATCAACTCCATCGACAAACACGGCCTGCGTCACGGGCTGGTTGGATAATTTCACATGCAAGCCATCATGCTCCGCAAGTTCGGCGAGCCGAACAACTTGAAGCTCGAGACTCTCCCCGACCCGCGACCCGATCGCGGCGAGGTGCTCATCAAGGTCCGCGCCTGCGGTGTCTGCTATCACGACGTCATCATGCGCCGTGGCAAGCTCCCCGGCACGTCCGTTCCAGCGGTTCTGGGCCACGAGGTCGTGGGCGAGATCGTCGAGATCGGCCACGGCGTGAAGGAATTCTCGGTCGGCGAGCGTGTCGCGACCTTGCAACGCATGTCGTGCGGCGACTGTGAGCACTGCCAGGCCAATCGGGCTTCACTCTGCAAGGTCGATCGCCGATTCTTCGGGGAAGAGATCTACGGCGGCTACGCCACGATGATGACCGCCCCGGTGCGAGGCATCTGCCGCGTCCCCGACAGCCTCACGTGGCACGACGCCGCCATCGCCTGCTGCACCACTGGTACCGCCGTTCACGTCTGCCGCACGCGCGGCCGTGTCCGCCCCGGCGACACCGTGCTCATCACCGGCGCATCGGGCGGAGTCGGTCTCCAAGCAGTGCAGCTGTGCCGCCTCGATGGTGCGCGCGTCATCGCGGTCACCTCGAACGAGGCCAAGGCGAAGGCTCTCGAAGCCGCAGGCGCCCATCACGTCGTCGTCTCGCCCGACCTCAAGTTCGCGTCGCAGGTACGCAAGGTCGCCGGTGGCGACGGCGTCAACGTCGCGCTCGAGATCGTCGGCGCTCAAACCTTCGCGCAGACCCTCAAGTGCATGGCCCCCGCCGGCCGCATCGTCGTCGTCGGCAACCTCGACACCGGCGAAGCGCAGCTCAACCCGGGACTCGTCATCGTCAAGGAGCTCGAGATCATCGGCGCCTACGCCACCACCCGCGACGAGCTCGAGACCGCTTTCGCGCTCACCGCGCAAGGCCTCATCCGCAGCGATGTCGCCGAAATCCTACCCCTCACCGAAGCCGCTAAAGCCCATTTCCGTTTGGAGAACCGCGAGGTAGTAGGTCGCCTCGTGCTCGTTCCCCCAGGAGAATTGTCGTGAATCAGCGTGTCGGTATCGAAGCTCTTACCATTGCCGTCCCCGAGCGTTTCTTGGCGCTCGAAGACCTCGCCGTCGCCCGAGGCGTCGAGCCCGCGAAGTTCACGGCAGGCCTCGGCGGTCGTGAGATGGCCGTTGCCGACCCCGGCGAAGACAGCGTCGCGCTCGCCGCCACCGCGGTCGCCAAGCTCCTGAAGAGCTACGCCATCGACCCGAACCGCATCGGCATGCTGGTCGTCGGCACCGAGACCGGCGTCGACCACTCGAAGGCGGTCGCCTCGTACGTGCAAGGCCTGCTCGGTCTGCCGCGCGGCATGCGCACCTACGACACGCAACACGCCTGCTATGGCGGAACCGCCGCGTTGATGGCCGCGAGCGATTGGGTAGCAGCCGGTCACGCGCACGGCAAAGCCGCCATCGTCGTCTGCTCCGACATCGCGCGCTACGGTCTGCGCACCGCCGGCGAGCCGACGCAGGGCGCGGGCGCCGTGGCGTTGCTCGTCTCCGACAAGCCAGACCTCTTCGAGCTCGATCGCGGCGTTTCGGGCATGGCCTCGAGCCACGTCTTCGACTTCTGGCGACCGCTGGGCTCGCGTGAAGCCGTCGTCGACGGTCACTACTCGATCAACTGCTACCTCGAGGCTCTCGGCGACGCCTACGCAGGCTATCTCAAGCTCGCCCTCGATCGCGAGGTTGTCCGCCACAGCGAACAACTCCCGTCGGAGCAGCTATCGCGCATCGCCTACCACGTGCCCTTCTGCAAGATGGCGAAGAAGGCCCACTTTCACCTGCGCAAGACCGAGGTGAAGGCGCGCCTGGGCCGTGAGCTGACGGCCGAGGAACAGACCGCCGAAGACCGCGCCGCGACCATCTCGTTCGAGAACCAGGTGGCGCCGACCCTCGCGCTCGCCGCGCGCATCGGCAACACCTATACCGGCTCGCTCTATCTCGGGCTCGCAAGCCTCTTGCAAACCCAAGGCGCATCACTCGCCGGCAAGCGCATCTGCATGTTCTCGTACGGCAGCGGCAACTCGAGCGAGTTCTTCTCGGGTGTCGTCGGCGCCAACGCGTCCGCCACCATCGCCAAGGCCGAGCTCGACCAGCTCCTCGCCAACCGCCGCCGCGTCACCATGGAAGAGTACGAGCAGGTCATGGAGATGAACGCCACGACGCCGCCAGCCGCGACGCCGCGCCCCGGCACCTTCCGCTTCACGGGAATCACCGAGCACAGGCGCAATTACATCGCGGGTTAATGGGGACACTAACCATTTTCGCCTTGCCGGTAGACCTGCGCTGTTTTGGGAAAATGGTTGGTGTCCCCATTTAACGCGAGCTAAGGGTGCGACAGGGAGGTTCCCATGCGCACCCGTGCCGCCGTTGCTTACGAAGCCGGCAAACCGCTGGTCGTCGAAGAAGTCGAGCTCGAAGGGCCCAAGGCGGGCGAGGTCTTGGTCGAGATCAAGGCCACCGGCGTCTGCCACACCGATGAGTTCACGCGCTCGGGCGCCGACCCCGAGGGGCTCTTTCCGGTCATCTTCGGGCACGAAGGGGCCGGCGTCGTCGTCGATGTTGGCCCCGGCGTCACCACCCTCACGAAGGGTGACCACGTCATCCCGCTCTACACGCCGGAGTGCCGCGGTTGTAAGTCGTGCCTGTCGCGCAAGACCAACCTCTGCACCGCGATTCGCGGGACTCAGGGCAAGGGTCTGATGCCCGACAGCACCAGCCGCTTCTCCATCGGCAAGACGAAGATCCATCACTACATGGGCTGCTCGACGTTCGCGCAGCACACCGTGTTGCCCGAGATTGCTCTCGCCAAGGTCCGCGAAGACGCGCCGTTCGACAAGATCTGCTACATCGGCTGCGGCGTCACCACCGGTATCGGCGCGGTCATCTACACCGCTAAAGTGGAACCGGGCGCCAACGTCGTCGTCTTCGGCTTGGGCGGCATCGGCTTGAACGTCGTGCAGGGCGCGCGCATGGCCGGCGCCGACAAGATCATCGGCGTCGACATCAACCCGAAGCGCGAGCAGTTGGCGCGGCAGTTCGGGCTCACGCACTTCGTCAATCCCAACGAGGTGAAGGGCGATCTCGTGGGGCACCTGGTCGAGCTCACCGGCGGCGGCGCCGATTACAGCTTCGAGTGCGTCGGCAACGTAAAGCTCATGCGCCAGGCGCTCGAGTGCTGCCATCGCGGTTGGGGCGTGAGCGTGGTCATCGGTGTCGCGGGCGCGGGTCAGGAGATCAGCACGCGGCCGTTCCAGCTGGTCACCGGTCGCGTCTGGAAGGGCTCGGCCTTCGGTGGCGCGCGCGGCCGCACCGACGTACCCAAGATCGTCGACTGGTATATGGAGAAGAAGATCGCGATCGATCCGCTGATCACGCACAAGCTGCCGCTATCGCGGATTAACGAGGCTTTCGACCTCATGCACTCGGGCGAATCGATCCGCACGGTGGTGGAGTTTGCGTCATGACAATCACGGCCAAGAGCGAGCACCGCGTCTTCAACGGCGTGCAAGGCTTCTACGAGCACGAGAGCAAGGTGTGCGGCGGACCGATGCGCTTCGGCGTGTACATGCCGCCGTGGAAGAAACCGCCGGTCGTCTATTACCTCGCCGGCCTCGAGTGTAACGAACAGACCTTCGCGATGAAGGCGGGCGCGCAGCGTATCGCCGCGGAGCTAGGGCTTGCGCTGGTGATGCCGGATACCTCGCCACGCTCGGCGCGCTTTCCCGGCGATGACACGGCGTGGGATTTCGGCCAGGCCGCGAGCTTCTACGTCGACGCGACCCAAGCGCCGTGGTCGTCCGCCTATCGGATGCGCAGCTATGTCCTCGACGAGCTCCGCCAGGTGGTGGAGCAGCGCTTCAGCGTCGCTAGCGACCGCCGCGGCATCATGGGCCACTCGGTGGGCGGACACGGCGCGCTCACCCTCGGTTTGTCCGCTGACGCGTACGACAGCGTCTCGGCGATCGCTCCGGTGGTCGCGCCGTCCCAGGTGCCGTGGGGCCAGAAGGCCTTCGCGAGCTACCTCGGCGACGACAAGGCAACCTGGGCGCTCTACGACGCCACGGCGCTCGTCACCTCGGGCAAGCGCACGCGCAATCCCGTGCGCATCGACCAGGGCAGCGCCGACAAGTTCCTCTCGACGCAGCTCAGGCCCGAGCTCTTCGCCGCCGCCTGCAAGTCGCGAGGCGAGGCTCTCGAGCTGGTGATGCACGAGGGTTACGACCACGGGTACTACTTCGTCAGCACGGTGATCTCGCTACAGCTGCAACATCACGCGGGATTCCTGCGCCGGTAGATTTTGGCGCAACCGGCGTCACCGTCTGCCCGATAAGTAGACTGTGAAACCGATAATGGGGACGTGTGTATCGCGATGCTTGTCGATCGCGTTCGCTGCGGCATGGATTGTCGCCGGCGGTGTCGCCTGCTCGACCCGCGTTTCGCCGCTCAAGCGCCTCGATCCCCAGCAAGTCCAGGTGCCTTGCGAAGACACCGAAGAGGGGTGCCCCGAGGAAGAGAGCCCTTGCCCCGAGATCGAGCCCATCGTCGATCACTGCGCCGGCTGGGCGAGCTCGGACGAGCGCGATAGCTGCGAGGACCTGAATCCGCTCGAAGAAGGCTGCATCGCAGACATTCTGAACGAGCTCGCGGAAAGCGGCGACGAGTGCATCAACTGGTACGAGCCGCGCATCATTTGCATCGGCGAGCACATCGGCCTCGAGGGTTATGCCTCGTGCGCCATCCAAGATTGCTTGGGGATCACCAAGCTCGAGGAGTGCGCGCTCGCCTTCGAGATTCAGTGCGGGTGGACGCTATGAACGCAGAGGCAGCGAAAGCGGTTGGTGGCGACGAGCAGACCCTGACGATGACGCTCAGGCGTTCGGAACCGACGGTCATTCCCGTCGCCGCGACGGGTCCGGTCCACGAGCTGACGAACCTCGCCGTCAATGACCAGGGTGATCAAGTCGAGGACCGCAGATCGTCGCTCGTTCACCGCCCACCCCGCGATCGCTCGCGCTTGCCGACACCACGCCTCGCGGGCGGCGCCGCCGAGCCCTTGGCTACGGACAACATCATCGCTGCCCAGGCGCTAAGCCAGGCCGCCGAGCTACTGGGCGTCGACGTCGCGGAGATGCCGCGCCTCATCACCATGCTCCGCGCCTCGCTGGTGGCACGCAGCGCCAGCCTCGACATTCTGATCGCCGAAGGGGACAAGCTCGGGCTCACTCCCCACGACGCGCTCGCGACTCTGATCGCGACGAGTCTGCCGGAGCGGTTCGCCTCGGTCGCGGAGTTCGCGAGACGTGCTCCGAACGGCCAAGCCCAAGCGACGCTCTCGATGTACGTCACCGCGCTGCTGTCGACTCAGCTCGCGCGCACCATGCCGCCACGCGAGGCACTGCGGGTCGCCGCCATTGCTTCGGGCAGACTGACCCACCTTTCGCCCGAGGACATCTTTTTGGTGTCCGTCGCGGTGCCGACGCTGATTGACGGTATGGGCCGCGCAGGGCGCATCGAAGCCAGCACCACCGTCGCCGCTTTGGTCCACGCCGCGCCCGAGCTCTTGGCGCGCGTCACCCGCGAGAATCGCGAGACCCGACTGCTCATCGAGGCACGCGCCATGGCCGAACGCTGGCACGATCCCAACGAGCCCGACGCGCGCGGTCTCGCCATCGCCGCCGCCTTCGTCTTGCTCGCGAGCTCGCCGACGCCAGAACAGGCCCGCGCTCTCTTCGAGCGGGCGCACCTCGCCGTCGGTAGCGCCGCGCCGCGAATCATCCTGTCCTCTGCCGCGGACGAAGAACGCGATGACGACATCGATGTGCGCTTGACCAGCACCCTCGATCGCCTCGAGCCCTTCCTCGACAACTATGATCGCCTGCGCGCCCAGTTGGTCACGGTGAACGCTGTCCCGCGCGCCGAGCTCTGCAACGCGTTGCACGGTCAGCTGACGCGTGGGTCCGAGCAGTTCTACCTCGCTCTGCTGTCGCTTCTGCGCCGCCACCAGGCTTTTGCCACGCGCCCCGGCACGCGCGCCCTGCGCACGGCGCTCGAAGACCGTGACACGTGGGACCGCCTCGCCGTAGCTTGAGGCCATGACGAGACGCTGGTCGCGTCGTGAAGTCCTGGGAACCGCCGCCTTCGCGCTTGGCGCGGCAGCGTGCCGTCACGTCTGGCCGACGAACCGGAGCGTCGCTGACAGCCGCGGCGAGACGATCTATCTCGCCGCCGTCGACCGCGCCGCTGCCCTGGCCCGGGCAGCCTACGTACCGCGTCCTGACGACCTGCCGCCGGTCCTGCGCGACATCGGCTACCTCACCTATCAAGACATCGCGTTCCGGCAAGAAGCGGCCGTCCGCTTGAGCGATCGGTTCTCGCTGCAGCTCTTCCATCGCGGACACTTCCACAAGGGCCGCGCCGACATCTTCATCCAGCCGCGTGAGGGACCGGAGCGCGCGCTGAACTACGATCAAACACGCTTCAGCTTCGGCGAGGACCTCGCGAGCCAGCGCTTCGAGACGAGCCTGGGTCATCCGGGCTTCCGCTTGCACGACGAGCGCGGCGAGTTCCTCGTGTTTCTGGATGCGGCGTACTTCCGTTTGCGCGGCAGCGAGCAGGAGTACGGCCTCTCGGGCCGAGGCGTCGCCATCGACACGGGCCGCGGTGATGCGCCCGAGGAGTTCCCCGACTTCACCACCTTCTGGGTGATTGAGCCCGAGGACGGCGCCCCGTTCGTCGATATCGTGGCGCTGCTCGATGGCCCGAGCGTCACCGGCGCCTACTTGTTTCGCGCCCAGCCCGGCAGCTCGGCGACGCTCACCGTGCGCACGACTGTCTTCTTGCGCAAGCCGGTCGAGACACTGGGCCTAGCGCCGCTCACCAGCATGTTCGTCCACGGCAGCAACGGACCGCTCGGGCACTACGACGACTTCAGACCCGAGGTGCACGACTCGGACGGTCTGTTTCTGCGGACAGCAAGCGAGCCGGCCGCGTGGCGTCCCTTGATCAACGGACGGCCGACGCCACGCACCTCGACCTTCACGACACCAGGCCTCGAGAGCTTCGCGCTCTTGCAGCGCCAACGCCGCTTCGATCACTACGTCGACACCCGCGCCCGCTACGAGGATCGGCCCGGCGTCATCGTCGATGTCGGCGACGATTTCCCAAAGGGCGACGTGCGCCTCTACGAGATCCCATCGCCCGAAGAGTACATGGACAACATCGTCGCCTACGTGTCGCCGTCCACGCAGCCAACTCCGGGCGCGCCGCTCGCTTTCAGCTACCGCTTGTCGACGGTAGGGAGCGAGCCGGTGGCGAAGCTTGGCCAGGTCATCTGGACGCGCATCGGCTCGGCCGAGCGCATGCGTTACCTCGACCCACCGATCCCCGGCCGACGCATCTACTTCATCGACTGGGCGGGCGAGGAGCTGCCTCGCGATCCGACCGCGAAGGTCACCGCTGAGGTGATTGCCTCGACCGGCACCATCGTCGAGCCGGTCGTCGAATACGTGGCCAAAACGCGCGGCTGGCGCGTCTACTTCGAGCATCGACCTTTTGCGGATGCTGTGGCAGAGCTGCGCGCGACGTTGCATTTGGGCGGCCGCCAGATCGTCGAAACGTGGCTGTACGGCACGTAAGGAGCCGGGAGTATGCACTCGCTGATCTTCACCATCGTCCTCGCTGGCAGCACCGCCGAGGTGCTGGGGCTCGCGCCCAAGGGTGGCGACACACAGGTTCCTTGCGCCGCCTGGTCGAATCCCAAGGCCGACACGGCCGGCGTCATCCAGGTGGCGCTCTCCGCTGACAAGGACGGCAAAGGCCCCGAGGGCTACGACGGCTACCCGGTCGCGGTGAAGCTCGCCGACAACCGCGCGCGCACCTGCCGCTTCGCGGGGCAGCTCAAGCTCGCTGACAAGATGCTCGGCGTCTACGAGATCAGGCCCGAAAGCCGCGTCGACAACTGCTTGCTGCTCGTCGACCTGGGCAAGAAGGCGATCTTACACGACCGCAAAGGCACCTGTGCCAAGGCCCTGTGCAACGGATTGGTACTCGACAATCTCACGTTCCCGTTCGACGCCAAGATGAAGACCTGCATGGCGAAGCGTCCCGAAGGCCAGTGACCGCTATAGCGGCAGCCTGAGATCTTGGCGGATGCCGAAGTAGCTCTCCCAGCGCGCCGTATCCTCGGTGGCGTGATAGCCTCCGAGCATCCGTTCGCGCAGGTCGTAGACGAGCGCTTCGGCGTCGGTTTGTGGCCGCACGTCGTGGCCCGGCATCCACATGAAACGCGCGACGTTGGGGTCATCCTGCGTGGGGCTGCGGCTGTAAGCCACGGCAACGCCGCGCCCCAAGACCTGCCCCAGGGCATTGGGATGGTCGACGACCGCGCGCACGCGCTGGTTGTCGACGACGAAGCTCGCGCCCTCACGGCCTTGGACGAACGTCGCGACGTGCGACGGCAAGGCGACAGTCTCGGTTTGATAGCCGAGGGGCCGCAGGACACGCTGCGACAGGTAGTGAAAGCCTTCGCAGTCGAGCATGCGGCGGTCGAGACTGCCCGTGCGCATCGCGGCGATGAGCTCGGGTAGCCGTTCGACGCGCTCCGCGGGGGTGCCCGCATAATCGACGCCGTTGCCGTGGTGCACGAAGAACGCTTGCAGGTAGCGTTGATAGGCGTCGAGCACGTGGCCGTCGACGACGCCCGCGTCGAGGCCGCGCGCCTCCTGCTGGGCGCGGAAAGCCTGCAGATAGCGGACGGCGCTCTCGGGGTCTTCGGCACGGACACCCGCTCGTTCGAGCTCGGCGCGGTCGAGGCGGATGGTCGCGAGCTCGCCAATCGTGAACGACGTGCCGGACAGTCCGTCATAAGAGACCGGACCGCCCGCCTGCTGATCGCGTAGGTGCGTCTCACCGGTGGTGATGCGCAGGCTCGCGATGTCCTGAGTGGCGAGCGAGCGATAGTAGCGCTCGCGCTCCTCGGGCGGCGCATTGCGCATGCGGGCGTCGGTGGCGAGCACTTGGTTGATGGTGTCTTGTTCGGCGGTGGTACGAGCCGGCGCGTGCGCGCTACTCGGAGCCACGTCGCCAGCAGTGACGGACACGCCGGGGGCTGCATCACTCGGCGTGGAATGCATCGCATCCACGTAGCGATAGATCGCGATGTCCTCGCCCCGGTTCGCGCTCAATGGAAATTGCAGCGCCAGGCCGCGCGCCAGCTCCGCGCCCGAGCGCCCAGCCGCACGGTCGGCGGCAACGCGACGCATGATGGTCTCGGGCACACGATTGCGCGCATAGACCTCGGACCCCGGCGAGGCCTCGGTCTCGCGCGGTGCGAGCGGATCATTCACGCGGCGCACGAGGCCGCGCCTGACGCCTTGGTACTGATCGCCGGATGCCGCCGCGCCCTCTCGGCCGTCGACACGCTCCACCGCCGGCGCGATCAGCTCGCCGCTATCGACCGGAGCTTTGACGTTCAGGCGGACGACCATCTACCCACGGAGGATAGCAAATCGAACCACGATCTAGAGGGTCAAAACGAAGATCGTGCCTTTGGGGCCCGTGCTGAAGCCTACATCCCCGCCCCGCCGCCGGGCGATGGCCTGGACGATGGTGAGGCCGAGGCCAGTGCCGCCGCTGCCGCGCTCGGTCGTGAAAAAGCGTTCGAAGACCTTGGGTTGGTTGCCTGGGCTGATGCCGCCACCGCGGTCCTCGACCTCGATGCGCAGGCGGCCACCGTCAGGCGTGACGCGAATGTCGACCGGCTGGTCACCACCATGGCGGACGGCGTTGTCGACCAGGTTGCCAACCGCCGAGACGAAATGGTCCTCGGAGATCGCGAGGGTCTTGGGCACCAGGTCGGCACAGGTGACGCGCACCCGACCACCGTGACGCATGGCAATCGCATCGAGGGCTTCGCGAACATGTGTCTCGCCGCCGGCCTCGCCCGCGTTCTCGATGCGCGCGAGGTGCAGCAAGCGGGTCACCAAACGCTCCATGCGCTCGGCATCGAGATCGATGTTGGCGACGAAACGGCGGCGTTGCTCTTCGCTCATGGCGCCGGCTTGCTCGGCGAGCAGCTCGGCGGCGCCGCGAATCGCCGTGAGCGGCGTCTTGAGCTCGTGGCTGACGTTGGCGGCGAAGGCGGCGACGTAGTCGGCGCGCTCGCGCAGCGTCTTGGTCATGACGTCGAGGGCGTCGTTCAAGACGCGGATCTCGTGAGGGGTCCACCAGCGCAAGGTCTTGGGTTCGCGCGGCGCATCGTTGGTGATGGCGATGGCATCACGGGTGAGCGCGTGCACCGGGCGCACCACGAGCGCCGCGAACAAGGCGCTGATGGCCAGCGTTACGCCCAAGCTGACGGCGATGGCGATCACCAAGCCGCGCCGGCTCTGCCAGAGCGAGGTCAACGCATCGAGGCTGGTGCGTGACGAGCGCACGACGCCGATGACCTGACCATCCTCGAAGATCGGCAGCGCCGCGAAGATGCGCACCTTGCCGCGGCTGCGGACGTCACCCAGCGCCGGCGTGGGTTCGTCACTGATGCGCTCGCGGGCGACCGCGGCGTAACGGCCGCCGAGCGCCGCTTGGACCTCGGCCATGTCGTTCATGCAAAGGTCACCCTCGGTGCGCGACGTCGAGATGACGCAGCCGTCACCATCGAGGATGCGGATGCCGGTGAGGTTGAACACTTGCGCGCGCTTGAGCAGCGGCTCGAGGCGGGCACCGGCGCGCCGCGAGGGCGTATCTCCGCTGGGGCGGACGCGCAAAGTCGTCTCCGGTGGCTTCCCTTCGTCGCCCTTGTCGTCGCCGCGCTCGAGCCGGAAGGTGAAGTCGAGCACCGGCTCGATCGGGATGAAGACGTCGTGCTCACGGCCGCGCGGCCGGAACGATTTGCTCTCGTCGACCGGTAGACCCTGCTCCTCGTGCAAGCGCTCGCGGAAGATCTCCGCGATAACCACCGACTGCGCGATGAGCGAGCGCTCGGTCTGGCGCACGAGATAGGTGTCGTAGATGCGCAGAGTGATGACGGCCGCGAGCGGTAGCAGCAGTACCAGCGAGTTGACGCCCAGGAGCAGCGTCCGCAGTGACGGACCAGATCTCACGATTCTTCGCGCATCCGATAGCCGAGCCCGTAGACCGTCTCGATGGGGTCGGCGCCGACCGCGGCGAGCTTGCCGCGGACGCGCCGGATATGACTGTCGACGGTGCGGTCGGTGATCACGTGACCCTCGCCGTATGCCTTGTCGACCATCGCATCACGCGTGAAGACACGGCCGGGCGATCGCGCCAAGGTCGCGAGCAGCGAGAACTCGGTCACCGTGAGGACGATAGGCGTGTCACCCCAGGTCACCTGGTGGCGCGCGACGTCGATGGTGAGCTTGCCGTGCCGGACTAGCTCGTCGGCTTTGGTCTCGCTCGACGGCACAGCCTGAGCCGCGGTTCGCCTGAGCATCGCCTTCACCCGCGCCAGTAGCTCGCGGGGGCTGAACGGCTTCACCATGTAATCGTCGGCGCCCATCTCGAGCCCGAGCACGCGATCGAGCTCGTCGTCGCGGCTCGAGACGAACATGATCGGGATCTGACTCTTGGCGCCGGCGCGAATGGTGCGGCAAACCGTGAGCCCGTCGGACTCGGGCATCACGATGTCGAGCACCACCAAGTCGATTGGCTTCGCCGCGAAGATCGTCAGCGCTTCGGCGCCGTCACGCGCTTCGACGACTTGGTAGCCGCCGTTCTCGAGCGTGAAGCGTACCACCTCGCGGATGTGCGGATCGTCGTCGACCACCAGCACCAAGGGCTTCGTCATGGAGCTTCCTCTTCACGCCGAAAGACGCGCACCGCGCGACGCAGCGACCCCTGCAAGGGCGACCAGATGTCGAGCTCCGCCGCAGCGGACATGGCGGCGAAGAGGCGCTCGCAAGGCTCGTAGGCGCGCAAGGCATCGACCCGCGCGGCATCGAGGTCTTGCACGAGGCGGTACAGGAAATCGAAGACGCCGACTTCCTTGAGCGTCTCGAGGTCACCGAGCACCGCGATGAAGCCATGCATGAACAAGGGCACGCTGACGAAGAATGTCTCGATGGATTGTGGTGTCAGCTCTAGCGGACCGAACCAACCGTACTTCTGGCGGTGATAGCCGCGCGACAGAGCCCACCAGGCGCCGGCCCGCACTTTGGCGCTGTAGGGTCCGAAGACGGTGCGCAGCAAGAACGCGTGCACCACCTCGATGGGACGACCCTCGAGCTGACACTCGGCGAAGCGACAGAGCTCGATTTTCTGGCTCTCCTCGGCCTGGTCGAAGACGCGCGGTACGAAGTCGTCGGGAAAGGCGCCACGCTTCGCGGCTTCGGTGACGCCGTATTTGTGGTGCGAGAGGTAGCCGTGCTTGACCAGCTCGGCACCCACTTTGGCGAGGTCTTCGGGGGCGAGACCCGTGTCTTCTTTCATCAGGGCCTGCACCACGTACATCTCGCCCTTGCAGGCGGCGGCGACGCGAACGGCGGTGGCGCGATCGGTGGCGCGTGCCAGCAAGCGGCCCGCGTCGACGATGACACGCTCGTCGTCGGTGCTCTCCATGATCTCGAGCAGCAGGGGAGCGAGCGGCCCCGCGCGACTCGCCTCGTCGCGCGCCAAGGCATCGATGATGTCGTGCTGGGCTTCGCTGTCGGCGCCGCGCAGCCAACCTTGCAGGCTCGCAAGCTCCCCGCGCTCGGCTAAAACAGCCGCGGCCGCGCGCTGGCGGAGCGCGTCGCCCTCCAGCGCCTGGCGCAGCGTCGCTATCTCTCCGGTAGCAAGCGCCGCGGCGAAAGCGAGATCGGCATCCTGCGAACGCCGCGCCGCGGCCAAGTGCTCCGGGTCCGCCGGCCGGCCGAACCAAGCGAGCCGCACCGCCACCTGGTCTTTGAGCTCGACATGCTCGAGCACATCGAGCGGCAGCTGAAAGCGATTCAAGCGGCAAGCGGTCACGGTTCGCCACCACGTGACCGCGAGCGTCGCCTCGTGACCAACGCGATCGTGCGCGCGCGCGAGGCCCGCGACCTGGCGGAGCACGTTCCATTCGCCCGTCCACAAGAGCGCCGTCACCGCGAGACAACGCGTGGTCTCGAAGGGCGTACGGTCGATGATGGTGTGCAGACGCTCGACACCTCCGGGCGGCGCGCTGACATGCTGGTACTCCGCGGCCAGTTCGTCGCTCCACGGCAGGCTCGTGACCAGCTCGTCCTCGAGCGCCGCCGCGAAACCCTCGTGGCGGCAATGGCCCTCGACGAAGATCATGTCGTCGACGTGCCGCGATACGACGCCGCGTTGCCGCGCGTATTTGTCGGCGAAGACCGCGAGCCGCCCTGGATCCATCTCCCGGATGAGCTTCGGGATCGAGAACATGTCGGCGCCGCTCGCGGTCAGCATGCGCGCCGCGCCGTAGTGCTCGTGCCCTACTTGCTCGGCGCCACACTGCCGACAAAAGCCGCCGGCCGGTTGCCAGGTGTTGCACCAGAAGCAACGCTCTTCGCGCCGCACTGGTCCGCTGCAGTGGACACAGAGATCGCCGGCCTTCCAGTCGACCGGCTGCGCCTCTTGGCAGCTCTCACATGTTGCGCGCGTGGCCATGCGTAGCCTTGCGAGCGCGGGCGAAGAGCGCTTCCTTTTCGGCGACGCTCAAGGACGCCAGCTTCTTGGGGATGTCGTCCTTGGCGATGCCGTCACGGCGAAGCTGCAACGCCAGCTCGAGCTCGGCGGACAGCACGTGCTCGGCACCGCACTGCCTGCAGAACTTTCCCGGCCCCGAAGCGCCGCACCAGTAGCAAGCGACGACCGGCTCGGCCTGCTTGCCGCACGATGGACAGAGGTCACCGGGCTGATAGTCCTTCGGTTGACGCGTCTTGCAGTGCAAGCAGTAGACGATGTCGGCGCTGTCGACGACGACGGTGCCGCCCTGCGTCGATGCCGTGCCGCCCACCGCCCAGGCCATGACCGCTTTGGCGGTCGACTCGTCGATGCCGGTGAGCTCGCGCAACGTGCCCACGTCGCCGATGGTCGCGAAGGCGGCCTTCGAGGTGATGCCGAGCTTGGGAAGCTTCTTGATCTGAGCTTCCTTCATCCCCTTGGCCTTCAAGATGTTCTGCTCGAGCACGGACAGGCTGGCTGGCATGCGGCGTTCACCTCGTGACGCGCATGTTCGTCCACAACCGACCGCGCCGCAAGTGAGCCGGATCACGCTTTCGTAGCGCTTTCGCCGACTTGCACGAGCTCTGCACGATTTCGCCACGACCTTTCCCCATGGGCGCAATCACGGCTGCACGGCGGGCGGCGACTCTTCCCTTGTCGCCGCGACATCACGCGGCACGAGCAAAGGACGTGGTCATGAATTCGACGGTTCGCATCGTAGGCATCGTCTTCGTTTTCATCGTCGCCAGCATCGCCTGGATGATCCTGGGCGGCACCATGGGCAGCCGCAACAGCGAGGTCTCTAGCCGCCTCGACGGCGCCGTCGATAACCTCTGGGGCTCTGGACAGGACCAGCGGCCACCCGACTTCGTCTTCCACTGGACGACGGAGCGCGAGGAGGTCCGCTCCGAGACCACCAACGGCAAGTTGGTCAAGGTCCGCAACACCATCGTCGAGCAACATCAAAAGCTCATGCCCGCCGAGTCGACGACCATCGACGTGAAGCTCGACTCGGACCTGCGACGCAAGGGGCTCATGTGGTTCTCACTCTACGACGCGGCCGTTTCAGCGGACTGGACGTACACCCACCACGAGCCGATCACCGGCACCATCGCCGTGGGCTTCGCGTTCCCCACGCCGTACGGCCTCTACGACGACTTCAAGTTCGTCATCAACGGCAACGACTACGCCGCCTCGCTCACGCCCACCGACGGCCGCGTCGGCATGAACCTCACCGTCCGCCCCGGCGACAAGATCGCCTTGCACGTGCAGTACAAGACGCGCGGCAGCGACTACTGGTCGTACACGCCGGCGCAGGGTGTGCTCACCAACTTCAAGCTGTCGATGCTCACCAACTTCCCGGACATCGACTATCCGTCGTCTGGCCTCTCGCCGTCAGACAAGGCGCGCACCAAGGACGGTTGGCAGCTCAACTGGAACTTCACGCAAGTGGTCACCGGCCGCGGCATCGGCATGCTGACGCCGACGCGCCTGCAGCCGGGTGAGCTCGCCGCCGAGATGGCGTTCTCGGCGCCGGTGTCGCTGCTCTTCTTCTTCGTCATCATCTACGTGCTCGCGAGCCTCCGGAAGATCAGCATCCACCCGTTCAATTACCTGCTCATCGCTGCGGCGTTCTTCGCCTTCCACTTGTTGTTTGCCTACACGGCGGACCGCTTGCCGGTGGAGGGGGCCTTCGCGCTGGCGAGCGTCGTCAGCGTCATTCTCGTGGTCTCGTATCTGCGCCTCGTGGTGTCGGCACGCTTCGCGCTCGTCGAAGCCGGGCTCGCGCAGCTCGTCTACCTGGTCGGCTTCTCGATGGCGCACTTCGCGGTCGGCTTCACGGGGCTTGCGATCACCATCCTGGCCATCATCACCCTGTTCTTGGTGATGCAGCTCACGGGCCGTGTCCGCTTCCGCGAACCGACGGCCAGAGGTCCAGGAAGCGTTTTGCAAAGCTCGGTGCCGATCCCGACTCCTCATGCTTGAAAAACACGTAAGCGTCTTTCCATGAGCGCGCGCCGACTTGCGTAAGCCACGTACGCAGGTCGGCGTCGCTGTATTCGGTCTTGCGCAAGCGCAGGTAACCCCATGAGGCGATGTCGGGCAGCTCCTTCGACGACTTGAGCTTCGGGGCATCGTCGTCCGACACGCACAGCGCCGCGTCGTGCTTGCCGAGCAGCGTGAACACCTCGTCGTCGAGCCACGACGGATTGCGGACCTCGAGCGCGAGCTTCACGCCCCGGGGGACGTACGAGAGCAGCCGCGCCAGACGCTCGGTGTCTTTTTTAGCGAAAGGAGGCAGTTGGAAGAGCACAGGTCCCAATCGACCTTCGAGGGTGAGCGCCGTCTTGGTGAACATGTCGAAGCCGGCCTGGTCTTCGCTCCAGGCCTTGCCGTGCGACAGACGCCGCGGCGCCTTGAGCACGAAGGTGAACGTCTCGGGCACCTGCGCCACCCAGCCCGCGAGCAAGGACGGCTGCGGCATGCGGTAGAAGGTGTTGTTGATCTCCACCGTGTCGAAGCTGTCGGCGTAGAACTTCAACATGTCCTTCGCCGGGAGCTTCTCGGGATAGAAGCTGCCTTTCCACTCGGCGTAGCTGTAGCCGCTGGTGCCGACGTGAAGGCGCATCACGCCTTGATGCGATCTTCGACGATGTACGGCGGACAGGGCTTGCCACGCTCGTCGATGAACGCGAGCGTCGCGCGCAGCACTTTGCGTTGCTCACCACCCACAAAGCGCTGGTTCCAATCCGAGGTGTTTTCGGTGCCGGCGGGCCAGGCGTGGAAGTAGACCGAGTAGATACCCGGGGCCTCCTTGACCAGCGAGCAGTGACCAGGACCTTTCCACTCACCACGCAGACAGGGACTATCGCTCGTCATGAGGTGTTCGAGCGAATCCACCTTGCCGTGAGCGAGATCGTCGACGGTGCCGATCCACATTTTGTAGTCGGCGCCTCCGTAGTAGTCGGAGCTCAGGACGATCCACGTCGCGTCATGCTCGTGCACGAGCCAGGGCCCCTCGAGCAGGCCACCGTGACCTTCGCCGCTGCGGCAAATCTCGTGAGGCTCGCCCAGCCAGACCACGCCACTGTCCTCGAGAGCGAAGGGTCGCGTGAGGATCGGCGTCGGCTTGCCAACCGCGTTGTCGTCGTTCTTGTAGACCATGAAGTCGCGACCGCTTTTGCGGTCACGCACGATGGTCGCGTCGATGACGCCGTGAGGCGCGGTGAGGATGGGTCCGAGATCACGGTAGGGTCCGGTGGCCTCGTCCGCTACAGCGACAGCGACGCGAAGGTCACCTTCGAGGTGGCGCGCCGTGTAGAGACATAGCCACTTGTCACCGAGGTGGTGCAGCTCCGGGGCCCAGCGATCGGGCTCCTTGGTGCTGATCCACTTGGGCCGCATCGCCTCGGAAAAGATCGACGCGGGCTTGCCCATGACGTCTTTCAAGCGGGTCCATGGACCGTCGCGGTGGCGCGCTTGGTAGATGTGAAAGGTGTCGCGTGACTCGTTGGTGGTCGCGACCATGGTGTAGAGCGGACCGTCGCGCCGCATCTCCAAGACCACGCCGGGATCGGGCATCGGCGCTGGAACCAGCGCACGCAATGGCGGCTTGGCCGCGAAGGCCAGCGGCGAAGCGAACGTCGGCCCGCCCGGCGGGACCAGTGGCTCGGATCTTGGCACTGCTCCGCCGTCGCGCGTGACGACCCGACCTTGTGGCTCGGGAGCCTGGACCGAGTCCGTGCGTCGTAGCGGGTCACGGGGTGGGATTGAGACCAATGGTCAGCTCCGTCGTCGTCCCAACGGGGATTTCGAGCTCACGCTCACTACTCACGAACGCGGCCTTCTCGACATGCACGCTCGTCCGCACCGTCATACCGTCGAGAGCACGGGGGGCGCACCAGGTGAAACGACCTTGGTCGTCTGTCGTCGTTTCACCGACCACGGTCTCGCCGCGTGCCACTTTCACTCGAGCGCGTGCCACCGGGATCTCCGCGGCCCCAGAGGTCTTGATGATGCCACTGATGCAGGTCGGGCCTTTGCCGGCCTCGAGTGGTACGGCGCGCGCGGACGCACGATTGCCGTTGGAGGCGAAACTGGCCCCGGCGGTCTCGCTCGATTGAGCGGTATAAGGCGGTGGTTGCCGGCTGTAGCGCGGGCAAGCGGCCAGGAGCCACGCCGCGACGAGGATGCCGACTCTCCTCCCCAGGAGCTGCATGACAAAAGGCTGGCATGTCCGCGCCAAGTCTTCAAGGTTTGCGCTAGCGATCGCTTTCGATGGGGGGCGGATCTGCGGCATCATGGCGCTGATGATCGTCCTCGCCAGCACCTCGCGCCACCGCCGCGACCTCCTCACGCGTGCCGGCATCACCTTCGAGGCAGTACCGCCGGCAGTCGACGAAGAGGCGCTCAAGGACGACCGACCGCCGGAGCAGCTGGCCGCCTACCTCGCCCGAGCCAAGGCCGAGAGCATCGCTCGGCAGCGGCCGGACGACATCATCGTCGGCTGCGATCAGGTCGCCGTGCATCGCGGCGAGGTGCTGGGAAAACCCGGCACGCGCGCCGCCGCCATCGCGCAACTGGGTCGCCTCGCTGGCGATCGTCATCGCCTCGTGACCGCGATGACGGTCATGCACGGCGCCGAAGTCCACGAGCACCTCGAGATCGCCGAGCTCACCATGCGCGCCTTGTCGCCGGAGCAGATCGCCCGCTATGTCGATGCCGACGGTCCCCTCGAGTGCTGCGGCAGCTACCGCCTCGAATCGCGCGGTATCACGCTCTTCGAAACGGTCACGTCGAGCGATCACAGCGCCATCGTCGGCCTTCCACTCCTCGCGCTCGTGCGGTTCCTCGCCAAGCTCGGCGTCGTGTTGCCGTGAGCAGCCGCACCACCGAATGGCTCGTGACCTACGACGGTGTGCGCCTGCGTTATGGCCGCTGGCAGGTCGACAAACCCAAGGCCGTCGCGGTGATCCTCACGGGCCGCAACGAATTCGTCGAGAAGTACGACGAGATCGCGCGCGAGCTGAACGAGCGCCAATTCGACGTCTGGACCTTGGACTGGCGCGGCCAAGGCATGTCGACGCGCGCCCTGCCGAATCGTCAGCGTGGCTATGTCGCGAGCTTCGCTTGGTACCTCTCCGACCTGCGCGCCTTCTTGCAGCGGATCGAGGAGACCACGCCCGATCTGCCGCGTTTCATCTTCGGCCATTCGATGGGTGGCCACATCACGCTGCGCTACTTGCATGACTTCCCCGAGTCGGTGACCGCGGCCGTGGTCACCGCGCCGATGATCGACATGACGACGCGACGGTTCCCGCCAGGCCTTGCGCGCGTCGTCGTCGAGCTCGGCATGCTGAGCCGGCTCGCCCACCGCTACATCCCGGGCATGCGCGACTACGATCCCTCCGAAGACCTCTTCGACACCAACGAGAACACCAGTGACCGTGACCGCTTCGAGCGCCGCGTCCGCCTCTTGAGCGAGAACCCTGAGCTCCTCCTTGGCGGCGTGACCTTCGGTTGGCTCGATGCCGCGTTCAGGTCGATCGCGCTGTTGCAGCGACCCGAATATCTACGCGCCGTCACCACGCCGCTGCTCATGTTCGCGGCGATGGACGACCGGGTCGTGAACACCTCGGCGATCGAGCACGCCGCCCGGGACCTACCGAATTGTCAACTCGTGCACCTCCACGGCTCCCGCCACGAGGTCATGCACGAGAACGACCGAGTTCGCGGCGAGTTCTGGCGTCACGTCGACGCCTTCCTGGCGGCGCACCTGCCCGCGCGGATTCCGAAGCAACGCCGCCGCAACGCAGCGCGATAACCGTTATGGTTACATCCCTCCCGTCCTAGTTTCCCGATTCCCTAAACAGCCTTCCCTTAAACCTGGACTTCAACATGCCTTACCGTATCGGTGGGGACGCCGCTCCGCGCGCGCGTCAGTCTCAGCCTGTCACCTATACCGAAGAGCGCGTCGTGCGCCGCGTGAGTGGGCCGGATGGTTACGTCCGCCGCTACGCCGGCAACGCCGAGAACGACGATTGGGATCGTCCGGTCAAAGTGAAGATGGTCGAGGAACCGAAGAAAGAGCCGGGCTACCTCGAGAAAATCGGCCGTAACGGCGGCACCTTGCTCGCTACGGCGGCCGGTGTCGGCGGCATGGCCACCTTCTTCTACGGTGGCTTCCTCGCCATCGGTGGCTCGCACGCGGTTCCCGGCATCGGCCACATCCCCACCGCCGGCGTCGCGCCCGGTGCGCTGATGCTCGGCGGCTTCCTGGCCATGGCGGCCGGCGGCGCCCTGTACCACTGGATCAAGCCCAAGAAGTAATTAGGTCGAAACCCCACCATGAACCTTAGGCCCGAGGGATGCCCGCCGCGTCCCTCGGGCCTCTGTGTTTGGTCAGAGGCGGGCTTTATTCTAGAGCCATGGGAAAGGCCCAGCTCGACCTGTTCAGCGGTCCTGCCGCCATCATCGACAGCGGTGTGGCGCCCGCGCATGTGTCCACCGAGCTCGCCGAGCTGGCGGTAGCGCTGCCCCACGGTGTCCGCTTCGGCACATCGTCCTGGTCGTTCCCGGGTTGGCGCGGGCTCGTCTACGCCGATACGCACAACGTCTCGACCCTCGCCGCGCATGGCCTCGCCGCCTACGCGAAGCACCCGTTGTTTCGCGCCGTCGGTCTCGACCGCACTTATTACGGCCCCATCGACCGTGACGCCTTCCGCGCTTACGCCGAGGTCGTGCCCGACGACTTCCGCTTCTTGGTGAAGGCGCACGAGCTGTGCACCATCCACCGCTATCCGCTGCATGCCCGTTATGGCGCACAGCGTGGTCAGCTCAATCCGTATTTTCTCGACGCCGCCTACGCTGGCGATGCGGTGGTCGCGCCGTGTGTCGAAGGCTTGAAGGACAAGCTCGGCGCCATCCTCTTTCAATTTTCGCCGCAAGACGTGCACGCTTTGGGCGGCTCGCCCGGCTTCGCGCCTGCCTTGAAGACCTTCTTGTCGTCGCTGCCGCAAGGCCCCTGTTACGCCATCGAGCTGCGCAACGCCGAGCTCTTTACGCCGCGCTACGTGCATGCTATTGCGGACAGCAACGCCGTACACTGCGTGAACGCCCACCCGACGATGCCGC
>JBGGMJ010000106.1:0-27678 GCA_041288095.1 Myxococcota bacterium
CGGCCGCGCATCGTAGCCGGGCGCGAACATCGCGATGGTGCCCCCCTGATGACCGACGGGCGACCACTGGGTTTCGACGATGAAGCCGCGCTCGACCCAGCGCTGAACGAAGTCACGTGGCAGCGGTCCAATGAGCTCCCCTACCGAGGCGGCGAGCTGTGGCAGCGGCCCCTGTACCCCCAGCAAGGCGAGGGCGACGCTCGAGACCTCGCCCTCCTGATCCTCGCTGATCTGCAGGAAGGGCTCGCGTCGAATGGCGCGTCGGATCCCGTAGAACTGGGCCAACGACGCCAGGGCATCGGGGCTGTGCTCGACATCGGCGTGCATGCGCATGGCGGATCCATGCGTACAGCCGGAAAAGGTTTCCTAAAGGCAGCGAACGTCGAGCGGTCCCAGGCGCCGTGGCGCGGCGGCGTCCCGGAGGACCACCAACGCCCCGCGGTCACCTTCGCAGAGTAGGGGCTCGTCCGGACCGAGCGTCGAGTCACCGGTAGCCAGCAAGCGCAGGAGCGTCTTGGGCCGGCAAGTGAGGGTCAGCGCCACGTCGATGGGCGCTTCGGGCGCGAACAACTGGCCCGGCCGTCTGGGATCGAACACCCAGGTGCGGGCGGTGACGTCGAGCATCGCGAAGGCGATACGCACCCGCGCGACCCCGCGTTCTCGAGCGCCCCGGCACAGCTCTTCGAGCAGACCAAAGACGACGACGTCACTGTCCATCGACGGTTCCCGAGCGGCGTGTACGCATGGCCTGGGCGTCGGCGATGATCCTGCCTTTGACGCCGGGATCACGTCCCTCCGGCACGCGCGCGCCTTTGACGCGCTCCAGGAGATGACCGAGCAGATCGTCGATGGGAGCCGCGGCTGCCCGTGGGAGCTTAGCGAGCAGCGCGAGCTGACGAACGTCGTCTTCGTAGAAGGTCGCGTCGCGCAGGCGCGGGTGCTTCGTGTTGCCGGCAAGCTTGGCTTCGAGCGCCTTGGCGATGTCGTCGATCGCTTCGTTCACGCTCCGCTGAAACGCGGCGGCCTCCGGGCCCAGGGAGCGCGCGGCGAGGCGCTCGATGTGTTCGAACAGGTCGGCGTTGCTCGCGACCAGCTGGTTGCGAGCGAGCTGCACGAAGAGCTCACGACAGCCAACCGGCCCGAGGGTGTCCGCTCGCCGGCCGATGGCCCCGATGACTTCGTCGACCGCGGCGACGGTAGCCATTCCCTTCAGCGCCATGGCGCGAATCGCGCCGACCTCCGCGCGCGCGACGAGCTCTGGACCGGGCAGGGCCGTCAGCTCCGCGGCGATGTCCGACAGGGTCTGCTTCGGCGCACGGCGTGCTATAGCGAACAGATACATGCGTTGCAGCGCGTCTTGGTAGGTGGTGACGCCAACGAGCTCGCGGCGAAACAGGTCCGCGAGGTCACCGACCACGAGCGACGACCCCGAAGAGCTTTCGAGCCAATGTTTGATCGCCGGCTCGACGAGATCGGCGCTCGGCTCGAAGATCGCCGTGAAGGTCTTTTCGATGCGGGCGGCCCCCGCGAAGTTGCCTGACTTGATGTGCAGCAAATAGCCCTCGGTGACGTTCCGCTCCGCCACCAGCGGATGAATGCCCTGCAGATCCTCGAGGCGTGTCGCCGTGTCGACCCGGAGTCCGGCGTCGGCGTCGTGGAGCTTCACGATGAAGGCGTCGAGTCGCTGTGCCGCGTCGCCGCTGTGCAGATCGATCGTGATGCCAAAGAGCCGCGCCGCGTGCTCGACCGCCAGGTGTCGCAGCGCAGCGGCCTCGTCGGGGGGACAGCCCGCCGGAACCTTCCCCGTGCGCATGAGAACATCGACGTCGCGGGCCCGCACTTTCGCATCCGGCGGGGCCACTTCCCCGGCATGGGCACCAACGAGGTTACGGAGCTTCGCGAGGGTCAGACCGGTCGAGGTGAGGGCCATGCCCACCTCATGCGCCACTCGCTCCGATCTTTCCTCGGCTCAGCGCCGCGCCACACAAAGCCCGTAGAATTTGCCTATGTGCAGTGACGGATGCTCCGTGACCGGGATCGCGTACGCCTGCTCTAGCTCCTCGGCGTGGTAGTCGCGAATTACCGTGAGGCCCATCGGCTCGAGGTGCTCCTGCAACGTCCCGAAGTGAATGCCGAACTGGAAGGGCTCGCCCCGCGCGGCCACCGCCTTGCGTGTCTTCTTGGCCTCGCGGTCCTTCGTGGTGCCGTCCGCTGTAGCGGCGTCGATGTAGTCGAAGACGATGCTCGAGCCGGGCGCGCACTCGCCGGCGACAAAGCCGAGTAGGGCGTAGATGGCCGGTGGCTTGACGTAGAAGGAGAAGCCCTCGGCGATGACGCAGGTGCGCTCTTCGCGCTTGAAGCCTTGCTGCGCGAGCACGTCGCCCAAGCGTCCGCGATTGAAGTCGAACGAGACGTACTGCGTGCCGTTGGCCGTGGGATCGAGCTTGGCGGCGACGAGCCGCTCGCGTTTGAACGTCTGCGTGAGCACTTGGTCGATCTCGAAGACGGTGAGGCCGGGCTTTGCGAAGCGCAGCGCCCGCGTATCGAGCCCCGCGCCGATGACGACGAGCTGGGTCGCACCCTCGGAGATGGCTTGGCGCACATGCTCGTCGATGACCCGCGTTCGGGCGTAGACGAAGCCGTAGGCACCGGGCATCCGTCGCACCATGAACCAGCGGACGATGTGCCGGATGAATGGCCAGATGAGCCGCCGCGCCTTGGCCGGTAGGAGCTTGCGCACCACGTCGTCGGTGCCGGGCTCCGGGAATCGTTGGTCGATGACGGCGGACGCCCGCGCCAAAGCGGCCAACACCGCTGTTTCACTCGCACGCTCTGTCATGAGCGCGCGACTATGTCACAAAGCACGCGCCGGGCGAACGTCAGGCGAGCGGCTTGCTGACGGCGCTCTCGTAGGCCGCGAGGACCTCCGCGAACGGACCGCTCGCGCCACTTTGCAGGACGCGGGTGGCGGCGGCCCTTTCCGAGGCGCTCATGGCGCCGAACAGGCGCGCGCGGGCGGTCGAGTCCGCTTGAACGGAGCCCGGACCGCGGGCGTCGGTGGTCGATTGGGGTTGAGCTGGTGCTGCAACGGGCGGCGCTTTGGTGGTGGACATGCCCTATAGATAAACCACGTCCCGCGGAAATCTGCAGATCAAACGCGGCGCCAGCGAGTCACCGCCACGAACGACGCTTTTCTCTTGCGTCACCCGTCGCTGGGAAACTTCTCGAGCATTGCGCGCAGCGCCTCGACGTTGCGTCTCAACATTTCGCGGAGGTCGGCGTGACTCAAGGGGGGAGCTTCCTCGAGGAGCTTGGCGGCAGCGGCCTGCTCGCTGTCGCCGATGTTCATGGCAAGCGCGCGTCGCGCCGGTGACTCGTTGCGAACGGGCTCGCCGGTCGCGCCTCCGGCCGGCGTGGGCTCGCCCGTGGCTCCTGGGGTAGGAGGGAGGCCGCCTGGTGGTAGCTCAGCGCCCATTCGCTACCTATGCAGCTGCCCGCGCGGGGGCTGGAAATAACGGCCCGCCAACCGATCATGTCTTTTTTTCTTGCATCCCGCGAAATCATGTGTATCTTGCGCATCGGTTCGAAAACCAGGGGTCGCCCGCCAGGGCACCAACGCAAAGTCGGCTGCGGTCGACGAAGGCGGTTAGGTGCGTTGGCGGGCTATCCTTTTTTGCGCCCCAAAGCCCCCCAAGGCCCCAAGCGCAGGTAATCGAATCAGGCGGATTGTAGCTATCGTCGAGTGAGTCGAAGTCCGGAAGGCGGCCGGGCGACGTTCAGTTGGGTTCCTGCGACGAAACCCGAATGAACGATCCAGTGGTGGCCCCCATTACGGCAATTTGGATCGGGAACGCTTTTTTATTGCGCATTTCTGCTTGCGTCACCTTGCCATCAAGGCGGGTCACGCGTAGTAGGGCCGCGCGTTTAGCGTTCGTGGACCAATTGTTGCCGTTAGCGGTGGGCTCACGAAACGTTGCTGCGAGTACGCCAAGCGCGGCGCCAAACCTGGCGCGCGTGAACCAAGGCCGTGGAGCGAATACGTAGATGGCATCCTTGATTCAAGACAACTTCCGCGTTCGTAAGTCCTTCGCCAAGATCAACAGCCTCCTAGACATTCCAAACCTCATCGAGATTCAAAAGCGCAGCTACGACAAGTTCCTGCAGCTTGGCGTCGATCCGATGAAGCGTGAGGACGTCGGGCTTCAGGCTGTGTTCAAGCGCGTCTTCCCGATCAAGGACTTCAACGACAGCGCCTCGCTGGACTTCGTGAAGTACGAAATCGATGCCCCCAAGTACGACGTCGACGAGTGCCACTCGCGCGGCATGACCTATGCGGCCCCCATGAAGGTCAGCATTCGTCTTATCGTCTGGGAGAAGGACGAAGTTACCGGTCAGCAGAGCATTCGCTCCGTCAAGGAGCAGGATGTTTACTTCGGCGAGATCCCGCTGATGACCGAGCACGGTACCTTCATCATCAACGGTACCGAGCGCGTCATCGTCTCGCAGCTCCACCGCTCGCCTGGTGCCTTCTTCTTCGTCAACCAAGACAAGTCGAAGACCGCCGCGACCGGCAAGCTCCTGCACAGCGCCCGCATCATTCCGAACCGCGGTAGCTGGCTCGACTTCGAGTTCGACACCAAGGACATCTTGCATGTCCGTATCGATCGCCGCCGCAAGCTCCCGGCGACCGTGTTGCTCAAGGCGCTCAGCTACAGCACCAAGCAGCTGCTCGAGTACTACTACAACAACGAGACCATCTACTTCCATCCGAACGCCAAGGAAGGCGAGGCGAAGTTCGAGAAGTCGGTCGACCTCGAGCTCCTCTTGGGCCAGCGCGCCACGCGCGACATCAAGGATCCGAAGAGCGGCGAGGCCATCGTCCGCAAGAATCGTAAGTTCACGCGCGGCGCCATCAAGCGCATGCAAGAGCTCAAGATCACCCGCTTCGAAATTCAGGAAGAGGATGTGGTCGGGGCCGTTTCAGCGGACGACGTGGTCGACGAGTCGACCGGCGAAGTCTTGCTCGCGATCAACGAGAAGATCACCGAGGACAAGCTGGCGCAGCTCATCGAAGGCGGCGTCAAGTCCATCAAGACGTTGTTCATCGACGGCTTGAACGTCGGCTCGTACCTGCGCGACACGCTGATGGTCGACAAGGTCGAGACCGAGGACGACAGCATCCTCGAAATCTACCGCCGTCTGCGCCCTGGCGATCCGCCAACGCTCGACACCGCGCGTACGCTCTTCAACAACTTGTTCTTCAACGCCGAGCGCTACGACCTCTCGAAGGTCGGCCGTCTCAAGCTGAACCACAAGTTCGGTCTCGACGAGCCGGTGGAGAACACCGTCCTCACCAAGAAGGACATCCTCGAAGTCGTCCGTTACTTGCTCGATCTCAAAAACGGCAAGGGCAGCGTCGACGACATCGATCACTTGGGTAACCGCCGCGTCCGTTCGGTCGGCGAATTGCTCGAGAACCAGTTCCGCGTCGGCCTCGTCCGCATGGAGCGCGCGATCCGCGAGCGTATGAGCTTGCAAGAGATCGAGACGCTGATGCCGCACGATCTCATCAACGCGAAGCCCGTTTCAGCGGTCATCAAAGAGTTCTTCGGCAGCTCGCAGCTGTCGCAGTTCATGGACCAGACCAATCCGTTGTCGGAGGTCACGCACAAGCGTCGTCTCTCGGCACTCGGACCGGGTGGTTTGACCCGCGAGCGCGCCGGCTTCGAAGTCCGCGACGTTCACCCGACGCACTACGGCCGTATCTGCCCGATCGAAACGCCTGAAGGTCCGAACATCGGCCTCATCGCGTCGCTGTCGACCTACGCCCGCGTCAACGAGTACGGCTTCGTCGAGACGCCGTACCGCAAGGTGCAAGAGGGCAAAGTCGTCGGTAACGTCGAGTTCTACTCGGCGTTGCAGGAAGAGCAGCACTTGATCGCGCAGGCGAACGCCGAGCTCGATGCCAAGGGCGCCTTCAAGCAAGCGCTGGTCGCGTGCCGCCGCGGCGGTGAGTACCTCATGGCTCGTCCCGAGGAAATAACGCTGATGGACGTCTCGCCGAAGCAGCTCGTTTCGGTCGCGACCTCGCTGATCCCGTTCCTCGAGAACGACGACGCGAACCGCGCGCTCATGGGCTCCAACATGCAGCGCCAGGCCGTTCCGCTCCTGCGTACCGAGGCGCCGCTCGTCGGCACCGGTATGGAGAAGAACGTCGCGCGTGACTCGGGTGTCACCATCATCGCCAAGCGCGATGGTACCGTCGACGCCGTCGACGCCATCCGCGTCGTCATCAAGGCCGACACCGACGAAGGCGCGACCGACGTCGCCGCCGAAGTCGATATCTACAACCTGCTCAAGTACCAGCGTTCGAATCAGAACACCTGCTTGAACCAGAAGCCGATCGTCCGCCGTGGCGACCGCGTGAAGAAGGGTGACGTTATCGCGGACGGTCCTGCGACCGACCACGGTGAGCTCGCCTTGGGTCGTAACCTGCTCGTCGCGTTCATGCCGTGGCAGGGTTACAACTTCGAGGACTCGATCCTCATCTCCGAGCGCGTCGTCAAAGAGGACATGTACACCTCGGTGCACATCGAAGAGTTCGAGTGCATCGCGCGTGACACCAAGCTCGGTAAGGAAGAGATCACCCGCGACATTCCGAACGTCGGTGAAGAGGCCTTAAAGGACCTCGACGAAGCGGGCATCATCCGCATCGGCGCCGAAGTGAAGTCGGGCGACATCCTCGTCGGCAAGATCACGCCGAAGGGTGAGACCCAGCTGTCCCCGGAAGAGAAGCTCCTCCGCGCCATCTTCGGTGAGAAGGCCGGCGACGTCCGTGACACCTCGCTCCGCGTACCGCCGGGCGTGGTTGGTACGGTCATCGGCGCTCAGGTCTTCGCTCGTAAGGGCATCGACAAGGACGAGCGTGCGCAGCAGATCGAGGACGAAGAGGAAGCACGTCTCCTCAAGGACCAGAACGACGAGATCAAGATCGTCAAAGAGAGCGCACGTCGTAAGATCGCGAGCATCCTGAAGGGCAAGAAGGCCGGCAATCGTCTCGTCGACGATGCGGGCACCGTGCTCGTCAACAAGGGTGACGCTATCACGGACGAGATCGTCGAGCAGTTGCGCGACAAGTATCTCGGTGAGCTCGAGACCGAGAAGGGCACGCAAGAGCGCGTCCAGGCCATGCTGGCCTCGGTCGAAGAGCGCATCGCGCTGATCAAGATGACCTTCGGTGACAAGATCGCTCGCTTGAAGAAGGGCGACGAGCTGGCGCCGGGCGTCATCAAGATGGTGAAGGTCTACGTCGCCATCAAGCGCAAGCTGCAAGTCGGCGACAAGATGGCCGGACGCCACGGTAACAAGGGCGTCATCTCGCGTATCCTCCCGATCGAGGACATGCCGTACACGGCGGATGGCTCGCCGGTCGACATCGTCCTGAATCCTCTGGGCGTTCCGTCCCGTATGAACGTGGGACAGATCCTCGAGGTTCACTTGGGCTGGGGCGCGCGCACCATCGGTCGCAAGCTGCAGTCGTTCGTCGAGGCCAACTGGTCGACGGACAAGCTCAAGAAGGAGCTCAAGAAGCACTTCGAGAAGACCGAGGCCGAGTCGTTCATCGACAAGCTCTCGGACGACGAGACGCGCAAGCTGATCTTCAAGGTGAAGGACGGTATCCACTTCGCCTCGCCGGTCTTCGAAGGCGCCGCCGAAAGCGAAATCAAGGACGTGCTGGAGAGCGCGGGCTTGTCACTGCGTGGTCAAACCACGCTGTTCGACGGCCGCACCTCGGAGCCGTTCGACCAAGAAGTGACCATCGGCATCATGTACATGCTGAAGCTCCACCACTTGGTCGACGACAAGATCCACGCCCGTTCGATCGGACCGTACTCGCTCGTCACCCAGCAGCCGCTCGGTGGTAAGGCGCAGTTCGGCGGTCAGCGTCTCGGCGAAATGGAAGTCTGGGCGATGGAAGCCTACGGCGCGGCCTACGCGCTGCAGGAGTTCCTCACCGTCAAGTCCGACGACGTCACCGGCCGTACGCGTATGTACGAAGCCATCGTGAAGGGCGAAAACGTCCTCGAAAGCGGTGTGCCGGAGTCGTTCAAGGTCTTGATGAAGGAGCTCCAGGCTCTCTGCTTGGATGTCGAGCTCGTCGAAGACGGCAACCCCATCAGCCTCGACGGCGGTGGCGGTGGCGGCGGTGGTGGCTCAGGCCCCATGAGCAACTCGAGCTTCAACTAACCTTTCGAACAAAACGTTATAACGGACTGAGTGGAGTGTAGAACGTGAAGGATATTTTTTCGTTCTTCGAGAAGCCGAAAGATCCGGAAAATTTCAACGCCATCCGAGTGTCGATGGCGTCGCCGGAGAAGATTCGCGAGTGGTCGCACGGCGAAGTGAAGAAGCCGGAAACGATCAACTACCGTACGTTCAAGCCCGAGCGTGACGGCCTCTTCTGCGCGAAGATTTTCGGACCCATCAAGGACTACGAGTGCTTGTGCGGCAAGTACAAGCGCATGAAGCACCGCGGCATCGTCTGCGAAAAGTGCGGCGTCGAAGTCATTCAGTCGAAGGTCCGTCGTGAGCGCCTCGGCCACATCAACCTGGCCACCCCAGTTGCTCACATCTGGTTCCTGCGGTCGTTGCCGTCGCGTATCGGCGCGCTGCTCGACATGACGCTCAAGGAGCTCGAGAAGGTCCTCTACTGCGAAGCCTACGTGATCCTCGATCCGATGGGCATCGCCGAGATGAAGAAGGGCGCGCTCCTCACCGAGGACGAGTACAACGCGGCCATCGAGACCCACGGTCCCGAGACCTTCGTCGCCGCCATGGGTGGCGAGGCCATCCGCGACTTGCTCAAGGGCATCGACCTCGAGTCGAGCTGCAAGACCCTCCGCGAGGAGATGGTGCAGACGTCGTCGGAAGCCAAGCGCAAGAAGTACTCGAAGCGCCTGAAGGTCGCCGAGGCACTCCGCGATAGCACCAACCGCCCCGAGTGGTTGATGCTCGAAGTCATCCCGGTGTTGCCGCCGGATCTTCGTCCGCTGGTTCCGCTCGACGGCGGCCGTTTCGCCACGTCGGACTTGAACGACCTCTACCGTCGCGTCATCAACCGTAACAACCGTCTGAAGCGTCTCCAGGAGCTCAACGCTCCCGAGATCATCATCCGCAACGAGAAGCGCATGCTTCAAGAAGCGGTCGATGCGCTCTTCGACAACGGTCGTCGCGGCAAGACCATCACTGGTCCCAACAAGCGTCCGCTCAAGTCTTTGTCAGACATGATCAAGGGCAAGCAGGGCCGCTTCCGCCAGAACCTCCTCGGTAAGCGCGTCGACTATAGCGGTCGTTCCGTCATCGTCGTCGGCCCCGAGCTCAAGCTGCATCAGTGCGGCTTGCCCAAGGTCATGGCGCTCGAGCTCTTCAAGCCGTTCATCTACAACAAGCTGGAAGAGCGTGGGTACGTCACCACGATCAAGTCCGCGAAGAAGATGGTCGAGAAAGAGAAGCCCGAGGTTTGGGATATTCTCGACGAGGTCATCCGCGAGCATCCGGTTCTCCTGAACCGCGCGCCGACGCTGCACCGTCTCGGTATCCAGGCGTTCGAGCCCGTGCTCATCGAAGGCAAGGCCATCCAGCTGCATCCGCTGGTCTGCACCGCCTTCAACGCGGACTTCGACGGTGACCAGATGGCCGTGCACGTTCCGCTCTCCGTCGAGGCTCAGCTCGAAGCGCGCGTCCTCATGATGTCGACGAACAACATTCTGTCGCCGGCGAACGGCCGACCGATCATCGTTCCGTCGCAGGACATCGTTCTCGGCTGCTACTACATGACCCGCGAGCGCGCTTTCGCCAAGGGCGAGGGCATGAAGTTCGGGTCGATGGACGAGCTCCGCGCCGCCTACGATCACGGCGCTGTCGACCTCCAGTCTTCGGTCGAGTGCCGCATCAACGGCAAGCGCGAGAAGACCACGGTTGGCCGCGTGCTCATGTACGAGGTCGTGCCGAAGGACCTGGCGTTCAGCTACGTCAACAAGGTCATGGACAAGAAGGCGCTCGGCGCCCTCATCGACAACTGCTACCGCCGCGGCGGACAGAAGGCGACCGTCTTGTTGGCCGACCACCTCCGTACGTTGGGTTACACCAACGCCACGAAGGCCGGCATCTCGATCAGCATCTTCGACATGCAGATCCCCGCCAAGAAGGACGCGTTCGTCAAAGCGGCTCAGGATCAGGTCCAAGAGATCGAGAACCAGTACACCGAAGGTCTCATCACCGACGGTGAGCGGTACAACAAGGTCATCGACATCTGGTCGCGCGTTGCTGAAGACCTCGAAGGCGAGCTCATGAACGAGATCGCCTCCGAAGAGGTGAAGAAGGAAGACGGTAGCGAGTCGCGCCGTATGCCTTCGTTCAACCCGATCTTCATCATGGCGGACTCCGGTGCTCGTGGTTCGCGCCAGCAGATCAAGCAGCTCGCCGGTATGCGCGGCCTCATGGCCAAGCCGTCGGGTGAAATCATCGAAACGCCGATCACCGCGAACTTCCGCGAGGGTCTGTCCGTTCTCGAGTACTTCACCTCGACCCACGGCGCTCGTAAGGGCCTCGCGGATACCGCACTCAAGACGGCGAACTCGGGTTACTTGACCCGTCGTCTCGTCGACGTCGCCCAGGACACGGTCGTTACCGAGTTCGACTGCGGCACCTTGGACGGTATCGAGATCGAAGCGCTCGTCGAAGCCGGTGAAATCATCGAGCCGTTGGGTGACCGCATCTTGGGTCGCGTCGCGCTCGAGGACATCACGCACCCGCACACTGACCAAGTCGTCGTCACCGCTGGTGAAGAGATCGACGAGGCCAAGGTCACGATCATCAACGACTCACCGATCCGCAAGGTTCGCGTGCGCTCGCCGATGACCTGCCAGACCAAGCGCGGCATCTGCATGGCGTGCTACGGCCGCGACCTGGCTCGTGGTCACAAGGTCAACATGGGTGAGGCTGTCGGCGTCATCGCCGCTCAGTCCATCGGTGAGCCTGGTACCCAGCTGACGATGCGTACGTTCCACATCGGTGGTATCGCCTCGGGTCGCGCTGTTCAGTCGGCTTTGGAAGCTCGCGCAGCGGGCGTCTTGAAGTACATCGGCTTGAACACGGTCAAGAAGGCCGACGGCACCATCGTCGTCATGAACCGTAACGGTGAAGTGGCGTTGGTGGACGAGGGCGGTCGCGAGCGTGAACGCTATAGCGTCAACTACGGTGCGCGCCTCGTGGGTCCGGAAGGATCCAAGGTCAAGGCCGGCCAGATGATCGCTGAGTGGGATCCCTTCGCGGTTCCGATTCTCACCGAGGTCAGCGGTATCGTGAAGTTCGGCGACGTCATCGAAGGCGTCACGATGAACGAGACCCTCGACGAAGTGACCGGTCTGTCCCGTAAGCGCATCATCGAGTCGAAGGACAAGGACACCCGTCCGCGTTTGACGATCAAGGATGCCAAGGGCGACACGGTTCGCTTGCCGAACTCGGACAATCAGGCCCGTTACTTCCTCCCGGTTGGCGCCAACGTGGCCATCACGGAAGGCGACAAGGTCGAAGCCGGCGAC
The DNA here is from genome assembly GCA_041288095.1 of Myxococcota bacterium. Classification (GTDB taxonomy): domain Bacteria; phylum Myxococcota; class XYA12-FULL-58-9; order XYA12-FULL-58-9; family JALHOP01; genus JALHOP01. The sequence continues at coordinate 11,604 of JBGGMJ010000106.1, forward strand.
GTCATCGCGCGTATCCCGCGCGAAACCACGAAGGACAAGGACATCACGGGCGGTCTGCCGCGTGTTGCCGAGCTCTTCGAGGCGCGTAAGCCCAAGGACCACGCGGTCATCTCCGAGATCGACGGCACGGTTCAGTTCGGCAAGGACACGAAGGGCAAGCGCAAGATTGTCGTCGTGCCCGACGTCGGCGAGCCGATGGAGTACCTGGTGCCGAAGGGCCGCCACCTCACCGTTCAAGAGAACGACCGCGTCAAAGCGGGCGATGCGCTCATGGACGGCCCGGCGAACCCGCACGACATTCTTCGCGTCATGGGCGAGAAGATGTTGGGTCGCTACCTCGTCGACGAAATCCAAGAAGTCTATCGTCTGCAGGGCGTCCGCATTAACGACAAGCACATCGAGTGCATTTGCCGTCAGATGCTCCGCCGCGTGCGCGTCAAGGACGTCGGTGACACGACGTTCCTCGTCGACGAGCACGTCGAGAAGACCGAGTTCGAGCTCGAGAACGAGCGCGCGATGAACAACGGTGGCCGTCCCGCACAGGGCGAGCCGATGCTGTTGGGCATCACGAAGGCATCGCTCTCGACCGAGTCGTTCATCTCGGCTTCGTCGTTCCAGGAGACCACCAAGGTGCTCACTGAGGCGGCTCTGGCAGGACGCGTGGATAACCTCCGCGGCCTCAAGGAGAACGTCATCATGGGTCGCCTGATCCCGGCCGGTACCGGCTTGAGCGGCTACAACCAGCTCAACGCCACCGTGGATCCGGAGCTCCTCGAGGAAGACGAGGAGTACGAGATGACCCTGGAAGATCGCGAAGGACCGCTGCTTGCGAACCTTCCCGGTATTGCAGTCAACGAATAACTGCTAGTCTCTAACACTCGAAGCCCGGGTCGAGCTTTGGTTCGACCTGGGCTTTCTGTTTTTCAATACGGAGTGAACCTTGAGCAGCCCAGGCTTTGGCAAGCGCCAGAAGGAAATGCGTCGCAAGGACAAGCAGGACGAGAAGGCCGCCAAGAAGGCGGTTCGTAAGATCGAGTCCGAGAAGCGCGCGGAAATCGCGCGTGAGACGGGCGAAGATCCGGACCTCATCGGCATCGTGCCGGGGCCGCAGCCACCGCTGTTCTAGCGGCGGAACGCCCTGGCTGAATCGCCACGGCTATTGGATCAACGCCGCTCTGACATCGGTTCGCCGAAAGTCATCGCCGACGAACAAAAGCACGTCGTCGCGGACCGCTGCGAGCGCGTAGGCGAAGCAGTCGCCGAAGTTGAGCCCAGCGACGTGTCGGCCTTTGCCGTAGCGACGAAAGGCGTCACAGGCGGCCAGATATTGCTCGGCGTCGAACGCGACGGCCTCGATTCGCAGGCGCTTCACGAATGCATCGAGGATGCGGTCGGCGCCGGTGGCACGACGGCTCTCGAGCACGATGGTCGTCTCCAGCATGGTGGCGCACGACATGAGACGGTCATCGGTCCGCTCCAGCGCACTCGTGAGCGCCGCGCTCTGGGGCTCGTCGAACAACATGGCGACGACCGCGGAGGTGTCGATGACCATCAGCGTGGCAACCCGTGCTCGTCGTAGCCCAATAATTCGTCGGGGGTACGCGGATCGGCGACAGGGTAGGCGCGATACCGCGCGGAGAGATCGTGCACCTCATCGGCGAGCGACCTCTTGCGCTTGGCCTGACGGACCCGCGCCAAGCGCTCGCGTAGCGCCGTAGCAATCGATCCGGTGATGCTTTCACCCGTTTCTCGCGCGAGCTCACGGGCGAGCTCTTCGGTTGTCGGGTCTTTGATGCTCAATGGCATGAAGTATATACTAATGGGAAGAAAGGTATAAAATCAACTGCGGGGCCTACCAGACCAACGCTGGCGCCTGCGGCGTTTGTTGCTGACCTCGGATCGCCCGGCTACGTTCTTCGTGTGGTTGGGCGGCGGCGTATCATCTGCTTCATCGTGCTCGCGCTGGCTGGCTGCCAAACGCGGGCGCGGTCCCTCGCGCCGGTAGAGCCAAGCGTGGAGCACCTCGTCTTCGATCTCGGCACGCCATGTTCGGCCGAGGGCGATTGTGTCTCCGGCTTCTGTGTTGACGGTGTCTGCTGCGACAGCGCGTGCGGCGGCGGCGTGCGTGACCTGCTGTCGTGCTCGAGCGTCTACGGCGCGGTGAATGGCTTGGTCGATGGCAGCTGCACCACGCTCCGCCGCGGCGACCCATGTGGCGTGGTCATTGCCGCCGAGCCCTGCCTCTGGCTCGGCTCGCGCGTGAACGGCGGTGGTCACTGTACGCCTCCCAGCGAAACCGTAGGGAGCGCCTGTTTCCCGTGTGTCAACGCCGCGGATTGCGGCGGCGCGTTTCCGGTCTGCGTCGATGGTGCCTGCGGGGGGTGCGATGGCAACTTTGGCGACGGGACATCGGCTGCCTGTCCCGTCGCCAGCCCTGTTTGCAATAACGGACAGTGCGGTGGGTGCGGTGACTGCGCTGGCCTCGCGCCAGCGTGCGACGGCCTGACCGGTATGTGCTCGCCGTGCAATGGCGATTACGGGTCCGACGCAACCCTGCCGTGTCCTCGCGGCGAGAGCCCTGCGTGCCTTGGCAACGGCGCTTGCGCGAGTTGCTCGGCGACCAACACGACTGCCTGCGAAGGCGCGACGCCAGCGTGCGACACGGCGACGAGCTCATGCGCGAGCTGCAACGGCGACTACGGCTCGGCGGCGACGCGGGCGTGCGCTGACCTCGATGCGCCGCTATGCCTCGCCGGAGGGGGCTGCGGTCGTTGCAACACTAGCGCCGACTGCAATGGCGGTGATGTCTGTCTCCCGGCTCTGGGCACCTGCGGGCCGCCGTGCGCCAGCGATGCGCAGTGCGCGACCGGCGCGTGGTGTGCCGTGGGCGTGTGCACGCCGAAGCTTCCGAACGGTAGCGCCTTGCCGGCGGCCGCGCTCGGTGCGGGTACGTGCGTCGACAAGCATGCCGCCCGCGCCTGCCTCTCCGGCACCTGCAGCGACACCGATCAGGTTTGCGGCTTGCCGAACGACACCAGCTGTTCCGCCGACTCCGAGTGCATCTCCGCGAAGTGCTTCGAGGCCGACCTCCGCTGCGGCATGCCGTTCCTCGAGGCTTGCTCCACGCCGGCGGTCTGCCGCTCGCGCAATTGCTCGCCTCTCAACACCTGCGGCGAGTGCCGCACCGACGCCGACTGCGGTGACGCCGATAGCGGCATCATCTGCGACGGCGTCGATCGCACGTGCAAGCCCGGCTGCAGGGGCGAAGAGGGCAATGGCTGCGCGGGCGGCCGGATCTGCAGCTCGACCGATGAGCGCGTTGGCAAGTGCTCCCAGTGCATCGACGACGCCGGCTGCGGCGGCGCCGCGTCGGGGCGCGTGTGTAACGAATCGCGCGCCTGCGTGAACGGCTGCCGCGGCGAGGGTGGCAATGGTTGCGGACCCGAGTCGGTGTGCTCCTCGAGCGACGGCACCATTGGGACCTGTAGCAGCGACGGCCCCGCGAGTTGCTCGTCCTCGGGTGGTTCGGACTTGTCGTTGGCCGTCGGCGGGCTCGCGGTGTTCGCTATCGCGGTCGCGAGGCGGTTGAAGCGCCGGTCTAGTTAGCCGCGCGGCGGCCTCGCGCGGATCGGCGCCGGCAGATTGCGGGTGAGAGCTCCGGTCACCGGGTCGACGTAGGCCTCCGCGCGCTCGAGGCCGGTGGCGGGATACACCTCGCCCTTGAGCGGATCGATGTTGATGTAGATGTACTGCCGCGCGTGCACGGGCGCGTCGGGGTTGATGAGGATCCGCGCCTGCACGAAGTTGTGGGCGAACAGGGCGCTGCCGTCTTCGCCGTTGCCCAGCATGTTGTTGGCGAACGGGCCACGCAGGACTTCGCGGAACTCGATGTCGGGGAACGTGTTCGCAAGCAGCGTGCCCAAGCTCGCGGTGAGCGGGCCGCAGGTGTCGTTGCTGTTGAAGCCGAGCGCCCGGAGCAGCGTCGAATTCTCCGCGAAGAACGTCTCCATGTTGTTGAACCAGGCCCAACCCGCCGAGCCATAGCCGAAGGTCACGGTGCCCGATGGGGTCGCGATTGAGTAGGCCGGGCGATTGTTGCCGCTGTCGATCTGCTGCGTCATGAACTGACCGAGCGCCGTGCGGAACACGCTCATCGCTTGCTGCTCGGTGAGGTCGCGCAGGCGGCCGTCGGGATCGTTGCGCCCGAGCCAACCGAGAACGCGATCGACGGGCGAGCCCAAGATCCCGTTAGCGTTCCCGGCGACGTTCAAGGGGCCGCTCGCGGCGAGCTCATCGGCGAGATACTGCTCCACTTCGGCAGGGGTGAGCCCGAGCGCGAGGAAGATTTGGGCGTCGTCGGCTGAGACGTTCATCTGCGCGAAGGTCTCGAGGTGGGTCGCGACCTCCGCCGGCGTGAAGGGGCTGACCTCCGCGGCGGGCGTGGTTCCGGTTGTTGGGCCGGGCAGGCGATCGAGATTGCCCGTCGGGTCGTAGGGGAAGGTGCCGTCGCGATTGGTCAGCGTGAAGGTGCCGTCGGGATTCATCGTGATGATCTCGTCACCACGCCGCATCAAGATGGTGCTGCCGTCTTGGCCCTCGATCACCATGATGTCGGTGCCGTCTTCGGTATGGATCCACGGGTCGCCGCCCGAGGGAGTCGCCGCGACACCCAGCGCCGCGACGAGATCCGCTGGGCTGAGGCGTCCGCCATTGGCGACAAGCGCCGCCCCGAGGTTACCGAGGATGCGCGCGCCGCGCTGATCACCGAACAGGTCGCGCAGCGACTGACCCAAGTCGGAGCTCGCGGTGAAGTTGGTGATGAAGCCGCCCGCCGCGCCACCCAGGGCCGAGATGAGCAGTGCGTCGCCGTTCAAGCGGCCGTCGGTGATGAGCTGACGAACCACCGAGGCGCCGAAGTTGTTGGCGGCGCCGGCGAGAGCGCTGGTGAGAGCCGGGGTCAGCGCTCCCTGGAAGGTCTGCGTCACCCAGGCGCCAAACTCGGCACCGACGACACCGCCGAGATAGGCAGCGACGCCGGCACGCAGCGCATCGAGGAAGGTGCCGCCATCCGCGAGGGTGATGGCGGCGCTCACCGCGGCGGCGACCACTGGCCCACCGACCACGCCGGCGACAATCGAGATGATGGCGCGACCGACAGGGCCTTCGAAGAAGCCCTGGCGACGCGCGTTGTTGGTCTCGATGGCCGCGGCGATGAATTCGCGGTTCGCGAGGATGCCGAAGCGCTCGTCGTAGCGGAACAGCATGTCGCGGACGGCTTCTTGCTGCTCTGGTGTCGTGGCGCCGCAGTCTTCGAAGATGTCCTCGAGCATCTTGCCGATGTCGTCGCCTAGCGGACCGATGTCGCCGATTTGCACCCATTCAGCAGCGAGGTGATCGTCGACGAGGGCGACGTAGGCGCGCTCGGGGCCGCCGCGCGTCGTAACGTCGGTGTCGGCATGCGAGTGGTCGAGCCAGGCATCGCCGGAGCCCGAGCCCGAGTTGTTGAAGGAGATCTGCAAATCGAGCGGCGCGTCTTCGGGGAGGCCGATGGCGCGGATGTAGTCGGCGCGTGTTCCGTAGGTCGGCCCGTAGGTGCCACCGTCGTCGCCGCCGTTGTTGCCACCCGGCGCGAGCATGAAGCGCTCGTGCGTGTCGAGGTACTCGGCGATTTGCGCGGCGGTCTTTCCTTGCTCCGTTAAAGCGGCGATGGCTTCGTCGCGCGACAGGTACGTCGTCTCGAACGCGTATTGCGCGTTGTCGTGGAGGTGCTGCTGAAGGCTCGTGACTTCGTCGCTCGCGGCGAGGAGGTAGTGGCCGTGCGTGCTTGCTTGGCCACGCGCGGTGACGAGGGCCGAGAGCCACTCGTAGATCGAGTCTTGGCCGGTGCGTCCGCTGTCGCCGACGCCGTAGAACCAACCGCCTGGGGGCTCCGTCTGGAACGTACTGTCGAAGTGTGGATTGGCGGGGAGGAAGATTGGGGCGTCGATGGTGACTGGGGATACTCCCAGGTCGCTGAGCAACTGCGCGATGAGCGGCTCGAGCTCACTGCGCATGCGCTCGGCTTGGTCCGGCAGTCCTTGAGCGATGAGCTCGTCGATGGACGCCATAGCGTTCAGCATGTTGTTGACGCGAAGCTCTAGCGCGTCGGGAATAGTGACGCCGTCGAGCTGCGCCAGAAGATCGCTTTGGCAGGGTCCGGGTTGGTCGCGCGTGAGTGATGGGTCGGAGCTTGGGTCTTCCTCGCCCTCGGGCAACAAGATGAGCGCGGCGTTGGCCTGCCGCGCCGCCTCGGCTTGCGCTCGTGCTTTCTCTTGTGCCGCCTCGGCTTCCGCTGCCGCGCAGGCGATCTTTACCGAGAGGTCTTCCGCGATAGCGGCTTGGTTCTCCCTGTTCTCCAGTCGCGCCTCGGCGAGGAGCCGCTGAGCGTCGAGACCCTCGGTCCCTTGATCAAGCGGCGGCAGGTACAAAGCCAACTCCCATGCAGAGGCTCCATCAAAACTACCGACGGCGCCGGGAGGTGGCTGGACCCGTCGCTGACAGGGTGGCGGGGCCAAGTTGTTAACCAGACAGGCTCACGAATGACGTCGTTACTGACGGTTCACCGGGCCGGCGCGGTAGAGCAACCAGTAGAGAGACGCAAACGCATTGATGTGAGAGATGAAGCTCGTGCCCAGCCTCTGATTGGTGAGCGCGCGGGTACTGTCCTGCGCTTGCGACGTAGCGAGCACGCCGACCACCTGAATGCTGCCGTCGGGGAGCTTCACGAGCACCGGGCCGCCGCTCATGCCCGCGATAACGGGCGGATTGCTGGCGCTCGCCGCCACGCCGGTGGTGACGACACCGTTGGTGCCGCCGGTCGCTCTGCCTGCCGCGCCCACGAGGTTCGTGCCGGTGTACTGGCCGGCTACGTTGACGTTGCCCCAGGCGGCAAAGCCGAACTCGTAGACCGCGGCGCCGACGTTCGGGGGCGGACCAACCCGCGGGAGGTTCGCGAGCGAGGCACCCGGGCGCAGGGCGTTCAACGTCTCGGGTGAGAGAGTGACGAGGTAGCCGTCACTCGCCGCCGTCGAGCCCATGGCCACGCGACCGTTGTCGCCGGCGATGCCTGTCGACAGCATGGTCTGACCGTCGAACGGGATCTGCACGAGCCGACCCATGGTATCGCGCGCCGAGAGCACGGTGCTCTCGCCGGGCCTCACGACGTGATTGGCGGTGATGAGCACGGCGCGATCGACGCCGTCGATGTTGGCGACCGCGAGCACCCCCGACGCGGAGTCACGACCCACTTGGCCGGGCTCGGACGTGTGAATCGCCACGGTGGCGAGCTGACCCGTGGCCACGACGTCGGCGGGGATGGTGCTGGCGACGAGCGACTGACCCGCCACGGCGCGGTCGGCCCAGAGACGCGCGGTATCGTGCGGTATGCCATAGCGGGCAGCATCGTTCACGTACTCCGTCGTGGTGCGCAGCTGGTCGGGATAGGAGACCGAGACGAAGACGCCGTCTTGATAGTTGTACTGGACGGCTGGTTGTCCGGCGCTCGTGATCAAGATCTGCTGCGTGCCGGTGCGATAGTTGTTCGTCGCGTTGATGCTCAGGTTCGGGTTGGCGCGCAGCTCGTCGGCCATCGTACTGACCTGTTGCATCCTGGCGCCGGTGCCGGTTGCGACCCGGTCCAGGTTGGTTCGCACTCCCATGAGCTCGCCGTTCATGAAGGCGTAGGTCACCTGCGTGCCTTCGCGCGTCCAGATGTCGATGATCTGAGCGCCTTGAGGTGTCTGATTGATCTCGACCGTGAGGTTCGGGTTCGAGGAGAGCGTGTTGAACGCGTTGCCCACCGCCATCATCCGGCGGGTCTTGGGGTCCGTCGGGATGACTTGAATGCCTGCCTCTTCCGCGGGTGGGACCTCGCCGCGTTGGACCTCTGGCGCGGCTCCCGGCGTGATGCCCATCGAGCGCAGCACTTCGGCTTCCTCGCTCGTGTAGCCGCGCGCTTCGTAGTCGCTGATGGCCGCGTCGGCCGGCGTCGCGCCATCGACGACCAGACTGCCTCCCGTGTCGTTTACCGAGCCGCTGCCGAGCACCAGCAGCGCGCTCTCCAAGTTGAGCTCGCCGCTGCCGGCGAGGCTGCCGGCTTGCGTGCCGATGAGGCGCGCCGTGGTGCCTGGAGCGAGGGCGAGCGAGCTGTCGACGTTCGCCACGATATCGGTGCCACTGACCGCCGTCGTCACCGCGCCGCCGACACCACCGGCAACTCCCGACATCAGCAGCGCGTCGCCGTCGATGCGGCCCGTTGCGATGAGCTGGCTCGTGAACGAGCTACTCACGCCCTGCGCAAAGCCGCTGGCCGCGGCGACCGTGGTCGCGCTCAAGCTGGAGCTCGCGAGCGACGAGGTCACTGCGCCGCCGACACCGGCACCAGCCACGCCGCCGGCGTAGGCCGCGGCTCCCGCCGTCACGATGTCTCCGAGCGAGCCACCATCGTAGGCGGTGAAGGCCGCGCTCACGCCAGCAGCGAGCACGGGGCCGCCGACGACGGTCGCTACCACGGTCACCAGGGCGCGTCCGATGGCGCTCTGGAAGAAGCCATTGCCGCCGCGATTGTTGTTCATCTCCACCGCGGCTTTGACCAGGTCGCGGTTGGCGATGACGCCGTAGTTGGGGTCGTAGCGGAACAGCAAGCCTCGGACGATCTCTTGCTTCTCGGGCGTGTCGGCGCCGAACTGGCCGTAGACGTCGCCCAACATATTCGCGACGTCGTCGTAGATCGGACCCTTGTCGCCGATCTGAACCCATTCGCCAGCGAGCGCGTCGTTGGCGACCGCGTGGTAGGCGCGCGCAGCTGTAGCGCTGGGCTGTGTCAGATCCAACGTGCGGCGCGAGGTGTCGAGGTACGCGTCACCGCCGCGGGCGCGCGAGTTGTTGAATGAGATGGTCAGGTCGCGTGGCGTGTCCGCCGACAAGCCGATGACTCCGAAGTACGTTGCCTGGCTGCCGATGCGCGCGGGGTAGAAGATGTCGCCGCTCTCGCCGCTGTATTGCGTGGGAGCGCCCACGACGTAAGCGCGGTCGGCGTCGGACGGGGCGCGCTGCTCGGCGGCTTCGAAGGCGGCACGCGTGCCGACCGTGCCGTCGGAGAGGAGGTAACCGCGGTTCGCCTCCGCGTATGCGGCGAGACCCGCGCCCGATAGACCCAGCTCGACCGCGGCTTGGAAGGTCGGCACGGCGACCGGTCGCGCGACTTGGACCATCGACATGCCGCCTTCGCCGTAGTTGTCGCCGGTAGCTTCGACGACGAGCTTCTCGACGAAGACCATCGCCTGCTCGTCTAGGTGCGCCTGCACGGTCGTTACCTGGTCGCTCGACGCGAGCAACACGTGCCCGCCGGTGCTCGCCTGCGCCGCGGCGATGACGTCGGCGGGGAGCCACTCGTAGACTCCGAGGTCGTGACCGGCGGCGCGGAGGTGCTGCGGTGCGGTACCGTAGACCGCGGGCGTGACGTAGTTGCCACTCTCGTCGGAGCCCATCACGGTTTCGGGTCGCAGGAGGTAAGCGCGGTCCGCCGCGCTCGGCGCCCGACCGTGCGCTGCTTCGAACTCGGCACGCGTGCCGGTGGCGTGGTTGTTGATCATGTAGACGCCGTTTTGCTCGAGGTAGGCGGCGGCTTGCGCTGCGTCGAGGTTACGCTCGCGGGCCGCTTCGCCGATCGACACGGTGAACTGGCGCTCGACCTGGACCGTGGTGGCGTAGCTACTTTCGCCAACCTCCGTGTAGTGCATTTCGTCGACCGTGCGCGTGACGAGAACGAGCGCCTTGTCCTGGATGTATTGCTCGGCGGTGATCGCCTGGCCGGCGACGCTCTGTTGGCCGGTGGCGCCGGCATCGCCGATTGCCCAGAAAGGGTTGCCTTGCACCGCGACAGGAGCTGGCGGCGAGGGCGCGCTGATGTCCGCTGGAGCGGGCGCCGTTGGCGGAGCGGTCTCCGCCAGTCGAGCCGCCGTCGCCGCCTCGTCGAGCCAGGTGCCCGCGGCGAGGTGTTGTTCGGCGATGTTCGACCAGTAAGCGAGCGGTGCCGCGAGTTGCGCCGCGGTCGTCGGGTTGTAGTTGGCGGCGATCTGCGCCAGCGCGCTCGCGGTGAGCTCGGCAGCGGCTTGGTTGTCCGCCACGAAGCTGGGCGAGACGAGCCGCGCCGCGAGCGCTGCCGCGTGCTCGATCGGCGACTGTTGTGGCTCTTCAATGAGCACCGCGGCGTCCGCGCCGGTCGCGCTCGCCGCGGTCTCGCTCAGCACTTCTGCTTGCGCCATGGCGACGTCCGCTTGGGCGGCCGCGCTCATCGCAAACTGCGCGACCATCTCCGCTGACGCACCGCAATCCACCGCGAGCTCGCTCATTTCCTGCGCGACTGCCGCGGCCTCACTGGCGCCGGCGGCTGCGTCGAATGCGTACGCGTCGTACTGACCGGCGTCGGCGTTCATGGCCATCTGCGCCATCACCTGCGCCTCGCGGAAGCGCTCCATGGCGGCGTTGTACTGGGCGACCATGTCCTGCATCCGCGCGGCCGCGTTGAGGGCGCGCTCTTTGACGTCGTCGGAGCGCTCTTGCTGCGCTTCGGTGATGATGCGTTGGATGTCGAGCGCCAGGGCCGAGTCGTCGAAGTCCGGCAGGCGGCTCGGCGCGGGGGAGGCACCACCGAAGGCGCTGTATTGCCCACCGTCGTAGGTCAGCACGTCGAGCGACGCCTGCTGCTGCGGATCTGGTTGTGGCGATGACGCGTACGTGTCCGCGTCGACGGACTGGATGCGAACCGAGGATGCGGAGTCGATGCGGGTGTCGCTCATGGGTCAGGTGTCTCCGCCTGGGCGTACGCAGGTGTGTCGCACGCTGGCCGACAGCTTTCGTTGACGCTGGGCCAGGGACTAAATCGATCCACCCGGGGGGACGAGTCGTCCCCTAGGGCGCGCGCTCGGAAGGCCGTGCGAAGAGGGCGTCGAGCATGTGCCGGTAGAATGACGGGTGCAGCAGCGGGTTGCAGTTGGCTTCGAGAAACCAGACCCGACCTTCTTGGTCGAGCACGGCGTCGAGCGAAAACGCAACGCCGGGTCGCAGCTCGGCGGGGATGGCGTCGAAGCATGCGCGTCCCGCGCTCTGCAGCTCGGCTTCGAGACGCGTTCCGGCGATGCTCTTGCGCACGTCGTGGTCGATGCTGATCGCGGGGTTCATCGGCGACATGTATTGATAGTCCGCGAAGGCGACCTGGCGATCCGTCAAGACGGACTCCGGGTCGAGGCCCTGGAGCTTCGCGACATTGGCGAAGTGCCGTGGCAGCGCCACGCCCGCGTCGAGGCGAGCGGCAACGAGGTCACCCAGCGTTTGTTGCCCGTCACCCTGCACCATGGGCATGGCGACGTGTTCGGCGACCACGAGCTCGGCATCCCAGTACCAGGCCTTCACCAAGCTCCCGAAGATGAAGCGCTCGCAGAATTCGCCGGGCGCGAGCTGCACCGGGGTGCCCGCGGCGAACGGGCCGCGCTGACCTTGGCCGAGGGACGACCTACTGGTCTTGACGATGAAGGGAGCGGCGAGCGGTGTGTCGGCCCATGAGTCCGGAGTTGGGATGTTGTGGGTGCGGGCGAAGGCCTTGAAGGCGGCTTTGTCTTGGGCGATCGGCCAGCCTTTGGCGGGGTAGGGCAGCCAGCTTACGAAGCCGATGACGCTGGGCTTGAGATCGCGGGCAAAGCTGACGGTGCCATCGGGCTTCAACTCGAAGAACTGGGGAGTGAATCTGTGGGTGGTGCCGTCGCAGGTGATCTCGAGGTGCAGGGTGACCGGATTGATGCCGCCACCGGCGCGGTGGGTGGTCATCCACTGAGCCACGGCTTCCACGTGGCGGAGGAAGTTGCGCTTGAAGGCCTCCATGGGTGCATAGCGTACACCAGATCGTCGTACGACGCGGGAAGGGCGGCGCGTCGTAGCGAATCGAGTAGACTCTGATTCGTTAACGAGGCTCGAAGGCGAAGCTAGTGGTTGGGGGACAACGGTGGAGAGGACTGGAAATCGTTTGGCTTCGGACAAACCTGCAGCGCGTTGGTCGGTGAGTGCGCCGGTGGTGCCGCGGACCTCAACGCTGCGCCCCGAGTGGAGCACCTTCAACATCAGCGAGACCGGGATGTTCGTCTCGGGCTCGCCGCTGTTGCGTCCAGGCTCGGTGGTCGACGTCGGCATCACCTTGGGGCCGTCACTCGAGATCACGAGTCGTGTGGAGGTGGTGTGGACGCGCGGACAGCCTGACGCGAGCCGCAACCGTCCCGCCGGCATGGGCATGCGCTTCCTGGGCATCGACGCCCGCATGCATGCCGAGCTCAGGGCCTACCTCGCCCAGCTCCCAACGCGTCAAGGCAACACGGCGGCGCAGGTGGCGAAGACCGTCGTCGAGGCGCGTCCGCCACCGCCGCCCCCTCCAGCTGACGTGTCGCGTGCCGTGCAGAAAGGCGCAAAGCTCGGCAGGTACACCATCGTCGACCGCATCGGGTCGGGCGGGATGGGCGACGTATTTCTCGCCGAGCACACGCTGCTCGGCCGTCGCGTCGCGCTCAAGCTCCTGAAGGAAGAGCACGTCCACGACCGCGCTGCCTTGCGACGCCTCTACGATGAAGCGCGGCTCGTCAATCAGATCTCCCACGACAGCATCGTGCAGATCACCGACCTCGTGGTCGAAGATGCCTACGTGTTCATCGTCATGGAGCTGTTGGTCGGCCAGAACTTGAGCGAGGTGCTGCTCCGAGGTGGTCCGCTGCCGCTATCGCGGATTGTGCCCATCGGCCAGCAGATCTGCAGCGTCCTCGATGCCGTCCACCGCGCCGGCATCGTCCACCGCGACCTCAAGCCCCAGAACATCATGCTGGTGCGCCACACCCTCGCCCCCGACTTCGTGAAGCTCCTCGATTTCGGCATCGCAAAGCTCCGCAGCGCAATGGCGCCCGACGGACCGGAGACGATGGCCGGCGAGGTGGTGGGCTCGCCGGGCTACACGGCTCCCGAGCAGCTCAATGGCGGGCCGGTCGACGCGCGGACGGACATTTACAGTTTGGGCGGAGTGCTGTTCGCGATGCTCACGGCGCAGCTGCCGTTCAAAGCATCGGGATGGGCGGAGATGGTCGTGCGGCAGATGCAAGAGCCGCCGCGGCCGCCGAGCTCGGTGATCGGGAAGGGCGTGCCGAAGGTGCTCGACGAGTTGGTTGTGCGGTGCTTGGATCGGGATCCGAACAAGCGACCGGCGAGCGCGGCGGAGGTTGCGGCGGTGTTGCGGCAGGTGGGGTGAGGCTTACTTGGCGACCCAGGCGACGGTGCCGCCGCGATTGGTCCAGTAGACCGCGATACGTGTGACCACGAGATTCATCGGACGGTCTTGATCCGAAGCGATGGCGACGGAGCCTGCACCTGGGGCGAGCTTCATCACCGTGCCGCCGGTGGTGTTGGTCCAATAGAGGTTGCCGTCGTCGATGGCGATGGCGTGGGCGCCTAGCTGGCCGGTGGCGAGGGGTTCAGCGGGCCCACCAGCGAGCGGGATGCGGATGATGCCGCCGTGATCAGCGTGGTTGTCGGCGACGTAGACGAATGAGTCGTCCGCTATAACGCCCCATGGGCCCGCCGCTTCGGTCGTCGCGATCAGCTCCGGCTCGCCACCGGTCGTCGCGATGCGGCTGACAGTGCCGGGCAGCCAGTCGGTGAAGTAGACCCAGCCATCGCGGACGGTGATGATGCCGCTGCCTGTGCCTGGGGTGCCGAGCCCTTCGGGGTTAGCGCTCGAGCCGAGCTGCCACTTGCTGATGACGGGAGCGGTGAGGCTGGCGGCGTTGCTCCAGTAGAGGTGGGCGCCATCGACGGCGAGGGTCATGCAGGGGTTCGTCGCGATGGTTGCCGGGTCACCGCCGGCGAGCGGGATGCGCTGGATGAGACCGCGTTGGCTGTCGCATTGGTAGACGCCATCGTCCGCTACGGCGAGTCCGTAGACCGGAGTTTGTGTGCCGCGCGAGGGGAGGAGGGTCTGCGCGGGAGCGCCTGAGAGCGGGATGGCGTGGACTGAGCCGTTGTCGAAGTCGTGCCAGTAGACGGCGGTGTCGTCGGCGGTGATGGCGAAGGGGAAGGTGCCGGTGGCGAGGACCTCGGGAGTTTCTGGGGCGGGGGGAGTGTCGTCGGGCGCTGCGAGGTCGGGAAGAGAGGAGCGACCACACGCGGTTACGCAGAGGAGCAGCGCACTGCACCATTGGTATGCCCGAGTCGTGCGCACGTCGGCATTCTACTCGTTTTGCCTCTCCACGCCGCCGGGAACGCCAGCCTGAGTTTCTTCTTCTGTTTGTTCGAGCGCAGCCTGCTGTCCGTTATTGGCGCCAGGAGTGCTCTGCACGAAGTCGGCGTAGTTCAGCGACTCGCCCGACCCGTAGCCGCCGACGCCCCAGCCGCCGTCCAGGTCATCGGCGTAGGGCACCCGCCACTGCTGCTGCTCCGCAGCCAGTGGTTGCGTGTCGGTGCTCTGCTCCTCTGGCCATGTCTCGAATGAGACCGCCGGCCCGACCTGTCGATACCGCGTCACGGCAAACGCGAGTAGCAGGCAACTGAGAACCGCCGCGGCTCCAACGGCGGCCAGAACGTTTTTGCGCACACGCATCACTGGCCTCCCGGGGGTTAAGTTGGAGACCCGCTGTGCCGGGGGCAACAGCCATCGTCAGTGGCCCCGTTCACGCCTCGTGCAACGCCGCCCCGACGATGTTTGGCTGCCCGAGGAGGGCCTTGAAGAACGCAGGTGTCGCTTCGATCGAGATGGCCGACGTAAGCCAGAAGACGTTGGTGCTCGCGGGCGACTCACCCGAGGCTTGGCGAGCCGCGTCGATGGCTCTGGCGATGGTCTCGAGGTTCGACTGCGCGGCTTGCTCTTGCCGCGCGCTCAACGTGCTCGTCGGACCGGGGGGAACGGGCGTGCTCGCGAAGCGCACGACGACTTTCAGGAGGGCCGCTGGGTCTTTGCCCAAGAGCTGGCCTAGCCGCCCCTCCAAGCGCGGCATGTCCGCTGAAGCGTTCTCTCCCGAAGCAACAATCGAGGCACCGGGTACTTCTGGATAGTGCATGGACCGGTTTTTCGGCGGAGTCCGCCGCGCGTTGCGCGGGCCTTCGCTCGGCGGACTGCCGCCACCGCGTCAGGTGGCCCCATTTCTCCCGCCGCCGGCCGCTTCGGTCTTAGCGAACGAGCCCGGGTCCTGCTACGGTAGGACCCGCGCCGTTTCGCGTTTCCCCCCGGATACCTATAGGATTGGCTATGACGCCCAGACTCCTCCCTGCAGCGTTGTTGTTGCTGGCCGCTCATGCCGTCGGTTGTGGCGGCAGTGGCGCTCCGGACGATGACGATGATCCGATCGACACCACACCGACGTTGATCTACGACGGCAACGGCAGCACCGGCGGCACGCCGCCCGAGGCGGTGGACTATGCCGAAGGCGACAATGTGTCCGCGGCCTCGCCGGGCGACTTGGTGCTCGCGGGCTCCTGCTTCGCCTTCTGGAGCACGAAGGCGGATCGAAGCGGCGCCAACTACTTGGTTGGCCAACAGATCACGATCGGCGCAACGGACGTGACGCTGTACGCCCAGTGGAACACGACCCCGACTCTCTACCTCGGCCCGACCGAGGCCGGCGCCAGCGCTTCCCGCACCAGCGCTGTCGGCGACACATTCGTCGCTGCCATCTCGGTGGCTGACCGCGACTTCGCGATCGACGGCTCGTACACGATGGACCTCAACATCACGTTGAACAACTCCGGTCTACCCGCGGCGCAGCTCGACACCGCCTTCATTCAAGGCCTCATCGACGCGCAAACCGGGATGACGGTGACGACTCTTTCGGCGACCGTCCTCGATGTCACGGGCAAGCTGAGCGCCATCAACGCCGTGGCGACCGCGGCGCGCCTGGTAGCACCGCTGGCCACCGGGACCATCAGCTTGGATGTGACCGTGCACGATAACGGACATGTCGGCGGCTGCGAGCTCACGGACGCGACGACGATCAACGTTACGTACAACTAGCCG
>JBGGMJ010000107.1:0-61114 GCA_041288095.1 Myxococcota bacterium
TGGGAGCATTCAACGGCCGAGCATTCTTGCTGGGCATCCAGCACCTGGACGCCGCCAGCCGCCGGCTCTTCGACCGGCATGGCAAGAGCATGGATGGCCGCTTCCGCCTCATCGAGCAAATCGTCGATGACGCCATGGTGCGGCTCGCGGGCGATCAACTCGATTGGGACGACGGTCCCAACAGAAACCGCTGAGTAGGTGAACATCATGAACGACAAGAAAGAATGGGCCGCCGAGGCCCTGGCCGCCGAAATGCAGGTCACCTTCGACACCGACGAGCTCGCGAGCTTCTTCGACGGCTTCGAGTCTCTCGAAGAGATCGCCAAGTCCTTGTGCGCCCCGCTCGGTGGCGGTCGCGAGGAATCGTAAAACGCTAGCGCTTGCCACCGTCTTACGACTGGGGCTACAGCGAAGGTAGTCATGACCAGCTACCTCCGTGCAGGGTGGTTCGACCGTAGCTCCGGCAAGCCGAGCAAAGGTCTACGCACCGAAGTCATCGATGGCGCCATGGACGCCGCGGGCTTCCTGCTGCGCGCCAACATCTCGGGTGCCACCGTCCTACGGCTCGCTCTGCGCGTACGCGCGCTGATGGCAATCGCCGACCCTCGCATGCTCGGCGTGCCGAAGTTCGGAGAGCGCGAGCGCGAGCTCGTCATGAACGGCCTGGCGCGCCACACCGACGCTACGCCCGAGCTCTACGCTTTCGTCGCCGACTGCGTCGACGGGGTGAACAACCTCACCGACCTGATGGCGTTCTATCTGCACCTCACGCACGTCGCGCGCATGATCGAGCTGCTTTCGGTCGCGGTGCGGAACATGCCGCAGATGGTGAGCGCGCCGCGCCCAGCCCGTCGCACGCCCGCGAAGAAGAAGGCAGCGCCGAAGAAGCGCGCCATCGCGAAGAAGAAGCCGACGAAGAAAAAAGCCGCCAAGAAGAAGCCCACCGCCAAGCAGAAGAGCGCCGGCGCAAGGCGTCGCAAGTAAGCGATGGGCAGACGTTGCCTCGTCGCCATCGCATTCCTTTCCATCGTCGCCTGTCGCCGCGCGCAGAACCATGATTCGTCGCCGTTCACGGCGCCGGAGATCGGCATCTCGCTGCCGCACCTTCCGGGCTGGGAGCGCGACCCGACGGTGAAGCTCGAAGACCCCGCGAAGGGGGGCTTGGTCATGCGGCTCACCCGAGAAGAGCGGGTGCCGGGGATGCCGCGCATCGATGTCATCATCGATCCGGTACCGGTGAAGCCCACGTTTCTCGAGGACGTCTTGAGCCGCGCCTTGCGCGATATGGCGGACTACGAGCAGCGCGGCGAGATCGATATACAAGCGCTGGATCGCAAACCCATTCGCGTCGGTCCGCGCCGGGGCTTCCGCGTTACGCACTCGTATGTCGTCGCGAGCGACGAGGACCGCGCCATGGTCACGCAGACGTCGGCGCTGTTCGTACTCGACGGCCGCGGCATCACGGTGACGGCGACCGGCCGCGCCGAGCTGTACACGCCGCTGGTCGAGGAGGTCGATCAGATCGTGTCAGGCATGAACGTCGCGCTTACGGGGCCGCTGGGGGCGAGTGGGCTGACGAAGCCGGTGGATTTGACGCCGCGGCCGAACTGAAAAATGGGGACACTAACCATTTTTCCGATGGCCGATAGCCGATGGCCGATGGCCGGCTCGCGCGCCTTCGGCGGGCCCGCTGGAGCGGTCCGGCGCTGCCCGCGTATCTTGGTGACCAACTTCGAAGGGCGGCGGCGAGCATCACCCTCAACTTCGCCGAGGGCTGCGGCAAGCGTGGCGCGCGTGACCGTCAGCGGTTCTTCTCGACCGCTCGCGGTTCCGCCTACGAGGTCACCGCCATAGCAGACGTCGCCGTCACCCTCGGATTGCTTGACCCCACCAATCTGCCGAAGCTCGATTACCGATGGCCGATACGCTTTAGCGGGCGTCGACTTCGCTGGCTGCTTTCAAGAAGGCGCCGTCACCAATCGGTACGACATCGCCGGTCTCTGTCGAAGCCACCACCAAGGTATCGCCGTTGTGCAGCGACCCCGACACATCGCGCACCACCGCTTGCGCCGCATCGCTCTCGATGACCTCGATGTCGCGCGCCAGCGCTCTACCCTGCGCGATGACGTAGACGTGGGTCTTCTCGTCGCCCGACTTGGCAATCGACGACATGGGCACGCGGAAAGCTGGGTCGAGGAGCTCCTTCACCAAGCGGAACTTGGCCGGCTCCATCATCGCGAACGCGCCGGAGGGGTCGGCGATGCTGACTTCGATGCGCGATTTGCCGTCCGTCTTTTTCACGTCCGAGATCTTGGCGCGGTTGGGCGCGCCACGGTCGACCGAAATTTGCGCTTGGCCACCAGCCGCGAAGGGCACGTCGGTTGCCAACTCGAAGGTGAGGATGGCTTCGGACTCGTCGCGCAGCAGCACGACCGGCGTCTTTTCGGCCACCGAGTCCCCGACCTTCACTTTGATTTCCTCGATGGTGCCCGCGAAGGGCGCCCGCAGGAGTCGACCCGCGACCTTGCGCTCGAGCTGCTCGGCCCGCGACTGCGCCGCCTCGAGCTTCTTCTTGGCCGCCGCCTCGGCTGCCTTGGGCGCCTTCTCCTTCTTGGCGTGGGCTTTGAGCTTGTTCATCGCGGCGGCCTTCACGCGCTTCCACTTTTCGAGATCGCGCTTCGAGACACCGCCCTGATTCAAGAGCTGCTTGGGTTGCAGCTCCTTGAGCTTCTCCGTGGCCGTGTCACGCTCGCTTTCGATCTTCTCGCGCTCGGTATTGAGCGCGGTGAGACGCTCGGCCGCCTTCTCGTGCGCTTCTTTCAAGCTCGCGACGGTCGTCTTGGCGACCTCGATCTGCTTCTGCTGCGGCGGGGGTAGGTCGAGGGTCGCGATCAGGTCGCCCTGATTCACATGCGCGCCCTTCTGCACCTTGATCTCGCCAACGCGCCCGCGCTCGAGAAACTGCAGGTTCTTCTCCTTGAGCGGGCGAACGGCCGCCGGAGATGACGCGTAGAAGATGGGGATCTGCGTGGCTTCGAGAGTCGTGGTCTGCACGATGATAGGCGACTCGAAGATGCCGCCTTCGCGCGCCAGCCAATACAGCAGCGCGCCGCCGCCAAGAACGACGACGAGCAGGAGCATCGTCCACATGACGCGGGTTCGGAGATCTTCCTCGCCGGGGAGACGCGCGGTGTTGCGCTTGCCGGAGAGCTGCGCCGCTGCCGGCTCCGCGGCAGGACCGCCCGACTTAGCATCGATGACCTGACCGAGCTCGCTGACGATACTCGGAAAGAGGCGCCGCGCCTGGTCCCAGAGGTACTCGACCTCGGCGGGGCCGCTCGCATCCCCGATGATCTCGAGATGGCTCACGAGCTTGTTCAAACGGTCATCGGACGGGTCGAGCTCGCGCGCCGCCAAGAAGTAATCGCGAGCGTGCACGATGTAGCCCTGCTTGACGTGCAGCAGCGCGGAGCGGAGCAAACGCTCCATCTCCGCCGTGTCGGCCGCTGGCGCCTCGAGGTCGATGGGCACGACGAGAATCTCGCCGGTGTGACTATCGAGCATCTGCCCGTTGGCGTTATCGGACACGACCGGGCTCCTGATGGTCTCGGCGACGCCGGCTCCGCGCATCAAGAATCCCATGGCCTCGAGCTGCGACACGAAGCGCTGGAGATCGGCGTCGCTGATGTCGAAGCTGTAGTCGCTGCGAACCGCCTGGATGACGTCCTCGAGGCTGCGCGTGCCGTCGAGCTTCGTCGCGATCAGGTATTCGATCTCGTAGAGGCGAAAGTTGGTTTCGCTCTTGGGATCGTCGACGCGATAGAACACCACGCCCTGTTGCTCTTCACGCGAGCAGATGAGGTCGGGTCTGAAGGTTGGTCGCATTCGAGGGTCGGCGGGGATCCCAAATTGTAAGCGATGTCAGTATAGGCAAGCGTCCGAGAGCGCTGCAAAGAAAACGCGAAAATCTGGCCTCGATGCGGGAGCATCCGGCACCCTTGTCTCGTGGCCCGTCCCAAGAGCTTTCGTAAAGAGCTCGTCGACCTCCATCGTACGCTCTACAAGCGCAACCGCGTTCGCATCAACGCGTCGGTCATGGGCTATACCGCCGAGTTCCGCGCCTATGAAGGGCAATACGAGCGCGCGGTGCGCAAGTATCAGCGCCGAGCCACCTTCGAGGAGCTCGACCGGGAGCTGACGCGCGCCGACCTCGTCTATGTGGGTGATTACCACACACTCAAGCAGGCACAGCGCGGGTTCGTGCGCTTGTTGCGGCGGTTGCCCGACGACCGGCCGGTCATCGTCGCGCTCGAATACATCCACGGAAAACATCAGGCACTGGTCGATCGCTGGATGCGCGGCGCTGCCACGGACGAGGACCTGACCGACACGGTGCGCGGCGAGCAGTGGGCGCTCGGCGGCTGGCCTTCGTTCAAGCAGATCTTCGAGCTTGCCCGCGATCGCGGATTCTCGATGCTGGCCATCGACAGCACGGGTCGGCTCGCGGCTCGCGACAAGTATGCGGCAAGGCGCATCGCCCGCGCTCTCGAGAAACAACCGAACGCGCGCGTGCTCACCTTGATCGGCGAGCTGCACGTCTCACCCGACCACCTGCCACGACAGGTCGAGGCCGAGCTCGACGAGCAACGCCGCCGCCTCATCATCTATCAGAGCAGCCACGAAATCTATTGGCAGCTCGCCGAGCGCGGTCACGAGCACGACGTCGAGCTGGTGAAGATCGCCGGCGACGCCTATTGCCTCCTCGGCACCCCACCCATCGTCGCGCAGCAATCGTTCCTGAACTGGGTCGACGTCGAGGAAGAAGAGGACCTCGAGTCTCCGGAAGAGACCTTCAAGGAGTACGCGCGGGTCATCGCGTCGTTCTTCGACATTCCGTTGGGGCATGCGCTCGACGAGGTCGAGGTGACGACGGTCGTGAACCTGTCCTTCCTCGACCGGCTGCGCCGCCGCGGCGACTTCTCGGCGAGCGACATGCGGCACATACGCCGCCAGATCTTGAACAGCGAGAGCTACTTCATCCCGCGCGCCAAGATGGTCTACTTGGGGAAGCTCTCCATCAACCACGCCGCCGAAGAGGCGACACATTATATTCGGTATATTTGCACGGGCGCGCTCGAGCCGTCCGCTCTCGTGGACGCGTTTTACGCCCGCTGCATGGAGGAAGCGATCGGCTTTCTCGGCTCGAAGCTCTTGAACCACCGCCGCAAGGCGCCGAGCGACGCCGCTCTCGAGAAGCTCAAGCGCAGCCGCGACAAACACGACCGCGTTCTCGCCCGCGCCGTCTTGAAGCACGCGCGCCTCGAGGCCGGCGAGAAGGTCCGCGGCATGCGCGAGATCTACGAAGCCAACGCCGACGCCTTCAACGCGGTGACGCACGTCATCGGCTACCGCCTGGGCGAGCGCCTCTACTACAGCGTCGTCAGCGGCGACCTCCCGAAACGCGCCATTCGCGAGCTGTTCTTCGAGCGCTTCGAAGAAGAGGGCAACGCGCTCATGACCTTCTTCTCGCTGGTCGCGCGCACGCGCAACGTGAAGATGCCCGAGCGCTTGTAGTGCCACGGCCAGCCTGGCGGCGTTCCACCGTCCATAGCGGTCCTCGGGCCGCGGCGCGCAACAAGTGGGGACGAAGTGCAACTCCAAGAAAAGTTTCCATAGCTTGCAGCGACGTCCGGACCGTTGCACGATGGGTAACCTCTCTCACACACGAGACAAATTCTTATGAGTGACATCGATAGCGCAGGCGTCATCGGCCGTGGCTTGTTCATCAAGGGCGAGCTGCACGGGGAGGAGAACCTCGTCATCGAGGGCCGGGTCGAGGGCGTCATCACGCTGAAGAAGCACTTGGTCATCGAGCAGGGCGGCGTCATCCTGGCCGACATCACCACCGAAAACATCACCATCAAGGGTGAGATGCGCGGCAACATGACCGCGACGCAAAAGGTCGAAATCCACGCCGATGCGCGGGTCGTGGGCGACATCACGGCGCCGCGCGTGGTCATCTCCGATGGCGCGAGCTTCAAGGGTCACATCGAAATGACCGGCACGACCCTCAAGGACGGCCCCACCCCGACCGCCCTGCCCAGCCGCCGCAGCCGCGGCTGACGCCCCCTTAGGCTTCCACCCTCAAACTGCGCTCGATGTAGTCGGCCAGAACCCGCATATCGGCGATGCCGATCTCCATCAGCCGCACACCGATGCCGCGCTTGCCTTCCGAGGCGCGCGCGTGTTTGCTGGTCCAGACGACCAATCCGCGACACTGGATGGTCCGGGCGGCGACCGGAAGAGCGAACTCGAGACTGACTTCAGTGCCGAAGGTGAGCGGGTCCTCCATGTCGATGAAAACGCCGCCCAGCGAGATGTTGGTGAGGCGATTGGCAGTATGGCTGGGGCCGCCAGGGACACGAATGGTGGCGGTAAC
This sequence comes from Myxococcota bacterium, assembly GCA_041288095.1. GTDB lineage: Bacteria > Myxococcota > XYA12-FULL-58-9 > XYA12-FULL-58-9 > JALHOP01 > JALHOP01. Next base: position 6,440 of record JBGGMJ010000107.1, read on the forward strand.
GCTCGCGGGTACGCGTGGATGAGAGCGCCTCTTCGATCGATCCATGCGGTACACTGAAAGTGCCACGCGACCGTCGTGAAAACAACTGAAGCAGTTTCACCAGAATGAAGTGATTGTCATGGGTCACACGGAGCTCTCACCCTCTCCGCCGACAACCTCCCCGAAGTACGAGCTGGATGCCCCGCACCTCCCGCCTCCGGAGCTGCGTATCTTCGTCAACCGCAACCTGCGCATGGACACGGTCGCGGCCATCGGCTTCGACATGGACTACACGCTCGCCCGCTACAAGCGCGAGCAGCTCGAGCGCTTGGCTCACCGGCTCACGGTCGAGAAGCTCGTGAAGCGCGGCTACCCAGAGGACATCTTGAAGCTGGGCTACGATCCGAGCTTCGTCATCCGCGGCCTGATCGTCGACAAGCAGCTCGGCAACATCCTGAAGATCGACCGGCACAGCCACGTCGGCCGCGTCTTCCACGGCCGCAGGCCGCTCAACAAGGATGAGCGCCGCCAAGTCTACCGGCGCGAGCGCATCGCTTTCGTACCGCCTCGCTTTGCCTTGGTGGACACCCTCTTCTCGCTGCCCGAGATGTGCCTCTACGCGGACCTCGTGGACTTTTTCGCGACCAGGGGCGACGCGGCGCAGGTCGATACCTGGAAGATCTTCGACGACGTGCGCGAGAGCATCGACGAAGCGCACCGCGACGACACGCTGAAGTCGGTGGTCAAGCAGGACCTCCCCAAATACGTCGAGCGCGACCCACTGATGGCGCGCACTCTGCACAAGCTCCGCTCGAGCGGAAAGAAGCTCTTCCTGCTCACCAACTCGGCGTTCGACTACACCGATCACTTGATGCGCTACCTGCTCGACGGTGAGCTGGCCGAATACGCGCACTGGAGCAGCTACTTCGAGTGGGTCGTGGTGACCGCCAAGAAGCCGGGCTTCTTCAAGGACCAGGAGCCGTTCGTCCTGCTCGACCCCAAGGGCGTGCCGACCGGCAAGCCGGTGACGGCGCTCGAGCGCGGCAAGGTCTACGAGGGCGGCAACCTCAAGGACTTCGAGCGCATGACCGGCATGATCGGCGAGCAAGTGCTCTACGTGGGCGATCACATCTTCGGCGACATCCTGCGCAGCAAGAAGGCGTCGCTATGGCGGACAGCGCTGGTCGTCGAGGAGCTCGAGGACGAGATCCGCTACAGCATCGAGCACGCCGAGGATTTGCAGCGTCTCGCGGACCTCGAGATCGAGCGACGAAACCTCGACGAGCTCACCGGGCTCCAGCGCCAGCACCTCGCCACCATCGAAAAGCGCTTGGGCGCCGAAGAGGCGCGGAGCTCACCCGAGTTCGAGGCTTTGCGCTTGCGACGTGACCAGGCCAAGCGTCAGCTCAAGTCCGTCATCGCGGCCATCGAGACGCTCGAGACCAAGGTCGACGCGAGCTTCAACAAGACCTGGGGCTTCGTCTTCAAGGAGTCGGGCGAGAACTCGCGCTTCGCCGAGCAGGTGAAGGACCACGCCTGCATCTACACGAGCCGGGTCTCGAACTTCCTCGGCTACTCCACGCACCAGTATTTCCGCGCGCCACGTGATCTACTGCCGCACGAGCGCGAGATCATGAGCACCGAAGATCTCTGAGCAACTCCCGGGCAGGCCGGCCGATAACGACCCCGAAGCCGAAACTCGGGAGCTCGTTCGCATGGATTTCGCAAATGCCGGCCGCCGTCTCAGGGACAGCCTGTTTCCACGAGCGAATCTCTGCGTTGGCGGCGAAGGCAGCAGGCCCGCTACCGGCTCCTCGAAGGTGCTCCTCGCGGCCGATGGTAGGAACCAATCGAGCGTCGACACCGCGAAGGAGCGCGGCGGCGCCGACTACCAAGCCGCCGCGGCGATCTCTCGATGGGTCGTCGCCAATAGCGTCACCGCCTACAATTGCAGCTCTTTCGCGAGGCGCGCGTCCCCGAACATCGACCACGCCCCTCACTCGATCTTCTTCACCGACCGCGACGCCGAGGTGCCGCCGACACTCGACGCCAAAGGCACGGTGTTCGTAGGTCTCGGCGCGGAGATGGCGCTGGCCAGACACCCTGATTTCGCGACCGCCCGCCAGCTCCTGCGCGGCTATTTCGGCGACGACAAGTAGACGCGGATCCCTTGCGGCTCGCACCCCGGCGCCACATGTTGAGCGCGGGTGGGGGTTGGGATGAGGACGTTTTTGGTCCTGGGCGCGGCCGTTTTGGCGGTCTGCGTGGCGTGTGGTGGTAACGGCGATGACGGCGGCGACAACGAGCCGACAACGACGCTAGCCGGCGACGACGATCAGCCGCCTGTTGGCGACGACGATCAGCCCGGCGATCCAGCGCCGACCGACCAGGGCCCGCCCCCGGTCTTGGGTCCGCTAGTGCGCATCTGCCCGATGGGAGACTCGATCACCGCCGGCACCGGCGAGAGAGCGAGCTACCGCCGTCCTCTGTGGCAGTCATTGCTGGCGCTCGGGGTCAACGTCGATTTCGTCGGCTCGATGGACGACAACAATACCGGTCCACCACCTTTCGCCGACTACGACTGGGACAACGAAGGCCACGGCGGTTACCGCGCCGACGAGCTCGCCGACCGGCTGCCGGAGTGGATCCTCGAGTACGACGTCCCGGACATCGTCCTCCTGCACATCGGCACCAATGACCTCCTGCAGGACGACTCCACCAACGGCGTCCTGGACGACATCGACAGGTTGCTCGGCATCATTCGCGGCCGCAACCCCAACGCCATCATCATCCTGGCGCGGATCATCGGCATGACCACGCAGTCCTTTACCGACAAGGCGAGCGCCTTGAACACCGCCATGCCGGCGTTCGTGACCAGCCGCGGGACGACGGCGAGCCCCATCTACCTGGTGGACCAAATGACGGGATTCACGCCCGCGACCATGACCTATGACGGGACGCACCCCAACGAGCTCGGAGAGCGCCATATGGCCGACGTGTGGCTCGCGGCGCTGCGACCGCTGCTCGATTGACCTGAACGTCATTTCAGTGCCGTTTGGGGCAACGCGACGCCCGCGGCTGCCGAAACTCAACTGAGAAGTCGAAGCTGAGGGGCGTGTCACCGCCGCTCGGGAGCCTGTTTGAAGGCGGTCATTGCGCGATATATGGAGACGCGACGCCTGCCGATCGCGGTCAGCGCCGACAAGGGTGCCGCTTCGGCCACTGGCGACAGGGTCGTCTCCGTCGATCTCTTCCTGCGCCTACCGGATGGCACGTTCCCCGAGGTCACCGATGAGGTGCTCCGCAAGGCGCGCCTGGCCGCCTTTCGCGGCTTCGGCGACAAGCTCCGCGAGCCGGGTGTCCGCCAGGGCATCGTGGTCATGGGCCTCCCTTGCTCCGGGAAGTCGCGACTCGTCGCCGAGCTCAGCAAGAAACACCCGGACACGGTGTTTTTCGAAGCGACGCTATCGACACACCAGGAGCGCTTGAGCCTCATGCACGAGGCGCGCGGCGCCGGAATCCCCGTTCATTTGGTCCACGTCCACGAGAACCACGCCGTCGTGATGTCACGTAACGCCACTCGCGAGGGCAACCGGCGGCTCAGCAACGAAGCAATGCGAGGCATGATCGAGCGCCTCGGCACGCAGCCGCCGAGCGTCACCGAGGGGTTCAGCAGCATCACCAAATACAGCAGCCTGTTGCCCTTCGAGCAGCTCATCAAGAAGTTCGATCGTCGCTCGTTCAGTGGGCTCGATGCCGTGTCGATGAGCTACGTCTCCCCCGCGGATCCGCGCGCCACGGCCAAGGCGGCAAACCCGATTCCCCTGCTGGGGGCCCTGTTCAGCATGGCGCCCGATGCGCACGTGGGGATCGTCCAGGGGCCATTCGACCGCTGTCATAACGCCGACCTGAAAAGGCTCAGGGAGGCCGCGGACGCGACCAACGAGCGCGGTGAGCCGCGCTTCACCCTGATCGTGGTGGCGCCGCTCGCCAAGCGGCCCGGCGAGCCGGAGCTGGAGACGCGTTTCGACGCCAATGTTGACCTCCTGCGCTTGGCCGTCGCGGCGGATCCGCGGCTCGCGCGACGCGTCGTCATCAGCGATGCGCATGGCCGCGTCCCGGGGTTTCCCCATGACCCAGCTCGAGGCATGCAACGGCTCATCGAGGTCTACAACCCGAAGCACCGGCCAGGACGCTTCAGCGTGATCGAGGGTGACGCGAGCGAGACTTCCGCCGAGCTCCGCGCCGCGTTGGAAGCCGGTGATCTGACCTCCATCGCGGACAAGGTACCGCCGACGACGCTGCAGGCCATGAAGGCCGAGCTCGCGGTCAGGGGTGTACCGCTATTGCAGAACTTCAGCTGAGGCTTTTTTCGATCGCCAGCATGCGCAGGTACTTGGCGCGCCGCACCCAGGTCTTTGGGTCGGGGAAGTCGCCGACCGGCTGCGGATCACCGGTCTTCAAGCCCAGCGAGCCCGTGGCGTAGGCGAGATCGGCGATGCTGTCGTCCAGCGTCTCGCCACTGCGGTGCGACACCACGCAGCGCATGTCGGCTTCTTTCGCCTGCTTCATGACGTCGAGCGTGCCGCCGACGGTGCCGTTCTGGTTGACCTTGATGAGAATGGCGCTCGCGGCGCGGCTCACGATGCCCTTATCGAGGCGGATCTTCTGGGTCACGAAGAGATCGTCACCGATGGTGAGCACATTGCGCTTGCGCATCTCACCTGTGAGCGTCGCCCACGCCGCCCAGTCGTTTTCGTCGAGGCCGTCCTCGATCGACAGGACCTTGCCGCTATAGCGGTCAACAAAGTCGACGAGGTACTTGATCATCTGCTCGCTCGTGAGCGCTTCGCCGCGGAACTTGTAGCGCTTGGCGGCGGAGTCGTAGAACGAGCTGGCGGCGACATCGAGCGCCATCTTCACGTCGCGGCCGGGCACGTAACCGGCCTTTTCGACGGCTTGCCACACCAACCCGATAGCCTCGGTGGAGTCCCCGAGACCCTTCACGGAGAAGCCGGCTTCGTCCGCGCGGGTGACCGCTTTGGCGTCCCACTTGGCGAGGAGTAGCTCCTTCAGGGCCGCGTCGATCTTCTCGCCCACCGCCAGTTGCTCGGCGTAGGTCTTCGCCGAGACCGGTACGACCATGATCTCTTGCACGTCGATGCGGTCCTTACCGAGCACTTCGCCGTCGGCCTTCTTCAAGGCGTGCAGGCCGCCGTTGAAGATGTTCATGTAGAAGTGAACCGTGTCCTTGGCGGCGAGCTTGGCTTCGTGCTTCTGGATGTATTGCCAGAGCTCCATGCCGTTGAGCTTCGCGGCCGCCCGCCACAAGGCACGCGATACCGGCAGCGTTGCATTGGCGCCCAGGTCTTTGAAGTTGTCGCCGGCGCGCGCGATCATCATGTTCTCGAGGCTGCGCAGACCCTCGTAGGTCGCGACGTCGAGGTTCGCCTTCTTGAACATCGGCAAGATGACGTCGTGCACGTTCTTGATGGCTTCGGGGACGGGCACGGTCTGAGCCTCGTCTTCGCCCTTCGATGCGCCGGCGGGTACGTCGCCCATGGTGGTGACGCCGCCGATGGTGGCGGTCACCTCGACGGTCGGGCGACCACGCGAGTCTTTCGCCTCGCGCGCTTCAAGACGCAAACCTTCACTCTTGGCAGTTGTCATCGCGGCCCCCTTCTTGGAAATGCGAGGGCTGCGTTAAACGCCAGAGTCGTCGATCAAGCAAGCCGCGGAGCGGCGCGTCTACCAGTCGCCGACAGCGCCCGGGCCTTCCGCCGGGAGCCCCCCGGAGGCCAGCTCGACGCCCGAAGCGAAGAGGCTCGTCCCAAGGCCGTTGATGCGCATGTCCATGGCACGGTTCTCGGCACCTCACGGCGCGAGTTTCCGCCCGGTGCCGCGCCTGTGGCACCCGGCGTCGCGGCTACTGCAGCTTCAAGTCGACGAGCGCGGCCTTGATGTCCGCGATCGGTAGCTCGTAGCGCTCGCTCACCTGCTGCGCCACGGTCGGGTTGCCGTCGATCTGACCACCTACCGCCATGACCTCGATGAGATGATGCTCTTGGCTGGCGCCGGCATCGATGGTCGCGGTCGAGAGCGCCATGGTGGTGTAAGCCTTCACCAAGCCTTCCATGTGGCGGTCCAAGGCCTGCTGCACGACGGCGAGGATGCGCTCGGTGATGGCGGCGTTGAGCTGATTGCTGGTGCGAACGTCGAGCGGGTCTTCCTTGAGACGCACGGCGTCCGCCCCGGCGGTGAGCTGAGCGTTGCCCTTGTCCTTCGACATCTCCTGCACCTTGAAGGGGAAGACGCGACTCTCGATGCTGACTTCGCCGTTCGCGAACACCGTCCGCTTTAGCGTATCGATCTCGTATTCGTAGATGTCGTTCGGGCCGGGCTTCTGTCCCTCGGGCAGCACGACGCCGGGCTTGAGTCGCGTCGTTTTCACCTTGTCGGGGCTCTCGATCTCCTCGATCACGTCCATGCGAACGAGCAAATTGAGCGGCTGAGTACCGCCCGAGCACTTGGCGCGCGCTTCGGCGAGCTTTGCCTCGGCGCCGGTCTTGATCAAGGCAATGGCGTCCGACGGCTTCTTGCGCTTGGTACGGTCGACGAGGTTGAGCTTGGGCGGCCCGAAGCAAACGCGCTCTTTGACCCTGGCGTAGAGCTTGTTGACGCGAGCCTGATCGACGCTGGCGCCATTGGCGCGCGCCAGGGCGAGCGCGAACAGCGGGCTCGCCCAAGCGCCGTCGGCCTTGGCGCGCTGCTCGGCCAAGGCCAGGTATTTGGCGGCTGCCTTGGCGCGACGCTGGGTGCGCTCGACTTCGGTTTCCTTCGGTTCCTCCGCTCGCGCGGGCGGAGGCGTGCTCTCGCTGGTGGCACCGGGAGCACCACCCGCGGCGGAGACATTACCGACACCGGTGGGTTTGGTGGCGGGGGGCGCGGACGCCTTGCCGCAGCCTACGAGCGCGAGGCCGAGAAGCACCGCTCGCGCGGACCTCATTAGTATTCCCGCACCGTGAGCTGATTGATGCTCTGGAACTTCGAGGTCTTGCCGTCGAGCCCGAGCAGGACGATCTCGTCGCTGACGTCGTGGACTTCGCCGTTCTGCTTGGCGCGCAGAGCCCGTTGCACGATGAGCTCGGGCTTGCCGTCGTGCTGGAGATCCATGACCGCGAGCAAGCGCGCCGACGGCGGCGTTTGGCCGCCCTCCGGGGTGCCGAAGCCTTGCGAGCTCCAGGGCTCCTCGGCCTTCAGGCGCCAGCGCATCTCGATGGCGGCGGGCCGCACTTCGGCGACCAGATAGCCGCCTTTGCCGAGCGAGTAGACGCGCAACGCGGCGCCCGGCGCCAATGGGCGCTTGAATGCTTCCTCGAAGATTTGCGCCTGCACGTCGTCTTGGACGTTGGTGTGCGGCACGAAGACCCCGAGCGGCCGCGACAGGAAGATCACCGGCTCGCCGTCGAGCTTGCTGACGACCTGCGCCCAATCGACGTCGTAGCAGTAGCGAGCTCCGCCTTGGCGGCAGAAGGCGCGCAAGGGGTTGGACGGCAGGTTCTCGCCGAAGCGCTCCGCGAGATCGTTCAAGGTCACGACCTCGGTCATGCCGACCGCGTCGCCGGTGCGGTTGTATGCGAACCACGAGCCGAGCTTGGGCTCCGTTTTAGCGGGCTGGATGCTGTCGGACGAGCCGACGTAATGAGCCATACCGGCGATGAGATCGGCGCGCACCAGCCCGTAGACGATGGGCTCCATCAACACCGCGACGTCGACATCGGAGGCCAACGTCAGGTCGGAGCAGTTGACCGTGAACATGCGCGGCGGCTCGGCGACCGGCCGCACCTCGCAGCGATCGTCGCGCGTGCCCAGCAAGAAGACATCGCTGTTCGCTTCGATGTTGGGGAGCGGCTGCTTGTAGCGATAGCGCACGAGCACGCGGTTCTTGTGATCGCCGGTGCAGCCGATGGCGTTGCCCAGACGCGATTCGGCGCCTTTGGCTTCCAGGGTGCAGCCGAGCTGCGCGGTCGCCACCGGCGTCCAGGTCGACAAGAATCCCGCGACGCGCAACACGTCGAGGTCATCGAGAGCGCGCGGCTCTTCGCGCACCCAGGAGATCGCCATGTTGGCGATCTGCTGCATGGCGTTCGGCGGCAAGCACTTGAGGCGCGTCGGATCCTCGAGGAGCGCCTTGAGCATGGTGGTGCGGTGCGACGACAGGCCAGCCAGCACATCTCCGATAGCGAAGCTCGCGTCGCAGACATCGCCCTGCGCGCGGGTCAGCCGTAGCAGCGCCAGCACGGGGTGCATTTCACCGAGCTCGCGCACGAGTCGAATCTGCTCACACAACGATCGATCGATCAGATGCTCGGCGTCGCCGGCGATGAAGGCGGCGCGGGCCTTGGTGTCGTCGGTACCGACGATCTCGGTGACATAGCGCGAGCGCTGCGAGACCAGCGCGTCTTGCATGTTGTCGTCGAGGACTTCGTCGATGGCGCGGATCTTCGCGAGCGCGGCGCAGGCGCCCTCTTCACGCGCGATGCCCTGCAAGTCCGAGAGGATTTCTTCGCGCTGGGTCGCGGCTCTGAACTCGCGGACGAAATAATAGGTGACGCCGCCGACGACAGCCAGAGTGAAGAGGATGATGAGGGACAGCGAGACCCTGGAAGACATAAGAGGCCACGATTATACGCCGGAGTGCACTTCGGCAAAAGAAATGTAGGTGTCGAACGCCAAGCTATTTGTCTTGCATTTCCAGCCAGCGCTCACAGTCGATCGCCGCCATGCAGCCGCTGCCGGCCGCGGTGACGGCCTGCCGGTAGGTGTGATCCTGCACGTCGCCGCAGGCAAAGACCCCTTCGACGCTGGTGTAAGACCCCTTACCGCGGGTCTTGATGTAGCCGGTCTCCTCGAGCTCGAGCTGGTCCTCGAAGAGGCTGGTATTGGGCTTATGGCCGATGGCGATGAACACGCCTGCCACCTGACGTTCCGTGGTCTCGCCGTTCTTGAGGTTTTTCAGGCGCACGCCGGTGACGTGCTTGTCGCCCAGGATCTCGTCGATGCCCGTGTTGACGATGAACTCGATCTTCGGGTTCTTGCGGGCTCGGTCGAGCATGATCTTCGAGGCGCGGAACTCCTCGCGGCGGTGCACCAGCAGGATCTTGCTGGCAAAGCGCGTCAGGAACTGCGCTTCTTCCATGGCCGTGTCGCCGCCGCCGACGACCACGAGCTCCTTGTTGCGGAAGGCCGGCAGGGCGCCGTCGCAGGTTGCGCAGGCGCTGACGCCGGCGTTGGCGAGCCGGCGCTCACTCTCGATGCCGAGCCATTTGGCCGCGGCCCCGGTGGCGATGATGACCGCGTGCGCCTTGTGGGTGACCCCGTCGGAGACCACGGTGAACGGGCGTTTGCTCAGGTCGACCTTCTCGACGTCTTGCGTGAGGATGCGGGTGCCGAAGCGCTCGGACTGCTTGCGGAAGTGGAGCATCAGCTCGGGGCCGGTGACGCCCTCGGGGAAACCCGGGTAGTTCTCGACCTCGGTGGTGGTCATGAGCTGCCCACCGGGCAGGCCGCCTGCGCTAAACCCCTCGAACATCAGGGGTTTCAGGTTGGCGCGCGCCGTATAGATGGCCGCGGTGTGGCCAGCGGGGCCCGACCCGATGATGATGACGTTTTCGACTTCGCTGCTCATGGTCGCTTTATGCTCCAAGGGCCCGACAATACGGCTCGCGCCTCGGAGTCGGCTAGAGGATAGAATGGCCGGCGATTATGAAGTGCCTCTTCCGCTGCTCCCTCGTCGCGACCCTCTACTTCTTCACCACGGCCTGTAGCGTCTCGCTCGACGTGCCCGACGGCGCGGTCATCACCTGCGAAGTCGATACCGAGTGCCCCGACGGCTACGTCTGTGGCGCCGGCACCTGCGAACAAGTCCTGGTCAACGTCGCCCCCACCGTTTCGGTGCGCGCGACGGCACGCGGCGCCGGGACTCTCCCTTTGGAGCTCACGATCGCCGATGCCAACGGTAACGTCGGGCGAGCGGAGACCGTCGCCGTCGAGCTCGCGAGCATCATCGCCGGCGTCCGCTGCCCGATCAGCACGCTGGACGTGGCCCTCGACGCCATCGCCACGACGCGGGCGGGCACGACGATCACCACCACCTGGAACGCTATCGCGGACGCGTCACCCCAGTGCAACCTGGTGCCGCGCGAGGTCGACCGGGACGGTGACGGTGCACCCGACGCCTCGGTGCTGCCGCGTCTCGCCGGCGTGGTCGTCGAAGCGACTGCAATCGACGCCGGCGGTGCACGCGGTGCGCCGGCCACCGCCAACGCCGAGCTCGGCAACGACGCCCCTCTGGTGACGCTCTCCGCGACCCCGCCCCGTGTCGTCGGCGACGTCCCTTTCGCCTACACCATCGATGACAGCTCGCTCGACCCGAGCGATCTCGATGTCGAGTTCGCGCTCCCGGACGCGCCGACGGTCTGGCGCAAGGCGCTCATCAAGTATGGCGCCACCGCCTCCATCGCCAGCGACGGCTCCGAGCAGGTCTTCGTCTGGGACAGCGCCGATCCCGTGGGCGGTGCCGGCGCCCTGCGTCTGTCTGGTGTGCACCTGCGCGCCCGCGCCCGGGACGATGTCGGCGGTCACGACTACGGCCCCTTCGACGAAGCGACATTCGGGGTCGACAACCAGACGACGCCGACCATCGAATCGCTGCAGCTCATCGGCGACGACTTCGGCCGGCCGAGCATCGGCTATCTCTCCTATCGCGCCGTCGATGAGCAATCCGATCCGGTGGACCTGCGGGTCGAGGTCTCCATCGAAGGCGAGCCCTTCACGACCGCGAGCGAGCTGCCGACGGAGCTGCACCATGGCCGGCTCCGCCTTGCTTCCTCACCGCGCACCAGCACCGGCGGCGGCGTCGAGCACCTTTTTGCGTGGGACGTCTCCGCCGACGTCGGGGGCCGCGTAACGACGGACGTGGTGTTGCGCGTCACGCCGGCCGATCCACGCGCGGGTATCGGCAACCCCACGTTCCTCGCGGTGGGCGCGCGTGTCGGCTCGCCACCGACCGAGGCCAGCGCCGCGGGCTACGCCATCTTGGGAGCGGTAAGCGCCGACACACGGCACCGCGTCCTCCTCGGCAATGTCGACGGTAGCGCCGGCCTCGACGCGGTGACCGGGGTCAATCAGGGAGCCGCGGGCCTCGCGAGCGTCGAGATTTTCCGCTTCAGCGGACAGTCGACCAGCACCGTCCCCGACGGCAGGTTCGGCGGGCCGGTGAGCACCGACATCACCTTTGGAACCAGCGCGCGCGCCTATGCCTTGGGCAGGCTCGACGGCGATGCCTACGACGATCTCGTGATCATGGACTCGAGCGACGTGGCGCTCGTCTTCGGCTCCGTGGGCGGTTTCGCCGGCGTAACGCCGTTCGCCGGCCAGGGGTGCGACACGCACACCACGACCCTCGCCATCGGCGACTTCAACAACGACGGGCAGAACGAAGTCGCCTTGCCGTGTCCCGGCCAAGTGAAGATCATCCGCTTCAGCGGAACCTGGCAGGTCGATCCGACGACCTATACAGTTCCGCAGACGGCTGTGCGCATCGCGGCCGGTGACGTCAACGGCGACGACCGCGACGACCTGGTGATCGCGACCGCCGGCGGTAGCCAGGACCTCTTCGACCTCGCGATTCTGCCGGGTCAGGCGGGCTCCGTGTTGCTGGGGACCCGCCAGGTCATCGCCGACGACCTGCCGATGAACTACGAGGACGGCGCCATCATCTTCAACGAGCGCGGGGTCGATGTCGCCGCCGGTGACGTCGACGGCGACGGCGTCGACGACATCGTGGTGGACACGTCGCCGTTGCCTACCATCAGCGAGCTTCGCGTCTACCGCGGTGGCCCCGTCATCTCATTGCCCATCGTCAGCGCCGCGATGCCGGAGCTCTCCGAATACCTGAACATCGCCGATGTCGATGGCGACGGCCGCAACGAGATCATCACCTGGGCCTGTATCAGGAGCGGCGGCGCGCCCTGCCCTTATATCCATGCGTTGCGCGACGGGGCCCTGCCACTCCTCGCCAACCCCCGCCTCGAGGGTCTGACGTGCGGTACAGCCGCCAACGGTGCCGCCGCGGATCTCGACGGCGACGGCAAAGCGGAGCTCGTGGTCAACGAATTCTGCAGTCCACAGGCCGGTGCCCTGTTCACCTATTCATTGGGCGGAGGCTTCGTGCCGCGCCTGCTCGACGACGTCACGACGATGAGCTCGGTCGAGCCCGACTCCGATGACTTCAGCATCTGCGACTACGACCACGACGGCGCGCTGGACGTCGTGAGCCTCGAGTACTTGGTCATGGGCGCGGAGGTGCAAGCCGGCCGCACCAACTTGCCGACCGCGACGCCCGCCCTCACCACGCTCAACGCCGGCACGGTCTCGGCCTGGGCGAACAGCCCCTCGTTCATGCGTAGCAGGCCTGGGGACTTCAATGGCGACGGCATCCTCGACGTCTTCACCCACGACAGCGGTGTCGAAGCGGCGTCGATCGCGCTCGCCGCGTTCGACGCCCAGCGCGGCTACAGCTTGCGGCCCTACGCGTTCGTGTCGATGGTCGCGCCACTCGACCAGCTCATCGCTATCGCGGACGTGAACGAAGACGGCCGCGACGACGTCATCGGCGTCGATGCCACGCGCTTCCTGGTCTATCGCTCCAACCCGACGGCGCCGGCGCCTCCCAGCAACTCGTGGACCTTCACCGCCGCGACGGACATCACGACCGCGGCGGAAGTCTCGCACGTCGCCCTCGCGGACCTCGACCGTGACGGTGACCTCGACATGGCGGCGGGGGCCGCGGGCGGCAGCCTGTACGTGCTCCTCGGCAACGGCACCGGCGCGTTCACGCTACAGGCGGGCTGCACCAGGACCACGGCGGCCACCACCGTGCGTGGGGTTGCGATAGCGGACACAGCCGACGACGGCTATCCGGATGTCGTCGTCGCGTCCGGTGATGGCACCAGCACGACATTGCAGATCTTGAACCTGACGGCCGGCCTGTGCACAACCGAAGTCTTCACCACGCAGCCGGCGACGACCGTGGCCGGCGCCCTCGCGTTCCCGTCGCGCCTGGTCGCCGCCGACATCGACAGTGACGGCATCATGGACGTCACCGGCATCGGTCCCGGCGCGGTCATCACCTGGATCGCACACACCCAAGGCGGTCTGGCCCGGGGCTTCACGTCGCCGCCAACGACTTTGTCGAGCGCCTTCATGCGCGCGGGCATCGCCGACATCGACCGCGACAGCACCGCCGACATCGTCGGCCTCGCGACCGGTGGCGACACCATCCTGGTTGCCCACGGCCGGCAGCTCGATTCCGTCACGCCGCGCGCGGCGAGCTTGGTCCACGTCGGCTTCTCACTGCCGGCGGTGGACGCCTTCGGCGCGGCCTTCGCGCCCAGCTTGCTACGCAGGCCCTATGATGGGTTCGGCCGCTGGGACGAGCCCGAGGTCGTCGACTTCGAGCTCGGGGCCGCGGAGGCCGGCTTGCTCGCGGCCGGACTGCGCGTGCTGACGCGGCCCTACGAGGTGAACGGCCTCACCTATCTGATGCGCGATGAAACGTCAGTCCGCTATCGTGTACAGACCGTCTACGCTGACGCCGATGCCGCCGCCAACCGCGGCGTGATCCTGGACCTACCCATCCCCGCGGCCCGCTGGGGCCTGGATCTCTCCACCGGCGTGTCTGTCGTCTTCCGCGCCGATGACTTCCTGCGCGCCGCCGAGCTCCCCGGCGACCCGCTCTTCGGCAGGCCAGAGGGCGCCGGTGTGCTGCCGCTGGATGCTCGAGGTGAGCCGTCGATCATCAGACGCGTGAGCACCTGGCAGAGCGTGACACGTGACGCCGACGGCGACTTCGCGACCGGCGGCGGCCGGCGCTTCCTCGTCGAGAACGCGCCGGGCGTCCACCGGGTCCGCGTGTTCCTCGACGCGCCCGGCGTCGTGCAGGCCTTTGTGCAGTAGCGTAGCTAGTACTGCACGATGGGCTCGAAGCCCCCGAAGATCATCCGCTTCATGTCGAAGGGTGAGCTCTCTTTGTCGAGTTGCATGCGCGGGTCGCGCATCACCTTCGCGTTGATGACGTCGCGCTCTTGCCGGGAGTTATAGGTGATGAACGCGAAGACCACGGTCTCGTCGTCTTTGGCCATCACGGCGCGGGGAAAAGAGGTGAGCTCGCCCTTCGGCACGTCGTCGGCGACACATTCGACGTATGAGAGCGCGCCGTACTCTCTCCAGACCTGGCCCGCCATGGATGCGATTTTGCGATAGTCCTCGATCTTGTCCTTCGGCACCGCGAGCACGTAACCGTCGACGTACGCCATGGGTCTCTCCTGATGAGTGACCCATGACGTAGTGCCGCCGTGGTTACGATGCAAGGAGCTTGGTTCCACTCAACACTTGTTGCCGCACCATGGGGTTCTCGAGGAACTCGTGCGGAAACGCGTGCTGGACACGACTCACCTCGTCGAGGCGCGCCAGGTCTTGCTGCGAAAACTCGACGTCGAGCGCACCGAGGTTGTCCTCGAGCTGCTTCACGGTGCGGGCGCCGATGATCGGAGAGGCGACGGCGTCGTGTTGCAACGTCCACGCGAGGGCTACCTGCGCCGGCGTAGCCTTGCGCTCGGCCGCGATCGACTTCACCACGTCGGCGATCCGCAAGCCGCGCTCGCTGAGCATGCCGAGACCAGCGGCGATCTCTTTGCGGCCGGAGCTCACGGCCGTCGCTTCCTTCACCTGGAGGTCGGCGCGCGAGTACTTACCGGTGAGCACACCGCCGGCGAGCGGCGACCAGGGAATGACCCCGAGCCCGAGCTCTTTGGCCATTGGCATCAAGTCCGCTTCAACGGACCGCTGAATCAAACTGTACTCGATCTGCAAGGCAACGAGCGGCGCCCAACCCCGCAGCTCCGCCATGGTCTGCATCTGCGCGACGCGCCACGCCGGCGTGTCGGAGATACCGACGTGCAGCACCTTGCCCGCGCGCACCAGGTCATCGAAGGCGCGCATCACTTCGTCGGCCGGCGTGCGGCCGTCCCAGACGTGCAGATAGAACAGGTCGATGTAATCGGTCTGCAGGCGCTTCAAGCTCTGCTCGACCGAGCGCATCATGCTCTTGCGGTGATTGCCGCCGGCGTTCGGGTTCCCCTGCTCGACCGATAGCGAATACTTGGTGGCGATGACCAAGCGCTCGCGCTTGTCGCGGGTCAGCTCGCCGACGAGGCGTTCGCTCGAGCCGTTGGTGTACGCGTTGGCGGTGTCGATGAAGTTGCCACCGCGGTCGACGTACATGTCGAACATGCGCCGGGTCTCGCCGTCGTCCGCGCCCCAGCCCCAGTCGGTGCCGAAGGTCATCGCGCCCAAGCCCAACGGGGAGACGCGCAAACCTGAGCGGCCGAGCAGGCGGTAGGTATCGAGAGTGGTGCGGTTCATTTTCTTCTCCTTGTCGTTGTGACGAGGAGCAATGTGCGGCGGTTCGTAGTAGTTTATAATCGTGTCTTTTATCGATGGTATCTTAAGCTGGGCTAAACAATGAATACAGCTGAGATCAGGGAGCTTGCGGCGTTCGTCGCGGTCGTCGAGCGGGGCAGCTTCACCAAGGCGGCGGCGCACCTCGCGGTGACGACCTCGGCGCTTAGCCAAACAATCCGCGCGCTCGAGGAACGCCTCGGCGTCCGCGTCCTGAACCGCACCACGCGCGCGGTCGCGACCAGCGAAGTCGGAGCCCGCTTGTACGAGCACGTGAAGCCGGCGCTGCAAACACTCGCGGGGGTCAGTGAGATCGCCAACGGCTTCCGCGACCGCGCCCGCGGCAACCTGCGCATCACGGCGCCGCGCACCTACGCCACCACGGTGCTCGCGCCGGTGCTCTTCGCTTTCAGTCGCGCCTACCCCGACGTCGTCCTCGAGATCGACGGCAACGACGACTTCGTCGACATCGTCCGCGACAAGTTCGACGCCGGCATTCGTCTCGGTGAAAGCGTGGCGCGCGACATGACCGCGGTGAAGCTCGGCGGCAAACAGCGCCTGTGCGTCGTAGCCTCGCCCGCCTACGTCGCCGAGCATGGGATGCCCAAGACGCCGCAGGAGCTCAAGCAGCACCGCTGCATCAACTGGCGAAGGCCCTCGACCCGCTCCTTCTACCGGTGGGAGCTCGAGAAAAACGGCAAGGAGCTACTCGTCGACGTCACCGGCCCACTCATCGTCTCCGATGGCGACATCCTCAAGGCATCCGCCATCGCGGGCACCGGCATCGCCTACCTGCTCGAGTCCATGGTCGAGCCCGAGCTCGAGGACGGCACCCTGCTGCGACTGCTCGCTGACTGGTCGCCCACGTTCCCCGGCTTCACGCTCTACTACCCGAGCCGCAAGCTCTTGCCGGCGCCGCTCAAGGCCTTCGTCGACTTCGTGCGCGACGCTCTACGCTAGAACGTCAGGTGAGCGAGTGCCGACGCTGCACGTCACGGACCGTGTCGAGCAAGGTGTCCTGCGGGTCACGGCAGGTCCAGCCAAGCTCACTCTCCGCCTTGGTGGAGTCGCAGTACCAGGTGTGCTCGGCCATCTCGATGCTCTGTGCATCGAGCAAGGGCTCGACGCCCGCCTTCCGGCAAATCGCTTCAACGAGGCCCGCGCCGAAGCGCATGGTCTTCGGGCTAACGATGGCGCGCGGCGCGGCGTGCCCGGCGATGCGGGCGGCGCGCCCCAGGAAGGTCGACAGCGTCATGTTGGCGGCCGAGAGCAAGTAGCGCTCGCCGCTCTTGCCCTTCTTCATCGCGAGCAAACATCCGGCCGCGGCGTCGCGGGCGTCGACGAACGCGACACCGCCACCGCGTGGGATGAACGGGAGCTTGCCGCGCACGACCTTCTCGATGTCGCCGGTCGAGGAGCCGCGCTCATCGCCGGGGCCGAGCAAGAGCGACGGATTCACGACGACGACGTCGAGACCGAGCTCACGGCCGAGCTGCAAAGCCGTCTGTTCCTGGTAGATCTTGGAGAGGTAATACGGCCAGCGCATCACCACATCGGTGCGGTAAGGGCTCGACTCGTTCGAGATCTCGCCTTCGTCCTTGCTGACCGCGATGGTGCCGCTGGTCGAGACGACGACGGCACGATTCGCTTTCGCGAACGCGGCTGCGTTCAGCACGTTGCGGGTGCCCTCGACGTGGAGGCGGAAGAGCTGACCCGATTGGTCGGGGTCGCGCGAGACTTGGCCGGCGAGGTGGTAGACCTCGGTCACTCCGTCCATGGCCTGCTTGCAGTCCTCGGGATTGCAGACATCGCCCTGGACGACTTCGACGTCGTGCTTCGACAGGTGCAGTGTCGGCTGGCGAACCAAGGCACGGAGCGCGCGGTTGGGCTCGTCTTGGCGCAGCGCTTCGATGAGGTGCTTGCCGAGAAAACCGGTGGCTCCGGTCACGAGGACGACCCCGGACTCAGCCTTCTTCTTAGTCGCCATCGTGCTCTCCACGCGCCGACAGCATAGTCCGCGATGACGAACGCCCCTTCACCGACTCGCGGCGGGTCCGCGGCGCCTCTTCCTCGTCGCCTTCGACCCGCGCGGTTTTCGCCGGCAGCGCCTCATCGGCGATGTCGCGCGCCAGTAGCTCGGGCCTGTAGCCGCCCTGATCGCGTAGGGCCTGCACGGCGCGCTCGACGAGCAGCGTCGCCATGCGATGGGCCTCGCTGCGCGCACAACGGCTCGTCAGCTCCTTCATGAGCTCCGGTCGCAACGCGGGACCGATCAGCGCGCCGATCTCACGGCTACGGGGCAAGAGCGTGCTGCCCTTCGGCATGGCCTCGAAGGTACCCCACAGGTACATGGGCACGACCGGCCGCTCCGAGGTGATGGCGAGGTATCCAATCGAGGCCTTGAACGGTTGCAGCGCTCCGTCGGGGCTGCGCGTCCCCTCGGGGAAGATGAGCAAGCTGTCACCACGCTCGATGACCGCGAGAGCCCGTCGTAGAGAAGCCCTGGTGGCGCCGTGCCGCTCGATGGGCAGCAGGTTCGTGAAGTTCTCGAAGTAGGTCCGCTTCAAGCGCGAACCGAAGAAGTAATCGCGTGCCGCGAGCGACACCAGGCGGTCGCCATGCTCGCCCAGCGCGAGCTCCACGAGACCCGCGTCGAGGTGACTCGCGTGGTTCGCGGCGACGATGAAGCCCGTGTCGCGCGGCACGTAGTCGCGGCCGTGGATCTCGACGTCCATGACGCGCTCGTAGAACTTCTTCTGGCCCCAACGGAGGAGCGACTTGCCCGCTTTGGCGATTGGCGCCGGGAGCGTGAGTGCCTCGGGGTCGGACGACTGCTCGTCCTTCTTCACGACGGCCTTTGGCTTCATCGCGGCGGGAGTGGCGACGAGGAGACGCGCGAGATCCGCGACGCGCTCGATCGCCATGAGAGCTTCGCTCGTGACATCGCGCTTCACGTGCGCTTCGAGCGCGGTCGCCAGCTCGACGAACATCAGCGAGTCGAAGCCGAGGTCGATCAGGCGCGCGTCGGCGGCGACCTCGTTGACCGTCCGCGAAAGCAAGCCGGCAACCACTTGGCGCGCCAGCATGACCGGGGTCGACTCGTTGTTGGCGGCTTCATGGACGTGCGCGGTGGCTTGCGACAAGCGCATGAGCTCGGCGACGACCTCGGGCCGCTTCACCTTGCGGGTCGAGGTGCGCGGCAAGTCGTGATCGACGACGTGCACGACCTTCAAGCGCTTGTGGTACGGCAGCGTGTCGCTCGTACGCTTCACGTGCTCCTGGATCTCGCGGCGCACTTCGTCGCGCGGGCGATCCCCATAGGCAGGCACGATGAGGCAGGCGACACGCTCGCGGCCTTCCGACGTGACACCGACGATCGAAAGCTCCTTGATGGCGTCGTGCTTGCCGTAGAGCTCCTCGAGCTCGTCGGGATAGACGTTGCGACCGTCGGCGTCGACGATGACGTCTTTCTTGCGGCCGACCAAGAAGAGGCGGCCTTCGCCGTCGACGTGGCCCAAGTCACCGGTGTGGAACCAACCGTCCGTCAAAGCGGGCGGTGCATCCTCGCCCCAGTACCCGAGCATGACGTTGGGACCGCGCGCGAGTACCTCGCCGATGCCGTCTTCGTTGGGCTCGTCGATCTTGATGTCGACACCGTGCAGGGGCTTGCCGACACTGCCGGTGATGACACGGTCGAGCGGGTCGGTGACGGTGAGCACGGGCGCCGTCTCGGTGAGGCCGTAGCCCTCGGTCATGTTGAAGCCGATGCCGCGGAAGAACTCGAGCACCTCGGGCGACAGGGCCGAGCCACCGCTCACCAGGTACCTCAAACGGCCGCCGAGGGCGCGATGCACGGGATAAGCGAGGAGCGGTCCCAGGTTGAACTCGGTGCGGTCGCGCAAGAACGAGTTCACCGCGCGCACCCCATCGAGTACGAGGCCGGCGAGGGCCGTCTTCTCGTTGATGCGCGACTCGATGCGGCGTTGCAGTAGCTGCCACAGAGCCGGGACGCCGATGAGGCCGGTGACTCCGCGCGACAAGGCGCGTTGCAGGGTGTCGCCGTTGAGCTCGGAGAGGTACGTGATGGTCGCGCCGCGTGACAGGGGCAGCAGCAGGCCGGCGGTGAACTCGAAGGTGTGATGCAGCGGCAGGACACTCAGCAAGTGGTCCTTGTCGCCGAGCGTGAAGATGCCGGCGAGCCGCGACACCTCGAAGGTGAAGTTGCGGTGCGACAGCATGACGCCCTTGGGCGTACCGGTGGTGCCGCTGGTGAAGATCAGCGACGCCAGGCGAGCAGGCGCCTTGGGTACGACCAGCTCTCCGCGGAAGCGGACGGCATCGCGAAGGGACCAGAGCGGCGCGTCCACGTTGCCGAGACGCGCTTGCACCTTGGGCGACACGATGACGCCGGCCGCCTTGGCTGCCTTGGCGATGTTGACGATCTCGTTGGCCTTGGCGGCGGCGTCGACCGGCACCACGGTGCAGCCGGCGCGCAGGATGCCGAAATATGCGGCCACCCACTCTGGGCGGTTCTCGGACACCAGGAGAATGCGCTGATCGACCTCACCCTTGGTGCGGTCGAGCACGAACGCCGAGACGCGCTCGGCGAGCTGGCGCAGGTCACCGTAGGTCAGGTGCTCGAAGGTGTCGCCGTCGAGGAAGCGCAGCGCCAAGCGGTGACGGTGAGCGTGCGTCGTCGACTCGAACATGTCCACGAGGTCGCGGTGCATGTGCGCGAGCTTGGGCTTCTCGGCGAGCTCTTCCTCGAGCGCTGGGAACACCCATTTCTCGAGGCCTGGGATGTGCGTCTTGATGAAGTAGTCGCGCCAGAGATAGCCCTCGGGCGACCAGTTCAAGGCGTCGCGCTCGGCTTGCGGCACGCGCTGCATGAGGGCGCGCGTGTTGTCGCAACGGAAAACGTATTTGTTCTCGGCAACGAACGGGATGAACAGGTCGAGCACCATGTTGATGCGCGACGAGCTGGTCTCGACGAACTCGGCGATCTCACGCGTCTTGCTGAGCGGCTCGCGCATCCAGCCGACGCGGTCGGGTCCGATGTCGTCGATAGTCTTGATGAGCGAGCTGGCCGCCGTCTTCAATCGCGGAGTCGAAATCTTGTTGAAGGTCGTGAGCGGTATGGGCTGCGTCTCGTAGTGCCGCTTGAACCAATCGATGAGCGCCGGCCCCGGGCGCGAGGCGCGGAGCTTCGTGACCTTGGCGCGGGCACGGGTCTTCCCCTCGTACGCCGTGAGCTCCAGCGCCTTCTTGATGGTGAGCGGATTCACGTCGCCGGAAGCCGCTTGGTAGACCATCTTGTTGGTCTTGGTGAGGCAAGCGGCGCCGGCGGCGATGATGGCGGTCGCCACCATGTCGCACGGGATGACGTCGAGCAGCAGGTCTTCCGCGAAGGGGAAGTGCAAGAGGCCCTGGCGCACCATCAGGATGAGCGGCGCCGTCGTGGTGAAGCCTTCGTTCCAGCCGGGGAGCGGGAAGCTATGCGCGCTCTCGACGATGGAGGGGCGCACGATGCTGGCGGTGAGGCCGTGATTCTGCGCCGCGTCGGCGATGACCATCTCACCCAGCGCCTTGGTGAACGTATAGGTGTTGGTCCAGCCCCAGAACTTGGCGCGCTCCATGCCGACGCGCTTGAGCTCCTGGGTGAGCCACACTTTCTTCTGGCGCAACACCGCGGCCTTCAAGGCGACGCCGTCGGAAGCGTCACGGCCTTCTTCGGCGAGCTTGTCGATCGCTTCCTTGCGCCACTGCGCCTTGGTCGCAGGATCGTCGGCGCGATTGCGGACTTCCTGGGCGAGCTCGCCCAAGCGGGTGATCTCGCGCTGGAAGTCGAAGTCGCTGGCGCGCTGATCGGTCGCGTCCGGGAGGCGACCCAAGATGGGCTCGTCTTCGAGGATCTGGCCGCTGCGCTTGCCGGCGACGAAGCAGGTCGAGACGTGCACCAGGGCGGCGCCGACGTCTTTGGCGAGCTTCACCACGTTCTGCGCGCCGACGGCGTTGATAGAGAGCGCCGATTCGACGGATGGATCGAAGTCGACGAGGCCGGCGCTGTTCAAGATGAGATCGAGACCTTTGATCTCGGCGAGCGCTTCAGCGGACAAGCCGCAGTTCTCTTTGGTGATGTTGCCGTCGACCGGCGTCACCTTGTCGGTCAGGAACTTCTCGAGGTCGTGCGGGTGGGCCTGCACCACCGGCCCCATCGCCGGCGAGGCCATCACCTTCTTGGCGAAGCGGTCCTTTGCACGGTCCGAGGGGCCCGGTCGGATGAGCACGTAGATGTGGCCGATATCGGGGAACCGCGTCAGGAGGTACGAGAGGACGACTTTCCCGAGAAACCCGGTGGTGCCGGTCAGCAGGATGCGCTTGCCGGCGTAGGTGGCGCCAATGGGTAAATCTGCCGGCGCTACCGGGCTGTCGGGGGCTGCCATGGAGGGGCGAATTGATAAAGTACGGGCACCAAAACGTCAATTCGCACCGTGCCAGGGCCAGTCCCCGACGAGCGGGTTCTCAAGCGCCCTGATCGCCGTAGGTCGGTGGCGGAGGAGGCGGCGCAGGGTACGTCGCGGGGCACGTGCCGTCAGGGCTCACCCATAGGTTTGGCCCGCTCCGCGTCAAAACCTGGGCGGTACAGACGCAATAAGAAACAGGGCCGTTGCTGTAGAGGACGCCCTCGCAATAGGGGGGTGGCGGCGGGGGGGTTAGGGTGCCGCGATCGGTCAGCAAATAGGCCTCCGACGTCGTGAGCCCATAGACGACACCGTCGACCTCGATTTCGTCGGGTGGAGCCGCCGTCTCGTCTCCACACGCTACCAAACCCATGCACAACGCGGCTGACACCGCGACGGCAAACCCCGACCTCAGAAGTATGCACTTCATCCAACACTCCTCGTGGTAGGAAATTGCGACCCGGTCATCCGCCGGGCCTTGCAACCACTACGGCGGGCTCTCACACAGGTCACAGTGACCAACCTGACGGGATGTCGATGTCGGTAGTCAGCCAGAAAGCCGGGGACGGTGTTGCAGCGCCGCTCGGGGTCTTCGACTCGGGCATCGGCGGCCTCACCGTCGCCGCGGCCTTGATGCGCAGGCTCCCAGGCGAATCGCTGACCTACTTGGGTGACACGGCGCGCGTGCCCTACGGCACCAAGTCGCCGGAGGTCATCCGGCGTTACGCCCTGCGTTGCTCGCAGTTCCTCGTCGAACAAGGCGCGAAGCTCGTGGTCATCGCCTGCAACACCGCAAGCGCGGCCGCCTTGGACGTCGTTCGCGCCACCATCGGCACGCCCGTCGTCGGGGTCATCGAGCCGGGCGCCGAGCTCGCCGCCCGCACCACCAAGAACGGTCGGGTCGGCGTCATCGGCACCGAAAGCACCATCAACAGCGGCTCGTACCAGCGCGCGCTCGCGGCCCTCGACCCGCGCATCGAAGTATTCACCGCGCCCTGCCCGCTCTTCGTGCCCCTCGCCGAGGAAGGTCTGGCCGGGCACCACGCCACGCGGCTGCTCGCCGAGGAGTATCTGCGGCCATTGGTGGCAAGTGGCATCGACACGCTCGTGCTCGGCTGCACCCATTACCCCCTGCTCGTGCCCGTCATCGCGGACGTGTGCGGCAGCGGTGTTGCGATCGTGAACAGCGCCGATGCGGTTGCCGAAGCAGTCGCGGCGCAGGTTGGAGCCGCGTGCGTAGGAGAGCCGCGGCATCGCTTCTATGCCACCGACGTTGGTGAACGCGTGAAACGGGTCGGCGGCGCCTTCCTCGGCAGCGCCCTCGCCGAGGTCGAGCTCGTCGATCTTTAGACATGCAACTTTTCGGTTGCATTTCAATCACGCCGTGATCAATATGCAACCCGGAGGTTGCATATGAATACGAGCACGCAGTCGTCCGGCACGGACACCATCCGCAAGCAGGTTCAAGTCAAAGCTGAAATCGGCCGCGTCTGGAAGGCGCTTACCGATCACCGGGAGTTCGGCACCTGGTTCCGCGTGAGCCTCGCGGAGCCCTTCGCGGTCGGTAAGCGCGTCAAAGGCAACATCCTCTACCCAGGCTACGAGCACCTCGAGTTTCAGTGCGTCGTCGAGCGCATGGACGAGCCGCGGCTCTTCTCCTTCCGCTGGCATCCGTATGCCGTCGATCCCAAGCAGGACTACGCGAAGGAACCGATGACTCTGGTCGAGCTCCGGCTCGAGGAAGTGAAGGGTGGCACGCTGGTCACGGTCATCGAATCAGGCTTCGATCGCATCCCATCGGGCCGCAGAGCGGAAGCGTTTCGCATGAACGACGGCGGCTGGGCGGAGCAGATGGGCAACATCAAAAAGCACGTCGATGGGTGAGCCGGCATTCGTGCGCGACGCGGCGCCGTTGTTCGCGGCGCTCGGTGACGACACGCGCCTGCGCCTTTTGACCCGCTTGTCGGCGGACGGACCGCGCTCGATCGTCCAGCTCGCCGACAGGTCCAAGGTCACCCGGCAAGCGGTGACCAAGCACCTCGAGGTGTTGCGCGGCGCCGGCCTCGTCCGCAGTAGCAGACGCGGCCGAGAGCGCATCTGGGAAGTGACTCCACAACGCCTCTCGGTGGCGCGTCACTACCTCGACGATATCGCACGCCAGTGGGAAGACGCGCTCGACCGGCTCAAGGCGTTCGTCGAGCAATGACCCGCGCCGAGACGCCGAATGCGTGGCCGTACTGGGTGATGAAATCGTTCTGACGCTCGTTGTCCTCGCGAGATTGCTTGGCCATGCGGGGTCCGATGAACGTGACGTAGTCGGTGAGCGCGGCCGAGGTGGCGCCCTGCAAACGCTTTTGCTCCGCGGGGTCGTCGCAGACGATGTAGCGCGCGTATTGATCGCGAATCGTCGCCGTCGCTCTCTGCACCTCCGGATCTTCGAAGGTAGGCAACGGCGGAGGCGGCTCGATGCGCCGCACCTTCACGGCCGGCGCCGGCTCGACCGGCTCGGGTACGCCATAGCGGCGGCGATAGAATGACCGGAAGTCGGGCACCGCGAAGACCTTGCCGAAGACGTTGCCGCCGGCGACGCTCTCCGACTCCGGGAATTCGTCATGGACGCCGTAGCGCCAGTCTTCGTCGATGAATAAGCCGTCATGCAGCCGGAACGGGCCGGTGAAGCGCTCGCCGCCGATGACGATCTTGTTCTGTAGCTTCACGAAGCCCTTCGCCGTCTGCGCGTTGGTCGCGTAGCTCTCGTTCGCGACCACGTAGTCGCCGAGCGTCGGGTTGATGAGTCCGCCTTTGCGGCCGACATAGACGATGAACTCGAGCTTGCCTGTCGCCGGTGCGTCGAGGCTGTGCTTGCCGGGCGCGAGCGAAACCGCCGCGTCGGCGTGTGGCGCGACGGTATGCGCCTTGCCGTCGATGCTCACCGTGATCGGCGCGTCCGTCGGATTGTCGATGCGGAAGGGCACGCCGGCGGAGCAGGCCGCGGCTGCGATCGAGACGAACAAGAGGACGTTCTTCGTCATGCGCCGCTCGTATACTAGAGTGCGCCACGCGTGGACGAGGATATCGGCAAACGGACATATCTCGCGGCCGTCGCGGTCGCGACGATCTGGCTCGCCATGGCCTCGCTGCACGGTGTCGCCGACGTTTGGCTCTGGGGCCACAACGGCTTCAACGGAGCCGCCTTCTTCAACGGCGCCCGTAACAGCTTGCGCTTCGGCCTCGTCGGGCAAGCGCTCTACCACTTCGATACTCGGCCACCGCACCCAGCCTCGCTGTACACGCATCATCCACTGCTCGTGCACTTCCACCTCATCGCCATGCAGTGGCTGTTCGGAGCCAAGGAGTGGGCCGGCCGCGCCGTTCCCGCCTTCTACAGCGTCGCCGATATCGTGGTGCTGGCGTGGGTAACGCGGCGCCACTGGTCGCGTCGCGTATCCGCGATGGCGGTCATCGTCTACGCGCTGACGCCGCTCAATCTCGTCTTCGCCAACATGATCGATCACGAGCAGGGGTCGATCACCTTCTTGTTGCTCGCGCTCGACGGCGTGGCGACGTGGTTCACCAAGGAAACACGCCGATCGGTTGTGCAGGCCTGCGTAGGCTTCGCCATCGCGGCGCAATGGGACTGGCCGGCCTACCCCATCGCTTTTCTCGTCTTCTGCGTCGCCATCTGGCGGGCGCGGCATCGCCTACGCGACGAGCTCCCGTTCCTCGTGCCGCTCGCGTCAACCATGTTGGTGAGCTTCGGCGGCTTCTTCGCCTGGATCTGGGTGACGCACGGGAGCTTCGCCGACATGCGCTCGGCCCTGGCGATGCGCACCGGCGCGGTCGACGGCCTCGCCGCGCGACTTTGGGATCGCAGCCTCGACCTCTACGGGCCAATCCTCGTGGGGCTGCTCGCGGTGTGGCTGGTGTGGACGGTGCGCCGCAAGCGCGCGCCACGCGACATCATCGTCTTCTCCTTCCTCGTGGGCCAAGTGTTCCACACCCTGGTGTTCCGCCAGGCCGGCTTCATCCACGCCTATTGGACCTGGCATGCCAATCCCGGCCTCGCCATCGCGGTGGCCGAGCTCGTCGCCTGGCTGTTTTTCGCGTGGGGTCGCCCTGCGTACGCTATCGCGGTCTGCCTGACGGCTCTTCAGGCGCTCTTCGCGATGCGCCAGTTCCAGTGGGGTTACGCGACGGGCGGCGCCTCCTACGCCTACGCCGCGAGCGACACCGATCAGCGCGACGAGAACCTCTGGGCGCGCGAGGTGGCGCGCGTCTTCCCGCGAGAGGGCACGCGCTACTGGCTATCGGCGAGCATTCACCGGCGGCGAACCGAATTCGACGTCCAGCTCGACGCACCGATGCTCGCGGGTGAAGCCTACCTCTCGCCGCCCCGGCCGCGGTCCAGCCACGAGGTGGCGCTCATCGACCTGCACCACCTGGTCGCCGATGCCGAGATGCAAAACAGGCTGCAAGCGGCGATCGATGCCCACGCAACGCGCGTCTGGGACGATCGCTTCCTCGCCATCGACTTCGCGGCACCCGCGCAACCGCTGCTCCGCTTCATCCGCGAAGAAGAGCCGACTTCCTGGTGGTGGAGCTGGCTGCACCAGCCTGGAGCGCGGCGCTTCCGTTGGACGCAAGCCGAGCCACGGCCGCTATTCCATATGGACGCGACGTCGGACGAGCTGCACGGCGGCGCTGGCGGGAAAGCCTTCGCGTGGACCTGTCCCGGCGATGGGCGTCTCTTGGGGGTCGACGCGGCGTTCGCCGGCGACCGACTGACCGCCCTGCGACCACGCTGCGATACCGGTGACGGGCCCTGGGTGGGCGGCCGTTTCGCCGAACGCCCGAGTGGACTGCTTGGCCGCCTCGTCGGTCATGAGCGCGGAGCTCTACCGACGCGCGCCGTGGTATGCGCGGACGGCAAACCGCTCGCGGACCTGCGCGTCAGCGCCGACCGCACGGTGCGTGACGTGACCGCTGTCTGTGAGGGCGAGCGCGATGCCGTCGGCTTGCGCGGCCACTACGGTGACCTCGTCGACGGAGTCGCCGTCTTGCGTGCCGCACGTGGACACGCGACGCTCCCGCCGTGACCCTGAGCGTCGTCATCCCGACATTCAACGAAGCCCGTGGCATCGGCGCGACGCTCGAAACCGTGCAGACCTACCTCGCGAAGCACCACCGAGGCGCCGAGCTCGTGATAGCGGACGACGGTAGCACCGACGCCACGGCGGAGATCGTGACATCGGCGCCACGTGTCGACGGCGTGGCGCGGCAAATCGTTAGGTTACCGGTCAATCGCGGCAAGGGCGCGGCTCTGCGGCTCGGCATGGCGGCAACCACCGGGCAAGTCACCGCGTTCTTCGACGCCGATCTGGCTTACCCACTGGATGCCCTGCGCGACGGCATCGAGGCCGTCAGCACCGGCGCCGATCTTGCGCTGGGGGCGCGTGACCTCGGGGGCGAGCGCGACACACGCGCGCTTTATGGTCTGCCGCGGCGCCTCGCGACCCACGCCTTCGGCTCGCTCGTCGACAAGCTCTTGCGGCTGGACGTCTCCGACACGCAATGCGGGTTCAAGGTCTTCCGCGGCGAGGTGGCCCGGAAGCTCTTCGCCGAGCTGACCTTGGATGGCTTCGCTTTCGACGTCGAGCTCATCTGGCTCGCCAAACACCACGGCTACATCATCGAGCGCTTTCCGGTGGCGATGCGGCGGGGTGAGCGGAGCGGCGTACGACTCGTCCGCGATAGCGTCTTCATGTTGGCCGACATCGTGAAGCTGGCACGACGCCGTCCGGGCCTCTAGAATCGAAGAACGTGCTCAAGACGTCGCGCAACATCCTCGCTCTGACCATGCTGACCGCTTGCGGTGGCGAGAGCGCCTCCGAGGACGCCTGTCGCCTGCTCAACGTCGACGGCGACGCTGGGGTGCGCCTCGCGGTGGCCGCCGTCGACTTCCGGGTGTTCGCGACGGCGGGCGAAGATCTGACGTTCCTCGCTGGGGTGCCGCTGGCGCAACGCCGCTATGACAGCGCCGTGCCGACGAGCCTGACGCTGTGCAGGGGCGCGACCGCGACGCCGCTTACGGTCCGCGTCTTCGGCACCAGCGTCTCGGGTGCGCTGGTCGCGGCGAGCGCGCCGACGGAGATCGACTTCGCGCTCATCGAGCCGCTGACCATCGACTTGAGCGAAGCCGCCATCATCGCCGGTGACCTGCCGGAGCTCGTCCCCAGCAGTCAGGGACTACCGATGAGCCAGCTCCTCTCCGACATGAAGACGCCGATCACGGCGCCCGGCTACAACTCGGTCCTGGTCATCGGCGTCGGCGACGGCATGCGCTCGTACCTCGGGCAAGGCGTGATGGTGAGCGACGCAATCGCCGACTGGAGCCCGCTGCCCCCGGACGGCACGCAGTGGCGCGCGCATCGCGCGGGTCTCGTCGTCATCTACGGGCAGGGCCACGTCGACAACGGCACCTGGCGCATCGAGCTCGCGAACGTCGACATGCAGCTCTTCTCGAAGTCGCGCGACGCGTGGTTCCGGCCCGACACGTATCCGGCCAATCCGTCATCGATGTTCTCTCAAGGGGCCGGAGGGCAAACGACCGGCGCCCAGCGCCGCGACGGTGAGTTGCCACTATCGACGATCTACACCATGCCGATTCCCGGCACGCTGGGGACGAGCTCGCCGATCCTCGGCGGCGCCACCCGCCCTGGTTACGAGGACCCGGGCGACGGCACCGACATCGCGAGCGTCTTCATCAGCGCCCAGGCGCGGCTCGTGCCCTCGGGCGTCGGCACCTTCGACCCGTCGACCGCGGTCCTATACCTGCAGCTCGTGGACGAGATCCTCGAAGACCTCACCAAGAACGACGGCAACTACAACGTCTGCGTAGGGAGCCGCCTTGGGCAAGACCTGACGACGCGCACCTTCACGCTGTTCCGCGATAGCGGCAACGCCATCGAGGTGCAAACGCCGCACAATCCCGCGCGCATCGACGAGATTCCGACGGAAGCGTGGCTCATCGCGCACCCGCCCATCGGTATCGTTCCCTAAGGTAGGTCGAAACGGCCGAGCTGCGAGTCGGGGACGGCCCGGCCTGAGGAGGCATCGTCCTCCCAGGGCCGCGCGATCAAGAGCGTCGCGATGCCCGCGGCGACCAGCACCCCACCGGCGATCCACAGCCACGTCTTGTTCGGCGCGGGCTCCGGTGGCGCCGCCGTGGTCGTCACCGTGGGCGCCGGGCTCGCGACCAGCGGCGGCAGCGGCGTCGCTACGGCGCGACGCGCCTTCGCGGCGATGTACGCCTCGCGGATACGTGGCGATTCACTGTCCGCTGGAGCGAACGCCGGGTCGCACTGCAAGAGCTCGTCGAAGGTCGACTCGGCCTCGGCGCTGCGCTTGAAGATGGCGTAGCTGCGCGCGAGGTACGCGAGCGCCTCGCGGCGGTCGGCCTCGCTCAGATCCTTGCGCGACAGCGACTTCACCAAGCGAGGGATGACCGCGTCGTAGCTCAGTGCCTCGTAGTCGCGGACGGCAGCACGCACCTCGGGGTCGCGGATGGCGGCGCTCTGCGCGAGCACCTCGAAGACGACGGCGAAGACGAGGACGGCGGCAACAGCGGGCTTCATGGTTCCTCGTCACGATTGGGCAGGAGCCCATGCCGCCGCAAGAGCCGCTTGAAATAGGCGCGATCGACCCCCGAGGCGCGCGCCGCCCGGGCGATGTTACCTTCGTGAGCGCGCAACTGAGCCCCGAAGTAGTCACGCTCGAAGGCGTCGACGAGGCGGCGCTTGGCTTCGTTGAAGGGCTCGTCGATTGCAGGGTTTACGATTGGCTCCGCTGACGGCCGCTCGAGCGTACGCGGCATCGTGCCCACCGACATGATGTGCGCAATGGTGTTGCGCAGCTCGCGCACGTTACCCGGCCAATCGTAAGCCGATGTGAACAGCTCGAGCGTGGACGCCGAGGCGACCAGCTCGTCCCCGCCCATGTCGCGGACCAGGTGACGCACCAACATCGGAATGTCCTCGCGTCGCTTGCGCAACGGAGGCAGCGCAACGCGCACGACGTTCAAGCGGAAGTACAGGTCTTCGCGGAAGCGTTTGGCCTGCACTTCGTGTTCGAGTGAGCGATTGGTGGCGGCGATGACCCGCACATCGACGCGACGAACGTCGTTGCCGCCGACGTTGCGCAGCTCGCCTTCCTCGAGGACGCGCAGGAGCTTGGGCTGCAGCTCGACCGGCAGCTCGCCGATCTCGTCGAGGAAGACCGTCCCGCCATGCGCCGCCTCGAAGACGCCGACGCGCGAGGTCGAGGCCCCGGTGAAGGCGCCACGCGTGTGACCGAAGAGCTCGGAGGCCACCACGTCGCGGCTTACCGCTCCGCAATCGAAGACGACGAACGGCCTGTCGCGTCGCGGCGACGCGTCGTGGATGGCGCGCGCCGCCACTTCCTTGCCGCTGCCGGTCTCGCCTTCGATGAGCACCGTGTACTCGGTGGGCTCGAGGCGCTCGAGCAAGGCGTAGAGCTGGCGCATCGCTGGAGAGTCGCCAACGAACCCGCCGTAGCCCGAGCGAGCGCTGTAGCCCGGCCCCGCCGCCGGTTCGCGTGACAACACGGCGACGCGGCTGCGGCCGATGGTAATCACGGCGCCGGGTTTGACCACGGCTTCGGGAATTGCCTCACCGAGATAGTGGGTCCCGTTGGTGCTCGCGAGATCGACGACGCGCACGCCGTCATCCACGACCTCGAAAGAAGCGTGGCGCCCCGATGCCGCGGCATCGCTCAGCCGCAGGTCGGCCGACGAGCTCTTCCCAACCACGGCTTGGCCTCGTTCGACCTCGAACGTACGGCCCGCGTCCGCGCCCTCGAGCACCACCAGCCGAAAGCCGTTCGGACGCTCCGACACCACGGAGAGCTTCTCGGTGGGTGAGGTGCGTTCAGGGGAGGACATGAGTCACTCCTTTGCGTAGGTCGAAGCGCATGCGTGTCACTTTCCCCGGCTTGACGTCGACGGTGGTGGAGCGCTCGAGCGCGAGGTCGGGGTTGACGAGACGAATGCGGACTCGGCCGGCGTTGAGCGCGTGCTCGATCAACGGGCTCGGCCCGACGAGGACACCGTCGATGTAGACGTTGGCCCACGGTTCGCTCTGCACGGTGAGCGTCGCCGGACCGTTCTGCGCCACGCTTGCGGCCTTCGTCTTCGGCCGCGCCTCATGCCGTCCGCTTTGGCGAACCGGAGGGTTGGGCGTCTCGGCGAATATGGGTTCTTCATGGAGCGCCGGGGATGGCGCGGGCGCCAGAGCTGGTGGCGCGGGCGGGGCCGGCGCCGTGGCTTGGACCTCCATCGCCCCGGGTCGGTCATGGTGGACCAGCCAGCCAATGCCGAGCGCGATGCCGATGGTCGCCGCGAACCCAGCGAAAGCCAGCCACCAGGCGCGCTTGCGCGGCCGCGGGGGCACCACGGCTCGCACGGGCGACGCGCCGAGCTCCAGGGTCGGAGCCGTCTGCCCCGGCTGCGGGAGTTTTGCGAGCAGCTCGTCGGAGATGGCATGCGCGCGCGTTGCGGGATGCGGTGCCAACGACTCGGGCGTCTCGACGTCGGTCGCGTCGAGGAAGATGCCGCGAAGATAGTCGGAGACGGCCTCCCGGCTCGCCGGCCCTTCCCCACCGGCCGCGCGCTCCAGCGCCTCGGCGAAAGCGAGCGCGGTAGGAAAGCGCATCTCGGGCGACCGCTCGAGCGATCGGCTGGCGACAGCGACGACCGAGCCGGCGACACCTCCCGGCCTGTGCGGCGGCGGGATGGGTTCGCCGACGATGGCGAGCATCATGCCTTCGGCGTCTTTCCGCCTGAACAGGCGCTCCCCGGCGAGCAGCTCGTGCAAGATGACTCCGAGCGCGAAGACGTCGCTCCTGCGATCCATCGGTCGCGAGGTGCATTGCTCGGGCGACATGTACGCGAGCGTGCCCTTCACCATGCCAACCTCGGTGGCGGCACGCTGCAGGTTGCTCTTGGCGATGCCGAAGTCGAGGAGCTTGAGAACGCCATCGCGGACGACGAAGAGGTTGCGCGGTGTCACGTCGCGATGCACGAGCTCGAGCGGTCGGCCGTCGGCGGCTCTTGCTTCGTGAGCCGCATGCAACCCGAGCGCGGCGTCCATCATGAGGCGCACGACGATAGGGACGGGCACGAGACGCCGGAGACCCGTGGCGCGCTTCGAGACCTCCGCGAGGTCCCAACCTTCGAGATGCTCGAGCGCCATGAAGTAGCGCTCGCGGTCGACGCCGATATCGAAGATCTTGACGACGTTCGTGTGGTCGCAGCGCGCCACCGCGCGCGCCTCATCGAGGAACATGGCGACTCGGTCGTCATCGGCGTAGGCGACGTCGAGCAGGTATTTGATGACCACGCGCCGGTCCAGGACCGTGTCGTGTCCGAGGAAAATCTCACCCATTCCTCCGACCGCGATGCGCTCGAGCAAACGATAGCGGCTCGATGGCGCGAACGACGGCACGGGAGTGGTCACCCACGCGAGTATAGCAACCGCCCGGGTGGGCCACACCAGCACGTGTGGGCTAAGAGCACGCTGCATACCAAGCTGAGCCGCTCGACCTTTCGCACACTTGCGGACCACAACGCGCCGGCATCACGCCGCGGGCGGCGGGTTACGGGGGGACCGCGCGTCCCCCGCCAAGAACGTCGCGGCCTCAGGCTGGGGCGAGCCGCGACAACGTCACCGCGAGCTCTTCGCGTTCTTGACGAATACGGGCCCGCAGCTCGGGCGTGTCGCGGTGCTCGCGCTGAGCGTCGCGCAGGCCCGCGCTGGTCTCGGCCATCCGGCGTCGAGCCACCGCGCGGCGATAGGCGGCGTCGAGCGCTTGGCCGTCGGCGACCATGCGCGGGATCAACTCCTCGAGCTCTCGCAGGCGCCCCTCGGCCTCGCCGCGCTCGGTCGCATCCGTAACCTTGGCGAGCGTGTTCGCGCACGCCGCAAGCTCCTCGCGAAACCACGCGATGGTGCGCTCATAGCGCGACAGTCGGCCCTTGATCTCGAGCTCCGGTCGCATGGCCTTCGGCGCGAGCGCGACCTCTTTGAGCTCGGGGTAGTCCTGCCAGGGTACGGGGGTGCGCCCGAGGAAGCGGTGGGCGAAAGCCTCGAGCTTCGACGCCACGTCGAAGGTATCGAGCTGGCGGATCGGTGATAGCCACCCCAGGAGGCCCTGATGCGAGCCCGTGTGCCGCATGGGCTCCTCGGCGGTGAGGAGGCACTCGCGCACACCCCAGTGGTGACCGCCGTGGTGCTCGTTGTCGATGAGCGCACCGCCTCGCTGGAACGCTCTGGTCACCTGCCCGGGGTTGGCGTCGTGCGCGGCGCGGTGAGCGCCTTGTGCGAGGCCGGCAGCGGTGCTGAACGCCAGCATGAAGCTCATCCACGCGACGCTGGGATCGAGGACCAGGGTGCCGGCTCCAAAAGCGATCCCGACCGGCAACAGTCCCGCGACCGCGCGGACCCACGTCTGCTGCGAATACAAGCTCGGCATGATGTGATGCAGCCACAAGTAGCTGCCCGCGTTCATCGGCTCACCGGGGACGTGCCGGCGCATCTTCAGCAAGTCGTTGAAGACGTGCACGCCCCACGCGAGGCCGTCGGCGACGAACGCGCCGAGCACGGCGCAGCCGATCAGCTCAGGCACAGCGTCGAGCGGGATGTCCTTGCTGGCGATGCGAGCAACGAGCGCGACGCCAACGCCCGCCGCGGTGGCGAGAACTGCCTTGTCGACGAGACGGGTCGAGTAGTGGTCGACGGGCGTGAGCAGCTTCTCGACGCCCATGCGCTTGGCGAGCGCGGGCATCTTTGCCTGCACTGCTTCGAGTAAGCGCTGCACGCCCGGCGAGACCTGCGGAGTCGGTTGCAGCAGGTCGCGGCGCACGTTCACGAGCACGCTCGCCTGGCGCTGCCGCCGATCGGCGTCGAGCTCGCGCTTGGTGAGATCAGCTCGGCTCGCGAAGACCGGAGCCCCGAGGAAACGCAACGACGTAGGGGTCACTCCCGCCGCACCGCGCTCCACCCCCACCCTCGCCATGTCGAGCTCCTCGCGCGTCATTATCGCGAGGAGTCGTGGACCGTTGCTGACGCGGCGTCAGAGAGGAATCCGCTCTACGCGTCGTAAGCGAGGATCGGCGAGAGCCAGCGCTCCGCTTCGGCCTTCGTCATGCCTTTGCGTACCGCATAGGCCTGCACTTGATCGGCGCCGACGCGTCCGACACCGAAGTAGCGCGCATCCGGATGATTGAAGTACATGCCGCTCACCGCCGCCGATGGCCACATGGCCATGCTCTCGGTGAGCGTGAGCCCGATGGCCTTCTCGACGTCCATGAGCTGCCACAAGAGCTGCTTCTCGGTGTGGTCCGGGCATGCGGGATAGCCGGGCGCTGGGCGGATACCGCGATAGCGTTCTTCGATGAGGTCTTGTTTGGAGAGGTTCTCGACGACCGCGCAATCACGCCGCGCGCGCTCATGGAGGAGCTCGGCAAGCGCTTCAGCTAGGCGGTCGGCCAAGGCCTTCGCCATGATGGCATTGTAGTCGTCGTGATCGGCCTCGAACTTGCGCACGAGGTCGTCGACTCCGTGTCCGGTGGTGACCGCGAAAGCGCCCACGTAGTCGGCCACGCCGCCCACGGGCGCCACAAAGTCCGCTAAAGCGAGCGACTTTTCGTCGGCCGTGCGCAGGCGCTGCTGACGCAAGGTGTGCCAGCGCATGCGCTCGGTCTTCCGCCCGTCGTCCGCGTAAATGACGATATCGTCGCCGTCACGGGCCGCCGGAAAGAACCCATAGACAGCCCGCGCCGTGAATAAGTCCTCGGCGACGATGCGCGCCAAGAGCTTCTCGGCGTTGGCGAAGAGCTCGCGCGCCGCCGGACCAACGTCCGCCTTGTTGAAGATCTGCGGATAGATGCCCTTGAGCTCCCAGGCGTGGAAGAACGGCGTCCAGTCAATGTACGGAACGATGTCCGCGAGCGGTACGCGATCGAGGACACGCACGCCGGTGAAGGCGGGTGTCGCGACGGTGGTGGCGTCGAAGCGAAGCTGCTCGCGCCGCTCGACCGCTTTGGCGTACGCAACGATGTCGCCGCCTTGGCTCGCGCGATGGGCATCCCGCAGCGACTTCTGCTCGTCACGCACGCCGGGCGTGTAAGCCTCGAGGTTGTTCTTCACGTTGCCGACGACCGCGACCGCGCG
The DNA here is from genome assembly GCA_041288095.1 of Myxococcota bacterium. GTDB lineage: Bacteria > Myxococcota > XYA12-FULL-58-9 > XYA12-FULL-58-9 > JALHOP01 > JALHOP01. The sequence continues at coordinate 41,649 of JBGGMJ010000107.1, forward strand.
TGAGGCGTCGCGCACGTGCACCGTGAGCCCCTCGTATTGCGGGGCGATCTTCACGGCGGTGTGCTTGTTGCTGGTGGTGGCGCCGCCGATGAGGAGCGGCAGCTTCATGCCACGGCGCTGCATTTCCTTGGCCACATGAACCATCTCGTCGAGCGAGGGCGTGATGAGGCCGGACAGACCGAGAACATCGGCCTTCTGGGCGATGGCGGTCTCGAGGATCTTGTCGGCCGGTACCATGACGCCGAGGTCCACGACCTCGTAGCCGTTGCAACCCAAGACGACGCCCACGATGTTCTTACCGATGTCGTGCACATCGCCTTTGACCGTGGCGAGCACGATCTTGCCCTGCGACGTAGCACCAGTCGCTGCCTTCTCGGCCTCCATGTAGGGCTGCAGGTAGGCGACCGACTTTTTCATGACACGGGCGCTCTTCACCACTTGCGGCAGGAACATCTTGCCCTCGCCGAACAAGTCGCCGACCACGTCCATGCCGGCCATGAGCGGTCCCTCGATGACCTTGAGTGGCCGCTCGTACTTCGCGCGGGCTTCTTCGGTATCGGCTTCGATATAGTCGACGATGCCGGCGACCAGGGCGTGCTTGAGCCGCTCTTCGACGGACTGGTTGCGCCACGTCAGGTCGGCTTCCGTTTTAGCGGTCTCGCCGGTGTGCGACTGGGCATAGGCAATGAGCTCTTCGGTGGCCTCGGCGCGTCGCGCGAAGATGACGTCCTCGAGGAGCTGGCGCAGCGCCGCGGGTACCTCGTCGTACACCATCAGGTGGCCGGCGTTGACGATCCCCATGTCGAGGCCGGCCTTGATGGCATGAAACAGGAACACGGCGTTCATGGCCTGGCGGACGTGCTCGTTGCCGCGGAAGGCAAACGACAGGTTGCTGATACCGCCGCTCACCTTGGCGAGAGGGAAGCGCTTCTTGAGCTCCCGCGTCGCGTCGATGAAGTCGAGGCCGTAGCGCGCGTGCTCTTCCATACCGGTGGCGATGGTGAGGACGTTGGGGTCGAAGATGATGTCCTGCGGCGCGACCCCGACCTGCTCCGTGAGAATTCGATAGGCGCGAGAGAGAATCTCGAGCCGGCGGTCGAAGTCGGCGGCCTGCCCTTCTTCGTCGAACGCCATGACCACCATGGCGGCGCCGTAACGCTGGATGATGCGGGCGCGCTCGATGAACGTCGCCTCGCCGTCCTTGAGCGAGATCGAATTGACGATGCACTTGCCCTGCACGCATTTGAGCCCGGCCTCGAGAACCTTGAAGTCCGAGCTGTCGATCATGATCGGCAACCGCGCCACGTCGGGCTCCGACGCGACCATGTTGAGGAACGTGGTCATCGCCTGGACGGAGTCGAGCATGCCCTCATCCATGTTGACGTCGAGAACGTTGGCACCGCCGGTGGCCTGTTGACGAGCGACGTCGAGGGCGGCTTCGAATTCTCCAGCGAGGACCAGCCGAGCGAAGCGTCGTGAGCCGGTGACATTGGTGCGCTCGCCCACGATGGTGAAGTTGCTGTCTGGGCGCAGCACCAGCGCCTCGAGACCGCTATAGCGAGTCAAGGAGTCGATCTCGGGCCCCGGCTTTCGGCGCGGTGACAGCGGCTTCAACGCCTTGGCGATCTCGGCGATGTGCTCGGGCGTCGTGCCGCAACAGCCGCCCACGATGTTGAGCCAGCCTTCACTCGCGAAGCCCCCAAGCGCCTTGGCCACGTCTTTCGGTCCTTCGTCGTATTCGCCGAAGGCGTTCGGGAGACCGGCGTTCGGATAGCAACTGGTGTAGCTCGGCGTGAGCCGCGCGAGCTCTTCCACATAGGGCCGCATCGCCGCCGGGCCGAGAGCGCAATTGAGGCCCACCGAAAACGGCTGATAGCGCGCCACGGAGGTGAAGAACGCCTCGAGCGTCTGTCCGCTCAGGGTGCGGCCGCTGGCGTCGGTGATGGTGACGCTCACGAGCACCGGCAAGCGTATCTTGCGCTCCGCGAAGAGGCGCTCGATGGCCGCGAGCGCCGCTTTTGCGTTCAGCGTGTCGAAGATGGTCTCGGGCAGCAGCACGTCGACGCCACCGTCCACCAAAGCGGACGCTTGCTCGAAGTAGGACCGCTCGAGCTCGTCGAAGCTCACGGCACGAAATGCGGGGTTGTTGACGTCGGGCGACATGGAGGCGGTGCGGTTCGTGGGTCCGATGGCGCCCGCGACGAAGCGGCGCTGGCCGGTCTCGCGCGTCACCTCATCTGCCGCCTCACGCGCCACCCTGGCCGCCGCGAGGTTGATGGCGCGGCAGTCGCCCTCGAGACCGTAGTCGAGCATCGAGATCGAGTTGGCGTTGAAGCTGTTGGTCTCGATCATGTCCGCGCCGGCGAGCAAGAAGTCGCGGTGGATCGCCTTGATGATGTCGGGCCGTGTGATGACCAAGAGGTCGTTGCAGCCGCGCAGCTCGCGCGGATGCTTGGCATAAGCCTCGCCGCGAAAGTCCGACTCGGACAGCGCGTGCGTCTGAATCATCGTGCCCATGGCCCCATCGAGCACCAAATGGCGCTCGCGCAGGATTCGTTCCAGGGCATCGAAGGTAGGGGATCGCATGCGCGCACTCTTAGCAAGTGCGTCACGCATCAGGAAGAGCGCCGCCCCGCGACGGGAACGCCTTAACCATCAACGGCTCGCAGTGTGCGCAAGGCGGGGTGACGACATCGGCGTGAGGCGGGAGCCCCCAACGCGAGAACCGATGCAGGGTTGCCTCCGCCCTCCCTTAAACCCCCCGCCTGCAGCCGCTCCGTAGCCGCAACGCCCGCCTTAAAAGCATGGCAAAGCAGGCGTCAGGTTCCGACTTGTTTTCGGAACCTGACCGCTAGCCTCGCGCCTCGCGAGGCGGAATAGACGGTGGCGCCCGCCCGACAACGGGCGCCACCGTCCTTAAGCGCGGAATCCGGAGGTCACGAGGGCCATCCGGTATCGCGACGCCAGGGTGGTATTGGCGTGCACGTGTTCTGCCTCCCGCGCGACGGAGTCGAGCTCGCCGATGGTCGCGCCGACGAGAGCGACCACCGTATCGAGCGTCTGGCTCGGAATACCGGCTGCGACTCTGGCTGTGGTGGCAACCAGATTGTCGGAGTCGGCATCTTCCCCAAACCACACGTCTTCGGAGACGTGCTGTACCCCGTCCTGAGTGAATGTCGATCGCATGAGCATTTCACCGCGCTCGTTGGCGGTGAGCTCCATCTTGAGGCTGAGCTCGGTGACCCCGAGCTCGACCAAGGTCTTTAGCTCGCCGGTCTCGACCACGGCGTCACCGTCGTCGACCCAAGCCTTCAAGCCGTCGAGCTCGGTCCCGGTGAGCCGACCATCGCCGTTCGCGTCGAGGCCTTCCATCTTCTCGTAGCCGTTGGCGAAGGTGCCGCCTTGGTCGCCGAAGAGGCGCCTACCGTCGATGACGCCGTCGCCCGCCGCCGCCGACGTAGCTCCGCCATCGCGGTCATCGACCAGCATGGCGTCGCCGTCACCGTTCATCCACTCGATGCGCTCGAGATCGCCGTCGCCGTCGATGTCGAAGTCCACCGTGGGCTTGATGGCGAGTCCGGCGCGATCGCGCGCGGTGCTGTCGCCGGTAACGCCCATGCCGCCGTCATGGTTCAAATCGAGCATGACCGGCGAGTTGGTCTTGGCGCCAGCGCCGGAGAGATCGGTCAACGTCTCGCTCAGGCTCGATGATGTCGCGTTGGGTATATCTAGAACGCTGCCACCGCGGCGATTGGCTTCCTTGTCGGTGGGCACGAACATGCTGTTCGAGGAGCTGCCCTGGATGAGCACCGACCCTGATGGGCGTGGCGACGAGCTGGTCGCGCTGAACGACGACGACGACGTACGCCTCGCGGTGGAGCCAGAGGTCGAGCTGCTCGTCGATCCGCTCGACGAGCCGGCTTGCCTCGCATTGGTGGCGCGCAGGTAACGCCCCTCGACGCCCTCGGTGTTGTGACCCTTCCAGACGTACATGAAGGCGCCGCCGATGTTGAACTTGCCCTCCGGCAGGATGCCCTGGCGCATGAGCCCCAGCATGTGCGCGAGCCGCATCTGCTGGGCGCCGATCGACGCGCGGTGCGGATCGGTACCGCCGTCGGCGAGCGCCTTCTTGATGGCGTTGGGATTGAGCACGAGCTCGGCGCCGCGATTCACGCGGGCCTGCAAGTCCGCCTCGCTGATCTTGCCGGTCGCCAAGAGCTCGATGGGCTTCGCCAGCTCGACGTCGGTGAACTGAATGCCGGGGAAGGCATTCTTGTACATCTCGACGACCTTATCCTGCGCGGTGTCACGCGCCATGGCCCTGCCCGGCTCGAAGGGCGTGCCTTCGGCGGCGCGATTGATGATCTGCTGCCGCTTCATTTCCTTCTTCGCACGGCGCATGCTGATGCCGAGCCGCCGCGCCATGTCCGCGATAGCACCGGCGTTGCTCTCTCGGTCCTTGTCGCGGGCGGCCGATGCTTCATCGCCGCCCTTGACCTTGGTGCGATCGCTGTCGCCCTTGATCTTGTCGAAGGCGTCGCCCTCGCGGCCGCGGATCTCACGCTCGACCCGCTCGTTTCCCGTCTCGACACGCTCCGCGTTAGCGGACGCAGCCGTGTCTCGAACGGCATTTGCTCCGTTCACATTCATGGCGACTCATCTTCTCCCAGCGTCATGGTGGTAACGCTCGAGGTGGTATGGATACCTACTCCGCATTTAGCGGAGTGGGTTGTTGCCAAACACGATCTAGGCGCGGAATCCCGACGTCAGAAGTACGAAGCGCGAGGCTTGCGCGAGCCCATCGGCGCGACGCACTTGCTCGACTTCCTGCGCGACATTGTCGACCTCGACCAAAGTGGCGTCGATGGTCGCGATCATGTTCGCGAGCGCGCGGTCCGACGCGTTCGCCGCTATCGTCGCGGCAGTCTCCTGGAGATTCGGCTGGCGAGGATCTTCGGCGAACCAGACGTCTTCGGAGACGTGCCTCTCGCCGTTCTGCGTGAACGTCGAGCGCATGATCATCTCGCCGCGGTCGTTCGCGGTGAGCTCCATCTTGAGATCGATCTCGCTGACCCCGAGCTCGGCGAGCGTCTTGAGCTCACCCGCCTCGACCTTGGCGTCGCCGTCGTCGATCCAGCTCTTCAAGCCGTCGAGCTCCGTGCCATTGAGCTTGCCGTCCCCATTGGCATCGAGAGCCTTCATCTTCTCGTAGCCGTTGAGATACTTGCCGCCCTCGTCACCGAACAGGCGCTTGCCGTCGATCTCACCGTTGCCGGCCGCCGCCGCGGATGCTCCGCCATCGCGGTCATCGACGAGCATGCCGTCGCCGTCGCCCTTCATCCACTCGATGCGTTCTTTCACACCGTCGGCATCGAGATCGAAGTCGACCGTGGCGTTGACCTGGTCGTCGGCGCGGTGCTTGGCCGTGCTGTTGCCGGTGACGCCGAGCGCGTTGTCGTGGTTCAAGTCGAGCATGACCGGCGAGCCGGTCTGTGACGCGGCGCCGGAGAGCTCGCTCGACGCTTGGCTCAAGCCCGACGAGGTCGCGCCGGACAAGCTCACCTGATTGGTCGAGCTGTGACCGAACGCGGTCTGCGAATTCGCCGGGCCGGTGTCGTTGGTCGCACGCCCACGAATGAGCGTGGGTCCGAGACCTCGACGCGCCAGGCCGCGCGCGCCGGCGTTGCCCCCGTTGTCGTCGTCGCCTGCGCCGACGTCCGAGCCGGTGGCCCGAGAGTTGGTGCGATAGCGCTCCATGGTGCGGGCCATGTCACGGGTCAAACCCGCCGCCGCGCTCCGCAGCTGCTGCGCCGTCGCGCCCTTGGCATCGATACCCGCGAGATATTGGCCGGTGGCCTGCGTACCCTTGCCGTTGTACGAGAAGCCGCCGACGACGTTGAACTTACCCTCGGGCACGAAGCCCATCTCCATCAACGTCGCGAGCCGTTCCATGCGCAGCTGCTGCGCCACGACCGAGCGGCGGTTCGGCCGGCCGGCTTCGACCATCTCGGCGGCCTTGTCCGCCATGGCGTTGGGATCGTTGATGAGCTTCGCGCCTTCCTCGACGCGCGCGCGCAGCTCATCGACAGTGACCTTGCCGGTGCGCAGCATTTCGATCGCCGATGCGAGCTCACCCTCGGTGAAGCCGATGCCCGGGAAGGCCTTGGAGTAAATGTCGACGACCGCTTCCACGGCGTCGGCTTTCGACATGACCGCGCCGGGTTGAATCGTCGCATCGGCACGGGCACGTTGTTCGGCGAGGGTCTCGCGTGCCGTGTTCAGGGCGGTGCCCACCTGGCGCACGACATCGGCGTTGGTGGTGGCCCGAGCGGTGTCGTCCACACGATGCACGCCGGTGGTGCCGCCGGTCCCGGTGGGTAAGTCGGCGCGCATCACACGTGCGCCGGAGTCGACTTCGAAGGTGTCACCGCGCGTAGCGGTGGGCTGCAAGGCACCGTTCGCGGCGGCGCGATCCGCTTCAGCGGGCGCACCTAACCGTCGAACGGTGGTGGTGCCGTTCACGAGAGACATGGCGGTTTCTCCCAGCGCAATGGTGGTTACGCTGTGTGGTAGCCGTTCATACCCACATGGCGAGACCCACGGCTGATCAGAACGTGTAGCGGACGGAAAAAGACGTGCCGACGCCGACGATGCCCGGGCCCGGCAAGACGAGGAAAGTCGCCGCGATGCCGGCCGAAAAGTCCGTCAGCAAGGTCAAGTACGTGAGCCCCAAGCCGCCGACGAGGGCGAGGTTCATGCGGGGCACGTAGGCCGTGGGATCGTCGGGATCGGTAGGCAAAGGGTTGATGCGGGAGAAGCCGGCGCCGACCTTGGGCTCGATTGCGAAACGCTGGGTAACGCGCAATGCGTAGACGAGCTCGCCGGTGAGGTTGAGCAGATCGTAGCTCGTGACCGCGGTGCCACCGGGAGTGACCGCGGGATCATCGTATGGGCTGATGGGGTTTTCGGCGACGTACGCGGCCGAAGCGCTCGCTTGGAGGCTCAGATTGTCCGTCAGGTCGTAGCCGAGGTGCAGCGCGACGTAGGGCTGGAGGTTCGAAACGCCGTTGGTGTCGCCGAGGCTCACGAAGGTGCCGAAGTCCGCTGCAACGTACAGGCCGCGCTGCAAGACGAAGTTCGCCAGCTTGTCGTCTTCCGGCGCCGAAGGCGCGGCGACTCGAAGCACCGCCGCGGTGAGCAAGGCGAGCACCACTGCTACTCACCGCCCGGCTTGAAGAGCCATGGGTAGGTGACCTCCGCGGTGCCGCCGCCTTCGCACGGCGGGAAGGTCATGTGGCCGACCACGCGCATCAGGCATTGCTCGACGGCGGTGTTACCAAGCGTGCTCTCGGCGACGCGCGACTCGAGCACTTCACCCCGACCGCCGATGGTGAAGGCGGCGACGACCTTGCCGGCGAGGTCGGGGAAGCGCTGCAGCTCCTTCTCGTAGCAGAACTTCACTTGCGTCAGGTGGCGGGTCACGACGCGGCCGACGACTTGATCGGAGAGGCAGCCCTTGATCACGGTGCGGCCCGGAACGACCTCGGTGGCGCGGCCACGGCCGCCGAGCTCGACGTTGGTAAGCCCTTTCCCGGTCCCCTTCCCGTCACCGACGCCGCCAATACCGAGGCTCTTGCCGCCCCCCCCGAGCCCGGTGCCACGGCCGCCGCTTCCGCCGACGCCACCAGCCTCGCCCTGGTTGCGCCCGCGCAAGCCACCGAGCGCCTCGTTGATGCCGCTCCCGAGCCCGCCCGGCCCGAAGACATTCGCCGTGGCGCCGCTCGGTTTCTCGCCGAGGACCTGCAGGAGTCCCGAGCTCAACGCGACGCGCCGGTCTTGTGACCGCTTTCGCGGATCGACGCGTGGTGCGCCCGGTTTGCTGGCCGCGGCGTCCTTCTGGTCGCTTGGTCGACCGACCGCGCCTTCGTCGCCCTTGCGCTTGCCGCCCTTGCTGCCCGCGGCGTCGACAGGGATGCGCGGCTCCGGCTTCTTCCTGGCGCGCTCCTCGAGCACGAGCTTGGCGACGCGCGTCGGATTCTCGAGCATCTCGATGGGCAGCTCGTTCGACGGCTCGGGCGGGGTCACGAGCACGGCGGTGAGCGCGACGATGTGCGCCACCAACGTGATGACGAGCACCGCGGCGAAGTTCCTGTCGAGCCACGCGAAGGGTTTTGGGACCACCTGCTTGGTGGCCGGCACCCAGCGCGCCGCGATGGTGACGTCACCGATGACGATGGCGACGCGCTCACGCGGCTCGAGCTTGACCGAGTAGACGCCCTTGCCGGACAGCGCGCCGGCGTCGACGCGCTTGAGCTTCACCAAGCGGTCGAGCGACAGCGGCATCTCGTCTTCGCCGCGCACCTCGATGCGCATCGACGTGTCGAAGCGGAGCTCCATGCCTTTACCGGCCGGCTCCGCGATGACGAACTTGTCGGAGAGATGCGCCGGCAAGGTCGCTGGCAGGTCGACCGCGCCGATGCCGACGGTCACCGCGCGAGGCGCCTCGAGGCTCACGACGCTCATGCGAGCGTCGCGCCAAAACATGGTGAGCTCGAACCGAGGGTTCGGGCCTGGCACCGTGGCGGTGAGCTCCTCGAAGACCGCCGACGGAACGCCTACCGTGTCGCGGGCGACCTCGCGGAACGACACGTCAGCCTTCGGAGCCGGCGAGGGCGAGCTGACGTCGGTGTCTTCGTTCTCGAGCTCGGTCACCATCGTCAGGGTCTCACAAATCGTTGGGGGAGGCGATCAGCTCGGGAAGGAAGTTCTCGCGCACGCGGATGAGCGTCGAGAAGCGGCTGGCCTTGCGGCTGACGACGTACGAGCCCTCGGGCTTGATGAGGTCGCCTTCGACGAGCGACCCGGTGAAGTCGATGATGGTTCGCTTCTTGAAGACGACGCGTTCCTTGGGGTCAGGGGCCGTTTTTGCCGGCGCCTCGCTGGGCTTCGCCGCGTCGCGAGGACGGCCTTGCGCGGAGGCGGCGGTCGGAAGAAGCGCCAAGGTCAGCACCAGGAGCAAAATTCTCATTGGGTCTTCTCCTGCGCCTTGCCGCCCTGCACCTGCGCGAGCGCCAGTGACAAACCTTGCGAGGAAGCCGTGCTGTCGTCGCCCAGGGCGATGGCCCGCGCGTAGGCTTCCTTGGCACGCGCGTAGTCACGATGCGCGAGAGCCAGAGCGCCGATGGCCGCCTGCGCCGAGGCGTCGTTCGGATCGAGCACCGACGCGGCTTGCAGCTCGGCGAGCGCCCGCGTGTCGTCACCACTCGCCCGCGCCACTTCGGCGAGACCGACGCGCAGCCGTCCGTCCTTCGGGGCCGCTTCAGCGGCACGCGTCAGCATCGCGGCCGCGACCGCCGTCTTCTTCTGTCTGGTGAGCGCCCGCGCGAGCTCGAGCGTCGCGCCCGGGTCATACGGCGCGCGAGCGAGCGCCGCCTTGGCCGCTTCCTTTGCGCCCTCGGCGTCGCCATCGAGACGCGCCATCACCGCTTTGAAAGTCAAAAGGTCGACATCGTCGGGGCGGCGCTTCAAGCCCGCGTCCAGGACGGAGCGCGCCGAGCGCAGATCGCCACGGCGTGCCAGCACACGCGCGAGGTCCCTCGCCGTCCCTTGCGCCTCGGGCGCCGTCTCGTACGCCACTCGGTAAGCCTGCAAGGCGCCGTCGAGGTCGCCCTTGCGCTCGAGGGCGAGACCCCGCGGTCGTCCGCTGTCGCGTCCAGATGCGGCCGAGGCCGCCGCGGCGGGCGCGGGCGCGTCGGCTTTGCCTCCCTGCTTCGGACCAGCGCACGCGACGAGGAACGTCGCGACGATGACGAGCCTGACCGTCCTCACGACGCACCTCCCGGCGGCGGCATGAGAGCCGGGTCGGGCGTGGGCGCGGCGGGGGGAGGCTCGGCGTAGCGCTTGGGCTCGTAGCCTTTGAGCGCCTCCTGGCTGCGCGTAAGCCACTCGTCGTACAGGCCGAGCTCGTACGCCTTGGCGGCGGCTTTGTCGAAGGCCTCGATGGCGCGCTCCTCCAGCGGGAAGGCGCGATCACCGAGCTCTTGATGGTAGATTGAGCACTGCTCGCCGGACAGACGTTTTGGACACGGGCTGTCGAACATCGCCTTCGAGAGGTTCTTGTAGAGGGTACCGATGCGGTAAAGCGCGGCGATGCCTTGGGTGCCCTCGCCCATCGCGATGACCTGGATGTAGCGCTTCTGCACCGCGTCGACCGCCGCGAGCTTCTTCACCAGCTTCTGAGTCACTTCCTTCTCCGCGCCGGTGAGGGTGATGCCGATGGCGGCGCGGTAGTCGGGCTCGATGGCGGCGAAGGCAGCAGCGGCGCCGGCGCTCTTCACGCAAGCATCACGCTTCGCTTTGGCGGACAGGCGGTCGTACGAGCGCGCGACTGCGTCCATGGTCACCTTCGGCGAAATTCCCGCTTCGCCCGCCCACTTCGCCGCGGCGTAGTCGGCGCAATAGCGCTTGGCCTCGTCGCCGGCGGCGTAATCGTTGGCGTAGCGCTCGAAGAAGGCGTGTGCTGCTTTTGCGTCTTGCTTGGCCTCGAGCGCGGCGCCGGCCTTCCAGGCCACGGTGGCGGCGCGAAGGTCCTTCCCGGAAGCGCGCAACAAGTCGGCGGCGGCGAGATAGTCCGCGACCGCGGCATCGTAGTCGGCGGCACCCTCGCGGTCGGCGGCGGCGCGCAACAGCAGGTCGACATCCTTCTTCTCGCGGCCACGCCGTTCGAGCACGGCCGCGGCGGCGGACAGCGAGCCGACCCGCTCGTGCAGCTCCGCGGTCAACATCACGGCCTTGGCGCGGACCTCGTCGTCGCCGTCGCCTAGGGCCGGTGCACCGACCGCGAGCGCCGCGTCGAGATCATGCGCCTTGTCGTACGCGAGCATGGCGTTGTAGCGCGCGGTCGCGGCGTATTTGCTCTTCGGGAAGTCGCGAACGAAGCCGGCATAGCCCTGAGCGGTGGCTCGTTGGTCGCCCTTTGGCTCGATGACGTAGAGCACTTCGTTGAAGGCGGCGGCTTGACCATAGTCGTTGACGCGCTCCGCGAAAGCGCGGTCGCTCATGAGCTCTCGGTTGGCGGCGAGGGCGCGGGCGTTTTTGGCGAGGTCGGCCCAATCCTTGCGCGCCGCGAAGGATTCGAGGATGGCTTCGGCGGATGTCCGCGCAAGCGGATCGCGCGGATGCTTGGCGATGATCGTCTGGAAGCGAGCGGCAGCTTCGTCGTAACGCCCGGCTGCGTAGAACTGGCTCGCCGCCTTGAAGCGAACCTTGGCGATCTCCGGATCGTTGGGCTGCAGGTCGACGTAGGCGTCGCAGGCCGCGATCAGTTTCTCGCGCGCCGGCGACAGCTCGCCCTTGCCGGCGGACGCTTTCAGGTCGGGCGTCAGGTCGACGCGCTTGCCTGCCTTGGCGCTGACGATGCGAGTACCGACCGTTTCGCGCGCGCCGCTGACCACTTTGTCCCAAGCCATGATGGCGCTGTAAGCCGCGCGAGGCGCGAGCTCGCTCTTGGGATCGCTCGCGACGACCGCCGCGAACTGCTCGGCGGCGAGCGCGAACTCTTTCAGCTCGAACGCGATCTCGGCGAGGAAGAAGCGAAAACGCGTCGCGTTCGGCGAGTCGGGGAACTTGTCGAGGTACTCCCGGTACAAGTCGCGCGCCAACATGAAGCTGTCCGTGAGCTTCGTCTGCTGCGCCGCGCGGTGCTGCTCGACGACCAGCTTGCCGAGCTCGTTCTCGACCACGCCGTTGGCCTGGTCGACAGCCTGGGCGTTGCCGGCGTTGCGCTTTGCCCAGGTGCCACCCGGCGAATAGACGTCGATGAGCCGGCGAACCTCGCGGCGCACGTCGTCATTGCGGCCCATCTGCGCGTAGGCGCTGACGATGCCGACCTGAAGCTGGGGCGCGTCCACCGCGTCTGGGTCTTCGTTGATGAGGCGCGAGCACGCTTTGATCTCGAGGAGATGCTTGCCCTCCTCGTCGTAGCGCTTGGCGAGCTTGCGCAGGTAGCCGCGCGCCTTCGCCGGCGGTAGCTCGCCCTGGTAGTACGCGAAAGCGTCCTCGAAGGAATCCATGTGCGAATAGACGCGCACCATGTCGTTCAAGGCTTCGTCGAGGAGCTGCAGGCGGTCGTGCTCGCCGAGCTCGCCTTCGCCACCGGCGCGCTGCTCCTTGGCGTAGGCCACGACGGCGCGAAACTTGGCGAGGGCCGCGGGATAATCCTGCAAATTGAAGTCGCACCAAGCGAGCTTGTACATGGCGTAGGCGTAGACACGCGGCCGCTTGGTGGCGGCCGCGGCTTCGTAGGCCTTCACCGCGTTCACGAGCTTGCCGCCGTTGAAGAAGTGCTCACCGAGCTGCAACCAGGCGTCGGCCGCGTAAACGGAGTCCGGATACTCTTTGATCAAGGTCCAGAAGGTCTCGACGCCCAGCTTGGTCTCGCCGGCATCGTATTGGGCGCTGGCCAACGAATAGAGCACTTCGTCGCGACGCTCGTAGCTCGGGTACTGCGCGAGGATCTGCTGGTAGAGCTTGAGCGCATCGGCGCGGTAGGCGGCGCTCTCGGCTGACTTCGGCTCACGCTCGAGGGTCGGCTCCTCGCCGCGCTTACCGTTCGCGGTCCACTTCTCGAGTGACTGATCCCACGCCTGCATGGCGCGTAAGCGGGCGAACTTCGACTTCGCCCAGTACATCTCGGAGAGCCGGAAAACGAGCTCCGCCTTCTGCGGACCTTCGCTCACCGTTGGCAGCAGGCGCTTGAGCTTTTCGATGGCCTCGTCGCGCTTCGCGTCCGCTCGAGCGTCCATGTCGACCTCGGAGCCGCGCAGCGCGAGTGGCGCCGGCCCGTCGCGCGGGGGAGCCACGGCGCTGACGATGACGAGCGTGAGCCAGCCCATCATCGTGACGCCTCACGGACTTCTTCGTCGGCGCGCAGGCATTCGCTGCGGAGCGTGTGCCGGTAATAGCCGAGCTCGTCGAGCCAGACTTCCTTGCGCTGGCTCCAGTGCTGCCAGGCGTCGCTCGGAATCTCGGGGCGCGGCAGCCGACCACGGCGGTTCTTCAAGATCTCACGGCCCTGCTCGAGCCAGTTGCGCTCGGCATCGGCGACCTCGAAGTCGAGGATGCGCATCTGCGTCGTGAAGTTCTTCAGGTTGTCTTGAAGGTAGCGCAGCTGCGCGACGACGTGGCGACCCAGCGCAGCCTCGAGCTCGCCACGCTGCTCGTCGATGATGCGACGCAGGTCGCGTCCGATGCGCTGGTTGCCCCACGCGGCGATCCCCGCGATGGCGCGCGACTCCCAGGCCATATGCTGCAACTCGAAATGGAAGTCCTTGAAGCGCTGGCCGCGGCGCACCTCGCGGGCGAGCTCGGGCGCGTAGAGCTTCGCGCCCTCCGCGAGAATGTCGCGATAGTAGGTCGCGGGCGCGCGCTCGCCGCCCAGGTAACGCTCGAGCTCCGCGGTCATCGGTTCGTAGGTGCGGCGGTAGACGTCGTACGTGGCCCGCACGCGATCCCATTGGCAGTTGACGAAATAGGTAGTGGCACGCACCACCCAGACCTCGGGCACATGCCGGCGCGCGAAGTACGGAGAGAGGACGCTCTCGACGTCGCCCATGGCGCGGCCGAAATCGTTGTCGCGGAAATGGGCCCATGAGGTTTCGTAGATCGCGGTGAACCACTGCTCGGAGGCGCGGGGCACCTCTTCGTAGAGCTTGGATGCTTCCGCGTACTCACCCAGGGCGTAGCTCGAGCGAGCCGCGGCGATCAGCGCGAGGTCTCGCTCGCGCGAGGCGGAGCTATTCTTGCTGTCGGCCTTCACGTGGCCGCGCACCGCCATGAAGTGGCCGCGCGCTCTCTGGTTGTCGCCCGCGCGCGCGGCGAGGACGCCCAACAGGTAGCGCGCCTTGCTGTACTCGACGGACTCGGGAGTAACGGCCTCGAGGAAGCGCTGCGCCTCCGTGTACTTGCGCTGGCGAAACGACAGCTCACCGATGATGAAGTTCACACGCTCGGCTTGCGCCTTGTCGAGCTGGCCGAAGGCTTGCGGATCGTAGTGCTCGTCGAGCGCGATGGCGACGTAGAGATGGTCGTGCAGCGCGTCGCGCACGTCGAGCAGCCCGGCAATCGCCGCGAGATAGAAACGGTTCTTCGGGCCCGCCTCGAAGAGGTCGCGATAGTAGAAGTACGCTGGAACGTACAAGCCGAGACGTTTCAGGCAGTCGGCGAGATAGACCTCGGCGGTGTCGCGCTTGTCCTCGACGGTGTCGCGCGCCAAGACCTCGTAAAACTGAGCGGCCGCTTCGGCGTATTGCCCGCCTTCGTAAGCCTTGAGCCCGCGCTGCAGGTCCTGCGCATGCGCAAGACCGCCATAGAGGAGCACCGTGGCTAATACGAAGGTTCTCATAGGAGGAAGCTCAAGCCTCCGATGAGCATGATGTTGTTGCGGATGTCCGTGGTGGTTCCGGCCCCTTCACCCGCGCGGTCGGCGTAAACCAAGTCGCGCAGCTCGATGCGCAACCCGATCCAGTCGGCGAAGAAGAGGCGCAAGCCGCCACCCACGCTCGCGGCGATCTTGTAGCGATCGGTGCTTTCGAGCGGAGCGCGCAGCCCGCGCCCGAGTGCCTCGTTGTCGGGGCCGCAATCGCCCTGCCCGGCCGGCGCGCAAGGCTCGACGGTGGTCGCGATGGCGGGCCCGGCGGAGCCGTAGATATCGTAGTCGATCAGGTGGCCATAGAAATCGAACTTGCCGTAGAGCGCCGAAAACTGCAGGCTCACCGCTCCGAAATAGCGGAGCTTCTTCAAGTCGACCGGTTCGGGAGCGAGGCGCTCGGCGTCGTTGAGCTCGTAGACCAGACTCGAATACGCCGAACGCATGATGCCGGGGATCGAGCTGCTGAATTCGAGCGCCAGGTTCTCGCGCGGATGGTAGACCAGCGCCAGGCCCGGACCCATCGATGACGAGAACTTGTTGCTCATCGTCATGAAGAAGAACGGCGTCAGCTCGACGGAGCCGCGCTTGAGATACGCCCGTCGCTGCACCACGTAGATCGACTCGTCGGGCAACGTGAGGTTACGCGGTGTCTCGTCCGCTGCAGCGAGCAAGAGTGCGAGGGCCAAGGTCGTCATGGGGACACCACGAGGCCCACCATGGCGACGTTGCGCCATGACATGTGCGGCTCGAGCAAACCGTCGCCGTCGTTGTCCAGCGACTGCCGCCAGATGATGGCGCGGTACTCGCCGCGCACCGCGAGCCACTGGTTCAAGAAGATGCTGACGCCCGCGCCGATGGTGGCATGAGGCACCGCGTTGCCAAACATGCCGCCCTCGCCGGCCTTGCCGCCACTGAGCAAGTAACCTGTCTGCGATGACGGATCGTATTCGGCGGTGATGAGGCGCGTGCCATTCAGCCCGCCACCGGCGAGGAGATAGAGCTGCATATCGAAGTCGAGCTCCGACACCAGATTCACCTTGCCGTAGAACGGCAGCCAGATGGCGGTGAGGTCGACGCTCCCCGTCATCTGCGCGCTGTCCGGGACGCCCAGAGACAGGTCGCACGTCGGAGCGTTCACGGTGCGGCACGCGGTCACTTTGTTGCCGAGCACTCCGGCGCCGTCGGTGACGATGTCCGTCAGGCCGCCACCAAAGAAGCTGAGCGTGCCGCCGATGCCCCAGTGCTCGGCGAAGTGGTAGCGCAGGTCGAGAGCGGCGCCGGTCTGCTGGACGTACTTGTCGACCAGGCTCGTCGCGAAGGCGAGCGTGAAGTCCAAGCGGCGCGCCGTTGGGTGGGCGACGTTCATGATGAGCGGCGCGTCAGCGAGGTCGGCGTCTCCGAATGGGTCGTCGGAGTAGACAGGCTCACGGTCCGCCCCCGTTATCGCGGCGGCGGCCGCTGGAGCGGGCACTGAGCCCCTCGCCACCGGCGCCCGCTCCTGCGCCGCGGCCCTGCCGTCAAAAAGGCAGATCGCCGCGCAGAAAAGCCCAATTGAGCCCGTGAGACCTGGGCCTAGCGCACGCTGATTGGGTGACAAGCGGAAAGCTCCGAGAGGAGGGATATCCAGTGTCAGTATCGGGGCGCCAAAGCCCTTTGTTTCCACGGACTACGCACGGGCTTTTAGCCTGTGCCGGCCTTGACCATGTCCCCGAGGACGACATTGCTGACGTAGTAAAACACGCTTTGGCCGAAACGGACGCAATCGCCCGACGCAAGCGGCGTTAGAACGTGCGGCTGCAAGGCTTTGCGGTTGACGAAGGTTCCGTTCGAGCTCCCGACATCCTGGACCGAGACCGGATGGTCGTCGACGCCAAGCGCGAAGTGGGCGTGAACACTCGAGGTCGCCGGGTCGCTAATGACGATATCGGCGGTCGAAGCGCGACCGACCGTGATGTGGTCCCAGAGGCTTTCCGGCTTCTTCTGGAGCGGCACGACGATCGATTCCAGGGCCACGACGCCACGGAGCTTGTCCACCTGCTCGGCGCGCTCCGCCTTCATCATGGCGATGGTTTCGTGCATGAACACCATCGTCGATGTTGGAGGACCGGCCGGTTTGTCCCGCAGCACGACTTCGCTGGAGCCTTCCGCCGAGATGAGAACGTCGGACCGGCCCAGCTCAGCGATTCGCAGCGGCTCCCGCACGAGATCACCGAAGGTCAACATGACCGTCTCGGTATAATCGCTTTGCCGCGCTCAGGCAAACCCGTGACTACCGCCGTCGAGACAGGTCTGGAACGGACCCGAGACGGCCTTGGAACGGCTTGCAACCAGAGAGGAAAGACGCCATTTAGCCAGGCGCATGGCGACCTTGAAAGAGCTGATCCAGGACCAGGCCAAACGCCGGGCGATTGTCGATGACTGCGCACGGCTGGTTGACGAAGAAGTAAGCGCCAAGGGAGGCCTCTCGGGGCTCGCCATCAAGGGTGCCTACGCCGTCGTCAAAGCCCTCAAGCCGGGCATGGTCCGCGACGCCTGCGAGCACCTCATCGACGAGTTCGTCGAGAAGCTCGAGCCCTACTACGCCGAGCACAAAGCCAAGGGCTCGGGCACCTTCGTCGCGTTTCTCGCGCCGAAGAGCACCGAGGTCGCGAATGCGCTGCTCGGCGTTACCGATCGCAAGGCAGCTCGCGCGAAGAACCCGACGATCAAGAAAGCCTACGAGAAGCTGCGGCCGACGGGCGTGAAGAACGTCGAGTCAGCGGTTCCGGGCATCGCGAAGATCATCGAGCGGCACGCCTGAGGGGCGGCCTCCGCGGCGTCCCACCCATGCGCGCGTTCCAGGCTCTCCGCAATCGCGGAACCGGCTGCGTGATCATGCGGATGTCGAACCCACGCGCGAACGACACGGGCGCGAGCATGACCGGCGCCAGCATGTGCGCCTTCGGAGCCGGACCGACTTGGCGCAGCGCCCCCAAGGTCGCGAGCCGCAGCACGGCCGAGATGGCGAACACCGCGAAGTAGGCACCGTTGCCCGCGCCCAGCGCCGCCAGCAAGGCGCCACCCAACGTCGCGCCGATCACCATCGCGCAGGCGTTGCACAGGTTGAACGCCGAAAGCATCGCCGCGCGCTCGTTCGCTGGGATGGTCTCCAGGTAGAGGAAGAACGTCGCCATCTCGAAGCAACCCCAAGCGAAGCCCGAGAGGATCTGCACCGCGAGCAGCACCTTGAAGTCGGTGGTGAAGATCCACGGCAACGGCAGCAACGTGATGCCCGCGCCGCCGACCCAGAGCAGCGTCTTGGCGTCGAGCTTCTTCAAGATGCGCGCGCACACGGGATAGATGCAGATGCGGCCGATGTAGATGGCGGCGGTCAGCAGCATGAACGAGCGGTAGGGGAGCTCCAAACGCTTGAGCATGTACGGCGTGAAGTACGGCGCCGCGAAGTAAACCGCGACGTTGCTCATCAACACGTAGCGCATGACGCGTCCGTCGGCGCGGCCGCGCAAGCGCTGCACGAACTCCTTGATGGTGACGCTGGTCGCCATGGTTGCCTGGGTGGCGACGTCCGGCTGACGCGTCAGGGCATAGATCGATGCGATGCGAGCGATGACCGCGATAGCGAGCACACCGGCGAAGGTCGCCTTGGCGTCGAGGAGCAAACCCGACAGCAGCACCGCGCCGATGAGCGACGCTTGCAGATAGCGGTTGCGGGTCGCGAAGTAGCGCGGCCGGATACGACTGGGCACGAGCTGCTCGATCCAACCGTTCCAACCCGCGCCGGCGGCCTGAGCGCTCGCGAAGTAGAGCGCGACGATGGCGAAGGCGAGCGGTGTCGAAATGTGGCCACGCAAGCTCGCCACCGCGAGCACGGCGAGGGCGAGCGCCTGCATCGACGCACAGGCGACCACCCAGGCGCGATGGGAGCCAATCTTCACCAGGAAGCGAGGTGTCGCGAGCTGCAAGACGGCGCCCGCCAGCAGCGGCACCGAGCCCACGAGCCCGGCGACGGTCGCGCTCTTCCCGAGCGCCAACAAGAGCGCGGGGAAATTCGTTTCGCCCATCCCGACCATGACGTTGCAGAGCACACCGTCGGTACTAGAGAGCTTCAGGGTACGGCGAAGGGACATGGGGGGTTGCGTTGCAACGTTCACAAGTGAAACGTCACAGGCACGTGATCTATTTAATACCCTAGAGCTGCTGCTGTTGCCTGCTTTCCGCCGGCGTCAACGCCACGCCGGTCGCCGGATCGACGGGCACGAAGAACTCCTCGCCGGGCGTCTCGGCGATGATGCGCAGAATGTCGATTTCGGCCTGGGTGCACCACAGGTGCTGCTCGCCGAGCGGCAACCAGCTCGGCAGGAGCTTTTCCTGCACGAAGGTAAAGGTGAAGATGCGCTTCAAGAAGATGCGCATGCGGTGCGTCTCCTCGTCGCTGAGCGAGATGATGCGGTGGGGGGTGACCTTCTCCTGCTCGCTGAAGCCCTTCGGCTGAACCGGCGGCAACGTCTCGGTGCGCACGAGGGTGCCGGTGCCGATGCGCGAGAAGTTGTCGATGATGACTTCACCGTTCTTGGTGAGCCCCTCGAGCCGCGCCGCTAGATTCACGACGCGTCCGCAAACCGTGTAGTCCATGCGCCGCCACGAGCCGATGTTGCCGACGATGGCCTTGCCGCTCGCCATCGCGAATCCGAACTCCGAGGGCTCGACATCGAGACGCTCGCCCTTCACGGCGCGCTCGCGAAGGAAACGGTTCAAGACCCGGCAGGACGCCTTCATCGCGGTGAGCGCGATGACGCCACGCCGCTTGTGACCATCCATGTCCTCGGTGTCGCCGCGCTCGAAGACGGCCATGATGGCGTCGCCCATGGTCTTGTCGACGACCCCTCCGCTAAAAGCGACACACTCGATGAACAGGTGGAAGTACGTGTTGACGATGCGGACGATCTCGTCGGCGGTGCGGCGGTTCGAGATCGCGGTGTAGCCGCGCATGTCGCCGAAGAGCACGGCGAGATCATGGAGGCGGCCGCCGGGCTTGGTG
>JBGGMJ010000108.1:0-10358 GCA_041288095.1 Myxococcota bacterium
TCAGGCGCTAAAGCGGACAAGTCGTTCATGACTCATCCTAACATGGGAAATTTTTGCCCCTTTGCAGCCCCGTGGTGCCCCGCAAATGCCAGCGGATGCGAAAATCACGGAAGCCGCCGCGAAAACGCAACAGCGCGCACGCCAACGCGCGCCAAGGCCATTCCAGAGCACGCCGGAAGCGCTAACGCGCCAACACCAAAAAACGACGTCAACATCAAAGTGAAGCTACTGTCGTTTTTCTCACGCCCGCGTACGCAAAATGCGCGCTAACGCGCATTTTCCAAGCGTCCGCTATAGCGACCAGCCCCGTCGCGAAGCACAACCTCCGGCCCCGCGCAGCAAGCAGGCGCCGAGGCAACCGCCCGCCCCCGGGTCTCCTCCACCCCCTCGGTGCAGATCCACCGAGGCCTCAAACAGCAGACGCTAAAACGGGCTCGCAAGTGACCACAACACGAGTCTTACTCGCTACGCGACAACACAAAGCACTGATGAATGCGGGGATTGCGCTCGAAGTCCTTGGGAATCGTGCTCTTCGTAATGTCCCGCGCCGCCAACCCGTGGAAATCGAGCTCGGCCTCCGCGAGCTTGAAGCGGCGGAAGTTGTTGGAGAAGACGATCTGCCCCCCAGGGTTCAGCAACTTGGAGCAGCCAACCAGGAGCTCGACGTGGTCGCGTTGGACGTCGAAGTCGTGCGCGCGGTCCTTGGAGTTCGAGAAGGTGGGTGGATCGACGAAGATGAGGTCGAAGCGCTCGCGAGCCTCCGCGAGCCAGGCGAGGGCGTCTTCCTGGACCAAACGATTGCTGCGCTCGGAGAGCGAGTTCAAGCGGAAGTTCTTCTCGGCCCAAGCGAGATAGGTGCGGCTGGTGTCGACACTGACGGTCGACGTGGCGCCGCCGCGAGCTGCATAGACGCTCACGGTGCAGGTGTAAGCGAAGAGATTGAGGAAGCTCTTCCCCTGCGCCATCTCGCCGATCAACTTGCGCGTCAGGCGGTGGTCCAAGAACAAGCCCGTATCGAGGTAGTCGCTGAGATTGACGATGAAGCTGTGTCCGCCTTCGCGAACGGTTACGATCCTGCCCTCGCTATCGTGCCGCTCGTATTGCGCGTCGCCCTTTTGCTGCTTGCGCACCTTCACGAAGACGTCGTCGCCGCTAACGCCGAGAGCCTCGGGGATCGCGTGCAAGGCCTCCCGCAAACGCCGCTGGGCCATGCGAGGATCGATAGTCTTGGGCGGTGCGTACTCCTGCACGTGCACGAGCTTGCCGTAGCGGTCGACCGCCAAAGCGTACTCGGGAATGTCGCCGTCGTAGAGCCGGTAACATTCGACGCCGGCGCCCTTCGCCCATTTGCCGAGCTTGTCGAGGTTCTTCTTGAGACGGTTCGCGAAAGCGGTCTCACCCTCGGAGATGCGGAATGAGCGCGGGGTCTCGGCGAGCGTGTAGACGAAGAGCCAGCATGGGATCGAGCCGTTGAAGAAGCTGTAGCGCTTGTCGGCGCGTAGGCGCATGGCGCCGGCGATCTCGTCCTTGGCGGTCAGCGCGGCGGCGCGCCAGCCGGGAAACTTGGTCTTGAGGACGTTACCGAGCTCTTCGTAGAGGCTGGCGAGAGAGCGCCCCTCTTCGTCGCCGAGGCGCACGCCGTAGGGAGGGTTCACGACCACGAGGCCCGGGACGAGCTCGTGCGTGAGCGTCGACAAGGTCGCGCGTTCGATGCGGATGTGTTTGCCCAGACCGGCGGCGTGGGCGCCTTGGGCCGCGAGCTTGGCGCTGCGCGGGTCGGGCTCGAAACCGACGATGGGGGGCAGCTTGGGGATGCCTTCGGCGCGGCGCACCTTTGCTTCCTCGATGAGCCACTTCCAAGCGTCGGCCTCGTGTCCGCGCCAGCGGAGGAAACCGAAATAGTCGCGCAAGAGGCCCGGTGCGACGTCGCCGAGCAGCATGCCGCCCTCGATGAGCAAGGTGCCCGAGCCGCACATCGGGTCGACCAGAGGTGTGTCGAGGGTCGGAGCCGCGCGCAACAGCACCGCGGCCGCCAGGTTCTCCTTGATTGGCGCCGGCACGTTGCCGTCGCGATAACCGCGCCGGTGCAGGCTCTCGCCCGAGAGGTCGATGCCGACGCTGGCTCTTCCCGCTTCGAGGTAGACGTTGACGCGGACGTCTGGCCTAGCCACGTCGACCGAGGGCCGCGTGCCGGTGTCGTCACGCAACCGATCGACGACGGCGTCCTTCACGCGTTGTGCGCCAAAGCGGGTGTGCACCGCCTCCGAGGCGTGCGAGGTGAAGTCGACGGCCATGGTGCCACCGGAGTCGAGGTGGTCGCTCCAGCGAATGCCGCGGACCGCATCGTAGAGAGCGTCGGATGATTGAGCGTCGACCTCGGCGATGCGCATGATGATGCGGCTCGCGAGGCGCGACCAGAGACAGGCTCGGTAGGCGACGCCTAGTCCGCCGCTGAAGGAGACCCCGGCGCGTGTCTGCTGCACGTTGGTCGCGCCGAGCGCGGTCAGCTCGTCCGCGAGGAGAGGCTCGAGACCCTTGGCAGCCGTCGCGAAAAACACGGGTTTCTTCCCCTCATGGCGCCCCAGGGCGCCTTATGCCACAGTCCTACGCTCCCCCCATGAGCATGGCGAATCGTCAGCCCCGAGTGGATACCCGCCTTCCGGTCGTCGAGACCGCAAGCGGCGGGGCCACCTACTACACGAAGAACCTCAGTATGGGAGGCCTCTTCTTGCTCAGCGAGAAGCGCTGGCCCGTGGGTAGTGAGCTGAATCTCACGATTGCCTTCGGCCGCGCCCGCCTACCCATCAATGCGCGGGTCACCCACCTGCAGCGCGACGGCGTGGGCATGTGCTTCATGGAGCCCAGCGACGCGGTGCGGGAAGCGCTGCGCTTGCTCATCGCCTCGCAGATCCCCGTGAACGAGCCCTCGCGCGCCGGCGCCATCGCGCGCGCCGTTGGTCTAGGTGGCGGGCCTTCGGTGGTCATCGCATGGAGCGACGGCAAGCTCCGCCACGAAGCCACGGTGCGCCGTCTCACCATGCACGGCGGGTTCTTCGAAACCCCGGACCGCCCCGACATCGGCTCGAACATCATGGTCTACGTGCCGTCGAGCTTCGAAAACGAAGACGCCGAGATCGAGCATGAGCTGCGCGGCTGCAGCGCCGAGGTGACGGCGCACTCCGAAGAGGGCTTCGACGCCCGCTTCACGGTGCCGAGCGCCGAGTTTCGTATGGCGCTCGAGCGCCTGCTGCGAGAGCTTCCCGCGACGTGACCGCCGCACCGCTGCCGCCCGAGAGCTCCATTGCCCGGCGTTACGGAGCGGCACGCGTGACCCTCGCCATCGCCGCGGTGCTCTTCTCCACCGGCGGCGCCGCCATCAAGATGTCGGTGCTCACGTCGTGGCAGGTCGCCTGCCTGCGCAGCGGCATCGCCACGCTCGTACTCGCCGTCGCTTGGCCGCTTGGGCGGACAGGTTGGACGCGCCGCACCCTCGTGGTCGCCATCACGTACGCGACGTGCGTGGTGTCGTTCGTTTCGGCGACCAAGCTCACCACCGCGGCCAACGCCATCTACATTCAGTCGACCGCTCCGCTCTACATCCTGTTGGTGGCGCCGTTGGTGCTGCGCGAACGCATCCGGCGTCACGACTACGTCATCGTCGCCCTCATCGCCGCCGGGCTCCTCGCCTTCTTCATCTCGGCGGACGCGCCGCAGGCCAGCGCGCCGAATCCCCTGCTCGGCAACGGTCTCGCGGTGATCTCGGGTCTTTCGTATGCCGGCATGCTCATCGGCTTTCGCTGGATGCAAAAGCCCGGGCCCGGTCATGCCGACGCCGCCACGGTCATCGTCGCCGGCAACCTGCTCGCCGCTCTGGTGTGCGTCCCACTCGCTTGGCCGCTGCCCGCGATGGGTACCGTCGACTGGTCGGTGGTCGGCTTTCTCGGCATCGTGCAAATCGGCATCGCCTACGTGCTCGTCACCCGCGGCGTGAAGCATGTCCCTGCCTTCGAAGCCTCGCTCATCTTGCTCCTCGAGCCGGCTCTCAACCCGGTATGGACGTGGCTCACCCTGGGTGAAGTACCGAGCCGGCTCGCCATCTGCGGTGGCCTGCTCATCCTGTCGGCGACGGTCGCCAAAAGCTGGCTCGAAGCCCGAGCGCCGACCACGACCTAGTCGATCCCGTCCATCGAGAAGAAGAACGCGGCGCCGTCGTCGACGCTGGCGCCGCCCGCCGACAGCGCTTTCGAGGCGGGTGCGCCGACGACGATGCGGGTTCGGGTGGCGCCGCGGCGAGCCGCGATGGCTTCACCGAAGCGGCCGTCAGCCACGGCCTCGCCGCCCAGCCGCACCAGCAAGCGGTCGGAGAGACCGGCGCTCGTCGTGGTCACCACGTATTCGAAGCCAAAGACGGCTCCGCTCTTCGCGACCCCGTTGTCGCTCGAGAGCGGCGTGCCGACCAGCACCACGCCGGCCTTGCCCGCCAGCGCCGGCAAGGCGGCGACGGAGGTTCCAAACTGTTCGCCGCCGGCGCTGCCGATCAGCACGTCAGCCTCGTCGGTGTCCGCAAAAGCGGTTACGGGGTATGGCGCCGCGGTCGACGTCGGCATGCCCGCGAGCCGCTCGCCCGGCACCACCCACACGGCTCCGAGCTGAACACCCAGCTGGTTGACGGTGTTGGAGGTCACGACCAGCTCGTTGACCATGCGGCCGCCCACCGCTTTGCCGTCGAGGTCGGCGGCCGCGAGCGCGCGACCGGCACCGCCGGCGGGGATCTGCGAGCGCAACATGGCGAAGCGAGGCCCCGCGGTGCACGACACGCCGGTGCCGAACACCACGAGGACGCCGCCTTCGTTCGGCACCGTCGACGACGACTCCCAGCGGTCCGCGGCAACCGCGAGCTCGTCACAGCCGTCGCCGTCGATGTCGCCGAGCGGCAGGAGCTCGGCGCCCATACGGTCCCCGGTGACAAAACCGCGCACGTCGAGCACGGGCGAGCACAAGACCTTGGTCTTGCCGGCGACGGGCCCTTGGCCGAGGTAGACGCGAAAGCCACCAACGGTGGCGATGGGTGTGGCGTCCAGACTCGGCCAGGTGACACCGCCGACCGCGAGATCGCGCTTGCCGTCGCCGTTGAAATCGAAGTCGCCGGCGACGCTCGCGAGCTCGCCGGTCGGGCTGAAGACGACGAAGCGCGGCATAGGGTCGAGGCCGCCAGCGACGCTCCCATAGACGTAAGCAGCGCCTGTCGAACCTGGGCAGGTGGCGTCGACCTGGAAGCTCGCGGGCAAAGTCGCGGGTCGCCCCTCGCGCAGCGCCAGTACGCCGAGGTCGGCACGGCCGTCGCCGTCGAAGTCGCCCAAACGGGCCACGCGATTTCCGAACTGATCGCCGGCGCCGTGCAAAACGTGCTTCTCGAGCACCGCGAGTGGCGTGCTCTGACCGCCACGATACACCATGACCCGCCCGGCGTTGATGCCGTCATTGGTGGCGACACCGACCGCGACGTTGGCGAGCGGCGCGCCCACCGCCACCTCGTCGATGCCGTCACCGTCGAGGTCACCGAGCAGCGCTACCGAAGCTCCGTGCTGCTGCAAGGCGGAGCGACCGGGCATCCCCATGTCGACGTCGAGAGCCCCGCCATCGGCGGCACGCAGCCGCAGCGCCCCGAAGTTCACGCCTTCGCTGTCGCCATCGCGGACATGCACGACGATGTCGGCACGGCCGTCACCGTCGACGTCACCCGCGGCGGCGATCACGTTGCCGAAGCGGTCGAGAGCGACACCGCTCTCCATGGTGCGCGCCGCGACGCTCGCCGGCAGACCGCCGGGGACGCCGGCATGCACGCGGGCGACGCCGGCATCCGTGAGGCTCGGCAGGTCGAAGCCGATACAGCCGACGAAAAGCTCGCTGGCGCCGTCGCCGTCCGCGTCGACGGCGTCGACCGAACCGCCGCACAGCTGGCCGGCCGCCGACCCATCGTAGGTGGCGTCCGCCTGCGCGGTCGTGATGTCGGCCCCATCGAGCACCGCCCGGAACACCAGAGCGCGACCGTTGGGTGTCGAGCGCTCGCCGGTGAGGATCTCTGGACGGCCGTCGCCGTCGAGGTCGCGAAGCGCAAGGCCGCGACCGAGCTCGGTGGCGGCGGCTCCCGCGATGGCTCGGATGATCATCGCGGGTCTCGGGTCGGGAGCGCCGCCGGCGTCGAAGCGGTAGACCACCAAGGCACCGTAGGCGGCCGTCGCGCCGCTCGGCACGTAGCCGGCCGCCGTCGAGACCAGCTCGCAGCGGCCGTCGCCATCGAGGTCCGCCGCGGCGAGCACGCTACCGAGACGGAGATTCGCGACCGCGTCCAAGGTGCCGCCGACGTTCGGCAGCGCGCCGTAGAGTGCCCGCTCATTGGCCGTGTCCAGACCATCGGGTGAGCCCGAGAAGATGCGAATGGCTCCCTGATTGGCGACCAGCGCTTGGGCGGCGACGCTCTCGCTCTGCGGCGCGCCCACCGCCAAGTCGGTGATGCCGTCGCCGTCGAAGTCGCAGGCCGCGAGCGCTTGGCCAGCGAGGTCGAGCGGTGCGCGACCGAGGATGGTCTGGCGAGCCTCGGTGGCGAAGAGCTCGCCCGTCGGGGACGGCGCGAAGACGCGCACCAGACCAGCGTCCGCGAAAGCGGCGTCGGCATTCGGCGCTCCCACGGCGAGCTCGAGCATGCCGTCGCCGTCGAAATCGCCTAGAGCGATCGAGGTTCCGAAGCGCTCGCGATTCGCGGCGCCGGAGATGGTCAGCGTCGGTTGCCAGCGTCCGCCGAACGCGGGAGCGCCGCGATAGACGTAAACGGCGCCGGAGAGCGCGTGCGCGTACGAGGTATCGGCATAGCCGACGATGACGTCGGCATAGCCGTCGCCGTCGAGGTCACGCGCCTCGATGGCCGGCATGAAGATGGCGGTGAAGATGTCCTTGTCACCGCCACGGGCGAACGGTGCTTCAAGCGGCGGCGCGACGTCGAGGGTCACACGCGTAGTCTGCTCCGTGAAGACGTCGGTGACGGTGAGGGTTTGCGACCCAGGCGCCAGCGCCTCGAGCATGCCGTCTTGAAAGCGCGAGACGATCCCGTCCGCGTCTGCGCTCACATGACCGCTCCCGCCGCGAACGTGCAAGGTCGTGCGCGAGCCGACCGGCAAGGCGATGTGCGCTGGGCTCGCCTGCAAAACCGCGTCGAAGCTCACTTGGATCGTGGCGTCACGTGTCGTCTTGGTGACGCTGTCGGTAACCCGAACGACATCGACGCCGGTTCGTGGCCCAGCGGTGTAAACTCCGGCTGGTGTGATGACCGCGCCGGAGACCGTCGAGTGAACCTCGTAGGTGAACGAGCCCGAGCCCATGCTCGCACGCATCGCGAAGCTCGTTCCCGGCGGCACGCTCGCGGTGCCCGGTTGCACGACCAAGAGCTGAGGAACTTCGACGATGGCGACGGCCTCGCCCTCGCACTCCGCGGCGGTGACACGGATCCGATCGCGAACGCCGGTGGTCGCCCCCGCGAGGTATGATCCGTCGTCCGGGTTGATGTGTGCCCCTGACGCGTTGTCAGAGATGTCGAACGCATATTCACCACGCCCGCCGCTCGCCGATAGCTTCACGAGGGCAAGCGGCGCGACGACTGCGACCTCTGGGGAGAGCGTCAACGGCGGATTGCACGTGGGTAAACCCTCACGGCGCTCGCGTGTCCCGCCAATAAATCCATTACAACCCGCGATGTAGATCACGAGCAGCGACAACTTGGCAGTGCGCAAAACGACCATGCAAGCCATGCCAACCCCACCAGCGGGTTCGTGAGCGTGTACGCCGTACAACGATCGCGAGTCACCGGGTTGCGGGCGTGGGGCATGGCGACGACTCGTCACAGGGGACCAGACGATGAAGAGCAAGCGGCTCATCGAGCTTGTGTCCGCCATTGCGGTCTTCGCTATTTCGATGCCCATGGCCCGCGAGGCGCGCGCCCAAGCCAACGCGTGCATGCCCGACGACGGAGTGCTCGAAGCGCATCGCTACCTACGCGCCATGAGCCTCGACCTGCGCGGAGAGCTGCCGAGCGACGATGAGCTCGCCGCGCTCGACGCGGCCGCCGATCCACTGACGCGGGCGCGGGAGCTCGAGCGCGAATGGCTCATGAGCGACGCCTTCGCCGAGCGGGTGGTGCGGCGCCATCACGACCTCCTGTGGAACAACCTCGGGAACCAGGGCCTCGTCGGCAACCAACAAGGCATCGCCCCGACACGCGTGCCTCTCGAAGACGGCACCACGGCGACCAAGCTCATCTACACGCGCCCGGCCAACAACCGATCGCTTCTGTACCGCGGCATCATGGTCGGCGGAGCGTTACCCGTCATCACCAAGCAGATCCCCTGCCTCGCCATCCCGCAAGCGACCCTGAACGCGATGACCGATGCCCAGATCAAGGCCAAGTGGGGCACCACGGTGACGTATGGGGAGCGCAACGGCATCCGTTACATCGACCTGAGAAATCCGTTGAGCGCCACCGACACCAACGTCGACACCCTCTACCACCGTGAGGGCTACGTCGACGTGCATCCGTTCTGGGCGCCGGCGACCACCATCTCGATCTGCGCTTTCGACGGCCAGGAGCGGGAGGTCAGCGTCGACGGCGTCACGCGCTGCGATGACACCTTCCTCATCGGCAACGACCTCTCCTGCGGCTGCGGCCCATCTCTCCGCCATTGCGGAGTTGGTGAGGTGACGACGACGCTGCTCAAGTCGTTCGCCAAGGCGGTCGACCTGCAGGTACGCGACGCCGTGCAGGGCGGTGGCAATTACTACGACGGCCTTTTCCTGTCGTCCAAGACCTACGTCAACGGCCCGATGGCCTTCTTCTACACCTATCTCAATACCGTCTACCGGCAGCTCGACCTGGCACCGGCCCCGGTGCCCAACCTGCCCAGCGACCTCATCGACTTCACCAAGGTCGATGACTGGCGCGCCATCGAGGTCGGCCCACACGCCGCCGGTGTCTTGACCTCGCCCGGCTTCCTGCTGCGCTTTCAGACCAACCGCGCCCGCGCCAACCGCTTCTTCGACAAGTTCCTCTGTCTGCCGTTGCAGGCCCCGGCTCAAGGACTCCCCGCCCCCGACGATCCGTGCAGCGCCGAGCCCGACCTGCAGAAGCGTTGTGGTTGCGGCTACTGCCACATCGTCCTCGAGCCGGCAGCCGCCCACTGGGGGCGCTGGAGCGAGTCGGGCGCCGCGTACTTGAGCGCCGCCGAATACCCCAAGGATCGCACCGACTGCACGGCCTGCGCCGCCAGCGGCAATCCGGCGTCGTGCAGTCTCGAGTGTCGCCAGCGCTATCACATCACGCCGCAGATGGCGGGCGACCCCTACCTCGGTGTCTTCAGGCCTTACGTCTTCTTGAAGGAGCAACACTTCGCCAACGTCGAGAACGGGCCACGCCTCTTGGTGCTGTCATCGATGGTCGACGGCTCGCTCCAAGACTGCACAGTGAGGCAAGCCTTCGAGTGGCTCGTTGGGCGCGCACCGGAAAGCAACGACGAGGAAGCGTGGGTGGCGCAACTTGGCGACGACTTCGCCGCCGCCAATTACGACTATGGGGAGCTCATTCGCGCCATCGTCGAGAGCGACAACTACAGGAGGGTGCCATGAAGCTCGAGTACGCTTTAGCGGCCGCCCTGGTAATGCCGCTCGCCTGCAATGTGTCCGATCCCGACGGGCCGGACTTTGCCGACGACCCCGGGCCGGGCGACGTCACCGAGCCGCGCCGCGAACCGGTCGTGGTGCAACGCGAGCGACGCCGTCTGGACATCGATCAACTCGATGCCGCCATCAAGCGCGTCACGGGTGGCCTGTACTGGGTGCGGGTCGGGGACACCACCAAGACCAACCAGCTCGTCGCCCTCGCAGCGAGCCTCGGCAAGCCCGACTACGTTGAGATCACCGAGGAAGACCTGGCGCCGACGTCGCTGTTCCTCAAGTTCTTGAACGACGCCAGCCGCGCCGTCTGCGCCGAGCTCATCAAGGCCGAGGCGACACGTCCCGAGCGGGTCTTCGTGGCCCCAGCGTCTTTCACCGATCAGCCGGGATCTCCGGTGGTCGACGCGACCTTGCGACGAGCCATCCTCCGTTTTCACGGACAGAAACCAGATGATGCTTCGCTGTCACCGTGGGGCACGTTGTTCGCCACGGTGGTCGCACGAGACGCCGCGGTCAACGCCGCCGGCAGCGCCGAGGACCACGTGAAGGCAGGCTGGAACGCGGTCTGCGTCGCGCTCATCACCCACCCCGACTTTTACACCTACTGAGGATGCAGCCATGAAGAACGAAGCCGGATTGAA
>JBGGMJ010000109.1:0-21333 GCA_041288095.1 Myxococcota bacterium
CGCCTTCCGCGTCGGCCCGGGCCAGACCTTCGCCAAGAACATGCGCGAGGGCAAGCGGGCGCGTTGCCCGATGGGTCTGCTCTTCACCGGCCCCATGGGTACCGGCAAGACCTTCGTCGCCGAGGCCTTCGTCCGCGAAACCGGACTCACCGCGGTGAAGCTCGGAAACTTCCGCAGCAAGTGGGTAGGCGCGACCGAGGGTAATCTCGATCGCGTGTTGAGCGTCATCCGCGCCATCGGCCAGATCATCGTCATCATCGACGAGGGTGACCGCTCGTTCGGCAGCGGTGACGGCGAAAGCGACGGCGGCACCAGCTCGCGCGTCATCGCCCGCATCAAGGAGTTCATGAGCGACACGTCGAATCGCGGACGCGTCATGTTCATCCTCATGACCAACCGGCCCGACAAGCTCGACATCGACATCAAGCGCGCCGGGCGACTCGACAAGAAGATCCCCTTCGTCTACCCGCAAGAGCCGGTCGAGGTGGAGGCTGTGCTGGGCGCGCTGCTGCGCAAGCACCGCATCACGCACACCTTGAAGCTGCCCAACGCGGCGGTATCGACGCCTTTGGTCGGCTACTCGAACGCCGAGATCGAGGCCGTGGTCCTGCTCGCCAACGAATACGCGGGAGACAAGCCCGTCGAGGACAGCCACCTCACCCAAGCCGTCCGCGATTACCTACCAAGCCGCGACGAAGCGATGCTCGAGTTCATGGAGCTAATCGCGGTCTTCGAAGCTTCCAATCGCAAGATGCTGCCCAAGAAGTACGCGGAAATGACCAACGACGCGCTGCAGGCGCGTTTGAACGAGCTGCGCCTCACGGTGGGCTCACGGAGATGACCATGGAGCTCAACCCAGAGATTCACATCACGCCCATCGATGCCGAGCTGATCGCCAAGGGCTTGATGGCGGTAGCCCGCGCCGACGGCAAGCTCCACGAGCGCGAGGCGATGATGATCCGCATGTTCTACGCCGACGCTGGCGATAGCGGCGTCTCGACCGTCGCGAACCTCGAGCGCGAAACGCCGATCGACCCGGCGATGCTGGCTTCTGGCATGGGCAAGGGCGACGTCGCCACCGTCTTCTTGAAGAGCGCTTTTTTGGTCGCTTACGCGGACAACGACTGCGCCAAGACCGAGCGAGCCCTCATCGAGAAGTTCTCCGATGCCTTGGGCTACTCGCGCGATCAGCTGTTGCTCATCGAGAACAGCGTGAAAGAGCATCTCTTGCAGCAGCTCACCCACGTGAAGAACGTCGAGGCCGTGGCCCAGGTGGCGCACGAACTCAAGCTGTGAGCGCCGGGGATTACGAGATCGACAAAGCCAAGCTCGATGCGCTCATCGCCAAGGTGAGCGAGCTCGGTGTCGTCGTCGAGCAGAACCTCGTCGAGCCCGAAGGCGCGCGGTTCGTCGGCACCTTCACCGGTCACCTGCTCACGCTGTACCCGAAATACGACAGCAACTTCGCGTTGTACTTCACGGTGGCGCACCTCTACGGCCACATGGTGCAAATCGTGCGCGACTCCGAGCGCACCAAGCGTGCAAACGCGATCTTGAGCGTCGTCCTCGACCCCAAGATCTACAAGAACAAGCGCGCCTTCACCGTTTCCGAAGTGCAGATGATCTACGACCACGAGCTAGAGGCGGCGGCCATCGGGCGCACCGTCATGGCGGATATGGGTAAGGTCGACGCCGAGCTGGACATCCAGTACGCGCGCATCTTCCTCGCGGACTTCCATTACCTCATCCATGTGCTCGAGACCGGCGAGGCGGGCCCCGACTCGTTCGCGCGCTTCCTGCGACGGGAGCCGAAGCCCTGGAATCCGATCCCGCCGGATCCGCAGCCACTAGTGAAGGTCGGCCACCTGAAGCCCGAGACGTCGACGACAGTCACCGTCGTCTGAGCATGATTCCTTCACAAGCTCTTATGTCCGGAATTCCGCCTCCCGCGAGTCGTGGTGGCCGCTGTCGCGGTCACGGTCGTGCTGATGGGAGCCGGCCCCTAGCGTAACGCCCGGATCGTGTGGAACACTCCGGTGCGATGAAAGCTTTGCCCAAGCTGGTCGTCGTGATCGCGGCAATTGCCTGGTTCACGGCGATCGTCTTCGGTGGCGGCGCTCTCCTCCGCTATAGCGCTACGGGCGGCCGCTCGAGTCCGACGCCCGCCGCGTGGCCCGTGACCTCCAAGCTTCCGCGCGACGCCCGGACCACCATGGTGATGTTCGCCCACCCCTTCTGCGCCTGCACTCAGGCGAGCCTCGCGGAGCTCGATCGCTTACTCACCAAGACGCGCGGGACCGCGACCGTCGTCTTCCTGGAGCCACTGAACGTCGACGAGAGCTGGCGCGATTCACGACTGATCGAACGGGCGCGCGGCATGCAGGGTGTCACGGTCGTCTTCGACGACGCCGGCCACGAGGCCTCGCTCTTCGGCGCCGAGACCTCCGGCCACGTCGTCGTCTACGACGCGGGCGGCGCGCTCCGCTATTCCGGAGGCATCACGCAGGCGCGCGGCCACGAAGGTTGGTCGGCCGGCCAGGAATCGCTCGCGAGTATCCTCGGCGGAAGCGCGTCGGACTCTTCGAAGTCGCCGATCTACGGCTGTGCGCTGACTGGCTCGCAAGAGCCGGAATTCGCGGACAAGGGCAAGTAAGCATGAGCTCACTCTCTCAAGACGTGGATGCGGTAGCGGACGGGATCGTGGCGCGCGCCGATCAGCGCTTCACCGATCTGCGTAACGACAACTTTCGTCGCATCGACCGCATGTTTTTCTGGCTACTCCTCGGTCAGTGGCTATTCGGCATTCTCATCGCGGTCACCGTCTCGCCGCGCGCTTGGGACGGCACCGAGTGGCACGTCCACCAGCACGTCTACGCAGCCATCTTTCTCGGTCTGGGTGTCGCGGGCCTGCCGATGACGCTCACCTGGCTTTACCCAGGGCGGCCGTTGACACGGCACGTGGCTGCCGCGTCGCAGGTGCTCTTCTCGGCGCTGCTCATTCATCTGACCGGCGGGCGTATCGAGACGCACTTCCACGTCTTCGGATCGCTCGCGTTCATCGCGTTCTATCGGGACTGGCGGCCGCTGATAACGGCAAGTGTGATCGTCGCGGCGGACCATTTTCTGCGCGGGTGGTTCTGGCCGGAGTCCGTTTACGGCGTCGCGAGCCCGGAGTGGTGGCGGTTCATCGAGCACGCGATGTGGGTCGTGTTCATCGACGCGTTTCTGGTGCTGAGCTGCGCTTTCGGGGTGCGGGATTTTCGCGCCATGGCGGAGCAGACGGCGCAGGTGGAGGCGTTGGCCGAGCACGCTATTCGCGGAGCGCGTCCAGCGTGAACGCTTCGGAGGACAAAGGGTTTCATCACGCGGTGGTGAAGCTGGATGGGAACGAGACGCTTTTGTCCAAGGCGCAGTATGAGGCTATGCCGCTCAAGGATCGGGTGAAGCTGATCTTGAGTGGCGATGTTAAGTTTTTCGATGTGTTGGATCGGGTGTTGCCTTCGAGTCAGGCGTTGATCAAGTCAGGGAAGCGGTGAGGTTCGACGCGTCACCGCACCAAAACCCCACGCTCATGCAAGAACGTGCGGAGCTCCGCCGACTGCGCGGCTGTGAGGTTGAGCAGCCGAAAAGCGATCCCGGGAGGTCGCTTGAAGTTCTCTTCGGTGTCGAACTCGTTCACGCGTACCACCTGCGCCGTCAGCTCGAACGGTAACTTCTCGTCGTCGGCGACGTCCGGCACCAGGGTCACTTGAGTACCAACGTCGAGCTGGTGCGCGGTCTCGAGGAAGACCCCCGACTCCGAGACGTCGAGCACCGGCGCCGCCCAGAAGGACTCACCAGTGTCGTAGATGAAGTTCAGCGAGCCGAACCGATAGCGAGGTGCACGTGGCTGCATGCGCTACGAACCCTTCGCTCAAACCGGCCGCGTGCTCAAGACGTCTTGGATGTCGAGGAAGCCGACCGGGGTTTGTGCCTCGTCGACCACCGGGAGCTGGTCGATCTTGTGCTCCCGCATGACGCGGGCGGCCTCGGCGAGCAGCTGGTCCGCGGTAACGGACTTGGGCGAGCGGGCCATGCAGGCGGAGATGGGCGCGCCACCGACGAACTCTTCGGTTTCGAGCATCCGGCGCAGGTCGCCGTCCGTGAAGAAGCCAACGAGCTTGCCGGCGCCATCGACGATCGAGGCCGCGCCCGGGCGTCCGGCGGTCCGTGTCATCACCTTGATGACCTCGCGCAACGATGCGGTCTCGGGCGCTATCGGATTGTCGGCACCGGTGCGCATCACTTCACGCACCTTCATGAGCTTGCGTCCGAGCTGTCCGCCGGGATGAAAGCGCGCGTACTCCTCGCGCCCGAAGCCCCGGCAATTGAAGACGCTCATAGCCAGCGCATCCCCCAGCACCATCATCGCCGTGGTGCTCGCCGTGGGCACGAGGCCCATCGGGCAAGCCTCGGCGATGTCACCGATATCGAGGACGATGTCCGCGTGCCGGGCGAGCGACGAGCGTGCGTCACCCGTCATCGCGACCAAGAGCGCGCCCAAGGCTTTCACCGGGCGCACGATGCGCAGGAGCTCCTCGGACTCGCCGCTGTTCGACAGCGCGAGGACGACATCGCTCTTGGTGAGTCGACCGAGATCACCATGCGCGGCTTCCGCGGCGTGGACGAAGTGCGAAGGTGTTCCGGTCGATGCGAGCGTGGCGGAGATCTTCTGGCCGACGAGACCACTCTTACCCATACCGGTGACGATGACGCTGCCGCTGCAGTCGAGGATACGGCGCGTGACCTGGGCGAGCTCTTCGCCGATGCGCGCGGCGAGCGAGCTCACCGCTTGGCCTTCGGCCTCGATGACCGCTCGAGCGTCCGCGATCACGCGTGCCGCGTCGAAACCCGGAGCCCGGGCGTCGCTCGGCGAGCTGATGATCTCGGGTCTGTTGCGAACAACCTTCATTACGCCGCCGCCTATACAGGTTCCGAGCGCACGTTGACAAACAGTCCCATGGGGGTGGATTCAGGGGCCTACCCTGCTACGGAGACGGCCATGAAATTCTTCATCGACAGCGCTGAAGTGAAAGAAATCCGCGAAGCGCACGCCATGGGTCTACTCGACGGCGTCACGACCAACCCGTCCCTCATCGCCAAGAGCGGCCGCAACTTCACCGAGGTCATCAAGGAGATCTGCGACATCGTCCCCGGCCCGGTCAGCGCCGAGGTCGTGACC
Source organism: Myxococcota bacterium (assembly GCA_041288095.1). Classification (GTDB taxonomy): domain Bacteria; phylum Myxococcota; class XYA12-FULL-58-9; order XYA12-FULL-58-9; family JALHOP01; genus JALHOP01. The sequence goes on from JBGGMJ010000109.1 coordinate 5,222, forward strand.
CTCGATGAGAAGGAAATGATGGACCAGGCCCGGACCCTGGCCAAGATCGCCAAGAACGTCGTCGTGAAGGTCCCGCTGACCATCCCGGGCTTGAAGACGGTGAAGGCCCTGGTGCCGGACGGTATCAAGTTCAATGTCACGCTGTGCTTCAGCGCTAGCCAAGCCCTCCTGGCCGCCAAAGCGGGCGCAAGCTTCATCTCGCCGTTCATCGGTCGTTTGGACGACGTGTCCGAGGACGGTATGCAGCTCATCCAGGACATCGTCACCATCTACGAGAACTACCAGTTCAAGACCGAGGTCCTGGCCGCCAGCATCCGCCACCCCGTGCACGTCGTGAAATGCGCCCTCTCGGGTGCCCACGTCGCCACCATCCCGTTCAAGGTCATCGAGCAGCTCTCGAAGCACCCGCTGACCGACGCGGGCCTTAAAGGGTTCATGGCCGACTTCGAGAAAAACAAGGCGAATTTCAAGATTTAACGCCTAGTTAGCCGCGTCACTGGTGCGTAAAACCTTTCCCTTGGCGAATTGCGTTAAGAACGTTACGCTATTGTCACGTTCAAGATGTGCGTCGGGTCAACCCCGACACAGCCACTCGTTAGGACTCGCGGTCCTTTGGGACCGCACGGTTTGGGAGAACCGGTCGTAATCGAGTGGGTCGTAACGCAGGAGTCGTGGTCGAAATGCTTACCCCTGTGGTTGCTCCGCACGAGCGGACGCAAGAATCTCTCGCCGCCGAAACCGCGGGCCTCCCCGTAGCCCCAACCGACCCGGACAAGGTCGCGGTGTTGCTCAACCGCAACGCCCGCCGCGTCACCGACGCCCTCGCCAAGAAGCTCGGCCGTCTCGTCGGCAGCGACAACCTCTATTATTCGCGCTCGCTCGAGGAGGCCGAAGCCTTCGCGCGCGAGATCGTCCAGCGGGGCTACGGCACCGTGGTCTGCGGCGGCGGTGACGGCACCTTCGTTCAGGCCATCAACATGGTGCAGCGCTACATCGACGAGGCCAACCAGTGGCGCGTTCAGCGCTACCTGCGCTTCGGCGAGAAGCAAACGCTCCTGGGCGAGCCGCGCTTCGCGTTCCTGCGCCTCGGCACCGGCAACGCCATCGGCCGCCTGGTCGGCGCCACCCACCCGGCCAAGGACCTCGGCCGCATCGTCGACTACCTGCCGCGCCGCACCCAGCCCATCCCGCTCATCCGCGAAGGCGACGACCGCTTCTTCTTCGCCGGCATCGGCTACGATTCGCAGCTCTTGAACGACTACAACTGGCTCAAGGCGCACACCCACAACAAGCTCTTGAAGCCGATCATGCACAGCGTCGCCGGCTATTTCGTGGCGCTGTTCGGGCGGACCATCCCGTCCATCATGGCGGACAACAAGACCGTCGAATGCCGGGTCACCACGGTCGGCGAGGCCTACTACGTCGATCCGGCGCGCGGTGATTTCTCGGAACGCCTCGAGCCCGGCAGCACGCTCTTCGAGGGTCCGGCGAGCTACATCGGCGCCGGCAGCACGCCTTATTACGGCTACGGCTTCCGCATCTTCCCGTTCGCTCGCATGATGCCGAACATGATGCAGCTGCGCATCTCCAACATGGGCCCCTTCCGCACGCTCGCGAACCTCCGCGGCCTCTGGGGTGGCACGCATCGCGACAGCAAGCGCATCTTCGACTTCCTGGGGACGCACATTCGCGTCGAGCTCTCGCGGCCGCTGCCCTTCCAGCACTCGGGCGATGCGAGCGGAGAGCGCGACAAGCTCGACCTCGTGCTCGATCCATCGCCACTGCAGCTCGTCGACCTGAGCCGCGCCCGCCAGCTCGCCTGACCTTGGTCATCGAGCTCTCGACTCCCGACGGACCGTGCGCGACCACCATCGTCGTTCCACCGGCCGGCAGTCCACGGCACGCGGTCATCGTCTTTCACGACGCCGCCGGCCCCAGGCCCGCGCAGACGCGCATCCTCGAGCGCATCGCCGAGATGGGCTACGTCGCCGTGCAGCCCAATCTGTTTCACCGCTCGCCGCCACTCGAGAGCTTCATCGGCGCGCCCGTCACCCTGACGGCGGTGCAGAAGGTCTTCCAGAACCCCGAGCTCAAGGCGCGCTTCATGGCCGAATACTATCAGCCGGCTCTGGGCTACCCGAACCTCGAGGCGACCGTCGGCGCCGTCCTCGCGCATCTCGAGGAAGAGCACGACGCCCGCCGCGTCGGCACGACCGGCTATTGCATGGGCGGTAACGCGAGCTTCCGCGCCGCCACCATCTTCGGCGCGCGTATCGCCGCGGCGGCCGCGTTTCATCCCGGTGGCCTCGTCACCGATCAGCCGGATAGCCCACACCTGCGGGCGCGCTCGGTGAAAGCCCGCCTCTACATCGCACCGGCGACCGGTGACCTAGCACCCGACGCCGAGGCAAAGCTGCGCGCCGCGCTCGATGCTGGAGGCGTCCACTTCGACATCGCGCACTACGATGCGAAACACGGCTACGCCGTCGAGGACGCGGCGACCCACGACGGCGCGGCAGCGGAACGCCACTACCAGGCACTCGAAACGCTCTTTCGCCAAGCCCTCTAGCGAGGCCCGCGGGGCATGGACCGCGGCATGGCGCGTGGGCCCGACGACGGCGCCGCGCGGAAGTTGGGACGCGCGGCCGGCGAGGCACGCATCACCGGCGCGCTTCGGGGCGTCGCGTTCACGCGGGACGAGCCGTTGAACGCCGGCTGGCTCGGCATGGCGCGCGGTGAGCTCGGCATGACGCGTGGCTGCGCTTGATTGCTCGGCGTACGCGGCACCCCGTGGAAGTTTCCCTGGTCCTGACCCGGCGTCGAGCGCGCTCCGCCGGACTCGTGGACGCGGCTCGCGCGGTCGTCGCTCCCGGGCGCCGGCAAACGCGGCGTGGGGGCAAGACGTGGCAAGGCCGTGCGCGTGGCGTCGGTTCGACCGATATCGCGTACGCGGCCGGTGTCGAGGTCGTTCGTCCGGCCGATGTCGCGGCCGCGGCCCTCATCGAGCGCCTGCGCGTTGCTCCCGAGGTCGCCATGGTCGACGCGCGCCAAATCGCGCGCGCCGGGCCCCTGCTCCCCGAGGCGGTCGTTCACGACGTTGGCGCCGCCGTCACTCTTGGCGACGCGGAGCTGCGGCAAGCGCTCGACCTGCTGCATGCGGTTGATGTCGGTGTCACCAACCTCGCGACGCATCGACGTGGTCACGTGGGTGTCCTGGAAGCGCTCCTCGGGCACGACGACGTAATGTTTCGGATCGACGGTACCGGCGACGTTATTGCGGACATCGGGCTGAACCGGTGCTTGATAACGGCCGCCGCGCCCGTAGCCATGGCCATGATGATGCCCGTAGTAACGGGGAGGCAGCGGTGCCCAGCCGACGAAGCCCGCGCCATAGCGCCAGCTTACCCAAGCGGGTCCCCACGAATAGCCGGGCACCCAGGCCCAACCGTAGGCCGGCGTGAAGACCCAGTTGCCGTAGTGGAACGGTGCCCAGCCCCAGACCTCGTCGGCGTGCCACGCGTAACCCCATGCCGACGTGTAACCCCAGTAGCCGGTGGTATACGGCTGCCAGCCGACGCCGACGCCCGCGGGCATCCAGATCCAACCGTAGGGCTCGCACTGCACCCATGCGCCGTAGGGGGAAAGCTGTTGATAGAAGACGTCGAAGCTCACGGGACGTGGGCCGATACTGGCGGAGACGTAGACATCGGCGCGTGACACGGCGGGCACCGTCACGACGACGGCGGCTGCGATGGCAACGCTAAAACGGACAATACGAGATCTACTCATGATGCCCTCCTTAAGGGCCTCGGGCCGTGGCCTGCGACTTGCTTCCGACGCAGCATCCGCCTCTGACATTCATCATAAACCCCGCGGAGCGCCTTGGGAATGCGCTCCCTTGCTACCAACCCGGCGGCAGGGCGGGATCCTCGGGAGTTGGCGTGAGAAAAGCGCTGCGCAACAAATCGACACAGTCGGAGCGCCCGTGATCCCAGTAGTCGTCGTTGCCGACGTCGACCACCGCGGGCCGCCAGGGCGCGCTGCCGGCGTACATGAGATCGGTCGGATCATCGCCAACGTGCGAGGCCGACCAGTGCGGCGCGCAGCGTGGAACCGCGCCCTGGGCGTGCATGAGCTCGTGCAAAGTCGCGAGCTCGATGTAGCCCGCGGGCTCGTCCGCTTTGGCGATCGGATTGTCGGCGCACGGGCGGGCGTTCGCAATCACACCGTTCAAGTAGACCACCGTGACCTGACCCACGAGGTCGGGAGGCACCGGCGCGTCGGCGCACGCATGGCTCGCCGCGCCCTCGTAGTAGGCTGTGTAGAGCTTGCCGGGTTGCAATACGCCCAGCTCGCCGAGCTCGACCTCGATGGCATCGCGAATCCGGTTGCCGCGCGAGGCGAAGCGCTCCTCGTCGGGACGCATGCGCACGAAGGTGACGTCGAGCTCGCCGTCGTAGGTGTCGAGGCGCAGGCGGACGCCAGTCCGCTCGAACAGCCACAGCGACCAGCTCGCCACCGAGCCTCCGAGGATGCCGCGACGGTCGAGCTCGCGGTCCACCGAGTCGGCCGCGAGCACGTACAGGATGTGGACCTGCGGGTCACTCGAGACGTCGGGATTGTCGCTCGTGAAGCGCCGGCCCAGCTCGTCGGCACCGCAGGCGCAGAAGCCCGCGGCGCTGGCGATCAGCAGCCCTGCTCGTCGGAGCCGTCGGTGCAGGTCGTGGTGCCGTCGCAGCGCCATTCCTCCCTGATGACATAGGAACCGTCGGTGCACACGAAGACATCGTAGCCGCAGGTCGTCTCGTCGCTGCGGTCCGCGCAGTTTGGGAAGTAGTCGCAGGCCCAGTCGGCGCGAATCGAACGCACTCCGTCCGCGCAAGCGAACAGGTCCCAACCGCATCCCTCTTCGTCGGACAGGTCGGCGCAATTGGTCGAGCCGTCACACTCCCAGTCGGCGCGGATGACCGCGACGCCGTCGCCACAGACGAAGACCTCGTAACCACAATCGGTCTCGTCGCTGTTGTCGTCGCAGCTCGTGAACCCGTCGCACACCCAGTCGCCACGGATGCGCGCGAGGCCGTCGGCGCAGGCGAAGATGGTCCAGCCGCACCCGAGCTCGTCGCTGTCGTCCGCGCAGTTCGCGGAGCCGTCACACACCCAGTCCCCGCGAATGGTCTTGGCGCCGTTGGCGCAGGCGTAGAGGCCCGGCCAGTCGCAATCGGCCTCGTCGCTCTGGTCGCGGCAGCTCGCGGTGCCGTCACACCACCAATCGGCGCGGATGGCATCGACCCCGTCGGCGCATGCCGTGAGCTCCCAGCCACAATCGACCTCATCGCTGCGATCGGCGCAGTTGGCGTAACCGTCGCAGCGCCAGTCGTCGCGGATGCCGCCGATGCCGTTCGCGCAGCTGAATACCTCCCAGCCGCAGCTCGCCTCGTCGGAGAGGTCGGCGCAATCCACCGACCCGTCGCAGACCTTCAGGTAGTCCAGATCGCAGCTGTCGAGGCCCGATTCGAGGTCATCGCCACACGCGGGCGCGGCCAGGGCGAAGGCAATCACTAAAGTGTGGGCTCGGAGGTGCCGCATACACCGTTCCTGGCGCACGCGGGCGTCACCCACAATCTGACAGCCTGCCAGGGGTGGCCTGGGGACCGCGAAAATCAGGGCTCCGAGGAGACCAAGGTTTGCCGGGGGGCACTGTGGGGGCTACACTGGGGAGGTGTTGCGAACACACGCAACATGACAGGAACCATGAGACTTTTCGCTCGCACGGCGCTCCTTGCCACACTCTGCTCGTTCTCCCGGTCCGCCATGGCGGTGCCGCTCGAGCGGGTTCCGGAGCCTCGCCCCCAGCCCGCGGGTGAGGTCTGCGCCGAAGCGCAGGCCTGCGAGTCCGCCGAAGCGGACGATCCCAGCGCCGCGGGCGACATCGCCATCTCCTCGACCTTCCATCAGGCGAGCTTCAACGTCGGCCCCTGGTCGCTCGCCCGCGAGCCCTCGACGCCCCCGCGCCTCTTGGCCGCCGAGGACCACCCGTCGCTGTTGCCGGAGCCCGGCGCGCTCGAGGACAAGATCCAGTTCTGGGAGACCATCTATCTCCGGCACGGCAGCGACCGCGTGGTCATCCATGACCGCGACGCCCAAAGCGTCGTGTGGCGGGTGGTCGAGCTGCCGAAGCTCGCGAGCGGCGACGTCGACGAGAAGGCCGCCAAGGTGCAGCTCGCCGTCGAAGTGGACGACCTCAAGGAGCGCTTGGCGCGCCTCGCGCTCACGCTCACACCGCAAGACGACGAGGACCGCACCCTGCTCATGCTCGCCGGCGACGGTACCATCAAGCACCTCGATGGCGCCCATGAGCGGCTCCGCACCCAGCGCGGCGTGGCCGACAAGTTCGCTCTAGCGCACGCCCGCGCCCGCAAGCTCAAGGCGGAGATCGAGAAGACCCTCGTCGAAGAGAGGGTGCCGCGCGAGCTCGCGATGCTCCCGTTCATCGAGTCGATGTTCAATCCCGTGGCCCGTTCCTCCGTCGGTGCCCTCGGGTTGTGGCAGCTCATGCCGAGCACGGCTCGCTGGCTGGGCCTGACGGTCACCAAGAAGCAGGATGACCGCCTCGACGTCGTCAAATCGACCCGCGCCGCCGCCAAGCTCCTGCGCAAGAACTACGAGATGCTCGGCTCTTGGCCGCTCGCCATCACCGCTTACAACCACGGCCACAACGGTCTGAAGCGCGCCGTCGCGGAAGCCGGGACCAACGACCTCGTCTTCCTGGTCACCAGTTACTCCAAGGAGAACTGGGGCTTCTCGTCGAAGAACTTCTACGCGGGATTTCTCGCGGCTTGCCGTTCGTTCTCAGCCATGGAACAGACGCGTAGCCGTACCCTCACCTCGCGGGGCTAACGCTTGAAGAAACTGAAGGTCGTGCTGCTCGCGGGCGCTGTCCTGTGCGCAATCGGCTTGGTCGTCGCTGTTGTCGGCTTTCTCGTGCTCAAGGCCGGGGTGCCGGCAATCCGCAATCTCTCCGACTACGACCCGACCCAGGTCTCGCGCATCTACGCCGACGACGGGGAGTTGGTCGGTGAGCTGTTCACCGAGAAGCGGACGGTCGTTCCCTACGACGCCATCCCCAAACACGTCGTCCACGCGTTCATGGCGGCCGAGGACGCGAGCTTCTTCGAACATGGCGGCCTCGATTACGTCGGCATGATGCGCGCGTTCATCAAGAACCTGCGCCCGGGCGCTCACATGCAAGGCGCCTCGACGATCACCCAGCAAACCGTGAAGACCTTCGTGCTCGGGCCGGAGCGGTCGCTGACACGCAAGTTCCGCGAGATCATCCTGGCGCGCGAGCTCGAGCAGCTGCTCAGCAAGGAAGACATCCTCACTCTCTACCTGAACCAGATCTATTTCGGGTCCTCCGCCTACGGCATCGAGGAAGCAGCGCGCACCTACTTCGGTAAGTCGGTGCGTGAGGTCGATCTCGCCGAAGCCGCCCTGCTCGCGGCGATTCCCAAGAACCCGAGCCGCTACACACCCAAGGCCGACCGCGAGGCGGCGAAAGAACGCCAGCGCTACGTGCTCAATCAGATGCTCGAGCACGGCTGGGCCCCCGAGGCCGACGTGAAGAGCGCCTTGGCACGACCCATTCCGCCTGCGCTGCCACCACCGCCCTATCTCGGCCGCACGCCGCACTACGTGGAGCAAGTGCGACGCTTGCTCGTCGACCGCTATGGCGAAGAGCGCATCCAGCATGGCGGCCTCACGGTCTATACCGGCATGAACGCCGCCGCGCAGGTCGCGGCTCAAGACGCGCTGCGTAGCGGCCTCGAGGACTTGGCGCGCACGCAGGGCTTCAAGGAGCCGACGGTTCGCGTCGAGGTCGACCGCTATGACGACCTGGTCGGCGCGTTGCACGCCGAGCTGGATACCGAGATGGCCCGTCGCGTCGACAACAAGCGCGTCATCTGGGACCTACGCAAGCTCAGCACCGACAACATCGGCGACAAGGCGCAGGCGAGCCGCGCCCTTCGCTTGTCCACGTTAGCGGACGGCACGCGCGTCACTGCGGTGGTCTCGAGCGTCGACTCCAACGAAGACATGGTCTGGGTCGACCTCGGCACGCAGCGCGGCCGCATTCCCTTCAAGACGATGACCTGGGCCCGGCGGTTCTCGCCGGTAAGCCATACGCCGCCGCCGAAGGACCCGAGCGACGTGTTGCGCAAGGGCGACCTCGTGCAGGTGCAGATCGTCAAGGTTCCCGTGCGCCTCGCCCACGACACGGCGAAGCTGCCGGTGCTCGACGTCGAGCTCGTGCCGGAGCCCGCCGTCGAGGGCGCCATCGTCGCCGTCGATCCGCAAACACGCTTTGTGCGCGCCATGGTCGGAGGCTACGACCAGGAGCGCGGCAATCTGATTCGCGCGGTGCAATCCCGCCGGCAGCCCGGCTCGTCGTTCAAGCCCATCGTCTACGCGGCCGGTCTCGACGCGGGCATCATCACGCCGGCGACCGTGTGCCCCGACAGTCCCGTCGTCATCCGCGATGATTTCACCGGTAAGGTCTGGAAGCCCGAGAACTACGAAGACGGAAAGTTCGACGGCAACATCACCTATCGCACGGCGCTCATGCGCTCGAAGAACACCTGCTCTGTGAAGCTGATCGAGAAGGTCGGTCCCGACAAGGTGATCGCGATGGCGCACGCCATCGGGGTCATGAGCGACCTCCCGAAGAACCTAACGCTCGCGCTCGGCTCGGGTGACGTGACGCCGCTCGAGATGTCGAACGCCTACGCGACCATTGCCTCGGGCGGTTTCTACGCGCCGCCTATCTTCATCCGCAAAGTGGTCGACGCCAACAACGCGACGCTCGAGGAGACTCGCGCCGAGCTGACCGAAGTGATGCGTCCGTCGGTGGCCTACGTGGTGACCCAGATGATGCGCTCGGTCGTCGAAGGCGGCACCGCGACCCGCGCTCTCGTCCTCGACCGCCCGGTCGCCGGCAAGACCGGAACCTCCAATGAATCCCGCAACGTATGGTTCGGCGGCTTTTCCCCCGAGCTCGCCGCCATGGTCTGGGTGGGCTTCGATGACAACGCCCCGCTCGGCAGGGCTACCGGCGGCAGCGCCGCGTTACCAATATGGATACGCTTCATGGGCCGAGCCCTGGACGGCGTGCCGCGGCGTGATTTCGCGGCTCCGCCGGACGTGGTGTTCGTCAAAGTGGACGCCGACAGCGGCGAGCCCAGCGAAGACATCGGCAGCATCGAGGAGGTCTTCGTCGCGGGGACCGAGCCGACGCCGGCCAAGCAGACGCTCAAACCGATCTTCGAAGAGGACGACAGCGGGCTGAGATGAAGTTGTGGGACAAAGGCGAGCGCGCGATTCTGCGGCTCATCGCGATCACCGATCGGCGGGTCGCCCACGCCGCTGTCGGCACTTGTCTCTGGTTGACCATTTTAGCGGGCACCGCGCTCGCGTCCGACGTCCGCAAGCCGGCCGAGGTCCCCGCCAAGGCCGTGCTCGACACCGCGCAACGCTATCTCGGAGTACCGTACGTCTACGGCAGCCGCGCCGGCCTCGGACTCGATTGCTCGGGCTTCGTGCAGAAGGTGTACGCCGAGCACGGCATCCTCCTGCCGCGCACGTCCGGCGAGATGAGCAACGTCGGACAGAAGGTCGCCTGGGACAAGCTCGAGCCCGGTGACTTGCTCTTCTTTCACACCAGCGGCGGCAGCAAGCGCGTGAGCCACGTCGGCATCGCCATGGGTCACGGCAAGATGATCCATGCCTCGACGGGCCAGAAGCGCATTGCCATCGACTCGCTGGACCTCTCTTACTACAAGGCCCGGCGAGTCGTGGCGCGGCGATTGCCGTCGGTGCATTGGAGCGAGCTCGCTCAGACCAAGGTCTTCAGGCCGGCGACGACCCGCGAGCTGCTGCACATGCGCCCGCACCCTTGAGGCTCAAGGGCCGAGAGGCGCGCCCGTCTCATGCCAAACATTGCCAGTCCACTGGAAGCCGGGAGCGCCGGTGTTGAAACCGTGATGGCTCCCGAAGATGCCGCAATTGTCGTAGTACGCACTCGAGAAACGGTTGTTGCGGATGCGAACGTTTGCGGGCGCTGACCCGGCCTGTGATGGTCCGTAGAGCGTGTACGTCCCGCCCGCGAAGAGGTTGTCCTCGACGAGGAGGTCGTGCATGCCTTCGCTCAACGCTAAAGCGGAGCTTCCGGCGCCATAGTTGGTCGGCGTGTAGTCGCCGCCTGTCAGGATGGCGATGACCGTGTTGTGCACGACGCGCAGACCACCGGCGCCGGCGTGTCCATACGTCTGCAGACCGTCGGTGTGGTCGTCGGCGGCAATCCAGCGGGCGAAATCGTGAATGTAGTTGTCGTGCATGTAGCAGCTGCCGCAGGAGACGGCGTTGTCGAGGCCGAAGAGCTCCGTGTTGGCGATCTCGTCGGCGCCTTCGACGCCCACCAGGAGGTGGGTGCTATCGCGGTCGGTGCGCGAAGGCCTGGCATAGACGCGGCAGTTCTTCACCACGAGGCCGGTCACGGCGTCCCCGAGGATGGCCCAGATCATGCCGCTGCCGTCGACTTCGCAGTTCTGGATGGTCACGTTGTTCGCGTTGACGACGATCGCGCCCCTGACACGCAAGCCATTCAACACGGCACCGTCGGTGCGGACTTCGTACACTCCTTCGTAGTCTTGGAAGACCGTGCCGGCGACCGGTCCGGTGCTCGAGGCATCGGGGAAGCCAGTAGCGGGCGGTGGTGGTGGCGGCTCGGGGTCGGGATCGCTGCCGCAGCTCGCGAGGTCGCTCGCGCAGACGCGCAGGTTCCGCGGAGCCGAGGGGGCGGCGAGCGCCTCGGCGGTGCTGACCGCTAAAACGGAGAAAAACGCAATGATACGCATGGACGAGACCTCGTGGAATGGGTGGAGCCATCCATTGCAGGGTCTGTGCCGCCGCTAGCTCCCCTCACAGCGTGGGTTTTTTCGCCAAGACCCTGGGGGCTCGAGGCCCACGACTGGCAACAGTTGTTACCAGTCGCTATTTCTCGCGACCGCTCTCGCGCAGAAGGTCGCGCTTCACCAACGTGGTCGTGCCGTTGCGGACGCGCACGTTGACCTTGGTGTCGATGCCGAGCTCGGGATTGCGCAGGGTGAAAACGTGGGTGCCGACCGGCAGTGTGATCGGCTCGATCGGTGTTGGTCCGAAGCGCTTCGTGCCCAGGAAGATCTCGGCCCAGGGATAGATCTGAAACACCACTTTGCCGGAGCGCGCCGCATCCTTGGCGCGAGGCGGAAGCGGCTGGGCGCTCTCCGGAGGCGCAATCTGGGCGGGGCTCTCCATGACGGGCACCGGCGGCGGCGGCGCGTTGGGCTCGCGCCGCAGCGCGTACGCCACGGCGGTCACGCCGGCGACGAGCGCGGCGGTGAGAGTCAACGCAAGCACTAGCCCACGGCGCGACTTCGGGCGCGGCGGTGTCGGTCGCTCGCCCACGGCGCGCGTGAAGGCCTCGACCGGGGCGTCCGTCTTCGTGACCTGTTGCACGAGCTCACCCAGGTGGGCGGAGGTCGCCTGGTCGCGCCACAGCGGTCGGATTTGGGCGAGGGCGTCGGCCATTTCGCGGGCGCTGGTGTAGCGGTCGCCTGGCTCCTTCGCGAGAGCGCGCGTGCAAACGGCTTCCAGCTCGGCCGGCAAATCGAGGCGCGCCCGCCGCAACGGCACCGGCTCGTTCTCCTGAACGGCGCGCATCAACGCCAGCTCGTTTGCTTGGCCTGGAAAGGGATGCTTGCCGCTCGCCAGCTCGTAAAGGACGACCCCCATGGCGTAGATGTCCGCGCGTTGGTCGACGGTCTCACCACGAAGCTGCTCGGGTGGCATGTAGCGGTACTTGCCGCGCACCACGCCGCCGGTGGTCTTCGCCTGCGCCGCGGCTCTTGCGATGCCGAAGTCGGTCAGCTTCACGACGCCTTCGTTGCTGACGAGCAAGTTGTCGGGGCTGACGTCGCGATGCACGAGCCGGAGCGGCTCGCCGTTCTCGCCGGTACGCGAATGGACGTACGCGAGACCCGCGAGCGCTTGCTCAACGATCAGCACCGCGAGCCGCGGATCCACACCCTCGGTGTGCCGGGTCACGAGCCGCGCCGCGCTGCAACCGCGCACGTACTCCATGGCGATGAAGTACGATCCGTCGGTCTCGCCGAGCTCGAAGATCTGGATGATGTTGGGGTGATCGAACAGCGCCGCGAGGCGCGCCTCGTTCAAGAAGAGGTCGACGAGACTCGGCTCCGCCGCGAGGTGCCGCAACAGGCGCTTCACCACCAACGTCTTGACGTAACCCGCCGGGCCGACGAGCTGCGCAAGGCACACCTCACCCATGCCGCCGGTCGCGAGCAGGCCGAGGATGCGGTACTTCCCGAAGACGGTGCCTTCCATGGTAGCGCCGCTACAGTGGCTCGAAAGGCACGAAAGACCAATCGGATAACACCGCCGAGACTTCCGTAGCCGGCGTGCCGCCAAGGTAGTCTTGCAAGCCGAGCCTGAGCTCGGCCGGGGCGAGAGCCTCGGGGTCTTCGAAAGCGGACATGGTGAGGTCCAGTAACATGAAGCCGTCGAGCCAGACTTGGACGGTGTCTCCCTGGCGAAAGCGGATTTCGAAGCGCGACTCGCGGCCGGGGACGAGAGCCTGCTCGACCTGATCGTAGGTCGCGACATCGACACCGCCGAGCACGGGATCGTCACTGTAGATGCCCGGCGCCGCCTGGACGTGAAAACCGTCGGGAGCGGCCTCCAAACGCAGGAGCACCGACCCCTGCCGGCCGAGCAAGTAGCAGAACGTGAAGCCCGCGCCGACGCCGGCGGGGAAGAGGATCTTGCCGCCGATACGGCCCGCGGTCACATGCGGCAAGCGCGCGGCGACTTCACCGACGGCTTCGTGACTACCGCCGCCGGTACCCAGGCTCGCGCTCAGCACGTGCTCGTCGCCGGCGACGTCGACCGCGTCCACGGGCCCCGAGGCGCTGCTCGTGAAGCCGTGGAGCGCCTGGCTCCAACCCTCGAAGTCCGACGCTGGAATGCAGCGGTCGCCAAAACACTCTTGCGCGTCCATGCACGGGTGCTCCGGCAACGCGCAGGCACGACTCGAGGCGTCGTCGATGCCGACCCAGCAGCCACTGACCGCGAGCAAGAGCAACGATGCAAACCTCATGGCTCGGCGGGCCGCTCCGCGTCCGGCCAGAGGAGGACCGTGGCAACGGCGGCAGCGACCGCGACCCCGAGACTGACGCTCGCGAGTCGCGCCGAGGTGCGGGCGCGATCTCCGCTCGCCAGAGCGTCGTCCTGGAAGCGCGCCGCATTGGCATCGGATGCGAGGTTGCGGGCACGAATGCCGAGCACGGCGTACCCGAGCGTCCCGGCGGCAGCGACACCGGCGGTGACCCACGGCAGGAGGCGGCGCGCGGGTGGCGGGCGATTGTCCTCTATAGCGACAGAGGCGGCAGGCGGCGCCTCGCTCGGCGGCGACGGTGCCGGCTCGCTGGGCGGCTCACGCGGCCCCGAGGAGCGATGGCCCGCGACCGCCGACTCGAAGAACTGGCGGATGCGTGGGCTGGTGAGCGGCGGCAGGTCGATCGCCGGGTTGAGCTTCACCGCTGTCTGGAAGTGATCGACCGCGGCGCTGCGCCGCGACAGCCCGTAGGCGCAAAGGCCGCGGTAGAGCTCGACCTCGGCGAGCCGGGCCGGCGTGTTCTCCTCGGCGCCGGCAACGTCGAGCGTTGCGAGACATGGAGCGAACGCGAAGTCGCGATGGAGCCGCTTGGCGCGTTCGAGTGCCCCCTCGTCCGCCTTCGCGGTCACGAGCGGGGCCACCCACGCGACGATGACGAGCGCCAACCGCCAGCGGTTCATCACCTCCAGGCTACCTCGAAAACGACCGCGGCCGCCGGTTTTTCCCGATTCACGGGAATGACTTGGTCACCTCGATCGACTTCGGTCCCTCGATGCCCATGCTGTCGTAGGCCGAGACGGCGAAGAAATACGTCGTCGCGGACGCTAGCCCAGTGACCTCGTAGGACGCCGCCGACACATTCGCGATCGGATCCGCGAAGGTCCGCGACGACTCGCGCACGTAGACGAGATAGCCGCCGAGGTCACCCTCGGGATTCTCGTCCCACGCGAGCAAGGCGCTGTTCGTCCCGGGCGCCGGCGGCTCGTCCGGCTCGGCTTCGCCGGCGAGCGGGAGCTGCTTGTCGCGAATACTGTCGAGCAGGCAGATGAGCACGCCGTTGTAGACACCGGGTGCGGTCGGCCGGAAGTACACCTGCACGGTCACCGAGGAGCGCGGCGGAATGGACAGCGGGCTCGCGAGCTCGTCGACGAAAAACGGCGGGTCCGTGTGGAGGTGCCGGAGCACCGCGGTGACGCGCCGATTCGAGTTGGCGATGACGACGTTCTGGACGCTCTCGCTACCGACGCCCTGCAGCGCGAAGCTCCCAGAGACGAGGCGAATCGTGACGTCACTCTCTGTCAAACCATCCGGCGCCTCCACGACGCTCCGTCCACAAGCGGCCGTTCCCAGCACTAACAAGACAACTCCGAAGCGATTCCAGTTCATCACGTGCTTCTCCTTTGCGTCGCAGACGAAGCACGTGGCGTGCCGAGGCACGTGCGCGCAAAAAAGCGCGTAATGACCGGCGCATGCCTCGAATGCCGGCGCCAATGGCCGCGGTCAGTAGTCCACTGGTAACATTTGTTGTTGCCACCCCCGCGGGGCTAACCTGGACGCCGATGGCCACCGAGCCGATGCCACAAGCACGTCCGCTGTTGCGGGTGGATCCGAGCACGGGTCAGCTCCAGGAGCAGACCTACGAGGTCTCGGTGTTGCGCGGCCCCGACGAGGGTCGCACCGCCGTGCTGCGTGATGCACTGGTCATCGGCACGCACGAGTCCGCCGGTCTCAAGCTCACCGACACCAACGTCTCGCGCTACCATGCCGAGTTGATCGCCCGTAGCGACGGTGTCGTGGTGCGCGACCTCAAGTCGACCAACGGCACGTTCCTGGGCGCCGGCCGCGTCGAAGAAGCGTTGCTCGTCGAGGCCGAGGCGACGGTCCGCGTCGGTAAGACGGTCTTGCGCGTCGCTCGCTCGCTCGCGCCCGCGGCGTCGGCGGAGCGGGCCACCTTCGGCGCTGCCTCGTCGGAGAGCCCGGCGATGCGCCGCATATTCGGCATCCTCGAGGTCGTGGCGCCCTCCGACGCCACGGTGCTGCTCGGAGGCGAGACCGGCACCGGCAAAGACGTCGTTGCGCGCGCGGTGCACGCGGCGTCGCGACGGGCGGCCTACCCGTTCGTCGTGGTCGACTGCGCCGCTATAGCGGGCAACCTCATCGAGAGTGAGCTCTTCGGACACACGCGCGGCGCCTTCACCGGCGCGGTCGCGGCGCGGGCCGGTGCCTTCCTCGACGCCAATCGCGGCACGCTTTTCCTCGACGAGATCGGTGAGTTGCCGCTCGAGCTGCAACCGAAGCTCCTGCGCGTCCTCGAAGCCGGTACCATCAAACACGTCGGCGACGACCGGCACCGTCCCGTCGACGTGCGGGTCATCGCCGCGACGCACCGTGACCTCGACGCCGAAGTGCGCGCCGGCCGCTTTCGTCAGGACCTCTACTATCGGCTCGCCATCGTGCCGGTGCGCCTGCCACCTCTTCGCGATCGGCCGGAGGACATCGCGCCACTCGTACGGCATTTCCTGCGCGAGCTCGGCCGCGACGACTTCGAGCTGCCGGCGGCGACGCTCGCTGAAATGCAAGCCTATCGCTGGCCCGGCAACGTGCGCGAGCTCAGGAACGTCGTCGCCCAAGCGGTCGCGGGTTTCGGCACCAAGCTCACGAGCGAGAACGCTCCGGCGCGGCCGGTCCCGGTAACCAACCCGTCCGAGAAGCCACCGCCCTTCAAGGAAGCGAAGAACAAGCTGGTCGACGACTTCACCCGTGCCTATCTGCAAGATCTATCGAACCGCTATAACGGAAACATCTCGACCATGGCGCAGGTGGCCGGCATCGCCCGCCACTACCTGCGTGACCTCATGGTCAAGCACGGCCTGCGCAAAGA
>JBGGMJ010000110.1:0-19512 GCA_041288095.1 Myxococcota bacterium
CCGATAACCGATAGCCGATAGCCGATAGCCGATAGCCGATAGCCGATAGCCGATAGCCGATAGCCGATAGCCGATAGCCGATAGCCGATAGCCGATAGCCGATGGCCGATGGCCGATGGCCGGGGGCCGGGGGCCGGGGGCCGGGGGCCGGGGGCCGGGGGCCGATTCGCGCGCGCCTTCGGCGGGACCGCTGGGGCGGTCCAATAAGCCTCGTGCGGCGACCTCCGTCGCGACCTCGGCGTGAGGCCCCGGGCTGACGCCCTCGCAGGGTGCGGGCCTCACGCCGAGGCCGCAACGGAGGTAGGCGAAGCATGAGGTTTTTGGACACACTTCGCCGAGGGCTGCGGCAAGGGTGGTGCGCGCGACCGACGCCGATTCTTTGAGCACGCCCGCGGGTCCGCCTACGAGGTCACCGCCATAGCAGACGTCGCGGTCACTCTCGATTTGATAGACCCAACCGCAGCCGCGACGCTACGCGACCAATGCGATCACATCTGCGCGATGCTCGGCCGTTTCCGCTGACTCCAACTCTCACACCCGGCGCCGAACAGGAGCCAACAGCTCGGAGCCGGTACCGGAGGGTTTTGTGCTCGCCACGAAACCTGAGGAGCGGAAGGCGCAGGAGGGGCGTTAGCCAATCTCGCGAACACCGAACACAAAAAAGGCCCGGGTCACGTCACCGCAACCCGGGCCTCTCGTTTCGCTACGCACTAACCCTTAGAGGGTTTTCAGGCCTTTTTGCTCGACCTGCTGCGTGTAGTAGTCCTTCTTGGAGATGCCGCTCTCCTTGGCCTTCTTGAGCTCTTCGTCCACGATGGCTTCGAAAGCCTGGACCGGCTGAGCACCGCTCAGGAAGCGACCGTTGATGAAGAAGGCCGGCGTGCCACGGGCACCCAAGGTGACCATCTGGCGCTGCTCTTCCTCGATGCGGCTCTTGTACTTGTTGCTGGTGTAGCAGGCCTTCCAACGGCCGATGTCGACACCCGACTCCTTCGCGTACTTCTCGAGGTCGGCGTCTTCGAGCGCCTTCTGGTTGGTGAACTGGCGCTCGTACACATCCCAGAACTTGCCTTGCTCACGGGCGCACTCGGCCGACATCGAAGCCGGCATGGCGCGCGGGTGGAAGCTCAGCGGGTTGTTCTTGAAGACGACGCGAATGTCGTTGCCGTACTTCTTCTGTAGCTCGTTGATGGTGGGGACGACCTTGCCGCAGAACGGGCATTGGAAGTCCGAGACCTCGACGATGGTCACCCATGCGTCCGAGGGGCCGTGGGCAGCCGAGTCGCCCACCTGCACGGCATAGACCTTTTCCGGGTCCGGACCGCGTGGTGCCTGCTGCTGCGGGCCAGCACGACCAGCGCCAGCCGCGATCTTGTCGAGCTTGGCGAGGATCTCTTTGTCGTTCTTCTTGAGCTCTTCGATTTCACCGCGGGTGACGCAGGCGGTGAGCGCGAGCGCTGCGAGGCCTGTAACTACGCTCTTTGCAAGAAACTTCATCCGAACCATCCTCCGAAAAACGGATTGAAACGCCGCATCCTGTCGCAACGTTCCGATGTGAACGATCGACACGCCGGGTTTATGCCCGCGCGTTGTACGGATGAACCTGCGGCAAAGGCAAGGGGGTGGGCACGAAGGCTCAACACGTCATAGACTATTGCCACAGATGCGGGTGATTGCCGGCACGGCGGGCGGACGGAGGCTCGAGGCCCCGAAAGGGATGCTGACACGGCCCACACCCGATCGTGTCCGCGAAGCTTTATTCTCGATCCTTTACGATCGCGCGGTCGACGCCCGCGTCCTCGACGTGTTCGCCGGCACCGGCGCGCTGGGCATCGAGGCCTTATCGCGTGGCGCCGCATACGCGGTTTTCGTCGAGCAGGACGTACAGACCGCGAACCTCGTCCGCAAAAACGTACAAGCGTTGGGTTTCGACGACCGCGCCAAAGTCGTGGCGGAGCCCGCCAGCCGCGCCATCGAGGGGCTTGCCCGTGGCGGTGACGTCTTCGATCTCGCCTTCCTCGACCCGCCTTATGACGACGGCTTGCTCGGGCCCACGATGAAGCTGCTCGACCAGAGTCCGATCATCTCGGTCGGCGCCATCGTCGTCTGCGAGCATCGCAGCTCGGATGCGCCACCCGAGCCGCCCCCCTCGTTCGTGTTGGAAGACACTCGCAGCTACGGTGAAGTCGCCTTGAGCTTCTATTTGCGCGCGAAAGGACACCCCGCATGAAAACGGTGCTTTACCCCGGCTCGTTCGATCCAGTGACCAACGGCCACATCAATCTCATCCACCGCGGTATCGCCATCTTCGAGAACATGATCGTCGCGGTCGCTCACAACGCCCGCAAGACTCCACTCTTCACGCCAGAGGAGCGCATGGCGATGCTGCGCGATGCCATCGGCGACGAGCCGCGAGTCGAGGTGACCACCTTCGAGGGTCTGCTCGTCGACTACGCTCAGAAACGCCAGGTGACGGCGGTCATGCGCGGCCTGCGCGCCCTCTCCGACTTCGAGTTCGAGTTCCAGCTTGCCCACATGAACCGACGTCTCGCTCCCCAGATCGAGACCTTTTACATGATGACGGGAGAGGAGCATTTCTACGTCTCGAGCAGCTTGATCCGTGAAATTGCTCAGTTCGGCGGCAACCTTGCGGGGTTGGTGCCGGCCAGCGTCGAGAAGGGCCTCAAGGAGCGGTTTCGACGCTAAGCGGCGTGCGGCTACCCCGCGCCTGGGCTACGCTTTTGGGAATGTGCCGACGAGGCCGTAGCGCCGCTTTTGCGCTCGTTTCAATAGTGCTGGCCGGCCTTTCCGCCTGCGGCAAGCCCGAGGTCATTCAGAGCTACCCCGAACAATACGTGGGCGTAGGCATCGAGCTGACCATCGAGGAGCACGTCCCCGTGGTCGTCCGTACGCTCGCGGGCGGCAGCGCCCAATCGGTCGGCGTCGAGCCCGGCGACAAGCTGCTCGCCATCGATGACAAATCGACCCGTGACGTCTCGCTCGGCAACGCCGTGATGATGATGCGCGGCGAGGCCGGCAGTCAGGTGCGGCTCACCATCGCGCGCCGCGACCAACAGCTCGTCGTCATCGTCCCGCGACGGCCGATGATGAAGGGCGAAACCAACGACTATCGCGCGGCCAATTGAGAGCCGAGGTTGGGCACTCATCGGGGCGTACGCCATGGCGGACTACCGCCGCGCGAGTCTCGATGCGGCGAGTGGAGTGATCGCGCCGCGAGCTAGTGGACGGCCCCGCTGTGCATCAGCAGTGCCGGGTCGATGCCCATGTGGCGCAGCGCCGTCTCCCAGATGCGGTCGATCGGCGTCTCGAAGACCAGATTTTCGGTCGCCTGCCCCAAGAGCCAAGCACCGGCGGTGATCTCCTTGGCGAGCTGCCCTGGTCCCCAACCGGCATAGCCCAGAAAAATCCGCAGCTTCGGCGGCGGTTCCTCGACGATGAGCTTCAAGGACTCGAGCGAATACGAGAGTCGCGTCTCGCCCATGACGTCTTCGGTCTCGGGTCCGCGGTGATCCGACGAGTGCAGGATGAAAGCGCGGTCGGTTTGCACTGGTCCGCCCTGGAGGACGAGAGAGCTGCCGTCGCCGCGGAACTGCATGTTCTGGGTCGAGGCGAACGACTTCAGATCGAGGTTGCCCGGCCGGTTGATGACGAGGCCCATCGAGCCCTGCTCACCGTGCTCGATGACGAAGACGACCCCACGCGAAAAATTGGGATCCCCTAGTTGAGGCACGGCGATGAGAAACGCCGGCGCCGCGAGCTCAACCTCGATGGACATGCCCGGAAACCATAGCCGTTATTCGCTCGGGAGCAAAACCGAGTTGCCCCCCTGCTTCCAGGGCCCGCCCTTGACTTGCCGGTACACAATCGTGTTCTTGCCCTGACCACGGGGGATTCCGAATAGCATGCAGTCCACAGCCTACTTCAGCGCCGAGATTGGCTTTTCGACCGACGTTCCAACTTACAGCGGCGGTCTCGGCGTGCTCGCTGGGGACCACTTGAAGGCCGCGGCGGACGCCGGCTTGCCCCTCGTTGGCGTCACCCTGATGTACCGCGAAGGCTATTTCCGCCAGCACTTAGGTCACGACGGCTGGCAGACCGAGTCGTACCCCGCGTTCATGCCCTCGCCGTTGCTCAAGCGTTTGCCGCAGCGCGTCGACATTCGCCTCTACAACCGCCGCGTGAACGTCGACATCTGGACGACCGAAATCACCGGCTTCACCGGCAAGAGGGTGCCGGTCCTGTTGCTCGACACCGACTGCCCAGACAACGCGCCCGAAGATCGCAGCATCACCCATCGCCTCTACGGCGGCGACCAAGAGCTCCGTCTCTTGCAGGAGGCCGTGCTCGGCTTCGGTGGCTACAAGGCGGTCAAGCTCGTGCATCCGCAGATCGAGCGCCTCCACCTGAACGAGGGCCACACTGCTTTCGCGCCACTCGCCATGCACATGGCCGGCGTCGATCTCGATCATGTCCGCCATGTCAGTCACTTCACGACGCACACCCCGGTGCCCGCGGGTCACGACGTCTTCATGTACGAGATGGCGGAGCGGGTGCTCGGCGACGGCATGCCGAAGAACATTCGCGACTTCGCCGGCCACGATGCACTGCGCATGTCGGAGCTCGCGCTCAGCATGTGCGGCACCGCCAACGGCGTCTCGAAGCTCCACGGTGAAGTAACGCGCGAGATGTTTCCGAACCGCACGGTCGGACACGTCACCAACGGCGTTCACCATCTCACGTGGGTGGCCGAGCCGATGGCAGAGCTCTTCGACAAGGAGCTGCCCGGCTGGCGTGGCGATCCGCGCGTCCTGAAGCAGGCCGGCGAGCTGTCGACGGAAGGGCTGCTGCACGCGCACAAGAAGCGCAAGCGCCAGCTCCTCACCTACGCCAACTCCCACAACAACCTGGGCTTCGCCGACTCGATCCTCACCATCGGCTTCGCGCGCCGAGCCGCGGCGTACAAGCGCGCGACGCTGTTGTTCCGCGACATCGATCGCTTGACCCGTCTCGCCGGCGGCCGCGTGCAGTTCCTGTTCGCCGGCAAGGCGCATCCGCGTGACGAGGCGGGCCACCGCATCATTCAGGCGGTCGTGCAGGCGGGTCACAACCTCGGCGGGAAGGTCCGCGTGGGATACCTCGTCAACTACACCATGTGGACCGGCGCGCTCATCACCAGCGGCGTCGACGTCTGGCTCAATACGCCATTGCGGCCATACGAAGCGTCCGGCACGAGCGGCATGAAGTCGGCGTTGAACGGAATTCCCTCGGCTTCTATCGCGGACGGCTGGTGGGCCGAGGCCGCGCGCGACGGCGAGAATGGTTGGCTCATCGGTGACGCCAACAATCCAGATGACGCCGCCGACGCCGAGTCGCTCTACACGACGCTCGAAGAGAAGATCATCCCGACGTATTACGAGCGCCGCGAGCAATGGGCGCAGGTCATGAAGCAGGCCATCGTCACGGGGGCCGATTTCACGGCGGCGCGCATGATCGGCGACTATCGCCAGCAGTATTACGACAAGGGCTGAAAAACCTCGGGTTTGAATGCCCGGCCCCGAGGGTGCGTCCAAACGGGTGCCCCTCACGGTCGGAAGCCCAATGCGCTTGTGGCTGCTGCTCGCTACCTCGCTGCTTTGTGCCACGCCTGCCTGGGCGGGGAAGGTGCGCAACGCGGCAAACGCGGCCCGCGGTGGCGGCACCGGCGGCGGTCGCGCGAACCCGCCTCCGAGCGGCCGTCCCGCCGACACCAGCTACTCATCGTCGAGCGACGGCGCCGACACCTTCTATGGGCTGCTCGTGTGGAGCGCGCTGCGCATCCCAATTCTCATCCCGCAGCTCGCCCTCGAGTCGCGCGGCCCCCTGCCTTTCGTCTACGAGCCGAAGCCCTACGCCCGCCGCGCCAAGGGTATCGTCCGCAGTCACAAGCTGCTCACTGAAGGCGATCAGCTGACACTCGTCGCCGCCGACACCTACGACATGAGCGATGGTCCGCCGGACGAGCGCGCCTGGATGCCGGGTGAAACAGTGTACGAAGGGGGAACCGACGACGCGTTGGATGAAGTCATCGAGGTCGCGCCGCCACCTCCGCCACCGCCGAGCGACGACTGGGCAACCGGCGGACAAAGCTGGGCGGCGCAGGCCTCGCTCGACGGCGCGAGTATCGACGGCAACACCCTGCGCCTGCGGCCACGCTTCAGATTGTTCACGCCCTCGCGCTTCGAGCTCGACGCCGAGTCCTCCATCTACCGTGAAGAGTTGGGTGCCCGCGACCGCATCGAGCTCGACCGCGACGTCGATTGGATGACCGTGAGCACGATGCACGCGGCCATCCGTTTCGCGCAGAGCCAAGCGGTCCAGTTCCGCATCGGGATCGGGCCGCGCCTCATGACGACGCCTGACGCCGCCTTCATGGGCTGGGATTTGAGCTACGGCTTCGAAGCTTTCCCCTTCCGACCGGTCATCCTCGCGGGCAGCGCCAGCATGGGCACCGTCGGCCAAGCGTTCGTCACGGAGCTGCGCGGGTCGGTCGGCTTCGTCGTCAGCGCCGTCGAGATCATGGTCGGCGGCGAGCGCCTGCAGATTGGCGACACCGTGCTCGCGGGGCCAACCGCGGGTGTGCGCGTCTGGTTCTAGCCTTGACGGATTGCGGCGAGCCGCGTCAGTTGTTTTGCCACGGTGAAACGCAGTGCCCTCATCCTAGGAGGCGGTCCCGAGCGGGAGCGCCTGCGCGAGCTCGTGCGCATGCTCGAGGAGCGCCGCGACGCCATCGGTGAGCTCGACCTCGCCATCGAGATGTTGCGTGAGCAGCTCGGTAGCTTCGAAGTCGCCTATCGCAGCCGGCTGGCCTCCGAGCACGCCCTGCTCAAGCGCATCGCCAGCTACGTCCGCGTCCTCGACGGCTGGGCCAATCTCCTGTCGCGACGCCCCGGAAAGAACGTGGCCAGCGAAGGGGCGCGCGTCGACGAGCGGCGCGCCCGCGATGTAAAGCAGTCGACCACGCAGAAAAAAAAAGCGCCCCTACGCGCCGAGGTCGTCGACCTTACCGACAAGCTCCCCGAGAGCACCGCGACCTCGCGCGAAGGCGAGCTGAAGGCCATCTACCGGCGCCTCGCCCGCCGCTACCACCCGGACCTCGCGCGCACCGAGGACGAGCGGCTGCAAGCGGGTCACATGATGGCGCGCATCAACAATCTCTATCGCGCCCGCGACCTCGAACGCTTGGCCGCGCTCGAGGAGCAAACCAAGGGTGGCGAGCTCGATGACGACGACCTGCACATCGAAGAACAGATCGCCTTGCTCGAGAGCCGGCTCGAGTGGTTCACCGCCGTGCTCGAGAACCTCGAGGAGGAGCGTATGGCCCTCGAGAACAGCGCGACTTGCCAGCTCTTCCGCAACGTCGAGCAAGCGGCGGCGGTCGGGCGTGACCTGGTCGAGGAGCTGCGGATCGAGCTAGAGTCGCGGGTTCAGCGCGCCTACGGCGACATCAGCGATGCCGCCCTGCGCTTGGAGCGTCACGTGTCGTCCTACAACCGCGATGGAACGAGCCAGGAGGTCGCGGCCCGCGACACCGCCGTTCTACGGCTGTTCGACCCGTACGCCGACAAGAGCCTGGTGCGCTTGGGGCTCGATGAGCTCGCCACCGCGCGTGTCTCGAAGAGTGCCCGAGAGAGAGCCGACCGCATCGAAGCCATGGCGGACGTCGAGCCGACGCTCCTGCGCCTCGTGCTCATGACCTATGCGGCGGACCAGTCGCCCTTCCCGCTCGCCGGCCTCGCATCGTACGAGCACATCGCGGAGCGCATCGCCTACCTCGAGGAAGAGGTCCCGGGCGAAGGCGCCGCCTTGCGGGGCTTCGAAGAAGCCTTGGTGGAGCTCGATACCTTCGTCCAGTTCGGCGTGAAGAGCGCCAACGAGAAAGTCGCGTACGCCGGGTTACGCTTCGTCGATCAGGAAGGTCGCACCGCTGTAGCGGTCGCTCTGCAACGCGCCAAGGTGCGCCGTGAGATGGCGAATGTCCTCACCGTGCTCGGTGATCACGTGGCTTGCGAGGCCTGCAAGCGCGAGGTCTACGCCGTACCTCTCTACAAGACGCGTGGCCTCGACGACTTGCGCGCTTCGGTCTGCCCACGCTGCGGCACCACCCTGTCGAGCTACTGGATGCCCAAGGGCAAGGACGTCCAGGCGGTCTTGAACCCCACCTATCTCGACTACGAGCTGGTGAGTGAGTGGTCGTTCAGCCTCGCGCACCTGTCGGTGGCCATGCAGCTCCTGCCGGTTCAGGTCGAGAAGATGACCGTCGGCGAGCTCAAAAAGCGCTTCTTCGAGGACACCTTCGAACGGCACCAGATCGAGGTGACGCGCGGCCAGGTGGCGTTGTATCAGGGCGACCGCAAAGTCCCCGAGCGGACACGTCTGGCCGAGCTCGACGAGCGCGGCTTCACGGTTCGTTTCGAAGACACCAAGTTGCGCGAGCGGGACGCTTTGGAGCTCATCCGCCACCGCATCCGCAATCGATTCAAGTGAGGCCATGATGTCAGAAGAGAGCAACGTCACTACCCCGGGCGAGGATTCCGAGCCGATGCCGCCACGATTGGCAGAGGCCCTCGCGACCTGGGAGCGCATCGCCCAAGCCCAGGCCAGCGGCGCCGAGGTCGAAGGTGAAGTGGTGGCCATGGTCAAGGGCGGCCTCTCGGTCGACGTCGGCATGCGCGCCTTCTTGCCAGCCTCGCAAGTGGGCCTACGCCCAGTGAGCGATCTCGCGCCGCTGGTTGGGCAGAAGCTCAAGCTCCGTGTCATGGAGCTCGACAAGCGCCGCGGCGCCCTGGTCGTGTCGCGCCGCGCCCTGCTCGAGGTCGAACGCTCGGTACAACGCGACGCTCAGCTCAAGACCCTGAACGTCGGCGACGTGGTCGAGGGTACGGTGGCGAGCTTCGTCGGCTATGGCGCTTTCGTCGACATCGGCGGCCTCGACGCCCTGCTGCGCAACGAGGACATGAGCTGGGGTCATGTCCGCCATGGCACCCAAGTCTTCGCGGAAGGCGACGCCGTCAAAGCCAAGGTGATCGAGATCGACCGAGCCAAGGGTCGTGTCGCCCTGAGCGTGAAGCAGCTCTCCACCGATCCGTGGGCCGGCATCGCCGAGAAGTACCCGGTCGGCAAGCGCATCCAGGCGAAGGTCTTGCGGCTCACCGAGTTCGGCGCGTTCGTCGAGATCGAGCCCAACGTCGAGGCGCTGGTGCACGTCTCGGAGATGCGCTGGGGTAAGAGCGTTCGCAAGCCCAGTGAGGTCGTGCAAAAGGGCCAGACCATCGAGGTGCAAGTCCTCGAGGTCGACATGGCCGAGCGCCGCATGGCCTTGGGGATGCGTCAGCTGACCGCGAACCCCTGGAAGACGCTGCGCGAGAAGTACCGCCCGAACGACCGCATCAAGGGCACGGTGCGCAGCATCACCGAGTTCGGTGCCTTCGTGACCCTGGACGACGTGGGCATCGACGGCCTCTTGCACGCTTCGGACATGGCCTGGAACGACCGCGTGAAGCCCGCCGAGCGTTACAAAGTCGGCGACGCCATCGAAGTGGCATTGCTCGACGTCAGCGTCGACAACGAGCGCATCTCGCTCGGTGTGAAGCAGCTCACGGAAGACCCGTGGGTCGGGGCGACGCGCACGCTCAAGCCCGGTGACAAAGTGAAGGGCAAGGTCACACAGGTCACGGAGTTCGGCGCCTTCGTCGAGCTCGTCCCCGAGGTGCAGGGCCTCTGCCACGTCACCGAGCTGACCGAAGAGCGCGGCAAGCGGCCTGCCGACGTCGTCAAGGTCGGCGACGAGCTCGAAGTGCGGGTGCTGGACGTCGACGCGTCTTCGCGCCGCATCGCCCTGTCCGCTTTCACGGTGGACACCCCCGTCGAGCCCGAAAAGCCCAAGGCCGCTTTCAAGAACTCGCTCGCCGACAAGCTCGGCGCCTTGAAGGTCAAGGAGTAGCGTAGGCGCGGAACACGCCGAGGCTGTCGGTGGCGACGCGGATGGTGCGCGTCCCGGCGTCGTAGACGAAGCGCGGCCCGGTGCCGGTTGCGAGGTTACCATCGGCGTCCGGGGTCACCGCGATGAAGGTGTCGACCGCCCGCCATTGCGTACGGCCGTCGGCTGTTTGCAACAAGGCGCCGCTGCCGCTCGTCTCGTACTCGGCGACGATGCGGGCATAGACCAGCATGCTCGCCGGGTCGCCGACGACGGCGTCGTAGATGGGGAAGCTCACGATCAGCTCACGATCGGTCGCCGGCCTGACATGCACCTGCCCGCCGGTACCCCCGCTCGTCGTGTCACTTGCGAGGTGGCCCGAGAGCTCCCAGGCGAGCGAGATGGCCGTCGCGGTGGCGGGGACGGTGACGCCGGAGCGGCGTAGGCGGGTCGCGAAGTCGGAGCGCAGGTCGCGGGCGGCATGCATGACTGGCTCGCGATCGACGGTCGGTCGCGCGGCGATGGGCAGCCCCCAGGGGTCACCGAAGCGATCGACCGCGCGCGGCGCCCCCCCGACCACGTTGGCGGTCGTGAGGTTCTGATGCCAGGGAGGCAGCACTTGATAGCGATGGTTGACGAAGACCCGCAGCCTGTCGTCGGAGCTCGCGGCGAAAAGGTCGGCAATGCCGTCGCGGTTCAAGTCGCCAAAAGCGAGCGACTCGAGGTCGGATCGAATGGCGACGGCCGGTGCGAAGGTGCCGGTCGGCTTGCCGCCGACGACGTTGCCGCCGGCGACGTAAGCGGTCGCGGTGAAGGTCTCGCCGAGCAGGTCGAGAACACCGTCACCGTCGATGTCGATGAGGCGGGCGTTGTCGTTGATGGCCACGCTGATGGTCGAGGTGATCGGCGTGCTGTAGCTGCAGCGACCGACGGTCCAGACATGAATATTGCTCGCGGTGAGGGCGACGACTTGGTTTGCTCCACGTCCGGCGACGTCGCCAACCACCATACTGAGCACATCAGCGCTCGCGGGCACGGCCGTGCTGCAGGCCGCGCTAACGCCGCCGGCGCCGCCGAAGTAGACGCTCACCTGGCCCGCCGAGTTGTTGGCCGCCACCACATCGTCGACGCCGTCTCCGTCGACGTCGCCGGCGGCGGTGGCGGAATCGATGGCGAGCGGCGCTGCTTGCCAGCTGGTGACGCTCCCTGCCGGTCCGCGGGCGTAGTGGACCCCTTCGTAGCTCTGCCAGTTCAGGGCATCGTCGCGACCGTCGCCGTCGAAGTCGCCGAGCACGACGGGGCCGCCAGGCTGCCCAGAGCTCACGAAAGCGGCCGGCGTGAAGGTATTGGGCGCTGCTCCCGCGGTGACGTAGTAGTTGCCGTTGGAGTCGGTCGACAGCACCACATCGGGGGCGTCATCGCCGTTCACGTCGCCGACCGCGAGATAGTCGCTGGCCCCAGCGAGCACGGTATTGTTCGGCACCATGAAGGTCGGCGTACCGAAGACCTCGATGTTTCCATCGGCCACGTCACGCTGAGACGTGCCGCGAAAGACCGCGACGACGTGGTTCGATGTATAGCGCGCGTCCATGGTCCAGACGTCGGAGAGACCATCGCTGTCGAAATCAGCGGCGATGGTGAGCGCGTTTCGGTCCGGCACCACGAAGATGAACTTCGCCGCTGGGTCACCCGGGAACGACGGCGCGCCGTGGCCCGACGCGTGAACACGCGCCGTCAACAAGGTCGGCGCCGCGACCAAGATATCGGGTTGTCCGTCACCATTGCGATCATCGATGACCATGTCATTGGCGGCCCCGATGGTACCGCTCAGCCGCCGCCAGCGAGCGACGGTGGTGTTCCAGCCGAACGCCATGGCTGTCGTGGTGTTGCCGAGCACGACCTGCGCCGGGGGACCAGCACGGAAGACCATGCGACGCATCGGCGGCATGTTGTCGATGATGGTGTCGAGGATGTACCACCCACCCTCGCGCGCAAACAGGCGCAGGCGTGACAGGTTGAGCTGCCGCAGGTCCACGAAGGCAAGCTCGGCCTTGCCGTCACCGCGGAAATCGCCCGCCGCGAGGATGGCGCTGCGGTAGCTGAAGCCGTCGTCGTTGACGCCCAAGCCGCTCGCCACCACGTCATAACCGGCGCGCAAGGGTGGCGACCCTGTCTGTGCACCATAGCGGACACGCACCTCGACGAACGTGGGCTTGATGACGTCGCCGAAGCCCGAACCGGTCGCCACCGCGTAGGCGATGTCGGTGTATCCGTCGCCGTCGAAATCGCCCGCGGTCATTCCGTAGATGTCGCCGCTCTCGACGAGGTTTTCGACCGCCCCCACCGCGCCCGCGCCATTGCCGCGCCTGAACATCACGCTCTGGTTGCCGTTGATGGCGACGTCGAGCTTGCCGTCGCCGTCGTAGTCACCCACCGCAAGCAAAGCGATGGTGGTGCTGTCGCTCGCGACGGTGCTGTAGGTCGGGCCGGCGGCGCCGCCGAGCCCGATGACCAGGCCGTCTTGATCGTTGTGCGCGAGGATGTCGGCCCTACCGTCGTTGTTCAAGTCCGCGGTCACCAGGGCGCGTGAGTTACCGTCCGACTGCGCGAAGTTGGTGCGTGCCCCAAAACCACCGCCGGCAATGCCCGGAAAGAACTCGAGCGAGTTGCCCGCCCATACGACGCAATCCTCCCTGCCGTCACCGGTGACATCGCCGGTGGTCATCAAGGTGCCTTCACGCGAGTTGCTGTCGTTCGAGAGGTACGTGTAGGTCGCCAAGATCGGGTCGAGGAAGTCGGTGGTCTGCGCCGAGCTCACGTTGCCCACGGGGATCGGCACGGTGGCAAACGCCGCTTCGCTGTTGCCGCCGTCGTCCGCGGCGATGACGCGCAGTCGCACGCCGTCCACCGGATCGGTCACGTCAGCGCCGGCGTTCCACACGAAGGTGTGCCGGTCGGGCGAGCTTTGCTTGCTGGCGACGTCGAGCGTCCCGGAGTGCTGCACGATTGGATACGGTGTGGCGCGCGACCAAACCGAGCCGCCGTCCAGGCTGTACTCGACGGCGATGTCGACGAGGTCACTCTCGGCGTCGACGACCTCGTAGCCGACGAAGACGAGAGTGCTCACGTAGTCGGGCTCGACCGCCGAGACTTCGAGGCCGCCCACCACCGGAGGCGTCTGGTTGAAAACCAAGGCAGTGAGCGTCGACCAAGCACCGTAGGTCGTCACTTGCGCGAGTGCGCTCTCGACCGCGCGCGCGCGTAACGTGACCTGGCGGTTCACGTGACCGATGCCGCCCGGCGTCGTGGTGTCGGCGGGCAACGGCGCATCGGCGTTCCAGACGAGCAGGCGGTTCGTCGCGGCGCCAGCGGCGTCGGCCACGACGCCGTCAGTCGAGCCGCGCACTCGTGCGGTGTACCAGGGCGACTCGGGGACCACCCCCTCGATGCGAAACTGGACCTCGATCCGTGACTCGTCGAGCGAGCTGTCGGTGAGGGTGTACTCGAACGGCGAGGCCTGCCGCAGGCTCGCGCCATCGTCGATGACCGCGAGCAGCGGGGTGTCGTTACCGATGGCGAAGACCGGTGACACCGTGGTGTTGCGGGCCGGCGGGATGCCCGAGTCGACCGCGGTGATGCGCACCTGCACCGTGTCCGCGAAAGCAAGCACCGTGGTCGGCGGCGCGCCGTCCTCGGGAGAGGCGGCGATGTCACTCGTCGCGAGCGCGCACGGATCGGCGGCCGCGACGCGCTGGGCATCGGCGAGCGCGTCCCAGACGATGCCGAGCGTCGTGGTCTCGGCCCCTACGGCCCCGGGAGCTCCGTCGATGGTCGCTTCGCACCAGGTACTGCCGTCACGCGAGTACTCGAGCGTGAAAGCAACCGTGTCCGTCCCGACTGGTGGCGCGTTGAAATCGAGAGCGTCGATGGCGATGGCCACGGTGGTCGCGGCCCTGCCCGCCACCGGCCCGAGCTGCCGGATGGCTACCGCCGGCGCGGCGTTCCCGACGTTGAAGTCGCATGCATTGGTGAGCGGATTGCAGCGCGCGTCCGACGGGCACTCGGCGTCACTCGCACACGTCACCGTGAGTCCAGGTGGGACTTCGAGGTCAACAGCGCAAGCCGCCACCACGAGCAGCAACGAACAAGCAAGCAAAGGGCGGGGCGACAACCCCACGGCCTTAGACGGGAGGGCTCGTCCATCCCCCCGCCCGGCGCCACCCCGTAGCCCCGCGGCAAACGTCCGAAGCTCCCGCATAGCTGGCGTGGGGTTCCCCGACGTTTTTTGCGGGGAACTCCACCTTAGCGCCGCCCCTGCGGCGCGGTAAGTCACGTAGGTATGTTGCCGTTCTTCTTGTAGGGGAGCTCTTCGCGTTTGCCGATCATAGCACGCAACCCGCGGTAGAGCATGATGCGTGTATCGGCCGGGTCGACGACGGCGTCGAGGAAGCCACGCGCCGCGGCGATGCTCGGGTTCGCGAAGTTCGTGTTGTACTCCGCCGACAGCTCGGCCGAGCGTTGCTTCGGGTCAGGCGCTCCCTTGAGCTCCTTGCCGTGAAGGATCTCGACCGCGCCCGCGGCGCCCATGACCGCGATCTCGGCCTGCGGCCAAGCGAGGTTGTAGTCGCCACCCACGTGCTTGCTGCTCATGACGATGTAGGCACCGCCGTACGACTTGCGCAGAATCACCGCGAGCTTCGGCACCGTCGCCTCGCAGTACGCGAAAGCGAGCTTGGCACCGTGGTTGATGATGCCGTTGTGCTCCTGCTCCTTGCCGGGCAGGAAGCCGGGCACGTCGACGAACGAGATGATCGGCAAGCCGAAGGCGTTGCAGAAGCGGATGAACCGCGCTGCTTTACGAGAGGCGTCGATGTCGAGAACGCCGGCGAGCATGCCGGGGTTATTGGCGATGATGCCGACCGGGTGTCCGCCCAAGCGGGCGAGACCCACGCGGATGTTCTGCGCCCAACGCGCGTGGACCTCGAGGAACGAGCCTTGGTCCATGACGCTCTTGACCACGTCGGCCACGTCGTAGGGTCGGTTCGACTGGGCCGGGACGATGCGCGTGAGCTCCTCGCAACGCCGGGTCACCGAATCCTCGCCACCGTTGATCGGCGCGCTGTCGCAGTTGTTCTGCGGCAGGTACGAGAGGATTTGACGCGCGAGCTCCAGGCCCTCGACCTCGCTCTTCACGAGGAAGTGCGCCACGCCGCTGTTCTCGGCGTGCACACGGCCACCGCCCAACGTCTCGGTGTCGACGTCTTCGCTGGTGACCGCGCGGACGACCTTGGGGCCGGTCACGAACATGTACGACTTCTTGTCGACCATGACGACGAAGTCGGTGAGCGCGGGCGAATACACCGCGCCACCGGCGCACGGGCCCATGAGGAGCGAAATCTGCGGAATGACACCGCTGAAGCGGACGTTGCGGCGGAAGATTTCGCCGTAGCCCGCGAGCGCCTCGACACCCTCTTGGATGCGAGCACCACCCGAGTCGTTGATGCCGACCACCGGACATCCGGCTTTTCCGGCGAGCTCGGTGATCTTGGCGATCTTGGCGCCGTGGGCCTCGCCGAGCGAGCCGCCGAGCACCGTACGGTCCTGCGAATAGGCGTAGACCGTCCGGCCTTCGATCTCACCGAAGCCGCAAACCACACCGTCACCAGGAATGGTCTTGTCGGCCATGCCGAAATTCTTGGCGCGGTGGTGCACCGACGCGTCGATTTCGGTGAAGGTACCGGTGTCGAAGAGCTGCTCGAGTCGAGCGCGGGCGGTGAGCTCGGCGCCACGCAGATCGGGGCTCGCGACTTGAACCTTCGGAGGAGCCGCGAACGCCGCGTCCGCTTTAGTGGGCTTTGGGGTTTCCTTCGCGCGGGTCATGCCACTCTCCATTACGCCGAGACCTCCGGTTTGCCGCGGCTGGGCGTCGCGCGCTGCTCGTTCACCGGCATGAGCACGCGCGCCACCACGCGGCTTGCCATCGTTTCCAACTCGACGCGAGGCGTCCCCGCCCCGAGTAGCTCGGCCCGCTGCAGGGCCTCGCCGCTCAACGTCACGTGCCATGTCTCACTCCCAGCGCTCATGCGCGGTACCGCTTCGATCTCGCGCAGGTCGACGCGGGCGCCGATGCCGAGGGCTTTGACGACAGCTTCTTTCACAGCCCAGACGGCGGTGAACAGGTGCGCCGGATCGCGACCATTGGCGGCCGCGCGCTCGGCGTCGGTGAAATAATCGCGGATGAACGACGGATCGCGCGCCTCGACGCTCTCGACGTCGATGCCGGGACGCACACCCGGCTCGACGCTGAGCATGGCCGCCGCGCAACCGGCGCTGTGCGAGATCGAGATGCGCTGGGTGCCCGCCTTCTCGCCGGCGATGCTGACCTGCGGCGCCCCGAGCTCGTCGGGCACGATGTTGATGGCGCTGTAGGGCACGATGGCCCCGTCGTGGGCGAAGTGCGACTCACGGATGAGGCGCTTGGCGACGATGCGGCCGGCGAGCCAATCGATCTTGCGCTTGTCGGTCTTGAGCTCCTTGAAGCGTGCCTGCTCTTGCGGAGCGAGGTAGCGCTTGAGGGTCGCCTTCTCGTCGGCGGCGAGCGACTCGTGGATCTCGTCGATCTCGACCGACAACCAGTTCGGGGTGAGCTCGCGGCGGTAGGTCGTCTCGAAGCGATCTTCGGGCGCGAGCTGCTTGAGCGTCACCGTGCGATAGCCGCGCATGATGTCGTGAATGCGACCGTCGGCGTCGCGGGTCCACACATCGAAGACAGAGCCGTTGGCGTTCGACGACACCAAGCGCGCCTCGACGGTCACCTCGGTACCGGCCGGTAGCGGCGCTCCCAGCTCCACGCGATCGACGCCGGCGGGCAAGGCCATGCGGCCGAGCTCGGCCATCTCCCACAAGCCGGCGCCTTGGAAGGCGGCTTCGCGGGCAAATGGAACGGTGAACAACTGCTGGTGGCCGATGCCGTTCATCCACGTCGGCCACGGCGTGACCGACTTGGCCTCGGCGCCGTCTTCACCGAAGACGCTGATGCGGCCGAGCACCTGGAAGACGGGACCGTGGAAGTAGCGCTTGTAGATGGCGCTGCGCTCGATGCCCGGATCGCGCGGCATCTCGAGACGACGAATCGCCGGCCCAGTGAGCGTCTCGCGTTTGCCGAAATGTACGGTGGCCGCGAAGTGCTCACGGCGGATGCTCTTGCCCGTGGGGCTGACGAGCTCCGTGCACAGTTGCACGTCCGCGTGCCCGTCCTTGAGAGTCACTTCGACGCGCGCATCGAGCGGCTCGTCACGGTGCAGCTTCACTGGGCTTGCGAACTTCACGTTCTCGATGCGGCTGGCATCGCTGCCGGCGGCGTGCATCGCGGCCTGGGTCATGAGCTCGAGGCCGATGACTCCCGGCAAGAGGGCGACGCCGTCGAGGCGGTGATGGTCGAGCCCGATGTCGCGCTTGGGATCCAAGCGTCGCACGTAGACGTTGCCGTCCACGCGATCGAAGATAGCCGGGTGCTTCGCGGGCCCTGGCTGTGGGGCTGCGGTCTTCGCCTCCGTTTTGGCGGGCGCGTCCGCGGGAGCGAACAGGCCGAGCTCGCCGGCGACGACGACATCGCCTTTGAAGGTCGACAGCGCCAGCGCCGCGCCGAGGCGAGCACCGATGGCGGCGGGCAAGAACTCGACACCCGAGCTCTCGAGGACGTGTTTCACCGCGTCCTTGGTCGCCATGCCGACGTCGCCCCAAGCGGTCCAGTCGACGTTGACGATGTCACGACCATCGGCGCGTGACAGCGCGGCGAGGAGCTCGTTGCTGGCCGAGTAGTCGGCCTGGCCGGCGTTGCCGAAGCGGCCCGCGACCGAGCCCATGGTCAACATGCGCTTGGGCTTGAGCGAGACGTAGAGCGACAACCCAGCGCGTGCCTTGGGCGCGAAGACGCGCTCGAAGGCTTCGGGATCCTTGTCGGCGAGGAGCTTCGATTCCTCACGGCCGGCACCGTGCACCAGCAGATCGACATGACCGTGACGCGCCTTGATGCCGTCGACGACGCGGCCGAGGGCGGACAGATCGGCGACGTCGCAGGCGATGAGCTCGACTTCACTGCCGAGCGCGCGGAGACTCTCGAGATTCTTGGTGATGTCGAGGCGGGTGCGCTCGTTTTCGATCCAGCGCTTCACCTCGGCGGGGGTCGCGCGCTTGCCGGCGGAAGTGAGGGCGGCCTTGGCCCGATCCTTCTGCTCGCTGTCGTTCAAGCCCTTGATGGGACTCGCGCTCTCCTCGACGCCGCCGGTGCGGGCGAGAATGACGATGCGGAGGGCCTGCGTGCGCGCGAGCTCACGAACGAGCTCGAAGGTGACGCCACGGGCTCCACCGGTCGCGACCACCACCGCGTGGGGTCCGAGCGGAGCGTCGACGGCTTCGGCGACCTTGCCGTGACGCAGGGTCCAGAGCTGACCCTTGTGCACCGCGATCTCGCTCGGCGCCTGGCTCATCCAGCACTCGAGCGCGCGGCGGCACGAGAGCGGCAAGCCCTCGGTGCGGTCGAGATCGATGGCGAGGCATCGCGCTTCCGGCCACTCCTTGGCGAGCGACTTCGCGATACCCGACAGCGCGCCCATGACGAGGCCGACAGCGTCGGTCGTGTGCATGCCGAAGATGCCGTTGCTACGGCCGGCGAAGAGGAGTCCCAGGCCCTTGGCGCCGGCGCGGGCCTTGGCGAAGGCCCGTGCGAGCCGCATGGCGCGCGCCACTTCGGCTTCGATAGCGGACACGCTGATGGTGCTTTGCTCGGAGCTGAGCAACACCAGATCGTCGGCGGGCTGGCCACCCAGGTCGGCGAAACGCGACTCGAGCTCGGCGTCCGAGAGGGTCTCGGGCTGCACGACGTGAATGTTGGCGCCTTGCGCGAGCAGGGCTTCGCGCATCGCCTGACGGAAGACGGCGTCCGATCCGACGAGCACGACGTGACGACCGGCGATGCTGCGCGCCGGCTCCGCTTGCGGGATCTGAACGGCGGCTACGGTGCGAGCGGCAAACCCCTTGGCTTGCGCTAACGTGTCACGCAGCGACAGTGCTTTCGCGGCTGGGCTTTGCGACTTTGTCTGCGCTGCAACGCTCGCCTTCGGCGCTGCAGCCTGGGATTTTGGGCTTTGGGGGCCCTCCACCGGCGGCGGCGCTTGCGGAGCGTTCAGACCGGCGAGGACGTAATCGACGACGGCGTCGAGCGTCTGCACTTGGGTGAGCTTGAAGTTTTCGTCCTTGGCGAGACTGTAGCGCTCGCGGACCAGCGACATGATCTCGGCTTGCTTGACCGTGTCGATGCCCAAGTCGGCCTCGAGCTGATACGTCGGTTCGAGGTCGCTGGGCTCATAGCCCGTCTTCTCCACGAAGACGTTCATGATCTCTTGGAAAAGCTCATCGCGTGATTTGCTGGGCTTGGCGGCAGCCGGAACAGGTGCCGAAGCGATCTCGGCAATCCGAGCCGGTGCTATGGCCGCAGGTGCCGAAACCGCCTTCCGTGCTTCATTCAGAGTTTTTTT
>JBGGMJ010000111.1:0-32395 GCA_041288095.1 Myxococcota bacterium
GCGAGCTCACAGGCAGCGCCATTCCCTGGTTCAAGATGGGGACGCTGCCCCTGCCACTCTCGAAGAACCTCGCTGTTTGGATCATGGAGTACGTGCCCGAGTTCCTCGAGCGCTGGAATTCCCAGACCGGTACGCCCACGGGCGTCTCACGCGAAGCCGTGCTGCGCCGCTACGCCGCCGTCCTCAAGGACACGCAGGCGACGAAGCTCCTGCAAGAGGTCACCGGCCTCTCGCTCACCCTCAGCGCCGGCGAGCGCGATGACTTCATCGCCAAGGCGCGCGGCTTTGGTTGCACGGTCGAACAGAGCGGCGAGACGATGGTCGTGCGCACCGCGAGCCAGGAGCTGCGTGTCAGCAGCGGCAGCGAGAACCGCATCACAGCGGCGCGCTTCCAGCTACGCAAAAAGGTCCCGGCCGCGGAGCATCGTTTCGGCGGCACCACGCTGCGTATCGCCGCTGATGGCACCGCGACCTGGACGTTCTAGCGGACGCGCGTCTCGCTACTCGGTCTTCAGCCGGCCCTTGGCGAGCGAGAGCTTCTTGGTCTCGACGTCCTTGGTGCCTTCGCAGGTGCGGTTGATGGCGATGATGCGACCGGTTTGCTTGAGCTCGGCCTTGCAGGTCTCGCCGCCAAGCACGGTGCCGGCGCGCTGCGAGTAGGTGTCGACGATCGTGTCTTCCTTGTCGCGGACGTGCGCGATCGCGAGCTGCGTGGTCTCGCCCTTGTCCCAGGTGCCGTCGAAGAGGACGACGGTGAGGGTGAAGTTGCCGCCCTTATCGACGTGCCGCTTCGCCACCTTGGTCGGATTCGACGTGAGCTTGGGGCAGCCGGACGGCGCGTTCTCGACGCTCTTGCCGACGGCGGTGGGGTAGAGGGCCTGGATCACCGGGAGCACCTGCCCAGCTTCGCCGTCATCGCAGACGCCGAGCACGAGCGCGGTGTGGCCGGCGGCGAGACCCTTCATGGCGTCGGCGGTGACCACTTCTGGATTGCCGGCGGTGAAAAGCTTTTCGCCGAGCTGCTTTTCGTTCTTCCAGTCTTCGAGCATTTGCTCCGCGACGAAGGACTTGCTCGCCGACACCAGGACAATGGCCGTCGATGCGTTCGCTGTAGCGGACAAGACGGAAACCGCGATTGCGGTGATGACGCTCTTCATGAATCTCCCCCTACGTAAGCTGCCCTTACTGTAAGCACGTTAGTAAAGCAAAGCGGCGTTGCGTCCCTGATGGTAGGTGTCCGCGCCTCGCAGCGCCGCATGCATGACGTCGTCGAACGGCGCGCTCGCCTCGATGAGCTCGCGCACGTTGGCGAAGCCGGTGAGCAAGTCGAACGCTGGTACGTCATCGCGGAATTCGTACGCGTCGTTGCGCCAGGCGAAGTCGTTGGGGTGCAGCTTGCGCAGCGCGTGGGTGATGGCGAGGCCGGTGCGATAGCTCTGAAACGTCCGGCGATCGGTGATGTGCATTTGGGCGCCACTGCAAACCTTGCCGGTGTGCTTGTCGAAGGTCGGGCGAAACGCGCAGGTGCGGAAGAAGACACCCGGGAGCTTGTAGGCTTCGAGCTCCTTGACCAGCTTCATGCTATCGACGAAGGGCGCGCCAAAATATTCGAAAGGACGCGTCGTGCCGCGGCCTTCGGAGATGTTGGTGCCCTCGAACAGGCACATGCCCGAGTAGACGAGCGCCGTGTCGACGGTGGGCATGTTCGGTGACGGCATCACCCAAGGGAGCCCGGTCGCCTCGTAGTACGTGTCGCGCTTCCAGCCTTCGCACTTCACGACCTCGAGCTCGCAGTCGATGCCGAAGCGCGTCTTGTACAAGGTCGCGAGCTCACCCACGGTCATGCCGTGGCGATGCGGCACCGCGAACAGCCCGACGAAGCTCTTCAAGTGCTCGTCGAGCCCGCCGCCCTCGACGATGGTGCCGCCGATGGGGTTCGGCCGGTCGAGCACGATCACCTTCTTGCCGGCTTTGCCGGCGGCCTGCATGCACAAGGCCATCGTCGCGGCGTAGGTGTAATAGCGGACACCAATGTCCTGGACGTCGAACACCAAGACGTCGATGCGGTCCAGCTCCCGCGGTCGCGGCGTCAGCGATTCGAAGACCTTGCCGTAGAGCGAGGCGACCGGAATGTTGGTGCGGTCATCCTTCTCGTCGTCGACGTCGACCATGTACTGCACGTCGCCGCGGATCCCGTGCTCGGGGCCGAAAAGCTGCGCGAGCTTGACGTCGTCGCTTTCGGCCAACACATCGGCTGCGTGCTTGAGCTTGCCGTCGACGGTGGTCGGATTGCACACCAAGCCGACGCGGGCATTGCCCAGGAAACGCTTTGGATCGTCCAGTAGACGCATCAGACCGGTCTTCATGGCGGCGACCATAGTTTTTTCTCGCGAAGGTGTCCAAACCCCGAAGGGTCACTCGTCATCGGTCAAAGCACGCGATAGAGCGTTGCCGAAAGCCAAAGGAAAAAGACCATGAAAGACTACGTATTGCTCTACCGAGGCGGGGATCCCAACTGGCGGTCCAAGGCTTCGCCCCAGGAAATCGGGGCCATCATGGAGAAGTGGGGCGCCTGGATGGCGAACCTGCAGAAGACCGACCAGCTGGTCTCGGGCGGCTCGCCGCTCGAGAGCGCCGGCAAGCGTCTCACCAAGAGCGGTGAGGTGGTGACCGATATTGCCTCCAGCGAGCTCAAGGAGCTGGTGACCGGTTACTCCATCGTGCGCGCCCGCAACATCGAGGACGCGGTGGTGATCGCCAGGGCCTGTCCGATTCACCGCTTCCACGACGCTACCGTCGAGGTGCGCGAAGTCATGAAGATGAGCTAGCAGAGCCGAGGAGGCGCTCCAGTTGCTCGTCCATCAGACGATGCTCCCGTGGAGTGCCTCCCTTGGCCTTCGCCGCCGCCGCGAGCTCACGTGCCCGCTCCGCCTTGCCCGCTTTCGCGAGCAGATGCGCGAGCGCGGCCAAAGGTAAGTGTGAGGCGCGCAAAGCGTGATGGTCGACCAGCTTTTCGATCGCCGCGATGGCCTCATGAACCTGACCTGCATAGCCGGCAGCGACCCAACGCGTGAGCTCGGCGAGTGGTGAGTCGGTGATGCGCACCAGCTCGTCATAGAGCGCGACGATGGTCGGCCAACGCGTTTCCGAGAAGCTCGCCGCCACGCAGTGCTCGCGCGCGATGCGGGCTTCCACGGGAAAGCGATCACGTCCGCCGGGCCGCGCGGCATCCATCCGCTCGAGCAGACCCTCACCGCGACGAATCCACTCCTGATTCCACAGCGAGCGGTTCTGCAAGTCGATGGGCACGGCGTAGCCCTCGGCGTCGAGCCGCGCCTGCACCCGCGCGAAATGGAAGTACATGAGCGCGAGGAGCCCGAGAGTGTCGCGGTTCGCGACCGACGGCTCATCGGCGACGAGCTTCACCAGCTGCATCGCTTCCTGACAGAGCGCGACATCGAGCGCCGACTCGGCGTCCGAGCTGTGAAAGCCCTCGTTGAACATCAGGTAGAGCACCGTGTGCACGGCATCGAGGGTCGCGTCGCGCTGCTCGGCCGGTGGCAGCTCGAAGCGCGCTTCCGCCAGGCGTTCTTGGGTACGGGCGATGCGCTTGCGCACGGCCGCTTCGGGGAGCACCAGGGCACGCGCCACGGCTGGGATGGTGAAGCCGCACAGCGAGCGCAGCACGAAGGGGATGAGATTTTCGCTGCCGACGTCGGAGGCGCAACAGATGACGATCATGCGCAGCTGATCGTCGTGAATACGCTCTTCGGCGAACTCCTGGTCGATGGTCGAGCCCAAGGACCATTCGCTCTCGAGGTGCTGCGTGAGGTCGGGCGCGAAGCGTACGCGTGTCTTGTTGGTGCGTACGGCGTCGATCGCTTGGTGCTTCGCGGTTTGCATGATCCAAGCGGCCGGGTTGTCAGGCACACCGGCGTCGTTCCAGTGCTCGAGCGCCTTACGAAACGCCTCCTGCAAGACGTCTTCGGCGAGCTCGATGTTGCGCAGCCCGAAGATGCGCGTGAGCACCGCGAGAATGCGCGCGGCGTGCTCCTTGTAGACGCGGTCGACGTGAGCCTGCGCGTCCCGGCTCACGATCAGTGCGGCTTGAGGGACGACGTCAGAAACTGCACGCGCTCGCGGCGAGCGTCGACATCGGTTTTGCCGTCCTGCACGAGCACCTGCGTACCGCTCGGCGCGGCCGCCGCGGACGAGCCACCGTGCAAGACGTACGACTTGACGCGCGTGTCCGCTGTAGCGAGCGGAGCCGCGAGGGCGCGCCCTTCGCCGCAGCCGACGTAGGCAAGGCGAGTCTGCGCGGCTCCGTGCTCGACGGCGAGATCCAGCGCACGCTGCACCGCCGACACGCGCTGTGATTCGTCTGCTTCTTTCGGCAGGGCGATGATGACCGAGACGGTGCCGCGGCTCGCCAGGATGAGCGCCTCGTTCGCGAACACCTGACCAGCATCGGCGGCGTCGTTTGCGTAGACGACGCCGGCGAGCTTGCCGCTCTTGTTGCGTGGCTCGATGACCGTGGCCTGGACGCGATGGCCCGCCGAATCGAACGCAACCTCTGTGACTTGCGCGCCGTTTTGTTCCCGCTGACTGACGACCTGAGCGTTCACGGACGCTCCGGTCATGGTGGCTAGCAGCAGGAACACGAGGAAGTTCATGATCTTCATGAACGCTTTACGCGCGGGCTTGCAGCGTATTTCAGCGTTTGGCGTTTTTTGCGCTCCTTTACCATGGTCGTCAACCCGTGGCAGGTTGCGCCGCCTAACAGCCCGAGATCTCGTCGTTGAACGCTACCCACGCAGAGGACACGGCAGAGGCCCTGTCGCCGAAAGAACGGACGGTCCTGGCCGAGGAGCTCAGGCTTCTCATGAACGTCCATGACGCCATCGCCAAAGCACGTGGTGATGCTCTGGCCGCCCGAGACACCGAACGGCGCTCTCTGACCGGACTTACGGAGCTGCGCGAGCAAGCCGGCGAGACCTCGGCCGATGACCTCCCCACGGTCCTCCTCGACATGAGCGTTCGCCACCGGCTCCTCGAGCGCGGAGGCCGCTTCGATTTGCCCGACCCCGCGAGTCCGTACCTCGCTCACTTGCGGCTCCGTGAAGGCGACGTCGAGCGCGATTACTTGTTGGGCAGCCTCACGTTTATCGAGAGCCGTGCCAACGTCCGTGTCGTCGACTGGCGCGTCGCTCCCATCGCCCAGGTCTTCTACCGCCACCGAGAAGGTGACGCCTTCGAGCACGAGCTTCCCGAGCGCATCATAGAGGGTCGCGTCGTGGCGCGCCGCATCGTCGTCATCGAGAAGGGGGAGCTGCGCCGTGTCGTCGGCAGTGACGTCGCCATCGAATGTGACGCGAATGGCGTCTGGCGCTCGCTGTCGCGCGAAGCGCTCGAGCTCGCCGGCGGAGGGGCCCAGACCTCGGCGCGTCCTGGCATCCTGGGTGTCGGCGCCGGCCTGAAGGATCGCGTCGGCCCAGCGGACATCACGGCTCTGCTCGACGCCGAGCAGTACGCGGCGGTGAGCGCGCCTCCAGAAGACGCATTGCTCGTGCTCGGTAGCGCCGGCAGCGGCAAGACCACGGTCGCGTTGCATCGGTTGGCGCGCATCTGTGCCGCGCAGCCGCACAAGTATCCGCTACAGCATACAAAGGTCGTCGTGCCTGAAGAGGGTCTCGCGCGTCTGTCGCGCCGCCTCTTGTCCCCGCTGGGCGCCGGCTCCGCTCAGGTGCAGACCCTCGACGCCTGGGCCGCCGATCTCACGCAACGCATCTTCGAGCGCGAGCTCAAGCTCCACTACGACGCACCGGGCCTCGTGGTGTCGCTCAAGCGTCATCCGGAGACCTACCGCGCGTTTCGTGAACGCTTCGCCAAGCTCGACGGCGAGCGCACCACATGGCAGCGCTTGCGCCGCCTCATCGCCGAGCAGTTCAGCAACCGTGACTTCCTCACCCAGATCGTCGGTTCCGCGGCCGGCGACTTGTCCGGTCGCTGCATCGACGCGGTGATTCAACACACCATGCGCCAGCTCGCCGACGACCCACGGCGCGAGCTCTCGTTCATCACCGACGCCGATCGCCGCGAGGCTCTCGACGGCAAGCCCATCTACGAAGGGTCGCCCGAGGAAATTGCCGGCACCCTCGACGTCGAGGACTTGCCGGTGATGCTCTTCCTCAAGATCTGGCGTGCCGGTACCGGTGGCCGTCAGTACTCACAGCTCGTACTCGACGAAGCGGAGGACTTCTCGCTCTTCGAGCTCGCGGTTTTCGGTGACCTCGTCGGCAAGAAGGGCAGCGTCACGCTCGCCGGCGACGAGGCCCAGCAAACCGCCTCGAGCTTCGCCGGTTGGGACACGTCGCTCGCAACCCTCTCGAACCGCAAGGTCGCGACCTGCAAGCTCACGACCTCGTACCGCTGCCCCAAGCCGATCGCCGAGCTGGCGCGCCAGGTCCTGGGGCCGATGGCACCCGAGACGCCGCTCCTCACTGCCCGCGATGGCGTACCCGTCAACGGCACGCACTATCCCACCGCCGAGCAGGCCCTCCTCACCTGTGTCGACGCTGTCGCCGACTTGGTCGAACGCGAGCCCAAGGCCAGCATTGCCGTCATCGCCGCCGACGCGGACGGGGCCAAGCGCTGCTACGACCTCATGCAGCACATTCCCGCGGCGCGACTCGTCGTCAACGGCGACTTCAGCTTCGAGCCGGGGATCGACGTGACCGATGTCGACAACGTGAAGGGTCTCGAGTTCGACTACGTGGTCGTCCCAGACGCCACCGCTGCGGCCTACCCGCTCACCAACGACGCGCGCCGCCGCTTGCATGTCGCGGTGACCCGCGCCTCGCATCAGCTCTGGGTCGTGTCGGGCGGCTTGCGCACGCCAATCCTGCGCACCGGCTAGTTGCGGACGGTCGACCAGCTGCGCACGCCACTGAGCGGCTTGCCCTGGGTGCGTATGAGGTAGCTGCAATCGACGCTCGCGGTCGTCGCCGGAATCTCGCCCATGTCCACCGGCGAATCACCGAGCGTCGTGGCCCGGCACATCCGCGCGCCATCCACCATGCACTCGTAGCCGATGACCGCCTCGCCCCGCGGATCGTAGCCAACCATGCCGATGCTCACCTGACCGCACTTCTGCACGAACGTGGGCGCGGTGAGCTTGCTGACCACGCGACCGTTGCCGGCGTAGCGCGTGATCGAGAAATCGTAGGCGTTGTGGCCGGCCCAGCAATCGATGCCGGGAAAGCGGTCGGGAGCGAGCGATGCGCCGTCGGGGCAGGGCAGATCGGTGCGATTGCCGTCGTGGTCGATCATGATGACGCGCCTGTGAGCGTCATCGCGGACGGCGGTGTTCTGGCCGAAGCTCAGGTAGTAGACCTCTCGCCCTTCG
The DNA here is from genome assembly GCA_041288095.1 of Myxococcota bacterium. GTDB lineage: Bacteria > Myxococcota > XYA12-FULL-58-9 > XYA12-FULL-58-9 > JALHOP01 > JALHOP01. The sequence goes on from JBGGMJ010000111.1 coordinate 7,406, forward strand.
GCGATGGTCTCGCCGCGCCATCTCACAGTCACCGACGGCTCAATCGAGATGATGCCGGAGATCCCCGATTTGACGGTGGCCTCGAGTCGATCGGTCAACAAGACGCTGCGCTCCTCGCGGCAACCCGCGAGGGCGAGCAAGACGATGGGCCAGTGCTTAAGCAATGATCAGAGCTACGACACCGGCGCCTATGACTGCAATCGCGGCTAACAAGAATCGCCATCCCAGGGCGCGTCCGCCGAGCCAGGTGGCCATGCCGACCTTGGACAGAGTGTTGACCATCGCGGCGATCGCCACGGCGGTGGTCGCCATCCCGGCCTCCATGCCTTCGCGGTGCATGGTCGCGGCGCTCAGCATGATGCCGTCGACGTCGGCGATACCGGTGAGGGCCGCCGTGCCGTAGAAGCCGCGCGCGCCGAAGGCCTCGTTGGCCCAGCGCGTGAGCAGCACGACCGCGGTGATGACGAGACCTACGGTGACCGCGGAGCGCAGCTCGAATGGATTGTGGAGCTTCAGATCCTTGCCGTCTCGAGCGGTGCTGCGTGAACGGCGAAACGAAAAGACGGCGATGCCGGCGCTGACCACGGCCATGGCGACGAACGGCGGTGCGAGGCTCGGCACCAAGCTCGCGTCCATCACCGCGATGACCACGATGACGCGGATGAACATGCTGCCGCCGGCCGCCACCACCGCCGCGAGGGCCGGATACAGCGCCTTTTCATTTTCGCGCACGCGCCCAGAGAGGCTCACGGTCACCGCGGTCGACGATGCGAGACCGCCCAACGCACCTGTGAGCAGGAGCGCGCGATCGGCGCTGATGAAGCGTGTCGCGAAGTAGCCCACGAAGCTGATGCCCGCGATGAGGGCGACCATCAGGCCAATCTTGAAGGGATTGATTGCCTGGTACGGGCCGAAACCCTCGTTCGGCAACAGTGGCAGGACGATGAGCGCCAGCAAGACGAACTTCGCGCTGGCATACATGTCGTCGAGCGACAGCTTGCGGACCGCGTCGTGCAACGGCTCCTTCACCGAGAGCAGCGACATCAGGCCGCCCGCTATAGCGGGCACGAGCAGCAGACGGTGGTGCACCGCGAGCTCGCCAACCGGCATGGTCGCGAGCACACCGAGCAGGTAGGTGACCACGGCGGCGATCTCGCTGGTGATGCCGGAACCCTGGCGCGTCTCGACCTCGTGGTAGTGACTGATGGCGAGCAGCACGCCGATCACGAGGATGCCGGCGACGACGATCCATGGCCCCAGCGCCTGCGCGAGCAGCCCAGCGAGGGCGCCCGCGAGGCAAATCGCCGGATAGGTGCGGACGCCTCCGAAGCCATTTCCGGTGCCGGCGCGTGCTTGCTCGCGCTCGATGCCGATGACGGCTCCGGCGGCCACGGCGATGAGCATGCCGAGCATGGCTTGTGAGAAGGGCGTGTCGAACATCGCGTATCCTATCGGGTCAGGAAGATACGGAAGACACGCCGCCCCGATTCCGCAAGGTCAGCGCTTGGACAGGATGATCTGACCAGGCCGATCGGTGTCGCCTCGTAAACGGCGGAGCTGCCACAGTGCTTGCGCCGTCGAAGTGCGCGCGTCGAAGCTCGAGAGCCATTCAGCGCGGGCGGCGTTGCGTCGCGCGGCGCTACGCGCGGTTTGCTCGGCGCGTGCATCGCGCTCGGTCTCGGCGGTGATGGTCCTGAGGACACGGTCGGGGTTCGCGCTGACACCGCGGATCTCGGCGTCGACGAGCGGGCGCAAGGCGCGTTGCTCGCTCTCGAGAGCTTGAGTGGCGCGGACAGAGCGTCCACGCGCGCGCGCCAAGGCGAAGACCATGTCGTTGGTGACGGGCTGCCCGCGCAAAGGGGCGAGCTGCATGTTGCCTTCGAGAGCAGCGACATCCTCATCGGCTGCGCGCTTCTCCTCGTGGAGACCTCTGACGCGCTCACCGTAGAGGCCATCGACGCGGCTCGCGACCTCGACGAGGTTGGTGGCCATCGCTTCGATTTGAGCGCTGTTGTAGTGGCCAAAATGCCCCGGCGGCGCACGGGTAACAGAAGTCATACCGAGAGTTTCGGCAGAATTTCGTGTTTGGTGCGCGCCGGGGCACCGATTACGGCAAGAACCGCGACAATGCAGACCATTTCGCCGAGCGACCGGCCTTGATGTTCAGCACCGCCGTGAGCGCGATGATGGCCGCGCCGGCAATGATGTTGATCCGGCCCAGGTGGCCGCTCGCCTTCAGCGCGGTGTCATTCGGCTCGCGATTCCCAACGGCCTTTTCGGCGGTGGAAACGCGTGGCTCGTTTTGGCCCCCGAGGAAGCCCAAGCCGATGGCACCAAGGCCGCTCGCGACATAGCTCGCGACCATGACGTCTTTGGCGAGCACCAGCCGGCGGGTCGTCGAATCGATCTCGCTGCCCGAGATCATCGTACGTCCCGTCAGCCAGGTGAGGCCGACGATGGCGATCCCCGCCGCATGCGCGGGGCTGAAATTCCGCCACGCCCGGTGGAGAAGCTCGCCACGCTCTTTCGTGTTGCCGACGGCTTTCATCGCAGGATGAAAAGCCATCTGACCGAAGAGCGCCCCGCCGAAACCAGCCGCTACGCCGAGATCGTGAAGCGTCAGGGCGGTCCCTGTCAGCGCCGTGTTCATGTATCCCCCTTTGTTGCGCCGCGGTCGCGCGACGCGGACGACAAAGGGTGCAACACGCGTGCCGGAAGACACACCAGCGCCCAGCGGGCCACTGCCCGTCCTGGACGCTGAAACACTTTCTCGGGCCCACCACACGAGGCAGGCCGCTAGAGCACGTCCGCTACAGCGGACAGGGCACTAGCTCAAGTGCTTGCTGATGAGCTTGGTCATCTCGAACATCGACACCTGAGCCTTCTTGAAGATCGGCTTCAGCTTGGCGTCGGCGTTGATCATGGTCTTCTTCGCCGCGTCCTGGAGCTTGTTCTTCTTGATGTAAGCCCAGAGCTTCTTGGTCACTTCGGTGCGCGGCACCGCCGTGTTGCCGATCACTGCGGAGAGCAGGTCGCTCGGAGTCACCGGCTTCATGAAAGCGCTGTTCGCTTTCTTCCCGCCGGCCTTCTTCTTCGGAGCAGCCTTCGCCTTCTTCGCAGCTTTTTTCTTGGTTGCCATGGCGCGCTTTTACAACAAGGTCTGAGGCGCATGCCACAAGAGATCGCGCGATTCGTACACGCGCGTACCGACATCTGATGCTTCGAGTGACGGGGCGAGGGCGGCCGGCCGGCGCTCATCTCCTACGAACCGAAGGCCCGTGAAGAGAACGCCGACCGGCTGAACAACCCAAAATTTTGTGAGGGACGCGCCGCGTTGCACGGCGCACCCTAGGAACTGCACTATCTCAAGCGATCTTCTGACCCGACTTGGCGACGCCGGCGCGCACCGCGGTAGCCGAGAGGCTCCCCGCCGCTTTCCAAACCGCCTTCGCCGGACCCCAGTTGCCTTCGCTATCCTGGGCCCGCACGTAAACCAGCTCCGCCGACTTCGCGAGCGGCGAGGTCTTGAGGCCTTCGGCGACGAACGTACCGTCGTTGCCGGTGAGCTTCTTGCCTGAGCCGGGCTTGGCGAACGGGCTCGACACGACTTCGACCGCCGCAGCGGACTTGCCGGTTAGGGCGTCCTTGGCGATCGCCGTGAGCTTACCGTTGGCGCTCATGCGCACGCTTTCGATCTCGGGACCCGCCGACAGCTTGCGCCAGTCGGGCGAGATCGCGGCCGCGTACTGCAGGACCGGGAAGTTCTTCTTGTAGGTCTCCTCGAACTGCGCGTCCGTCTGGTGGAACGCGCGGCCGGTCTCGACCACGAAGCTCGGGATCTTCCAGCGCTCGTACGGGAGCTGGCTGGTGCCGCTCGTCGGGTAGAGCTCGATCGAAGCTTGCGGCGTGTAGCCGTTGAAGCTCGCCATCTTCTTACCGACGCGGATGAAGTGTTCCTGATCCGGCGTCGTGTTACGGCGGTCGTCCTCCGGCGGATACAGCACGAGCTCGGAGTACGAGTGCCAGTCCATGAAGAACGCGGGCTTGGTCGTCTCGGTGTGCGCGACGATGGCCTTGTTCTCGAGCTCGCTGCCGGCCGACGGGCCACGGTAGGTGTCGCTCGAGGGCGAGCTGCTGGCACCGGCTGTGCCCCAGTTCTTCTCGGGCCAGTTACGGTTCAGGTCGGTGCCCGCGCCGTTGTTGCCCGAGGTGTTCTTGCGCTTCATCAAGTCGCCGCCACCGGTGTAGCCGCGCTCGACGACGGCGTGGCCGTCGGGGTTCATCATCGGCACGAGGTCGATGATGTGGTTGTCGAGGAGGGCGGTCGCCTCGGCGTCCTTGCCGTAGTTCTCGAGGGCCCACGCCGCGTAGCGCATGAGCACTTCGGGGTTTGCGATCTCGCGGGCGTGCTGACCGGCGATGTGCAGAACGCGGGTCTTCTGGCCCTCGGTCGGCTGCTTCGGGCTGGTGAGCGCCATCGAGATGATGTCGCGGTCCGCTTTACCGGTCGACTTCTCGAAGGTGTCGCCGATGTCGGTCACCTTGACGAACTCGGGATACTTCTTCGCGAGCTCGAAAATGGCGGCCTTCACCTGCTCGTAGGTGCGGAAGTACTTGGGCGCCTCGCGAGCCGCCTCGGCGCCTTCTTTGCCGTGCAGAGCCTCGCGGCCCATCTTCAAGCGGCGCTCGATGACCTCGGGACGCAGACCAGGCAGCTGTGGGGCGCTCTGCATCTGAGTGCCCTTGGCCGCTTTGGCGGTCTGGGCGGGGGCTTGGGCCGGGGATTGGGCGCCGAGCGAACGTACGCCGGCCTTCGAAGCCTTGATCGTAGCCATCGAACTAACTCCTGGATGTGTTGGGGCAACCGGCCTGCGAGGAACCGCGGCGGTTTTGGGGACGTCCACTAATCGGCAAGTGCATGCCCAGTGTTGCGCCTGGATCGCGTGTGATCCGCCTCTCCGACACCGCTTCAGGCATGGCACCCCCGGGGTGACGCAACCCGCCGGAAACGGACTCGATAACGAGCGTCTCGGGCCAAACCTTTAGAGGGGCATCACGTGTCCAACAACGACGTCGCAATCTCCCGCCTGGCACAAGCCGGCACCCCCCAATTCACGGCCCTCGAAGCGCTCGACCAAAGCGGCGACGGCAATAACGCCATCAGCGTCGAGGAAATCCAGCGCCTGTCGTGCTCGGCGCCCCCCGCGGGGCTCACCTCGGCCCAGGTGCGCGCGCTACAAACCACGTTCGTCAACGTCGTTGATCCGGGCGTCGGCGCCGGTGTCCGCTTGAACGGATGCGCGCCCAGCCGCGTGTTGCCGCGGTCCGGCGAAATTCGCGAGAGCAACGGCACCGCGGTCCGCAAATACCTGGGCGTCGGCGCGGCCTTCCCCAACCTCTACGTCACCGACACCAGCGGTAACGACCTGAACACCATGTCGCGTCGCTGGGCGAGCAACGGCGCCCGCGACTTCTTCCAGAACGTCTTCGGCGTCACCCTGACCCTGCGCGAGGGCTCGGACACCAGCAATCCGAACGCGGTCATCGCCGAGGCGCACCCACGCATCATCGACACCAAGAGCTTCACCAACAACTTCCGCACGAACATCGACATTCTCGATGGCAGCGGCCAGCGCATCGGCACCATCCGCCAGACCTGGGAGAGCGTCGGCGGCTCCATCCTCCAGAACATGGTGCTCGGCCGCAGCATCTGGACGACCTACGAGATCCTCGACGCCAACGAGCAAGTCCTCGCCCGGTCCGCCAAGACGGAGTTCTTCGGTGCCCGTATGAACGTCATCGGCAACGACGGCCAACCCGCCGCCGACCTGCAACGCAACTTCCTGCAGTCGTTGGTACGCGACCGCTGGCACTTCGTCGCCAACGACGGCCAGCAGATCGACCGGCGCGTGCTCGCGTTCATGGCCGCCTACAAGACCATGGCGGACATCCAGCGCACCGACGCGGCGGCGCGCTCGTTCTGGGGCGAGGTCATCAAGCAGCTCGCCGATTAACGAAAGTTGCGGCGTTGACGAGGGGCGGCCTACCATCGCGGCATGAAGACAATCACCCCCCTGGTCATTGCTCTGGCGTTCGCTGCTTGTGGTGACAGCGACGACGACAACACGCCGCTGATCTCCGGTAGTGTTACCGGTACCTACGGTGACGACACGTTCACCCTCCGCAATGGTGTGCTCGGTAAGACCAGCGGTGGCTCCGACGTCGTCATTCTCGGGACCGACGCCATGACCTGTGCGAGTCCGAAGGCACCGGCGCCTCCGGAGGGCAACTTCGCCTCGATCGCCGTCGGGGTGCTCGCCGTCGGCACCTACGGTGGCGTCCTGGTGCAGGTGTACGAGAACCACGACGACTTCAGCGGCGCCGGCTCCTCGACCGGCACCTTTACGATCGACGACCTCACCGACACCACGATGAGTGCCAGCGTGAGCTTTTCCGCGACGGTCGACGGCAAGGCGCTGGCCCTGAACGGCGACTTCGAAGTCGAGCGCTGCGCGAACTAGCGAGCGCTTGCTCCGGCTCTACTGGAGCTGGCACTCGGCGCGCACGGTGTCGCGCATGAAGAACGAGGCCAAGTGCGCCCCGTGACTCTTCATCTCCGCGAAAGCGTACCTAGTGTGACCCTTCTCGTCGAGCTCCAGCTTGAGCTCCGCGGTCGAGCCGTAAAAGCCACTGCTCCACTCCACCGTGAGCATCTTGCCGCCCCGCTTCGTCGTCGCGACGTAGTGCTCGACGCGTTTCGTGTCCTGCGGTGGGTAGGCATGGCCAAAACGCCGCGCGACCAGGTCGCGGCCATCGCGCGTGAACTCGAGGATCAGAACCCCGCTTTGCTCGGGCGTCCCGATATTCTCCGAGAGGCTCAGGGTCGAGACGCCGTCCTGGGTCGCATACGACACCTGGCACTTCCCGTCCTTGGAGAGCTTCGACATCACTGACAGGTGCGGATCGTTCGCGACGCGCGCGTACTCTGCCCCGAACGTGAAGCCCTTGAGACGAAAGAGCTCGGGCGTGCCGGTATCGGGAGCGGTGAGCAGGGTAACGGCGAGGAGCATGAGCGTCGGCATTGTCGGTGGCATGGTAGCCCGCCCGACCATGGACGCAACATGCGCGCGGCGCGTGCCGATATGGGACGCGTCTCGGGACCCTTCCTTCCCTCGAGGCTCAACTCCAACAGTTGGCCTTTCTCATGAGCGAGCTCACCGTTCGTGCCGTCACTGGTACGCTTCTCCCGCCTTCTCCGGCGCCAACTCCGGCCGTAGACACCCCCGCGCTCGCCGTCCGCTCTAGCGACAGCATCGACGAGAACCCGCGCGATTACATCGTGTTTGGCGACGTCGCGAAGCTCACGCTGCGCGCGCCGACCATGCACGGGATGCAGTTCCGTGGCGGCCTCTCCGGCAGCGAGCCTTGGAGCACGGCCCGCATGACCGCCGCCGAGGCGGCCGAGCTCGTCGCGCAGGGCTTTCAGGTCCACGAAGACCGGCCCACGGCCGTTGCGAAAACCACCCCGGCAACCGGTCCAGTCAGCGATGCGTTGGCGAACATTCACCAGGCGCAGGATCTGAACGCCCTCGGGCCCGAGTGGCAGGGCGAAGGCGGCTTGTTCATCAGCCTCGACAGCGGCGTGGCGCCCCATCGTGACCTGCCGCCTATCGAGCGCTTCGACAACGTCTTCACCGAGTCTCCGGAAGATCCGCCCGCCGATCCCACACATCACGGCACGCACACGACCGGCTCCGCCATTGGTCGCGGCGATCCCGCACAGGGTGGTGTTCGCGGCGCGGCACCCCGCGCGCGCCTCATGGCGGTCCAGGTGCTCGACGACACCGGCCGGGGCACCGAGTCGTCGACGCTGCGCGGTCTCGAGCGCGCCATCGAGTGGGCTCGGCAACACGACGGCTTCGTGGTCATCAACGTCTCGCTCAGCGGCTCCGCGATGGTTCACCGCGACCGCGATCCGCTGGTGCAGCTCATCGAGCGGGCGACGCGCGAGCACGGCATCTTGTTCTCGATCGCGGCCGGCAACGAAGGCCCGTTCCCCGGCTACCTTGGTCGACTCGGGCTCGCTCCGAGCGCCATCACCGTCGCCGCCATGGATCACAACGGCACCGTCGACACGACGGACGACCGCATCGCCGTCTTCTCGTCGCGCGGCAACGGCTGGGAGAACAAACCGAACATCGCGGCACGCGGCATGGCCGTGCGCTCGACCATCCCCGGTGACGCCTATAGCGCGCTCAACGGCACCTCGATGGGCGCCGGCCTCAACGGCGGTGGCGTGCTCGCGCTCGGGCAGGGCTTGCTCGCGATGTACCGGCGCGGCGAGCTCCGCGAAGATCCACGCGATCTGGTGCGCCGCAACGAGTTCCAACGCATCGTCGCCGAAGCATCGTTCGACAACCCACGTATCGCGAGCGACCGCGAAGGCTCGGGCGATCTGCGTTTGATGAATGCGCGCGAGATGTTCTTGCAGCGCTTCGCGACCGCGAACACCCAAGGGCCGGCCCCCTATTTCCCGCGCCACCGCATGCCGCCCGCGGCGCTGCCGGCCGCCGGTTACCAACCACCGTTCTGAGTCTGTTGGGAGCTCCTATGTGCAAGGCAATCCTTCGTCTCTTCTCCAATCCGACCATCACATGGGACCAACGCCGTGAGATGGCGCGAGCGCTGGCCAAGCCGGAGGCGCCGTCGCAGTGGCCGAAGTCCATCGGCGAATGGCAGCAGCGCACCGAGAAGTTGATCGCGCGCGGCCTCGACACGACACCGCGCGATCTCATCGAAGACTTTCGCGAGCTCAGCATCGTCGAAGCAGGCGCTCAAGCCGCCTGGGGCTTCACCGAAGAACGCTATCGCGACATGTTGATCGGCGGCGGCGACAACCCCGCCCTGGTGTCAGCGCGTGCCGCGTTGGGCGAAGCTGGTATCTTGAAGGTAGCCGCGAACGCTGCGCTGCGCGTCCTCTTGGACCGCGCCATGAAAGAGAACTGCGGCGAAGGAAAGTAGTGCGGTCGATCTCGGTGCTTGCAGTCGTGATCCTCGCGGGCGTCGCCTGCAAGAGCAGCGATCCGCCGTCAGACGAGCAGCCGACGGACGAGCAGCCCGCGGACGAAGATATCACCGAGTGCGACCCCTGCGGTGACGCATACGAGCTGACCGCGCGCTTCACCCGCGGCGCCTCGAGCCAGCTCAGCCCGATCGTGGTGCATGCGCGGCTCACCAACCACGGCATCGGTGTCGCCGGCGCGACGCTCACGCTCGAATCCTCGCGCGGCACGGTTGGCGCCGTCAGCGACGGTGGCGGCGGTGACTATACGGCGACTATTACCCCGGCGGGTACCGGTGAGTACGCGATAACGGTGTCATTCGCGGAGCTCACGGTGCGTCGCGTCGCCCTCGTGCTCGAGCACGTGAGCGACACCTGGGACCAGCCGATGGTGGTCGACGGCCTGGTGAATACCGCCGGCTATGAAGATGGCGCCAACGTCACTTCGGACGGTGCTTATCTGTTCGTGCATTACGGCCCGATCTACTTCAGCGGGCTCATCCTCGCGTCGTTCCCACGCGCGAGCGGCGGTTGCGGCGGTCTGCGGCTCGATCCCGATCGCTGCACGCATCCGTGGATCGATACGACCATTGGCCCATTCGCCGCGCCCGAGCGGCCCGGCTTCTTCGTCGGCCGCATCGATACGGCGACCGGTGCTTTGCGCCACAACTCCAATCTCTACGGTCTCGGTGACGACGAGGCGCCCATCGTCGCGGCGGTCACCATGTTCTATGGCTTTCACCGGCAGCCGGACGGCAGCTACGCCGAGCCCTTCTACGTCGCCTTCGACGATGCGCAAGACGCCATCGCCAATCCCTTCGGACTGCACGTCGTTCCGCCCAATATCGCGGTCTTCGCGCAGCAGGATACGCAGACGCGCGGGGTCGATGTGTTCACGACACCACTGACGCTCGGCCAGAACACAATCCTCGGCACCTACACACCCGGGAGCCCGCCCCAGCGCGGGACGCCATTCGCGTCGACACGCCTCGCCTTCGGCGACACCGGTACGGAGGGAACCTTCGGCACGCAGGGCAATCCCATGATGGCGACCGATTCCACCGGCGCGGTCTGGGCGGTGTTCACCGACGACGAGTTCGACTCGGGCAACGAAGAGCCGCTCGACGATGACGATGCCGACGGTATCAGCGCCTTCGTCCACACCGGCGCCGCCTTTCCAGACGGCACCTGGACCAAGGTGATCTTGCCCAGCGTCGTCAACGACCCGAGCGCCGCGGAGAACCAGCCCTTCCTCGACAGCGACGGCTACTTTTACTTCCGTCGCGACAACAGCCTCATGCGTAACCGCTTCGACGGCGCCAGGAATGCGGTTGCTTTAGCGGACGCGGCGTCGTGGACCGTGCCCAGCGTCGAGCTCGCGCCCGCTCCGACCAGCAACGTCGGCGACATCCTCGCGGTGGGTGAGCCTTCGGTCGCCGTCATCGACGGCAAACGCGTGCTGTTCTTCGTCTACGGTCGCATCCGCGCCGTCGGCGATCCATCGGGCTTTCCCGACCTCGACATGCAGATCGGTATGGTCGAGCAGCGCTAACCGCTCTTGCCAATCCGTCGTTCTCCTTTCAAGGTCACCGCCATCATGACCAAGCATGCTCTCGCCCTGGTGCTGTTCTCCACGACGGCGCTCGCAGCCTGTTCGGACGACGACAAGGAAAACGACGACGACACCTGCGTGAACTGTGTTTGCGTCAACTGCACCGACGGCGGTGGCGACGACGATGGTGGCGGTGATGACGGGGACTTCGACGGTGACAGCCCCGGTGATAGCGGTCCCGTGCTGCTCGGCGAGGCGCCGCTCTATCGCATCGAATCCACGCAGGACATCTCGACCTCAGTTAGCCCCGTCGATCTCGTGGCCGGCGACTTCACCAATGACACCCATCTCGACATGGTGGTGGCGACGGGCGCCAACGTTCAGTACACCATCGGCGCCGCTACCGGCCTTTTCGGGGCCTTCAACACGCCCGCGACCTCGTCAGTGCCCGCGAGCAGTGTCGCGCTCGCTCATCTCAACGGCGATACCGGCGTCGATCTCATCGTCGGGCGCGCCGCCAGCGCCGAAGTGGAGGTCTATCTCCACACCAACAGCTCACCACCGTTCAACACGCACACCGTCGAGCCCATGACCGGTCTTCCCCGCCGTATCGTCGCGTTCGACGTCGACGGTGACAGCGACAACGACATCATCGCCGTTACCAGCGCGAACATCATCGCCGTGCTCGCAAACAACGGCTCCGGTGGCTTTACCGGCTCGACGGACTTCCCCGCTGGTGTCGACCCCCGCGCCCTCATCGCCGCCGATCTGAATGAAGACGGCCACGACGACATCGTCACGGTGAACCATGGCTCTGACTCACTCTCGATTCTCCTCGGTACCGGCGGCCCGCTCGCGACCGCGTTCGGCGCGCCCACCTTCATCGAGACCGAAGACGAGCCGACGTCCGTTACAGCGGCCGACTTCAACGGCGATGGTAATCTCGATCTCGCGGTCGCGAGCTTCGCCAGCATCCGGCTCGCGATTCACCTGGGGACCGGGACCGGCTCCTTCGCGGCGCCTCTCGTTACCATCACCTCGGGCGGTCACAACTGGGTCTCGTCCGGCGACTTGAACGGCGACGGCAGGGCCGATCTGTTCCTTACCGGCGCTTCCTCGGTGAACCCGCTCTACCTCGGCGGTCGCGGCGACGGCACCTTCTTCACCGCGGTGAAGGGCCAGGTCTCACAGCCCCTCTTCGACAACGCGACGCAGCGCCGCTCGGTGCTGGTCGACATCAACCATGACGCGCGCACTGACTTCTTGTGGGCCGCGGGTGAATTCGGCGGTAGCCGCGTGCGCAGCCTTATCCAAGGACCGCCGACACCGCCGTAAGCGACGTCGGTTAGCGACTCCGCCGCGGCGGTGCGGCGCCTGCATCCCGCTGCTGCGGATGCGGTCGTCGTTCGTTCTGCTGCTGCGGTCGTCGTTCGTTCTGCTGCTGCGGTCGTCGTTCGTTCTGCTGCTGCGGTCGTCGTTCGTTCTGCTGCTGCGGGCGCCGGTCGTTCTGCTGCTGCGGGCGCCGGTCGTTCTGCTGCTGCGGGCGCCGGTCGTTCTGCTGCTGCGGGCGCCGGTCGTTCTGTTGCTGCGGGCGCCGGTCGTTGTGCTGCTGCGGCCGTCGGTCGTTCTGCTGCTGCGGCCCGGGTCGACGCTCGCCGCGCGGCGCTGTCTGCTGTTGCGGACCTCGCCCATCGCGCAGGGGTGGAACTGCCTGAGGAGGGCGCTTGCCGCGAGGCGCCTGGTGCATCGGTCCGCCCTGGTTGCGGCGACGCTGCTGCTCGTCCTTGCGCGCGTCGTCGATGACGTCCATCACGCCGCTGACGTGGGCCTGTTTCGCCGAGCGAACGTACTTCCCGGTGAGGCGGGTGTCCGCTTTCAGCTCGCCGCGCTCGTACAGACTCCAGAGCTCTTCGGCGTAGGGCGGGCTCGTCCACCCGCGCACGAAGCGCGCGACGAAGCGATGCAAGTTGTCGACGTCGCGCATCAAGATCTTGCGTGCGTTCTGATTACCGGCGGCGTCGATCGCCTGCGGAAAGTCGATGATGACAGGTCCGTCCCCGGCCATGAGCACGTTGAACTCGGATAAGTCGCCGTGGACGACGCCGGCGTGGAGCATGCGCACGACGTCGGCGAGCAGCACCTCGAAGATCAGCATGGCATCGTCCGGCGCGAACTGCAGCTCGCCCAGACGCCTCGCGGGGCTGCCGTCGGCGTCACACACTAGCTCCATGAGGAGCACGCCCTCGACGAACCAATAGGGCTCCGGCACCCGCACACCCGCCGCGCTCAGCCGATAGATCATGTCGACTTCGGTCGACTTCCAGGCGGCTTCGTCACGCGAGCGCCCGTACGCGGTCCGCTTGCTCATGGCGCGCTGATCGCGCGAATTCCGAACCCGGCGTCCCTCGGTGTACTCAGCCTTGTTCTTGAAGCTGCGTTCCTTCGCGTCCTTGTAGACCTTGGCGACGCACTGACGACCTTCGGAGATGACGAGATAGACGAGCGCCTCTTTGCCGCTCATGAGCGGTCGAACGACCTCATCCACGATTCCGTGATCGACGAGAGGCGCGAAGGCCTCTGGCAAACGCATGGCGTCCCTTTATCCGCCCTAGCGGAAGCTGGACAAGCCGCGCGTTCGTAAAGCCGCGGAAAATGACCATTTGGCGGGTCCGCCCGGCCGTCACGCACCGACAGCCTCGGAACCGTCGATACCGTCCTAAATGCGCGTGGTGGAAGGATCTTCGTCGCTGCCAGGCTCGCCCGGGATAACCCCGGCGTTGCCGCCTGCCCAGCCGCTTGCTGGGGGCGAGCCCGGTCGCGCACGCCCCGAGCCGCTCGAGCCCCGCGTCCGGCGCGGCGTCCCCTCCGAAACGCCCGGCGAAGCGGCTTGGTTGCAAGCGCTGCGCCCGCACGCCGACGCGTTCCTGGCACATTGGCAACAGTCGCCTGACGCACAGCGCTGTCTCGCCATCATCGTCGCTTTGCGACCTTACCTCGGTGAGGCACAGGCAGCTTGGCTGCTCGCCGAGATCGTCTTGGACGGCCCCCCTGCGCGTAGTGGCACCCCGGCGCCGGCCGCGCCCATGAAGCTCACGACACTGCTCGGGCTGCTCGAGCGCTCCGACCCGCGACCCGTGCGCGCGCCATTTCACCGCCTGCTGGTCGCGAATCTCGGGACGTCGCCGCTGCTCGAGGAAGCGCGGGCGGCGTTGCCGACCTTGCCGCTCGATGTGCTCCTGCGGCTGTCGTTTCATCTCGAATCGACCCACCCCTTGCGCCGCGAGCTGTCCGAGGAAGCGCAGCGTCGATGCGCCGCGGTTGCCGGCTCGACCGATGATGCCACACGGCCCGAGTGGTTCGCGGAGCACCTCCTGCCGACCTTCGACAGAGGCGGGGAGCTGCAAGGCATGCGTGTCGCTGCCCTCGCGTCCACCGACGCCGAGAGCTTGGCACGCGACTATCTCGAACGCGGCCGACGCATCCTTGGTGACGAGTTTGTCGCTAAAGCGGACGAGCTGCGCCGGCTGTCGCGTGGCGCCTCCTCGGTGAGCGGCAATCTCTCTCGCGACGCCATGCGCCGTGAGCTCGCCGACAAGCTCGCGAAGGTTGTCGAGGCGCGAATCGCGAGCTCGCCATTGCGCCGCGATGTGGCGTTGGTGGCGGCGTCGCACATACCGGTGCAAGCAGCCGACGCCTATGGGCGCGCTCGACTCTTCGAGCAGCTCGCAACCACGCTGCAGCTCACCCATGGCGAGGTCGCTCGTGTGATGATCGAGCTCCGCGACCGCGATGCCGACGCTCGTCCCGAGCTGCGCAAGCGCCTCGAGCGTGTCGCCGAGTTGCCGGCAGAGCCGATCTTTCCGTTGCAGCCGGGCGACCGCTTCAGCGCCACGACGTTTTCGAACCCGCTCCTGCCCTCGGAAACCTCGCACGAGCTGGGTCACGCCTACGAAGCCGCGTGCCCCGAGGTGCTGTCCGCCGCGGCAGCCATGCGCGGCATGATCGCCATCGGTCCCCCGCGGCCGCTCAACGACCTCGCGGTGATTCACTCGGTGGCGTGCGCCAGCGGTGTCGACGGCATGCACGAGAAGCTGCTGCGTACGCTCGCGACCCGCGAAACCTGGCCTATTCTCGACTCCGCCAAGGCGGTGCGCACACTGCTCGCCGGCCATGGTCTCGAGTCCGTCATCGACGGCGTGCTCGCGAGCCAAGAGTGGGCAACGTTGCGGCCGTATGCAGCCAACGAGATCGCGCTACCGGTCGCGGCGCATCCTTATCTGGGAAAGATTTGCCCTGACGGCTCGACCGAGATCGTCTCGGTCGGTTTCGAGAAGCTCACGAGTGGCGAGGATCTCCTGAACGCCTATCTCGATTGCCCGGAGCACGTGTTGTTCACGCTTGGGTGTCTGCCGTCCTGACGGGGTGTCAGAACCCACACGCAGCCCGTGCAGGTATGCACGAGCATGACCCGTCTATCCGACGCCCGAGCTGATCGCCTGTGGTCCGACACTCAAGCACAGCCGCGGACGTTTGCGCAGCGAGCCCAATCGCACGTGCGGCGGGGGGATACGGCATCGGGAGGGACGTCGACGTCCGATGCGGCTGGTCAGGACCGCGTCGCGAACGACCGCATCCTGCGCGCGGAAGCGCCCAGCACGGTTGCCGCGGGCTTGCCCATCAGTGCCGAGGAGCCGCCGGCGATCCAGACGGAAGCGCCACTCCCGCCGCCGATCTACTCGAAGGGCCCGCACTACTATTGCCCGGCAGGGTTCGAGGGGACGGCGCTCGATCCGCTACGACTCGCCGAGGAGTTCATGGCGCTCCCGGATGAGCTGCGCGGCAACTACTTCAACGCCTTGTGCCAGTACAACCCGAGCCTGGGGAGCGCGCTCAATTCCACGCTGCGCGACATCCGCGGCGCCGACGTGCAGAAGAACTGGCTCACGACGATGGACAACAGGCAGGGCAGCACCTTCAGCGCCGAAGGCCTGCCGCCCTGGTTGCTGTCGCACTTCACCTAGCGTTGCGGTAACGCCTGCCGGAGAAACGCCGAGAGCTTCTTCGTTGCGATGTTGGTGTTGCGCCAGAGCTGGAGCAGCGCGGGGAGCTTCCAAGGGGCGCTGAGGAGCGCCCACGCGACTTTGCAATAGTCGACGTTCTGGTCGGGGCCCACGAGCTTGTTGAAATCGAACGGCAAGTCCTGGTCGGCGGTGTCGGAAATGGCACGGATGATCGTGCAGTTGACCCCTCGGTTGCGACAGATGGCCCGGATGAACCCCGACTCGTTCTCGACGACGTCGGCGCCCGTCTGCTCGCGCAAACGCTGCCTATCGGCCACCGTCACTAGGACGTGCTCCGTGGTCGCAAAGCGGACCGGTTTGCCGCCGAGAGCAATCAAGGCCCCCGCGAGGCCCGGATCCGAGGTGTCGAAGACGATGTCGCCTACCGCCAGATCGGGGCGCAGCCCGCCGGTGACGCCCGTCGTGATCACGTGACCCGGCCGACCTCCCGCGAGAACCCGTAGGATAGCGGCCTCGGCATTCTTCCGACCCATGCCGCTGGTGCGGACGTCGATATCCGTGCGGCCCTTGGTGTCGCGAAGGAAAGGCCGAGACTCCTGCTCGAGCGCGAACAGGACGACCGTCTTATGGGGTAACGAAGGCACAACCATCGAATTCACTCTGGGGGCGGAGTGTATCGATGCCTGCGAATCGAATGGTGCGCCGGGAGGGGGTGACGCCCCCGGCACCTCAGAAGTAATTGACCGATCGGCCCCTAGCCTCGGTCCGCGCCGCCACCGCGCTGCCTATGAACGTCCAGAAGTCATTGCGACCGTCCTCGTCGAGCTGGAACTCGACCGCGAGGCCGGGCTGTTCGGCATCGCTCACACAGCGGATCACGCGGCACGGAATCGGAAACTCGGCCTTGGTCTTGGGGTGAACGACGCGCAACGTCAGGCGCTCGCCCGCGGCGGTGACGATGCTCGTTGCGATGAACATGCCGCCCTGGGAGAGGTCGCGGGTGTGCATCGACACGAGGTCTTCGATGCTGTCGAAATACGCCTTGACCTCCACGAGGACCTCGAAGCGTTGGTAGCGTCGGCGCTCCGCTTTCGCGGACTCCTTGCGGCGGGGCAGGGCCGGCGGTTGCACGACTGGCGGTGATTCGACCGCGGGCGCGACCGAGACCTCTTCTTTTTCTTTCTCCGCCAACTCGGGGTGTCGACGCTCGATCTCGCGCACGAAGCGATGCCACGCGTCGCGCTCATTGGGGCCGTTACCGTAAAAGGCCACCCCCACCCCGGAGGGTCGCTTGGGGTCACTCGAGCGGCGCACCGAGGTGATGCGTCCGAGCAGCTCGAGGGCGCCGCCGTCGAAGGGCAGGTCGATGCCGAGACGCACGAACTCGCCATCTTTCGGTCGTGCGTCCGTGCGCACGAAAACCCCGCTCATCCCGACGTCTGCGGTTTCTAGGGATAGCTTGTCTTTGCCGATGAGCAGCTCGACGGGGATGCAGATCTGGTAGCGGCGATACCGTCTCCCGTTAGCTTTCATGCTCCTTGGCAGCGTACCGCCGTCACGTCGTTGCGTCCACACGTGGTGGCAGGCGTTGACCGAGCATGGCTCTCTATGACGAGGTGTGAGGACTCCAATGAAACTCAAGCTCGCTCTGCCGTCATGCTGTGTCCTGCTCGTCGCCTGTTTGTGGGTTAGCGCCGCCCGCGCCTTTCCCGTCGATGACTTCGAGCGCACCGGCATCCGGCGCCTGAAGTTCCAGCAGGACGCGCTCAACGGTCTCCACAGAGGACCCAAGCTGGTTCCAGGCGCTCGCTGGCCAGCCGCCAACATCAAGCTGCGCATGCGCGAACAGGGTCGTAACTTCGAGCTGACGACCGCGACGCCCAAGGATCCCGTCCTTCAGCCAGCCCTCGAAAAGGTGCTCAAGCAGTGGTCGTGGCACAAGTACGACGTCGCCATTCTCGACATCACCGATCCGGCGCACCCGCGCTACGCAGCCGTCAACGAGCAAGTGGGACAGACGCCCGGCAGTGTCGCCAAGGTCCTCGTTGCATCGGGCATGTTCGACCAGCTCAAGCAGCGTTTTCCCAACGACATCGCGGCCCGCGAGAAGGTGCTCAGAGAGACGATCGTCACCGCCGACGATTGGGCGATGAAGGACTCGCACGACCTTCCCTTCATCACCGGAGCCAACCTCGACAAGAGCACCAGCCGCCGCGTCGTCATCGGCGACAAGCTCAGCTTGTGGGAGTGGATGGACGGCGCGCTATCGGCGAGCAACAACTCGGCGGCGGCGATGCTGTGGCGCGAGGCCACGTTGATGAAGCTCTTGGGCGCGGAGTATCCGCCCCCCAAGGTCACGGCTGACCTGTGGAAGCAGCTCGGCCGCGATGCGCTCACCAATGCTTCCTTCGAGGTCGTCAGCAAGCCGCTGTCCGATGCGGGACTCGACCCTGAGATCCTCCGCTTGCGCCTCTACTTCACCAAGGGCGCGGGCAAATACATCCGCTCGCAAACCAGCAGCGCTACCGCGTTGTCGCTCGTGCAGTGGCTGTTGCGCGTCGAACAGGGTCGCATGGTCGATGAGTGGTCGAGCCTCGAGCTCAAGAAGATGATGTATCTGACGCGCCGCCGCGTCCGTTATCTGCACACGCACAAGCTCGACAACTTCGCGGCGTTCTTCAAGAGCGGCAGCCTCTTCAGGTTCAAGCCCGAGACCACCGAGCGCGTGCAGTACGAGGGTGACCTCCAGAACATTCTCAACTCACTCATCGAGATCGACACTACGCCGCCGCCGGCCGAAGCCCTCGCCGCCGTCACCGGACCGGCTGCCGACCTCGCGGCCAAGACGCCCAGCGTGAACGCGGCAGGCAAGCCCTACGTCTATCTCGTTGCCGTCATGTCGAACGAGCTCAAGCGCAACGCCGCCGAGGATCACGCCCGCCTCGCGGAAGCGATCCACGCGTTGATCACCGCGACGAAAGACGCGCCGGCGGTGATCCCGACCTCACCCGACGCCCTGAAGGTGCCGGACGTGAAGGAGGGGGCTGAAGACAAGGACGAAGGAGCGGACTCGCCGCAGTGAGCCTGTGCGCTAAAGCGGTCGGGTGAGGCTAGCGATGAAAGCGGCGCCCCTCGAGGTCCTTGTGTCGGCTGCCGAGCACGAAGAGATCCACGACATCGAGCGGAATCGACAAGACGTGCAGGACGTCGCCAATCAGCGGCGGCGAGTAGCCCTCGCGACGTCGCGTCGACCAGTAGTGGCTCAAGTCCTGGCCTAGAGTGCGAACATAGCCTGCGTCCGCCTTCTCTTGCTCGAGCGCGAAGATGAGCTTCTGTCCCACGGAGGCGACGTCGGGAACGTCACGCCAGTGATGCATCAGATCGGTGATGAGGCCGACCTCGAACGACGAGATCGCCGCGCCAGTCTGGAGGTACTTCAGAGTTTCACCGCCCGTGGCCGTGAAACCGTTCCAGCCACTTCGAGAGGTGCCTGCTTCGATTGAGCGCGAGAGCGCTTGAGCAAGCGCCACCGCGAGCTCTTGCCGAGTGCGCGTTAGGGGCGGCACCTCGGCGATGGCCTTGGTGCTGGCGCCTTCGAGCACGTCGTTGCCGCTGCCGGCGCGGTCGTAGCCGCCGCGGTGGTTCCGCGCGGCCGCGTAGATCTCGAGGAGCGACGCCTGCGACTTGCCGGGCAGGAGACGCTCAATGGTGGCCCGTTGAGCGGCCGGCACCTTGTCGAGCTGGACGACGTCATCGAGCCGCGATTGGACCTGCGCGGCGTCAATGCCGAGCACGCCCTGCGCAATGTCCGCGACCAGCTTCTGAGGACTCGCAATCTTATCCATACGCCGCCTCCGCTCACAGCACCCAAGAGTATCTGGGTTCTGGTGCCTTATCGGGCGACGGGGGACCGTGTTGTCCGTTTGGACAACCCCCCATGCGACAGCGTGGCAGAGCTAGCCTTTGATACCGACGCCATGCGACGCGTACGATTGCGCCGACATTGGCGTGCCCCGGTTCGCGTCGGGAAAGCTCAAGTCTGGCGGCCGCGTGCTCAGATCCTGCGGCAGGACGTAGCCCTGCACGGTGTTGCCGTTGGGGAGCAGGATGTCGACGATGGCGAACGTGCCCGAAGGGTCGAAGCCCTTGAACTCGACCACGTCACCGAGGTGCAGCCGGTGGAAGTTCCAGGCCATGAGGTCGGGCCGGTCGAGCGCTTTCGTATCGTGCACTTTCACATAGAGCGGCTTGCACGCCGCGAGCCCCGAGGGGTCCACGAAGTTCACCGGGTCACCGTACGCGTAGCCGTACAAGTTGCTATCGCCGCCGGCGAAGCCGCTCGGATCTTTCGCGGTCCATCGGCCGGTTTGTGCGTCGTAGTCGCGCGCGCCGAAGTGCGTGAGCCCGGTCGCGGCGTCGTAGAGACCGCCGGCGAAGCCGAAGGGCTGGAAGCCGGGGTTGGTGTCGTTCGTCACCCGACCTAGGTCGTCGTAGTCGATGCGCTGAGCGACCGTGCCGGTCGTGACGTCGACCACCAACCGCGGGCTGCCCAAGTGATCGGTGATGATGCGGTAGGGAACCCCGAGCCGCGTCATGTACTCGGGCACGTTGGCGCGCGTCGCATAGACGAAGCGACTCACGATGGTGCCGGCCCCATCGAGCTCGGCCACCGGCCGCAGGGCGCCTTGATAGACGAAGCCTTGGACGAGGTTGCCGTCCACCATCCGGCCGATGCGGCGCCCCTCGCCGTCGATGAGGTAGTCGATGTCGGTCGCGTCCGGCAGCAAGACCTGCAAGAGATTGCCGAGCTCGTCGTAGCTGTACGTGGTCGTCGAAGCGCCGGTCGTCTTGCTCGCGAGCTGACCGCTCGCGTTGTGCACGTAAGTCGTGGTGCCCTGCGCGGTGAGCCGATCTTGTCCGTCGAAGGTCGACGTGACCCCGTTCGACGAGGTGCGGTTGCCGTTGGCGTCGTAGGCGTGCGTGCTGAACGCCGCCGCGTCCTTGGTCACCGAGGTCAAGCGCCCCGCGGTGTTGTAGCCATAGACCCAGGTCGCGGATGTGCCCTCGATGCTCTCGATGATCTGGCTGATACGGCCAAAGTCGTCGCGCGTGTACGTCGCGCTGTAGACGGGCGTCCCGCTGTACGCCGCGGCGTACGAGGCCAGCTCGCCGTACGCGTTGTATGTCGACGTGTCGGCTACGCTCCCGAGCGCGGTGCCGGTGAGCAAGCCGTTCTGCGCGTCGAAGCCCAGCGTCATGCTACCTGCGCTGGTCAAGAAGCCATCGTTGTCGTAGCCGAACGCCACGAGGCTGCCACCGTTCACGCGCTCGGCGTTCACGCGCATGTCGTTGTCGTAGGTGTAGGTCACGCTCGCGGCGACGGCGCCGGTCCACGCCACGCCCGTGAGCAATGCCCCGTCATGGCTGTAGCTGAGCCCGAGGCCGCCTGGCGCGGTGACCGAGGTGAGGTGGCTGGTGATGTCGTTGTAGTCGAACCCGATCACACCGCGGGCGAGGCTCACGCCGCCAACACGTCCTTCGGGATCGTACGTGACCACGATGTTGCGCCCGTCGGGCAAGCCCACGTTGGTCAGGTTGCGATCATCGTCGTACGCGTAGAGCGTCGGGGCGCCGCCGGGCGGCGTGTAGCTTGCGATTTGATCGATCGCCGTGTAGCTCACGCCGTGACCTGTCCGCTCAGGCGGAGTGATCGACGTCGGATTCCCAGCGGGATCGTAGCCGAACGTGACGCTGCGCGCGCCGGGTAACGTCTGACTGATGACCCGCGCGGCCGCGTCGTGGGAGAAGCCGACTGTCCGCCCAAGCGCATCAGTGACGCCGGTGCGCTCGAGGGCCGTGTTATAGGTGAGCGTCGTGTCGCGGCTGCCTTGGCTGATGAGGCTCACGAGGCCGTCGCCGTCGTACGTAAAGCTGACGGGGTCGATGCCCGGAGTCTGCCAGCCATCGATGCGCCCGAGCGCGTCGAGGGTGACCGCGGCGCTGCGTCCCAGTGGCGTCGTGTACGTGAGCGTTCGCGACGCGCCGGTCGCGTCGTACACCAACGTGCTGACGCGGCCGTTGTCGGTGTACGTGTCCGTGAAGAGGGTGAGGCTCAGGAGGTCGTTGGGGTCCGAGAGCGTCGCGGTGCGCGCGATGGTGATCGTGCGCTGGACTCCGGCCGGGCTGCGCACCACGATGCGCGCCGGCACCGGCGCCATCATGCCCCAGCGCGGATCGGGTCCCATGGTCACGGTGAGGGTGGTGCCGTTCGGGAAAGTCGTCAGCTCGCTCCCGTTCGGGGCGAGCACGGTCACGGTGGTCGCACCCGACGGCGCGATCGACGTGCGACGCACTCCGCCGGCGGCGAGCTTCTCCACGCGATACGTGCTGACGACGCCGAGCTCCGACGTGGCGGTGACGGTGTAATCATCGCCGAGCTCGGTCCGCGCGAGCGTCGTGCTGCCTCCCTCCGGATCCTCGTCGAGCGTGAGGCGGCCGGTGCTGTCGTAGGTGAAGTCGTGCACGTTGTCGCGCGGATCGGAGAACGACACCAAGAGCCCTTGAGGCGAGTAGCTCATCGAGTGCGTTCCGCCCGCGGGATCCGTGATGCTCTCGAGCCAGGTGCTCGTGACCACGAGATCGGTACGGTGCCCGCCGGGCCCGATGATCGCGGTCGCATCGGGGCCGGTGCGCTCGATGGCCGTGACATTGCCACTACCATCGGTGACCGACGTCAGATAGCCGGCGCTGTCGTAGGCGAACTGATAGCGCAGCGCGCCCGTGAGCGCGTCCACCGTCCGCTTGTGACGATAGCTGCTGTCGAACACGTAGAGCTCGCTGCCGTCCTCGGATGCGACCAGCGTGTCCGAGATCGCAAACGATGGGAACAGCGGTGCGATGCGGCGGACCACGTCGTTGTCGGAGTCGGCAATATAAAGGACGCCGTCGGGGCCGACGGTCATGCCGCCAACGGTGCCGAGCCTCGCCGCGGTGGCGGGTCCCCCGTTGCCGTGGTTCGCCGAGCCATTCGTTCCCGCGATGCCCGCCACGGTGGTGATGATGCCGTCACTGCCGACGTAACGGATGGTGAAGTCGTCATCGTCGGCGATGTACAAGCCGCCGTCCGACGCGACCGCTATAGCGGCTGGACGCGCGAGGTTTGCCACCGTCGCCCGGCCGCCGTCGCCGGCGCTGCCGTAATCGCCATTGCCAACGACGGTGGTGATGATGCCGTCAGGCGCGACACCGCGGATGCGCGAGTTGGCGACGTCGACGATGTAGACCGTGCCCTCGGGTCCGACGCCGACGCCCTCGGGCAAGAAGAGCTGCGCCGCGCTTCCGAGGCCGCCGTCACCGCTGTAGCCCTGGAAATCCCAGATGCCGGCGACGACACGGACGCGACCGTCGGTGCCGACGCGGTAGATCTGATCCTGGAAGCCGCAGGCGATGTAGATGCTGCCGTCGGAGCCCACCGCGAGGTCGAAGATGCGCGAGAATGAGGTCGCCGTGGCGAGCGCGCCGGGGCCGCTGAAGGTAGTACCGCCGTTTCCAGCGACGGTGCTGATGACGCCGTCCGCGCCGACGCGACGGACGCGGTTCGCCGAGCCGATGAGGAGGCTGCCGTCGAGCGCGACCGCCACTGTGTCGACGACGCCGATGCCTGCTTGCAAAGCCGGCAAGCCGTCGCCGCTGAACGAGTCGCTGCCGTTGCCGGCTACGGTCGTGATGACGCCGCTTACGCCAACCCGGCGAACCACGCGGTTGCCGCGATCGGCGATGTAGAGGCTCCCATCCGGGGCAAGAGCCACGTCGGCGGGCTGGTTGATGCGCGCCGCCTTCGCCTGGCCGTCGTCGCCCGTGTAGCCGGAAGTACCCGTGCCGGCCGTGGTCGAGATGATCGACGAGAGCGACTCGGCGTGACGCTGCGTTCCGTCACCCAATAGGATTGTCCGCGACAACGGACTATAGGCGTGGTGGACGTTCAGGCTCCAACCACCGAGCCCCTGGGCGCGGCTGTCCCAACGCTCGACGCGCGCGACGTACTCTTGCCAGAGCGTAATCTCGAGGCGCTCGGAGTCCGCGGTCGCGGGCGCCCCGTCGAAGGTGTAGTGACCGAAGGTCTGAGCCGCTACCGCGATCTGCTCGCGGCGGCCCGGCGACAGGTACACGCCGCGATAGGTGTAGCCGATGCGCACCTTCACGCTCTGCGTTGTGTGCACGGCGCGCCCGTAGGCGTCGGTCCCGTCCCACGCGAGGGTGTGCGTGAGGTTCGGCGTCGCCCCGTAGTCGAACGTCGACTGCTTGCCGGCGACGGTCACCTCGAGCTTGACCCCACGGAGGTTGGGCGGGAGCACCGCGTCGGTGAGCGGGATGCGCAAGCCCTCTTGGTTCGCGGGGCTGCGATCGCTCTGATAGTTGAGCGTGAACGGCGTGCCCGCGAGCGGCACGGACTCACCCAAGGATTGGTTCTCGCAGCCGATGATCGAGCCGCAGCGGCGCGTCGGCCGACTCAACCGCGGGACGCTCGGCTTGCGCATGAACGGCGCGCGCGCGCCGAGCGGCGGACCCCAGGGCCAGTTGAAGTCCCAGGGCGTGAAGTGAGTGACGGGCACGCGCCAGAGCTGTGTCCCGGCGCTGTACAGTGTCGCGAGATTGGTGAGCTCCTCTCCCGTCACGCCAAGCGCGGTCAGCGGCGCCCCGGTGTCGGCCAAGCCGTCGCCGTCGATATCGAGCACGGCGGAGCCCGTGGTGATGTCGAGGATCTCGATGACGAGGCCGTTGTCCGAGGCGACCCACTCGGCGCGCACGCGGTCGTAGTACCCAGCCGGCACGACGCTGCCTACCTCGAAGCCCAAGAAGTTCTCGACGTAGACCGGCAGCGGTGTGTCGAATTGCACGTCGGTCGCGCCGGCGGCGAGCGCCTGGTCGACGCTGAGCTCGGTTGCATACGTATAGCCGCTGTTCGGAGGCAGCGTCGCGGGCATCGCCAGCGGTCCGCGATCGCCGACCGTGAACTCGGTCGCGCGCAGGTCCATCGATGTGAGCGGCTGGGTCGAGCCGTCCGCGAGCACCATGGTCGCGGTCGTGCCGGCGGGGATGAGCACGGTCGCCTGGCGTTCTCCTTCGTCGTCGACGACGACGCTGCCACGCGCGACCTGCAGGGTACCGGCGCCGAGAGTCACCACCGTGACCTGGGGATCGAGCGCCACCATCACCACGTCGGGGAGCCACGCGAAGTCACGCCAGGGCGCGACCACCGCGCGTTGTGCGGTGAGGAGGCCGTCTTTTTCGTAGCGCAAGGTCAGCAGGCCGCCGCCGTTGACGGCGAGATCGAAGAGACCGTCGGCGCGGCTGCG